>JBDNFI010000034.1:0-44856 GCA_041689935.1 Cyclobacteriaceae bacterium
ACAGCAAGCTCACTGAAAACCTCCAATTATAGCCACACGTTTTTAAATATGATGGTGAAATCACATTAGGTTTGAAAATCAGATTTCACCTCAAAAAGCCTCCTACAAACCCTAAAGAGAACTAATAGTCTTAGGCCAATTCCGCCAATTTATTCTTAAACTCTGATGTGAAATGGAATTGTATATCAGGAAAATTCTCCCTCACGGTATTGAGTAGCCACTGAGATTCTGCAAAGTACACGGGATTATCGTCCTTATCGTAGGCCACATAGCTGCCTCGCTTACGAATAAGCTCACCGATAGCTTCCTTTTTATCAGAAGTCATCCAACACGCTTTGTAATAGTTCAAATGGTAGAAATCCGCCTTTGCACCATACTCATGCTCTAGTCGGAATTTGATAACATCGAATTGAAGCTCCCCAACAGTACCAATAATTTTCCTATTACCTGGTTGTTGCAAGAAAAGCTGCGCGACACCTTCCTCACTTAGCTGACGAATGCCTTTTTCCAATTGCTTGGATTTGAATGGATCCTTATTTACCAATTCTCTAAATATCTCAGGAGAGAAACTTGGAATGCCTTTGTAGGCTAACACTTCTCCTTCTGTGAGGGTATCTCCTATTTTGAAGTTCCCGCTATCGTACAATCCCACCACATCACCTGGATAAGATTCCTCCACCAAGCTTTTTTCATTGGCCATAAAAGTGGTTGGGTTAGCAAATTTCAGCTTTTTACCTAAGCGTGTATGATAGAAAAATTTATTTCGCTCAAACTTCCCTGAACATACTCTAAGGAATGCAATGCGATCTCGGTGATTGGGATCTAAGTTCGCATGAATCTTGAACACAAAGCCACTAAAATTCTTCTCATCTGGCATCACTAACCTAGCCTGAGTTTCTCTAGGGCGGGGGGATGGTGCGATTTCACAGAAAATATCCAACAGCTCCTTCACTCCAAAATTATTGATGGCCGAACCAAAGAAGACTGGCGCTATCATGCCTTTTGAGTAATCCTCTTTACTCAAATCTTCATATACACCTTCAATCAACTCTACTTCCTCCCGCAACTTATCCGCATACCTCTTTTCAACAATCACATCTAGTTGAGGGTCGTTTAGGTCATTTATTTGCACCAAATCATCTGCAATCTTGGTCTTATTGATGGAGTAAAGGTTCACATTCTGTTTTTGTAAGTTATAAATTCCTTTGAACGATGAACCCTGACTAATCGGCCAAGTAAGTGGACGAACATTAATGCTAAGCTTTTCTTCCAATTCATCTAGCAAATCGAAAGGATCTTTTCCTTCACGATCCATTTTATTTACAAAAATGATGACAGGCGTATTTCGCATTCTACACACTTCCATCAATTTCTCAGTTTGTTCCTCCACACCTTTCACACAATCGACTACCAATATCACACTATCCACTGCGGTGAGCGTACGGAAAGTATCCTCTGCAAAATCTTTGTGGCCAGGAGTATCCAGTATATTGATTTTTTTGCCCGCATATTCAAAGCCCATCACGGAAGTAGCCACCGAAATACCTCTTTGTCTCTCAATCTCCATAAAATCAGAAGTTGCTCCCTTTTTGATCTTATTAGATTTCACAGCACCGGCTGTCTGTATAGCACCTCCAAAAAGCAAGAATTTCTCTGTCAATGTGGTTTTACCCGCATCTGGGTGACTAATAATGGCGAAGGTCTTACGTATGTTGATTTCTTCTTGTAAAGTCATGAATCTGAAATTGCGGCAAAAATTATCTCTCTAGCCAATTGGCCTGCAAAATTAATACAATTGAATGCCAAAGCCAATTGTATTAATTTTGCATTTTGTATCGCTCTATATTTACGAAAGTCTTATTCGATGGTCAGCACACAATCATCCTGCTCCACCATAATACCTTCTTCCAAATATACTTGGGTTGCTATACCGTCCATTGGAGCACTTATCGTCGATTCCATTTTCATCGCTTCAATCATAAACAGCGCTTGATTTTTCGTCACTTTGTCGCCTTCTTTCACCAAAACTTTAATCAGTCTGCCTTGTAATGGCACGCCAATATCCTTCTCGCTTTTCACTTTGCGGTTTTTCACTTTGGTGACCGCTACTTTGCGATCTTGCACAGAAACGCTTCTAGTCATTCCATTGATCTTAAAAAATACATCGCAAATTCCCTCGTCATTGGCCTCGGTTTTATACATATACCTGACCAATAGATTTTTGCCAGGCTCTAGTTCTACCATTATTTCCTCATTGGGTTGCATCGGGTAGAAAAACCCAGAAGTAGGCAAAATTCCTGTATTGCCATATTCTTGCACGAATGTATGGTAATCCTTAAAAACCTTAGGATACAGTTTGTACGAAAGAAAATCCTCTTCTGTCAGTTTATTATCCTTAAAATCAGCAATAAATGCAGGTAGTTCCTTTGCAAAATCTATCGGCTCCAAATGTGCATTCGGTTTATTGGTGTAGGGCTTTTCGTCTTTTAGCACAATCTTCTGAATCTCCACCGGCCAGCCTCCTTCGGGCTGACCTAGGTCACCTCTAAAAAGTGCCTTCACAGAATCTGGAAAAGATAAATTCTCCCCGCGCTTCATCACATCTTCGATCGTTAAATTATTAGAGGTCATAAACAAAGCCATATCTCCTACCACTTTGGAAGATGGCGTTACTTTTACGATATCACCAAACAGATGATTTACGAGCGCGTAATTCTTTTTCACTTCTTCAAATCTATCTTCTAGTCCCAAACTCCGGGCTTGTGGACGGAGATTTGAATATTGGCCGCCTGGAATTTCATGCTCATAGACTTCGGCAGTACCACTTTTCAGCTCACTTTCGAAGGGATGATAATATTCTCGTACGGCTTCAAAGTAATTGGAATAGCGATTGAGAGAGTGCAAATCGATAGGATTTTCTCTTTCATTTCCTCTTAGGCTCGCTACCAATGAGTTGAAATTGGGCTGGGAGGTTAATCCCGACATAGACGAAAGGGCTACATCTATAGCATCCACTCCTGCTTCTATGGCTTTTAGATACGTAGCCGACTGTATGCCAGAGGTATCGTGGGTATGCAGGTGAATGGGAATATGAATTGATTTCTTCAATTCCTTTACCAACAGTTCTGCTGCATAGGGCTTGAGCAAACCCGCCATATCTTTGATAGCCAAAATATGGGCTCCCTCATCTTCAATCCTTCTGGCTAGGTCCAAATAGTACTGCAAGTTGTATTTGTTGCGGGAGGGATCTGTAATATCACCCGTGTAGCAAATACACACCTCGGCAAGAGATTGCGTACGCTCTCGCACTGTTTTGATGCTCAGTTTCATCGCATCCAACCAATTGAGCGAATCAAATATTCGGAAAATATCAATGCCGTTTTCCGCACTTTTTTCAATAAATCGCGCAATAAGGTTATCTGGATAGGCTGTGTAGCCCACCGCATTACTGCCTCTGAATAGCATTTGGAAAAGGATATTTGGAATTGCTTCACGTAAAAGCTTTAGTCGCTCCCATGGGTTTTCGTGAAGAAAGCGCATACATACATCAAAAGTAGCACCTCCCCATACCTCCATAGAAAATACTTCGGGATGTGCTTTGGCATATCCTTCTGCAATAGCAAGCATATCGGCAGTCCGCATACGTGTGGCAAACAAACTTTGATGCGCATCTCTAAAGGTGGTATCGGTATAATGGATCCGCTTATCCTCCCGCAATTCTTTTGCGAAGGCATCGGGTCCAATTTGTATTAACCTATTTCGAGAAGCTTTTGGATAATCTGCCAGCTTATCAAATTCTGGGATTTGTGGAATTCTAAAGATCTTCTGTACTGTTTTATCTGCAATATCAGGATGACCATTCACCACCAATTCGCCTAAGTACTTTATTACTTTGGTTGCTCTATCTTTTCCTGTACCCATTCTAGGCACTACCAAATCGGGCTTGCTCGGAATGAAATTTACACGAGCCAATCCATCTTGAAATTCCTCATCGTCCATCACATTTATGAGGAATTGGATATTGGTATTTACTCCTCTGATCCGAAACTCAGTGAGAGAACGGCGCATTCGCTGGGTGGCTCCTTTGAGCGTACGTCCCCAAACGGACACTTTTACTAGCATAGAATCAAAAAATGGCGAAATTTTCACACCTGCGTATGAGCTGCCCTCGTCAAGACGAATCCCAAATCCTGCTGCATTTCGATAGGCGATTATTTGGCCGTAATCGGGCGTAAAACCATTCTGTGGATCTTCCGTGGTAATGCGACATTGTACGGCAAAACCATTGCAACGAACTTCATCCTGAGAATGAATAAAAATCTGCGGGTGGTCTAGTGGAACTCCTGCTGCAATCAAAATCTGGGAACGCACTATATCAATTCCGGTAATTTCTTCAGTAATGGTATGCTCTACTTGTATGCGTGGATTTACTTCAATAAAGTAAATATTGTGTTCCTGGTCTACGAGGAATTCGACCGTCCCAGCATTATTATAATTTACATGCTTACCAATTCTCAAGGCATATTCGAATAATTTTTCCCTGATAGTATCTGGCAGATTGGAAGGAGCAAGTTCGATTACCTTTTGGAATCGGCGCTGGACAGAACAATCGCGCTCGTATAAATGCACCAAATTACCGTAGCTATCGCCCAGCAATTGGACTTCGATATGCTTGGGATTATGAATGTACTTTTCTAAAAAAATGGTATCGTCGCCGAAGGATTTAGCCGCTTCGCCTTTTGCTTCTTGAAATGCTTTACGAAGCTCTTCATCGCTTTTCACCACGCGCATTCCACGGCCTCCCCCTCCCGCGGCTGCTTTTACCATAATGGGAAATCCTATATTTTTCGCCTCTTCTACAGCAATATCTACTGAATCCAATTTCAACGCAGAATCTGGAATAGTCGGCACGTGTACCTCTTTGGCGACCAATTTAGCAGCAACTTTATCTCCCAATCGCTCCATCACTTCTGGATTTGGCCCCACGAAGATAATTCCCTCCTCCGCGCACCTTCTGGCAAATTTTACATTTTCGGATAAGAAGCCATAGCCCGGATGGATGGCATCTACCTTTTGTAATTTCGCCATGCGAATGATTTCCTCTATGTCCAAGTAGGGTTTTAGTGGCTCCTGATCTGGCCCAATCTGATAAGACTCATCTGCTTTGTAGCGGTGTAGAGAATACCTGTCCTCAAAGGAATATACTGCTACCGTTCGGATACGCAATTCCGAGGCAGCACGTAATATCCTGATAGCAATTTCGCCTCTATTGGCAACAAGAAGACGGGAAATCTTTGTGATATTCATAGGAATGGAAGCAAATTAATAGACCCCAATTTAGCCATTCCTTCCATTTGTCCAAAGATTCGCGGGCTCAATTGCTAAAATATTACTAACTCAAATCCCGCTTCAACAAAAGCGCAGCAATAGAAAGTAACCTATTAAGAAATGTTACCTTCTTTCCATAAAATAAAGTGTCGGATAATCTTCCTCTATCATTTTGAGGTAGATATTTTTGAGACCAATCCAGCGCCCTTCACCTGCCTGGGTAAGCATTGGAAGAACTTCTTGAGGTAAATCTTGGTAGCGCTCGGATAAGTCATCGAGATTAATACTTACCACCTTATACATTGGCTCAGTCACCTCTGTCATTTGCTGCTCCTCTTCGGACATAATGCTATACCGTTCCTCCTCAATTCCTTCTTTATAGGCTATTTGCAGCTCATTTCCCTCCAAAGCTAGAAATAGTATATTTCCTGCTTTTACAGTTCTGAAATCAATTGTTCCTTCAGCATTCTCGGGATAGCGAACAAACTTTGGGAGATTTGGTCTAATGGTCTTTTCATATTGAAAATCTGTGCCATCCCATTGATATAGGTAGATTTCGGGAAATTCGGGAGTATAAAGAAACAGTCTGCCGCTACTATACATAAATTCAGGAAAAAAGCGATTGTTCGTAGGCTTGGTATGCGGGTGGTCTGCTGGCAATGTGATGGTTGGTGTGAATGTATTGGAGGCCCTATCCCAAATTTCGAACATGGTCTCTTTGAAGCCATTTCTCCTCACTTCGATTTCATTATGCCTGCCAGGAGCATATAATAGATACTTGTTGTCCTCTATTTTAAAGGATTTAGGGCTATCCTTACTCATGCTTACCATCATTCGATAGGGCATTTGTACTTTCTCCGTCACATTGCCATCAAAATCTGTAATCAGCATCTTATCTGACATATTAGGCTGAACCATTATCTTATCCTCTTCAAAAAAGCCTGTTCCAAATTTCCAATTTCCTAGATAATCGGGATCGCCGGCTGGCTTTTCTTTGATCTCGTGAAGCACCGCTCCACTCTCATCGAATATCACCAAATCTCTTCCATTCTTTCCCAAGAAAATATTTCTATCAGGTTGATAGTCAATAGGCCAGACTTGTGCCAATGCTAAATTTACCACTACAGAATCTGAAATTACCCATTGCTGATTGGCAGATTGGACTTCAGTTTCGTTTTGAGCTTCCTCGGTGGAGCACGCAAGGAAGGCTATGAAAAGCAATAGAAAAAGGGAGTATTGGATCTTCATGTGTGTTACAATTAAATTCATCATTCGCTCTAAATTAAAGAAACATTTTTAAATATAAAATAAAACGGTTTAATTGATAATAAATTACATTACCACTTGATCTATGGACTTGCTAATGATCAATGAAAAGCTTTCTTTACCCTCCCGCCTATTCAGCTTCGAATAAATAGAAAAAGGACGGCACATAATGCACCGTCCCCTATCATCAACCATTAAAAAAATTTAATATATTAATTACCCATTCTCATCATTGGGTTTCCACCGCCTCTTTGTTGTTGTTCTTTACCACCACCAAAATTTCTAAGATTATAGGTAAATGTCATCATGAAATATTGTTGCAATACGGTCGTATTTCTATCCTCAATGGAGATGTCTGAAATGGTACGGCTAATTGCCTGATTTTGTCCTAATGCATCAAAAACAGATATTTTCAATTCACCCTGCTCTTTGGCTAAGAATTTTCTGCCTATTTCGGCATTTAGCAACCAAACAGACTGGTTGAACTCCTCGCCCAATCCTCTGTATAACTGATGCGCTGTGGTATTTGTGATAAACCATTTGCCAGCAAAGCGATAGAAGAATCGGAAAGAACTCACTTGGGTAAAGAAATTATTATCGGCGTTCTGATTCAAGCTACTTTCCACAATATTGTAATTAGCCGTGCTAGAAAGAGTGAAATCTACATTCTCGCTGATATTACTACTCAAGGTTAACCCTTGGCTTAATGTAGTATTTCTATTGAAGTTTTTACGGCCATTTACAATACCTGGGATTTGGCTATAAGTTACAGCAGAGTTCACATTCAAATTACTCTTGATGCCCTTCAAATATGACCCGTAGGTAACAAATGCGCGGGAGATAATACTTCCCCCCATGTTCTCTGGACGTGTAAACTGGCCACCAAGAGCCAATGGAATTGAGCCATTAATCAAGGTATCCTGTTGCGCGATATATGTGGCGTTTCCAATAAAATTTGCTGTAATATTGCTTGTAAGGAATACCAAGAAAGTACGTGCTTTTTCAAGATTGAAGCTTGTGTAATTCAATGTCATAAAATGCCCAAAGTTTTGCTCCAAGTTCGGATTACCACTTGATAGTTGTAGTGGGTTTGCATTATTTACGACATCTTGTAATTGATTGATCGTAGGGTTTTGAGTAGTTGCTCTGTAGTTGAAACGCAAGTTTTGCATAGGCGTGAAGCGGTAACCGGCATTCACAGTCGGAATTAGGTTATTGAATTGCAATTCGGTTTCTGTTTCTGTTGGAAATACTCTCTCATTCTTTAACCTTGCAAACTGATAATTAAGGTTGGTGTTAATATTCAGCTTATTATAATTGTACACATACCCTACACCTACTCTTTGAACAAAATAGCTATTATCAAATGTGTTTGTCAAGGCACTGTCCAAGTTCATAAAACCAGACTCCGTTTGTAGTCTAAAAACTCTTTGGTCGTTATCAGTTAAGTTATTACCCAATGAATAATTAGCTTGTAAGTTTGATCGCGCAGACAAAGGCTCTGTGTAAACGAAATTAGCATTATAGCTCAGTCCGCTAGACAATCCATTGGTCACTTGGTTTATTGTGTCTGTTCTGTTAAACCTTGGGTTAAAACTGATGGCATCTAAGAAGCTGTCATTATCATTGTTATTGGTCGAAGTAGTGATTTCTGTAGAAATAGATCTACCTATTTTGTCGAACTTTAACCGATAAGTAAGATTATTAGAGAAATTGAAGGAATTGCCTTCCTGAATGGTCGCGTTATTATTGCCACTAAGGGATGTGCCATCTGGCAGGAAGTTTAAGCCTAAAGTGGTGTTTTCAGAATTTGAATTGTTGAAACTAAGATTAGGACGTATGATAATCGCTGAGCGATCACTCAAATTCCAAGTGATGTTCATATTCACTCGATGATTCGCATTTTCTCTTAGGTCGGCACTCTCTTCTGAGTAGAACTGGCTTAAATCCGAACCAAGAATTAACTCTCGGTTTAGCCTGTTTTCTAGGGTATTGCTAGAAGAATTGTAAAAATAACTTCCATTAAATTCAAAGCCTTTTCCCCAGAAATCTGAGAAATTAAGTCCTAGGGAACTTGCCGTATTGATGCCTGTGGATGCTGGAGCTCCACCACGACCCGCGAATGCTCCGCCGCGACCGCCACCACCAGTATTATCTTGTCCTCCAAAGTTTTGCTGATTGATGTTGTTCATGCCTCCAATAATGGACAATCTTCTATTTCCTTTAAATAAGTTGAAATTACCTCCACCTTGATATCTTTCTTCTGTACCATAGCCAGCGTAAAATTTACCAAATGAGCCGACACGGGCATCTTCTTTTGTTACAATATTCAGTGTTCTATTTCTAGTACCATCGTCGAAACCTGTAAGTTGAGCTTGATCGGATCTTTCATCGAAAATCTCTACTTTATCCACTATTTCCGCAGGCAAGTTGCGGAGGGCTGTCATCGGATCGTTCCCAAAAAAGCGCTTTCCATCTACCAATACTTGACGCACCTCTTCCCCTTGGGCTCTAATGGTATTGCCTTCGATAGTAACCCCTGGTAATTTTCTTATTAAATCTTCCGCATCAGCATCGGGACGGGTGGTAAAGGCACTTGCGTTGAATACCGCGGTATCTCCTCTCATTTCACCGGTAACTGGTGGGCCTTTAATCACAATTTCGCTGAGCAATTTTCCAGTAGAAATTCGGATTTTTCCTAAATCTTCGTTGCTTGCAAGGATAAAACGTTGCTTGAAATTGTCGTAACCTACATAGCTCACTTCGATTATAAACGATCTTGGAATTGGCCCTTTAAATTCAAACTTACCATTCTTATCGGAAGAGGTTCCTTTTAATAAAGAGTCCGAAGTTGTTTTCATTAGCACATTGGCTCCAATAAGTGGCGTTATATCATCTTCGTCTAGTATTACACCAAACACTTTTTTGAGGGAAGTTTGCGCATTTGTTTCGCTCACTGATAAGAACGAAACCAAAAGTACTAATAGGAAAAGTAGATTTTTCTTCATTTTAATTGCTTGCATCTATTTTGAGATTTCAAGCTTTAGAGCAAATCCACTATCCGTAGTTTAATGTGCTTAGAAATATATTTGCATTAAATTTGAAATAGAACCCAATACACTCGCTTACAAAAATTTATAATTCGAAATTTCAAGCAATGGGTCTTATCAGTTTTCAAGTTTTGGAAAATAATTCTCTGAGAATTCAGTGAAAATAATTTGCTAATCCTGTTAGAGGTACACAAATATTACTTCCTATTCAAAATCCGCTTTAAATTAGCCTCCGAATAATAAATCGATTTGAGGGTTTTTCTATCCTCCCGCCTAAATACCAAATATTTCCCATCGGCTTCTTCATAGTAGCAGTCTACTCCTTTCTCTAACTTATAATGAACGACCGTATCCTTTGCTTCAATCTCATTATTACAAGCCTTACTCATATTAGATCTTTGTACCTCATCGAAAAGCTCCTTGAATGTATCCCCCAAGCCAAATTCCAAAATGGCTCCTGATAATACATATTGCAAATCACAAAAAGCATCGGCAATTTCTACAATATCCTTATTTTTGATGCCTTCTACTAATTCATTGAGTTCCTCTACGAGCAATGATACCCGCAATTTGCACCTTTTTTCATCTGGTATTTGCGGCGAATCTAAGATGGGGTGTTTGAAGGTATTATGAAATTCAGCGACCGATTGAAGTGATTTTGGATCTTGCATCGAAATTAGGTTTATTTTTAAAAATAAATACAAAAATAGAAAAGGCAACTTATTATAATAGCCTATTGTTGCATTTGGGTAAATTTGCAAGATGAGAATTGTAGTAGGACTATCAGGTGGTGTGGATTCTAGTGTCACGGCGCATTTGCTTCAAGAGCAAGGCCATGAGGTAATAGGTGTGTATATGCGCAATTGGCACGACGAATCCGTCACCCTCAATAACGAATGCCCATGGGTTGAAGATAGTGCCGATGCAATGTCTGTCGCGGAGCATTTGGGCATACCCTTCTACAATCTGGATCTTAGCAAGGAGTACAAGGAGCGGATCGTCGATTATATGTTTGCCGAATATGAAAAAGGCCGCACGCCCAACCCAGATGTGCTTTGCAATAGAGAAATCAAATTCGATACCTTCCTTAAAGCCGCCCTCAAGTTAAAAGCTGATGCGGTAGCCACTGGGCATTATTGCCAAAAAGATACCATTGAAATAAATGACCAAACGACCTATAGACTATTAGCTGGCGCAGATGCAAATAAAGATCAAAGTTATTTCCTGTGTCAATTGTCGCAGGAGCAATTGAGCAAGGCACTTTTTCCAATCGGGCATTTGCAAAAGCGGGAGGTTCGGGAAATTGCCATGGATATCGGTTTGCCTGTAGCCAATAAAAAGGATTCCCAAGGACTTTGTTTTGTGGGCAAAATCAGACTACCTGAATTTTTGCAGCAGCAATTAGCCCCAAAGAAAGGCACTATCATAGAAATACCTGAGTCGGCGCAGCCGATTGCCCAAATAGCCGATTTGCTATTGCATGCCAAAGGCAAAGAAAAGCTTTCCTTACTTTCTACTTCTGTGCATTTTAGTCCAGCTGATGGTGATGTGGTAGGCGAGCATAATGGCGCGCACTATTTCACCGTAGGCCAGCGCAAAGGCTTGCAAGTAGGCGGCAAAAAAGAACCCTTGTTTGTGCTTGAAAAAGATACTGTAAATAACATATTGTACACGGGCCAAGGCGCTGAGCATCTTGGCTTGCAAAGAGGAGGTTTATTTGTGAAAAAAGAACATACCCATTGGGTGCGGGAGGATATGCTATTGAATCAAAATGAGCAGAAGGAATATTTGGTTCGCTTTAGATATCGTCAAATATTGATGCCAGCTACATTGCATCAAGAAGCAGAAGGACTGTATGTAATATTCGAAAGACCTCAAACAGGGATCGCCTCTGGCCAGTTTGTAGCATGGTATGATGGAAACGAGCTCATTGGCTCTGGAGAAATCCACTAATATTTTCGATCTAAATACTTCTATTAGTGGAAATCCCTATTCTTTTTCAGGACGAGAATTTTATTGCAGTAAATAAGCCTAGTGGCTATGTGGTGCACCCAAGCCCTTATGTTGGTAAAGATGAGCTGCCGTCAGTAATGCAATTGCTCCGAAATGCTATTGGTCAACAAGTACATCCTGCACACCGCCTCGATCGGCAAACAAGCGGCGTGTTGTGGTTTAGTACAAATCCAGCCGCAGATAGGGCTATCAAATCGCTTTTCGAAAATAGAACGGTCAACAAATGCTATCATGGCATAGTGAGAGGATTTACTGAAGATACTTTTACGATAGATAAGCCTTTGAAAAAAGAGCTTGTTGGCAATGATCAAGCCGCTGTAACGCATTTCAAATGTTTAGCAAAAGTTACCTTGCCCATAGCTATCGGACGGTACCCAAACAGCCGGTTTTCATTCCTCGAAATTGAAGCCGAAACCGGACGTATGCACCAGATTAGAAGACACTTAAGTCATTATAGACATCCACTACTGGGCGACAAGAAATATGGTGACAATAAGTACAACGCCTACATCAGAGATCATTTTGGAGTAGATCATTTAGTATTGCATTGCTACCGAACTAGATTTGTGCATCCATTTACGCATTCTCTCGTAGAAGTACACGTGCAATTCCCAGATGATTTGGCTCAAATGTGTAGCAAAATATTCGCAGACAGCGAATTGAATTTCACCTCATAAATTAGTTTTCTTAACATTAACGTAACATTGAGATAAAAATTTAGTATATTTGATGCAGAATGTAAAAAGAAAAGGAGGTAAAAAGATGAAAACTGCATATGAAAAGCGCTGGAAATATGCTACCAACAATTTATTGTTTGGGAAAGGTTTGAAGAGAAGTGAGCGAGGTTTTTATTTCTTCATAATCTTCGTAATTATTGTTTTCGGTGTGGCGCTGAACTATTTATAGTTCACTCTATCATAAAAATTGAAACAGCTTCTCATTTTGAGAAGCTGTTTTTTTGTGGTAAATCGACTTTCTGATATACTACAATAAGTCCAAGCGGACGCTTGAACTAGGGGTTTAGAAACAATAAGTCCAAGCGGACGCTTGAACTAGGGGTGTAGAAGCTGCTTGTTTTTGGCCAATCGAGTTTTTGATATACTACAATAAGTCCAAGCGGACGCTTGAACTAGGAGGGTAGATTGAAATAATGTACGCAGAAAAGAAATCAGCGAAAACCTGCGCTATCCGCGGGCAACCTTTTCTTTATCGCAGATTACGCTGATGTACGCGGAAAGATAAATTAAGGCTAAACCTCAACAATAAGTCCAAGCGGACGTTTGAACCAGTTATAATTAATTACCCAACCGACTTTTCATTTTCTCAACCAAAGCTGCAGCCCATTCGTGATAAATTTCTTTGGAACGATGCAGCTTATCCGCTACGACCATTTCATTCCCATTTTGTCTATACGCCTCGGTTATTTCGGTGTAGTCCACTGCATACTCCTCGCATAGCAGCCTTTTGGTATAATTGTATTCGTCAATTTCCTTAGCCACTTTTCCTTTATCTGTATTTCTACCAGCAGCAAAGGGCGTAATCGACCAATCTGGAATGGACAACACAAACACTCGAGAATTATTACCTCCCGCATGTTTTATGGCCGTGTCAATCAAATAGGCTAATTGCTCTTTATATTCCACTACACTTCTTCCTCTATATTGATTATTTACACCAATTAACACGGTCTCTATATCGTATTTCTAAGCCAAATCGCTACGTTCATCTATTGCGTTGGAAAGTTAATCTGTCGTCCATCCCGTGCGAGCAATAATTTGAGGTGGAGACATTTTTAGACTATCCATCGTTAACATTGCCTACAAATGATTTGGATAGCGGTCGGCTTCAGCAACTCCTTCGCCTAGGGTATGTGAATGACCCAAAGCCAAATAGCTATACACTTGAGCTTGCGAGGGATTGAAAACCAAAAGCATCGAAAACCCGAGGATAGCAAAAGAAATATTTTCCTCATAAAACAGTGTTGTTTCGTGAGATTTGGAGGCATAAAGGTATTCAATCCGATAAAAACGTGATAAATAGCCCGAATTTCATATATTTCCGGCAAAATCAACTATCCGTAATTATGACTCCTTCGCTACTTCAAAAGTACTTCTTTCTTAGCTGCCTTATTTTGTCTCTAGTTATCTTGGCTTGCGAGCCAAACACTCCCGAGCAAACAAATGAGCCATTCGATTACAGCACGCCCGAAAGTAAGGGTTTGATAGCAGATTCTCTATCGAGGATAGATGATTTATTCGATTTGGCGGTGGCAGATGAATGGCTGGCAGGTGCGGTGGCCTTAGTGGCTGTAGATGGTGATATCGTGTATGAAAAAGCATTTGGCTACAGAAATATTAGCCAAAAAGACAGCATGGAAATATCAGATATTTTCCGAATAGCTTCCATGAGCAAGCCGATTACTTCATTGGCCATTTTGCAATTACAAGAAACTGGTGCCCTTAGTTTTGATGACCCTGTTTCCAAGTTTATACCTGAATTTGCAAATGCACAAGTTCTTGATTCTGTGAACCCAATAGACTCGACCTATACAAGTACCCCATCGAGTAGGGAAATAACCATCCATCATTTGCTCACGCATACATCGGGTATTTCTTATGGCTTTGCCGATACTACTATGAATAAGCTATATGCAAAAGCGGGCATTATAGACCTCACTACCTTGCGCCCAGTTACCTTAGAAGAAAATATTGCAAAACTAGCTCAGCTGCCATTAAAACATGAACCTGGCGAAAGATGGAGCTACGGCTTGAGTATAGACGTATTAGGGCGGGTGGTTGAAGTTGCTTCTGGTATGCCCTTCGATCAATATTTGAAACAGTATATCTTTGAGCCACTTGGAATGGACGATACGGGCTTTTACTTTGATGATAGCATGGCCGACCGACTTACCACTATGTATGCAAATCAGCGCGATCCTAAATTAAAGGAATTTCCTAATGATCCGGAACGAGACCTCACGGGTGATTTCCCAATACGAGGTGCCAAAAGCTACTTCTCTGGTGGTGGCGGGCTAAGCTCCACAGCGCATGATTATCTAAAATTTGCCCAAGCAATATTGAATGGCGGAGAACTTAATGGCACCAGAATTATCAAAGAAGAAACCCTGCAAAATGCCAAAGAGAATAAAATTGGCGAACTGCAAGTGGGCAAGAATAAATTCACTTACGGATACATGATTATCCCTCAAAACGGAGATTTACGATTCAATCGTAGTCCAAATACCATCTCTTGGAGTGGTGCATTCCAAACTTCCTTTTGGATAGATCAGGAAAGAAAAACAGTTGGAATTATGCTCAGCCAAATGTATCCGTCCTACCATCAAAGCAAGATTTATACTGGATTTGAGAAGGCTGTGAATCAGTCGTTTGATGCTGCTTTTGGTAAAAAATAAAGAGGACACCACGCAATAAAAAATTTATTTATTTTTCATAGAAAGTGAAACCACTAAAACATGATCTCCATCTGGATTGGGTGCAGACTTTAATAAATCATTAACTTTTCTCAGATGTTTATTTGGTTCAAATTCAGCTTCCTTCGCTTTAAGATTCTCAGGAGCAAATCTACTGATATGATATCCTAATTAGGTGTCTTTATCATCAATATTCACGGGAAAATAAAACAGATGCCTCGCAATCTTCAATAATATAGGCCTTTTGTTGTGGGGTGAGTCACTTACGACCACTTGATGAGAGTATTGTATTTTTAATTACTTCTTCGATCATTTTGTTCCTAGTTTAAGCCATAAAACCAATCCAGTTATTTAAGCAGGTAGCAACATTAACATATCGCTCTATAAAAACTATAGGCCGATTTACTAACAACAGACACTGAATGTTTTGGCTGCAAAAAGAATGTGCAGTAGGATATAAATACCTTCAGAACAAGAGTCGATATATTGAGATTCGCTCAACAAATATTTCCGATCTACTTTACATAAAAATAAGAAAGCTGCCTAAGAATATCTTAGGCAGCTTTGCTATGTTTTTACTTAATTTCTATAAAAGATACTAAGTTGATAGTTTAGTACTATTAACGCTCATTGCCTGCACCACCGAAGGTATAAAGACCAATTCCTTTTAAATCAAGCTCAAAAGCAGGAACTGGTAAATGACGAGGCGTACCTGGCTCCAATTGCATATCAGCCGCGGTAGTCATTCTTCTGTAGAACCATGTAGAACCTGCTGCATGCCAAGAGAATTCAATTAATCTTTCATACGTGATTTCTCTTAGAAGTAGATCAGTACTTTCAGCACCTGTTAATGGAGCTAAGCCACCTTTGCCTACTCTAGTTCTGTTGATTATAGTAGCTGCAGTAGCTTTACTTCCATTAGTTCTTAGAATTGCTTCAGCTCTAAGTAATTCGCTCTCAGCAAAATCAAGGTGATTCATTCTATCAGTATATGCTACTAGATAATTTGCATAACGAGAATAATGGTAATTAGAGAAGAAATACCAACCTCTTGCAGTTTGGAAACTAACGCCAGAATTATACCTCAGATAAGTATTTATTCTAGCATCCCTAGGACTCGTGATCCTTGGGAGAGTACCACTACCATTTGGCCATGGAAATGGTGCAGTGGTTTGGTTTCCACCTTCCAACATATTAACCATTCTTTGAGAAACACGCATCCACAATGGCAATTGACCATTAACTAATAGACGAGTCCACCAAGCAGTACCACCATCTCCTTGAGGAGACCAGTCAGCTTGAATACCAGTCGACGTTAACTGAAGAATCTTAGCCCAATTTGTTAGAGTGGCAGTTTCATTTGCATCTCTAGAAGTATAAGCTAATATTTTGGCCGCATAAGATCTACAAAATCTAGCAGCTGCTTCACCAGATAATAATTCACCAGGGATATCTCTCATTACCACAGAAGGGTTGGCTAAATATATAGCCGCAGCCTCTTCCAATTTCTGCACTGCTAAGGCAGCAACTTCAGTATATGGAGCGAAATCTAACTCAGCTAACTGAACGACCGTATATGAATCATCAGCAGCGTAGGCTTGATCAAAGAATAAGGCTAGGTGCCCTAAATTAAGACCTTGCACAGTTTTAGCATTTGCAAGCACTGAAGCTGTAAGATCTTCACCTGTGGCTGGATCGATGGCTTTTCCATCAAAAACTTCATTCATTACTCGCAATACTTCATTTATTTGACCCAAACCACCATTCAAATTAGCCCATGGACTAGTCATAAACGCTCTGTTATTGTACGTAAGGGTATTTTGAACGGGACTTTTAGGAATGGTTCCTAAATCTTGCATTCCCCAATTACCCCAAGAAGAAGTACCTCCTTGAGCCATTACGGTATAAGGCATCCCAACGTTATCTTGTTGAATAGCTCTCCACCATCTGATATATGTACCTGCGACCAATGAAGGGTATTCTCCAGGATTACCCAAAACATCATCGATCGTAGCAGCATTGAGATTTTCAACCT
Source organism: Cyclobacteriaceae bacterium (assembly GCA_041689935.1). Classification (GTDB taxonomy): domain Bacteria; phylum Bacteroidota; class Bacteroidia; order Cytophagales; family Cyclobacteriaceae; genus CAXBDP01. The sequence goes on from JBDNFI010000034.1 coordinate 17,123, forward strand.
CCAGATCATCACAACTAGTTACCAGAAACACCGCTGGTAGAGCTAGTATCCACATTTTCCTAATTAAAAATTTAATGTTCATATATTTAGTTGTTTAGAAAGTTAAAGTAAGGGCAGCAGAGAAGTTTCTCACGAACGGAAAATTAAAATCATCTACTCGAGTGATGAAGCCACCTGTATTTGGATCAAAACCAGAATAGTCAGAGAACAATAATAAGTTTCTACCTATAAGACTTATTTTCGCATTCTTAAATACGTTACCTATTCCAATTTTGTTCATATCATCGTTAGTAATGTCGTAGTTAATAGCCAACTCTCTTAGTCTAAAACTTGTTCCATCTTCTAACCAGAAATCAACATTTCTGTTCGTAGAATAGAGAGAAGAAGGAAAGCTAGTGAATTTTCTTTGACCTTCAGGATACATAGATTGGTCGAATATTGGATGTAATTGATCACGCGCCAACCATTGTGCACCTTGATTATACACACTTCCACCTTGGTTCCACTCCCACTGCATCCAAACGCCAAACCTCTTATATCTGAAGTTTGTCAATAAAGACATATTAAAATCAGGCTGGGCGTCTCCAAGCAAGATATCATCTAAAGGGACACCCTTATCGTTAGTTACCATAATTACTCTTTCACCATCCGTGAATTCTGTGCCCTTCCTGATCACGAAACCTTCGCGGTTTACTTCAAAATCATCAGTAGTTAGGGTGCCACTTACGTTGGCTACCGTACCATCGGCTCTTAACGTTAGTTCATCCAAAGAACGTACAGTCTTCATACCATACATGCCAGAAAGGGATCCACCTTGCCTTCTCCACAAAGCTAAACCACCAACTTGTTGATCTGGTCTATTCCATTCAGTAAGTTCTTGACGTGTTCTGTCAAAAATCAAGGTGAAATCGAGACCAATATCTTTTTGTTGTATTGCTTGGTAGCCCAATGTCAATTCAATAGTATTTGTTTTGGCAGCAGCAGCATTTCTAACTTGAGAAGTTCTACCAGTGATCGCAGAAACGGGAACACCAATAATTTGATCTCTGTTATCCTGGAAGGAATAAGAAGCCAAGAAATTAAATTTATTTAAGAAATCAGCTGTTAAAGTAATTTCATATTCTTCAGTAATATTTGGGCTCAAGAACGGATTTGCTAACTGCTGAGGGAAATTCAACCTACCATTAGTCAATGTAGCAATCTCATACCTGTCATTAAAGCCCGGACGACCACCAGCTGTACCGTAAGAGCCAGCTATTTTCAGCTCTTGTACATTAGGTATGTTGAAATCCTCTGTAACTCTCCAACCTAGGGAGCCTCTAAAGAATGTTTGCCATCTAGCCTCTGGGCCAAACAAAGACACACCGTCTCTTCTAATTACACCATCAAACAAATAACGGTCTTTGTAATCTCCACCTAAAGAGAAAGAGTAGTTATCTGCTCTTACTTGGTTCGTATTAAAACTTCCTGCATTCAGGAATCTCCTGCCGTCCGCTTCACTTTGAGTAACGTTGTCGTAATTATTGAATCCAGGCACACCTAAGTTAAAGCCACTTACGCTAAAGCCGGTACCGTTATTATCTTCAAACTGATAAAAAGCAGAAGATCTGATATTAAAATCACCAATTTTTTTAACATAACGTAAGGTTGCAGAACTAGTAATGGCAGTTCTCTCATCCCAGCCGTGTCCAATAGATCCACGGCCAGGCTCACCTTGATTAGCAAGGTATCCAATATCCTGGAAACTTCTATTATTATCATCCCAAGTATCTAGACCAAAAGCACCTACAAAGGATAGCCCAGTAGTAATTTCTACTGTACCACTCACATTACCTATCAATCTTCTTCGAGTACTTGTACCTAGGTTATTCGCTAGCTGATAAAACGGATTAAACTCAGAAGTAGGACTGAATTTGTTCACGTTGAATCTGTAAGGGCTACCATCATCATTCAGTTCAAATAGATCCGCACTTGGGTCCATCATAGTCAAGGTTCTTATGTTACGGTCTCTATTATCACTAGTCGAATTCACAAACAACATAGACGTAGCTAATGTAAGTCTTTTACCAATTTTCTGGTCAGCATTAAATCTAGCATTGAATCTTCTATTTCCTTCGTGTAGGTCAATACCTCCAGAAGCTTGCTGATGCTCAAAGGAAACCGCTGTATTACCGGAAGTACCTCTGCTTTGAATTCTCACATAATTTGTTACTACTACAGACCCATTGAAGAACGATGATAAATGATCTGTTTCTCTATCGAAAGGATTGTCAGCAATAGCTACTGGATCTGGCCTAGCTAACCCATCAGAAGTTTGAGCAATTCTGCCATTCGCGTCAGTAAGAAATGAGTGAGCTCCAGCTTTATCAGGAATTCTATTCCCGTACAAAGACTCAAAACCAACTTCATTTCTAATCAACACTTCGGAGGTACCCATTTTCAAATTATTACCTCTTTTAGTAAAAATTTGGATTACGCCATTTGCAGCGCGAGATCCAAATAAAGTTGCAGCAGAGGCTCCTTTAAGAACCTCCATGCGCTCAACATCTTGTAAGTTGATATTTGCTAAAGATCCTTCTATAAGCGTTCCATCTACTACAATTAGAGGAGAAGAACCACCAAACAATGAAGTAGCACCTCTCAATTGTATTGCTGGGCCACTACCTGGGACGTTGCTTGGTTGCACACGTACACCGGCAATTTTACCAACTAAAGCAGCGCCAGCATTACTAGCCGGTACTTGTTGAAGAATTTTTTCGTCAATAGTACTAACAGTGAAAGGTAGCTTTTTCTTAGGAGTTGCAGCAGCTACACCAGTTACCACGATTTCACCAAGCTCTTTGATATTCTCAGAAAGAGCGATATCAATTTTGGTTTGATTCCCAATAGTAATTTCCTGTGAGTTCAAGCCAATAAATGAAAATATTAGTACTCCACCGTCTTGTGGGACGTTGATAGAGTACTCGCCATCGAAATTTGAAATAGCACCTGTTGTAGTACCTTTCAATTGAACAGTTACTGAAGGAAGGGTTTCACCAGTCTCCTCCGAAGTAATCGTACCAGTAATAGTTCTTGTTTGAGCGAAACCCTGGCTGACCAGAATAAAGCACAAGAGAACTGTGGATAGTAAATAGTTCTTCATAAAGTATTAGGTTTAATTGTAAATTAGTTTTGGTATCAAATCAAAAGTACACAATTCAATTTATTTACAAAAATAAAATTTCATTCTTTATTTTTCTTTTCTCGGAATCGAACATTACACAGTTTGCCTCATTCAAAACCATTCATACTAAATGCCATTCTGCTCAAATAAGGTGATTTATGTTAAGTAATTAATTATCAGTAGTATAAGCCTAAAGCTAAAAAAAATATTAGTGATTTTAAAAAGGTAGGAAGGGAAATTTTAGGCGAGGTAATAATTATTAAAACATTCAAACTGAATAAAATTAGCCTATTAAATTTACTAAAACGCAAATTAAGGCCTGTAACAAGACACTCCTATTGAGCAAAAGTACTGTTATATAGGTTTAAAATTGACTAATCCTTTTTTTCAATGTACGCTCCATAGCCTTCACTGGTAGAAACTTTAATTTTCTGATCATCACTTCTAGTCAAGAGCAATTCGCCATTGGCCATTAGATACATATTACTTTTACTTTTATAGACCTTAGAATTTGGGTGGGTCTCTAACAGACTAGAATATAATGAAGAAACTAATAACCCCTTTTCAAATATAGATTCTACCCATTTATTTTTACCTGGAAGAAATGTCCAACCAATGGTAGCTGGCAAGATAATCCCATCTGCATATTTTTTAAGTGTATCTGGATGAAAAATATTGTTATTAAATTGCGGATTCATAGATTGGCCTACAGTATCCGCTTGAGTGTGGTAAAAAGTTACATCATCAATTTTTATCCATTCACCACTTTTGATTGGTTTTGCATATTTAACCAGGATACTGTTTCCGTAAACAAAATTCTCCCTTGCTCCACAGGAGGTGAAAATCAAAGCCGCACAAATCGAAATAATGAAAAATACTTTAGTCATCTCTTTTAGTTAAATTTAGTTGATGCCAGATGTATTATCTAGCTAAATAAACAGTATCCAATACAAAGGTCGAATAAAACATCCGAATTAATCTTTTTACTATGATGAATTTTAATAAACCAAAAAATTTAAATTACAATGGAGTTTAAATTGGCTATTGAAGTCATTTTAATAGAAATACCAAAAAGGAAAACAAATGAAGCTTACTCTTTTATCAACCTTTTTACTACGGAAGTATGGTCATTTACTATTTCAATGATATATACTCCACTCTTGATTTGCCCTAGGGATACTTGAACTTCTGGTTTCTCTGCGTCTATTGAATAATTTCCAGTAAATATCTCTTTCCCAGAAATCTCTTTCAGGCTCACTGATATATTTCCATAGAATATCTCTCCAAGCCTAATGTTTAGAAAATCAGAAAAGGGTACTGGGAATAAAACTAGCTGTGAATCGCTTGCATCATCTTCTATAGACACCACTTGGTTGATTACCGCAAATATAGGAGAGACAAAGCTACATATCCCATTGGTGGCTAATAATTGGTAGTCTCCTTCATCAACAGGTTCATATAGACGATCAGTAGCACCCGCGATAGGAACGCCGTTCAAAATCCATTGATACTCTAGATCACCAATTGATCCAGCCAAAAAATTCCCGTCTTCAAAAATAAATAATTCTTTGATTGGGTTTGGTATAATTACCACAGTTTTATTTGATGACTTTTGAAAACCATTTTCCTGTATTTCAAGTGAAACCAAAAATTCTTCTGCACGTTCGAATTGAAATTCTAAATTTTCACTATTACTTGTGTGGATTGTATCACCTTGATTGTTCATAATGAACCAGCCGGAAATTGGAGAAATTCCACTGCTAAGGTTGGTGAACTTGGCTACCCCATTTAAACACGGCTCTACATAAGAAAACTGAGCAAATAACACTTCCTCGCAACCCAAGGCTGACCATCCCTCTGTTAAGCCGATTAATTGACCATTTGGTCCTGCATTTAAAGTTGCCTCGCCAATGTTCGAAACATTTTGTACCGACAGGTAGTCAAAACAATATTTGATATTTTTAGAAACATTTATAGTTGCAAATCCTGTTTCAGGACCAGTAATTTGCACATCATTTCCAGCAGAAGAATTAATTGATAAGTAATTTAAAACTAACCCCTTCCCGTCATTCAAATTCAATTGACTATTTGCTTCCATAAATAAAGAATCAATAGTCGTATTTTCAATAAAAGTAAGAACCCCACTATTTTCAACAATGTTAAAGTCATTTTGTCCAAATACGGATAATGATCCGTTCAAAACAGTCAATTTATTGTAAGAACCACTGGGGGTATCGAAAATGAAATTAGAGGAAGCTGCGCCCTCATTTCCAAAAGCTATCGTCGAATTATCTGTTAAGATGAATTTTGTACTATCGCCGAAGACCAGACTTGAACGTACATCAATATAAGCATTTCGCAAATCAACGGAAGTAATTTCATTTCCTTGAGAAATAAGTTGATTGATACTGAGGTATTTATTGCTTAAGTCTAGCGTACCTTTTTCCAAAAAAATGCTGTTGATTGTCAAACTATCTTCAATTTCATAATAAGCGTTATCGCTATTAATAAAAAGATTAATTCCTGACAAATCATTTCCAGCAGAGGCAATTCCGTTAAATTTGAGATCTTCACCAGTCATTTCGACAGCTCCTTCTCCTATTATAGTTAGATTTTTTGTAAGGATAAAAGATCCATTTACACTCAATTTTCCATTTGTAAAATCAAAATTTGCTAAAGAGTCTGTATCATATATGAAATTCAAGCTTTCAGCATCCGCTGGAATGATTACGGTTTGATCTTTACTTTGAAATGATGCATTATCAAATCTCACAATGTCCCTTTTATTTGGAATTCTTGAAATAGGAGAACCATTAGAAACTTCTGACCAATTATTCGGATCGTTCCAATTGCCGCTTCCTCCTATCCAGTAAAGATTTTTAAAATCAGATACTAAGCTACTTCCGGTCGCTATCAAAGATATAATTTGAAATCCATTTTCTAATTCAAGCCCTTTGTGAGAAATATGAATTTTATACTCTCCAGTCATTGGATTTTCAATCTCGACAACTTCAATATTATCTAAATAATTAATCCCTTTAGTGGCTGCATTTGACGGATTGGCTGGGTCAAGTATAAAAGGGAAAAATTCAGTTCCATCAGGTGCAATAACTTTTAGGTCAATATCATTGACTAACATGGTATCCTTTGGATTGAGACTGACGGCAGGCGAAACTCCGTTTGGATCTGTCCAAGCAATCGTTACCTTCAATATATTCTCACCATCAGACGTTACGTACTTTTCAATATTTTCGTTCTGGTCTAAAACAAACTCTTCAATTACAAAGGAATTAGAGTCCAGCTTTGTAATTTGACTGGCGGCCTTTTCAACATCCAATAACCCCCATCCATACCTATAATCTGGTCCTCTACCAGCACTTGAGTGTTGATTGGCTGTATGAATCGCTAATCCTTTGATGGTTGAGGCAAGTGGTAAGTAATTGTGCTGCTGGATAAAATGTTGACGAATTAACAATAACCCTCCCGCCACATTTGGACTTGACATAGAGGTGCCTTGAAGGTTTCCGTAACGATTAGTTTGGCCTCCTGAATTCTCTAAAGTGGAAAACACTCCAACGCCTACACCTACTAAATCAGGTTTTATTCTACCATCATCTGTAGGTCCCCAAGAACTAAAATTAGCCATTGAAAATGCGCTAGAAGAGGATCCTCCCACTGCACCAACGGTCACAATATTTTTTGCAACACTACTACTCGGAGTAGAATCATATGGGCCATTTATATTTCTTCTTTTAGTAGACCGAACCCAAGCTCCGTTACGGAATATCTCATGCTCGAATGGAGCAGAGCTAGGTCCATTTGAAGATCGTGTATTACCCGCGGATGTTACTAGTATATGGTATGGGTTAAGATATATAAGTTGATCGTGAAATCTAGGCCAATCAGAATAAAATCCAAAGTTCCAATCTTCTGTTTCACTAACGCTAGAGTCGCCTAACCAACGCCAATTAAACTGAAATTGACTATCTCTATCCCAACCAGCATTTTGACCATAAGAATGGTTGCTTATATCCAAACCATTTGCAACTGCCTCAATTAATTTAGTATCGAAATCATCAAATGTATATCCATCAATTGAGCTCTCATACGCAGTCCCTCTTGCATTTGAGTTTACGCCTCCTGCAGCAATTATTCCAGAAACATGGGTTGCATGAAAATCACCTGAGGATGGTTCAACATTGTCAATCATTCTGACTCTGCCTTGGAACTCTTGATGTTCAAATTGAATCCTTCCACCATCAAAAACGCCCATAGTCATACCTCTACCTGTCAACCTTAAACCTGAAGTGCCCAAAGGATAAACAAGATCTGCTTTCACTACTCGGCCAGACCTAGCTTCGAAAGGAGATATAAAAAGTGGATGACCGGTGGGACTTAAATCGTAGAATAAATATTTATGACCAACATTTAATTGCCCATCCTTTCTAATATAATTCAAACTATACCGATCAGCGTAGACCTGTAATAGCTGCTCTCTGTTGGTGTCTTTCCTTTGATTAAGAAAATTACTTTTATCAATTAGGTATTTACTTGAGTCAATTTCAATTTTTCTTTGCGCGAAAGACAATAAACTGAATGACATAGTGATTAAAAATATAAAAATCACTGTCCTTTTTTTCACGATGGTTTTTCCGTACATAAAACTACTTGATTGGCTAACCAATGAATAACCAAAAATAAATCATTTCGATTCTTTAATCACAAATCTAAATTGATTCTAACACAATTGGGTATTCTAAGCTGAATTTAATCTTGACTATTTACTGATCGCTGCTCCAAAATTTCAAATTTTCTTTCAAACGCAAACTAGCACCTGCCTCGAAGCGATGCAAGGTTAGATTTATTTATCAAATTCCTCATGATGCTATACACACAAATTTAAATAATTATTTGGCCAAATAATTAATGAAATTATTTTTCGAAAGAGCCAAACTAAATGTTAAATCCGTTTTTTAAGCAATATAAAGTGAAATTTAGATAGGGATGGACTACAATATCTTAAAAGCAATTCTTCTATTTTGTTGCCTTCCTTCTTCGGTAGTATTGGTGGCGATGGGCTTTTCCATTCCGTAGCCTTTGTAGTACACTCTATTGTCGGCTACGCCATTTTCCATTAGGTATTCATATACAGATAGGGCTCTGCTTCTGGATAGCTCAAGGTTGTATTGAGCTGATCCTACATTGTCGGTGTGTCCTTCCATTTCAATTTTAATCTCAGGATATGCATTCAAAAAGGCAATTATCTTTTTGAGTTCTGTTTTCGACTTTTCCCTCAAAGCAAACGTATCAAAATCGAAAAAGATGTTATTCAAATTAACAGACTCGCCTCTAGTGATCTTATTCAGAAGAATATCCGCCAACTCGGGATTTACAGAGTCGTCTTCTTGAAAGCTAAAATATCTACTATCAAATAAATACCCGTTTTTATTAACATAGAGTGCGTATTCGGACCCTTTGGTCAATGTGATGAGATATTCGCCTGTCAAGGAATCGGACTTGACGCGGGAGGATAATTCATCCGTTGCTAAATCGTACAGCTCTACAGTGGCTATAATTGGCTGTTGGGTAAGCGCATCGACCACCCGCCCTTTCACGTAATTGACCCCACGGGTTACTTGCAAAGTTGGTGGCAATTCAAAACTGTATATCTTACTATCCACGTATTCATTCCCTTGCTTTTTCTCATTGGCATAATAGGCTGTGGTTCCGCTTGCAGCAATAAACAGACTCACCTGATCTTCGGCAGTATTGATTGGATAACCCACATTCTTTGGAAAACCCCACGTATTTCCACTTTCAATTTCGGAGGAGAATAAATCGAAGCCACCAAATCCGGGATGCCCATTTGAGGCAAAGAAAAAGGTAAATCCGTTGGCATGTATGAAGGGCGAAACTTCATCTGAACTGGTATTTATTGGCTCTCCTATATTCTGCGCCTTCGTCCATTCACCAGATTCATTTCTGTAGCTTACATAAATGTCTCTATTTCCTAAACCTCCTGGCCTGTTGGACACATAGTATAAGGTATTGCCATCAGCAGACAAGCTCGGTTGCGAATCCCATTGAGGGCTATTGATATTTGGGCCTAGGTTTTCAGGGATTGACCAATCTGCTCCCATTTTATAGGTCACATACAAATCGCAGCTGCCATATCCTTGTCTGCCTTCGCAGGTAGTGAAAATCATCATTCTTCCATCTGCCGAAATGGAACAAGTACCTTCATTAAATCTGGTGTTTATATTTCTCGAAATAGGTTCTGGAGCAGTCCATGCACCGAGATTATCTTTGTTGCTTATAAATATATCTTCATCATCTGTACGGGCATTGCCATTGCGAGCGGTAAAAAACAGGGTGCTTTCATCTGCTGTGAGTACTGGGAAATATTGTAGCTGAAATACGTTTACCCTACTAGATAATGGCTTTGGGTCGAACGCTACCGGATTTTGAATGGCCTCTTTTGCGTAAAATGCGTTCTGTAGCATTAGAGCACCTTCGTTGGATAAGTTTCCTTTCGGTGCTATTTTCTGATGTTGATTTAATAATTCAATGGCCTCATCGTACTTACCTTCTTTGATATTCATTTCGGCCAACACAAAATAGGCAAGTGAATATCGAGGATCGGCTGGCTTTAATTTAATAACTTCGGTGAAATGCTTAATGGCTCCTGCGTTGTCCTCCACGGCCTTATAGCAAGTACCCAATCTAAGATGTGCCTCAGCAAATTGATAATCTCTGTTTAACGCTTGGTTTAAAAGGCTTATGGCCTGAGGATACTGTCTTCGAATGACATAAGTTTCTGATTCTATGTATAAATCAGCCGCTCTCTTATTCTTAGTACCCAAGGCTTGCTGAGCTTCGCTGGCAAAGCTAACTATGTTAGATAGGATGAAAAAGAGAGCCAATATTTTCATAATTAAGGAATTTCCATGTATTTATGAATCTGTAAAGAAATTTCCCATTCAGGATGATCCTTTATAAACTCAACGATAAGCGGCATCATTTCTTTTGATTTGCTCCATTCAGGCTGCAAATAAAGCTTGCAATCAGGATTAACCTTGGATGCATGGTTCACAGCCCAATCGAAGTCGCTCTTATTATAGATCACGACCTTCAATTCATGTGCCTGAATGTAAATATCCTCTGTTGGTTTCTTAAATTTCTTAGGAGAGAAGCAAACCCAATCCCACTCGCCACTCAAATCGAATACGCCGGAAGTTTCGATATGCGTACGAAATCCCGCTTCTTTGAGTGCGCCAGTCAGCGGTCCCATTTCAAAGGCAGCTGGCTCGCCACCAGTAACCACGGCTATCCTCCCGCTCGTTTTCACCGCCTCTTGCACCATTTTATCGATATGGGTAATTGGATGATTCTTTACTTCCCAAGAATCTTTCACGTCGCACCATACGCATCCGACAGGACAACCGCCTACTCGAATAAAATAGGCTGCTTTTCCTCGATGGGCACCTTCCCCTTGAATGGTGTAAAATGATTCCATCAATGGCAGTTCAAACCCTGAATCTACACGTGGATTTTCAAGTATTTTGGAATACGGACGACTGTCCTGAATTTGGATATTTTGCATGCTAATTTTTAACAAGGCGGGTAATTGAACCGCACGGTGAATATTATGAAAAAATTATTTTCCTTGAAGCTAACCAAGTGTTCCACATCAATGAGGCAATGGTCATAGGACCTACGCCACCGGGGACGGGTGTAATGTACGAAGTTTTAGGAGCAACCTCCTCAAAAATCACATCGCCCTTTAAAGCAAAGCCTGACTTTTTATTAGCATCTGGCACTCGGGTGGTGCCTACATCAATCACCACAGCACCCTCTTTCACCATTTCTTTTGTGATCAGACCTGGCGAACCCACTGCTACAATGAGGATATCTGCCTGCAAAGTTTGCTTGGCCAAATCGTCCGTATATCTATTGCAAATAGTGACTGTGCAATTGCCTGGATAGTCTGGGCGAGCCATCAATATAGAAACTGGTGCGCCAACGATATGACTTCGACCGACCACTACACAATGTTTTCCCTTTGTTGGAATATGGTATCGCTTGAGCAATTCCATTATTCCATTTGGAGTAGCCGACACGTAAGCAGGCAAATTAGAAGCCATACGACCATAATTCAAGGGGTGAAACCCATCCACATCCTTCTCAGGGCGAATGGCTTCAATTACCTTATCTACCGAAATATGCTTTGGCAATGGAAGCTGAACAATAAAACCGTCGATTTGGTCATTATTGTTTAGTTCGTCTACCACCTTCAATAATTCATCTTCAGAAATATCATCGCTATATCTAAGCAAAGTCGATTCAAAGCCAATTTCCTCACATGCTTTTACTTTGTGATTCACATAGGTTTCGCTTCCTCCGTCGTTTCCAACTAACACCGCTGCTAGATGAGGCGTTTTACCACCCTCACTCTTCCCCTTGGAAACCATCGCCGCTAGTTCAATTTTTATTTCAGAAGAAATCTTCTTGCCATCTAGTAATTGATACATGAATTTCGCTTAATCTAATTTTAATACCGCCATAAATGCTTCCTGCGGAATCTCTACCGTACCCACTTGACGCATACGTTTTTTACCTTTTTTCTGCTTTTCAAGTAGCTTACGCTTACGAGAAATATCACCACCGTAACACTTGGCGGTTACATTTTTACGAAGAGCTTTTACGGTTTCTCTAGCAATTACTTTGGTGCCAATTGCGGCCTGGATGGCAATCTCAAACATCTGACGATGAATGAGCTCTTTCAATTTTTCACAAAGGCGTTTTCCCCAATCGTACGCTTTATCCTTATGCACGATCGCAGATAAGGCATCCACTTTTTCGCCATTCAAAAGCACATCGAGTTTCACCATAGTAGAGGTTTTGAAACCCTTAAGCTCATAATCTAAAGAAGCGTAGCCTCTGGATAGTGTTTTGAGCTTATCGAAGAAGTCAAATACGATTTCGCCTAATGGCATATCAAAAATAAGCTCTACGCGATCTGTGGTTAAATAAACCTGATTTTGAAGAATGCCTCTTTTCTCCATACACAGATTCATAATTGCGCCGATATATTCCGACTTGGTAATGATTTGAGCTTTGATGTATGGCTCCTCCACGTAGCTGAGCTTACTCGGGTCGGGCATTTCGGATGGTGCGTTGATGTTGCGGGAGGTTCCGTCGGTAAGGAAGGCTTTGAACTGCACAGATGGCACAGTGGTAATCACCGTCATCCCAAACTCGCGCTCTAGTCTTTCCTGCACTATCTCCATGTGGAGCATGCCTAAGAAGCCACAACGGAAACCAAAGCCTAGAGCCACAGAAGTCTCAGGCTCCCAAACGAGCGAGGCATCGTTCAACTGCAATTTTTCCATTGCAGAGCGTAACTCTTCAAACTCACTGGTATCTACCGGATATATCCCTGCAAAGACCATTGGCTTCACATTTTCGAAACCTTTCAATACGGCAGTGGTGCCATTCTTTACGTGTGTAATGGTATCACCCACCTTTATTTCTTTTGCTACCTTGATCCCTGAAATGAGATAGCCAACATTCCCAGCCTTCATCTCATTTTGTGGTATTTGTTTCATCCCCAAAATGCCGATTTCATCCGCAAAGTATTCTTTACCTGTTGCAAGGAATTTTACCTTATCGCCTTTTTTAATGGTTCCATTAAAAATCCTGAACAATACCTCTACCCCACGGAATGAATTATAAACCGAATCGAAAATCATTGCTTGCAAGGGAGCGTCTACACTCCCTTTAGGAGCTGGTACTCGTTCTGCAATTGCATTCAATATATCTTCAATTCCAATTCCTTCTTTGCCACTAGCCAAGATAATTTCATCTCTGCTACAACCCAGCAAATCCACTACTTGGTCTTTCACATCCTCAGGCATTGCACCGGGCAAATCAATTTTGTTTAGCACTGGAATGATCGTTAAATCATGCTCAATGGCCAAATAAAGATTCGATATTGTCTGAGCCTCAATACCTTGAGAAGCATCTACAATCAATAATGCGCCTTCGCAAGAAGCGATTGATCTGGAGACTTCGTATGAAAAATCCACGTGACCGGGCGTGTCGATCAGGTTATACGTATATTCTTCACCGTGGTAGGTGTATTTCATTTGGATGGCATGACTCTTAATGGTAATGCCTCTTTCGCGTTCTAGATCCATATTATCCAGAAGCTGTTCCTGCATATCTCTTCCCTCTACCGTATTCGTGAACTCTAGCAGTCTGTCTGCTAAGGTACTCTTCCCATGATCTATGTGTGCAATAATGCAGAAATTCCTTATCTTCTCCATAATCTCAATTAAGCTGCAAAAATAAGAATAAAAGCTTGTTTAAAAGAAGGCTTTGCTAAATAGATATGGGTTTAAAAGAAAAGCAGAAAACTTTTTCTAATGGCAAATTCCGCAAAGTAGTATCAATATACCCTAAAGGACAATAAAACCGCTTTTTGAACGAATACATGAGAAATTTTGAAAGAATCTTATCGCTATTTTAAAGATAAAAATCTACCTACCAATTTTCTTGCCCTACAGAAAATAGGTAAATCGCCACCTAAAAAAAGAAAAACGTTCGCAAAACCCATTTTCTACCTCTTTTTCTATTCATTGTTGCTCAATCTTGATTGGTGTATTTTGAGATCAATCAATATTCGATGGGTCATCAATCTACATTCGATCAAAGACCCACGTATGCCAGGCAATATTGGCAGCGAAAAAAATAATGCTCTAATGAAAGCAATAACATCAAAAATATTATTGTTGGCACAAAGCGACTAATTTGCGGATGGTTAGCGATTAAACTTGGTAAATATTAATAGCTATTTTTAGTCGGTAATTGGCAATTTTTTTGATTGATTTTGAACAGTATGCGAGTGAAAGGAAATAAAATTTTAGCGGTAAAAAGCGATAGAGATTTAATAAAATTAGGTCGAAGACTTGCGACGGAAATTCGGAAAGTCCTTATCCGAGAAATGAAATCTACAGTAAGAGTCGAAGAACCGCGGGAGGTAAAAGCCACTCACAAAATAGATCAACTTGCCTGTAGAATCATCGCAAAAGAGACGCAGGGTTTGCCAATTCGAATTATCATTGAGGGCACAGAACCCATAAATAGTGAAGTGGTATCCCCCCGCCTTTTTATAGACCCAATAGATGGCAGCAGAAATTGGGAAAGACAAATTGGCGATCCAGCCTTTGCCATGGCTTTTAGTGCTAAGGAAGGTGAAATGCTCTTCGAAGATTTAAGCTTTTGTTTTGTAGAAGGCCTTAGAAGCGGCGATCAGTATTTCACCTTACGTGGCAAAGCTTGGTATAAATCTAAATTGCTTAACCAAAAAGCCCAAAAGCTGCCAAAACGAAAAGCTGTAAAATTAAGCGAAAGCCTAGCCTACATAAAGCCTGGCTATTCACAAGCAGCCAAAGTATTGGATTTTGCTGGCCCGCTGATGCTCGCTTGCAAGGATATACGAGCCATTGACAATTCGGCTGCCGAACTATGCGAACTCGCTCGTGGGGCTACGGATTTAATTATTGAGGCAAGAGATTTATCAGATTTTCACAATTTATTGGCCTACCCTATCCTCCTAGCGACAGGTGGCGTGGTCACGGATTTAAAAGGAAACGACCTTGGCAAAACCAAAGCCATTCCAGAGAAAATTTATGATTATATGGCATTTTCCTCTTCCACCTTGAGAGATGAGGCATTAGTTGTATTACATCGGTCAAAAAGAGCGGATTAACTAATCGAAAGTTGCTTGTTCAATTTCGTAGACACTGCGGTATTGTCCATGCTCTTCTACATACTGGAGCCATGCTTTGTAAAATGCATGAGCTCCTATGGTTGCGGAGTCTCCAACGACAAGCAACTTTTTACGGGCTCGGGTTAGTCCCACATTCATTCGGCGCTCATCTGCCAAAAAGCCAATTTCATTTTGATTATTACTTCTCACCATACTCATGGCAATAATATCTCTCTCTTGTCCTTGGAAGGCATCAATAGAATTAATGGACCATTGACCTTTCAATTCATGCAGCATAGGATACCTACGGAAATCTTTTATTTCTTCTTCCATTTTCCGGACCTGCGCCTTGTACGGCGATATTATCCCAATACTCAGATGAGCTTCTTTGCAATATTCCAACCCTACACTTTCAATTAGCTGCTCTAATCGAGTGAGTAAGGTCTGACTCTCACCGGCATTGAGTTTACTGAGGCTTTCTTCCTCCACTTCCTCTTCCATGCCACCTCCCGCTGTATCGATATATTCAAGTGGCGCTTCATCTGCTTTTAATTGCCAATCTTCTACCGCTGCATCAGGAAACAATTCGCCATCGTAGAAGTATTGTGCGGAAAACCCCATAATCACACTGTTCATTCGATACTGCACTTGGAGCATTTGCCCCAATTCCTTCCGCTTCATCAATTTTTCGAATAGCGTGATTTCTAAGCCTGCTTTGGCTGCTTGGTAACTTTTGATTGTGGGTGGCAATTGACAATGATCGCCCGCAAGCACCACTTTTTCAGCTCTGACGATCGGAATCCAACAGGCTGGCTCCAAGGCTTGTGCGGCTTCATCTATAAATACTGTGCTATATCGCCTATTTCGAATTAGATAATGAGACGCCCCCACAAGTGTGCAAGCAATGACCTGAACGCCATTGAGAATGGAATTGGTGATGTAAAACTCCAACTGCTCTGCATCTGCTTTGTAACGATGGGCTTCCTCTTTTATCAGCTTTCGCTGGTATCGCTCCGAACGACTTACTTTAGCATCGTATTTATTGGCCATTTTGAAAAATTCTTCCGCTTTGATTCGGAGCTTCTTCAAATCATGGTAAAACTCATGCTGCGTAAATTGAGCATCGTACGTTCTTGACAATATTTGGTCGGTAATTCTAGCAGGATGGCCCATTCGCAATACCTTGATTCCTTTGGCATCGAGTTTTTCTACCAGCAGATCCACAGCTGCGTTACTTGGTGCGCATACCAATACCTGCTTTTCAGTTTTCACAGCATTTGCAATCACCTTCACCATAGTAGTGGTTTTGCCAGTACCTGGTGGGCCATGAATTAACGCAATGTCATTTGCAGCATTTGCCAAATTCAATGCATTGAGCTGGCTTTCATTGAGTTCATCATCAATAAGCGAATCTACTTCCGAAAAACTGGCTTCTTCCAAACCCAAAATGATATCTCGCAATTGTGCGGCTCGTGGTTGGGATAAGGTTTTTACTTCCTTAATGACCTTCTCCATCTCCCGATAGCTCGTTTCGTCGAATAGGAGATTTACACCAAGCCTTACTTTCTTTAGCTCGTTGGGAAATTCATCTACATTTAGCGTCACCATCATCCGGTTGCCCTGCACGTAGTTAATGACGCCATTTGCTTGTGGCACCTTATCTGGCTCATCGCTTGACTGAGCAAACAGACTGACCATCTTCCCGCTCTGAAAAAGGTGATCTTGCTTCTTGCCATCTGGTTTTTCCAACTCCACCATCAGCCGCTCACCAAGTCCGTATTTCTGTTGCCTTACCACAACTGGATGCCAACAAACCCCCGATTTCTTTCGCTGCTCCAATGAGGTGTTGAGCATTTTCTCTCGATATTGCTTTAAATCCTCTTCCTTTTCTTGCTTTAGCAGTGTTTTGAGATGATCAAACGTCTCCTTTACTTTCATTTATTGCCCTTTATCTTTCTGATTCAATTGAATTCCGCTATTTCCTACAATACTTTTCACTAAACTGATACAAAGCAAAGGGATTTTTGTTATTTGCAGGCAAGCAAATTTCTAAAATGAATTTTTTAGCTCACCTATATTTATCTGGAAAAGACCCTAAACGAATGCTTGGCAATTTTATAGGTGACTTTGTGAAAGGCAAGGAAATAGACCTATTGGAACCCAAAATCGCTAATGGTGTGCGACTTCATCGGCTAATTGATGAATTCACAGACCTGCATCCTGTAGTTTCCGAAAGTAAAGACCGGCTACGAGGAAAGTACAGACATTATGCAGGGGTAATTGTTGATATTTATTACGATCATTTTTTGGCTGCCTTATGGCTAGATTACCATTCGCTTAGTTTGGAAGACTATGCTAAACATGCCTACGACGTATTGCGCACAAATTGGGATATTTTGCCTCCTAAAGCACAATTTATGTTTCCTTACATGGAAAAAGCTAATTGGCTGGTGAGCTACTCCCAAATATCTGGCATCGAAAGAGCGATGAAAGGAATGGCACGCCGAACAAGGTTTTATTCGAAAATGGAAGAGTCCACACAGGATTTAGAAAAACATTATTTAGCCTTTCAGACCGAATTTCAATTATTTTTTCCCGATTTGGTTAATTTTGTGAAGGAAGAAATACCTGAAATCAAAATTGGATGATACACAGCAAACCCAAAACCTCCACCCTTACAAGTCTATTGTTATTTCTATTTGCCCTTACAGCGTCATTAGCTTATATTTTTACTCTCTATTGGTTTGATGGATTGCGCAATACATGGATTTTTATCTCACTTGGGTTTTTGATTCCCACCACTCTTCTGCTTTTTGGAAGGATCATTTTTGGGTATAAAACACTAAAAATTCATAAGGATACTTTTTTTGTCACGTATCCAATCAGACTAACTACCCATAAATATTCGCTGGAATCTTTGGAGAAATGGACTGAAAATACTGTGAAAACAGGAAATGGCCTTTACCGAGAAGTGGTAATGGAATTTGGCGGGAGGAAAAAAATCAAATTCGCTGATCAAGAACATAGCGAATATGCTAAGATTCTGAGCTACCTCAAACGAAAAGCTCCTAGGCAATTCGAACCGGAAAAAGTGTAGCTGCAAAGAAAAAACCGGAATCTGACCTAAGCCAAATTCCGGTTCAAATATGTTTTTTTATTCTTTGATCAATTTTCAATTTTTCAATCTTAACGAGTGGCCCTGGGCAGTATGTGGTATGGCATATTACACAGTTCTGAATCATGATATTGTAGGCTTTGATTCTGTCTCCTTCTTGACTTTGCAATAATTGATCGAATGAATCAACAAAACTGCTGGACATATTGGCAAATGCTTCTGTTTTCACTTCTGGTTTTGTCGCCTGCGCATCATGCACTTGCTTAAATACATCAATGATATTCTCAATTTCTTCGCCATTCTCCACTTGGCTCTTTACCAGTTCGGTTTTTGCAGATATTTCCCGCATCACCCAAGCCAGCTCACTCGA
Organism: Cyclobacteriaceae bacterium; assembly: GCA_041689935.1. Taxonomy (GTDB): domain Bacteria; phylum Bacteroidota; class Bacteroidia; order Cytophagales; family Cyclobacteriaceae; genus CAXBDP01. The sequence continues at coordinate 35,544 of JBDNFI010000034.1, forward strand.
TTCATTTGGGTAAAGTCTAGCAAGTTCATCTGAGTTTTCCTCCCGCCACGTTTTCTCTTGCTCGCAAGAAATGAACACGACAGATAAAAAGGTGAGCAAAGAAAGACCGAAAATTAATTTCTTCATTATTTGATAATTACACCAGAAGCTTCAAAGCTTAGTCCTTTTTTATCGGCACTGATTGCATCAATTTCATCTTGAGTTTTACCTGCATCTTCAGCATAATGGCGCAATGTTTCTACATCAGTTACATCTAGCTTTGCAATACCATCCATGATCACTGTTTTGCCAGCAGCATCTTTGGGCACAAAAAAACCATAATCTTTGAATGTAACTCGCATGGTTTCGCCGTTTTCTAGTTGTAGGGTCATCCAGCAGCCTTTGGATTGGCATATTTCTGTAATCGTACCAGTCACTTTAGCCGTAATTTCTTCGTCATTACTCACACTTGCCAAGAGACTATTTACATCTTGGGCTCCATCAGGAGTAATCAATTCGCCAAAGAAGGCCAAGTTATCATTAATGGTATTTACTTCAGCGGCAGTTTCTACCGTGGGGCTAGATGGCTCACAAGAAACTATTAAAGATAAAAAAGTGAAAATTAGGATTAGATTTTTCATGTTTTAAAATTTTGGCAAATATACGATAAAAAATGCACTCCTTTTAACAAAATCGTAATCTATGCTCATAGATTCCAACTTCCCAATAAACCTTCGTCAGCTCTATTAAATTTGTTTGCTTAAGAACCCAATTGTCCCGAAAATTGAGTGCTCTTAGCATTTATGCGATATGGAAAAATACTATGTAATCGATTTCGACAGCACCTTTACCAAAGTAGAAGCCTTTGATTTGCTCGCAGAAATTTCGCTGAAAGATCATCCTCAAAGAGAGGAAAAGATTCGAAAAATTAAAGAAATCACCAACGGCGGCATGGATGGTTCCTTATCCTTTAGGGAGAGTTTGGAGTTGCGTATTAAATTACTCGAAGCGAAAAAATCTCATATTACTCAACTGATAAATGCGCTAAAAGATCAGGTTTCGGTATCCATTCACCGCAATAAGGAATTCCTTGTGAAAAATGCAAGCAACATATACATCGTTTCCAATGGCTTCACGGATTTCATTGCTCCTATTGTGAAGGAATATGGCATCCAAAACGAGCATGTTTTTGCCAATTCATTCGAGTATGACGAGCAGGAAAACATTATTGGTTACGACAAGCAAAACAAGCTGTCGGCAAATGGAGGCAAAGTAGCCTTGCTCAAAAGCCTAAATCTGAAAGGAGACGTAAATGTAATCGGAGATGGCTATACCGACTATGAAATCAAAGAAGCAGGGCTGGCGGATAAATTCTATGCCTTTACCGAAAATGTAGAACGTGATTCTGTCCTCAAAAACGCCGATCACATCACACCAAGTTTTGACGAATTTCTGTACATGAATAAGTTACAAGGCGCCATATCTTATCCCAAAAATCGAATCAATGTATTGTTGCTCGAAAACATCCATCCGGCTGGCTTCGCAATGCTGAAAAAGGAAGGCTATAATGTAGAAACCTACGCTGGCGGATTGGAAGAAGATGAGCTGTGTGAAAGAATTAAAAATGTATCCATCCTTGGAATCCGTTCCAAAACACAGCTTACCTCAAAGGTATTGCAGCATGCAAATAGACTAATTGCCGTTGGTGCATTTTGCATTGGCACCAATCAAATTGCTTTGAAGGAATGCTCCATAAAAGGTGTTGTGGTTTTTAATGCGCCCTACAGCAATACTCGCTCCGTGGTAGAACTGGCCATAGCCGAAATCATCATGCTTATGCGGAATGTGGTGGACAAATCCACAGGAATGCATGTAGGCAAATGGGATAAATCAGCCTCAGGAAGCTTCGAAGTGCGAGGTAAATCCCTGGGCATAGTCGGCTATGGAAATATTGGTGCGCAATTGAGCGTATTAGCCGAAGTTATGGGCATGAAGGTTTTTTATTATGATGTAGATGAAAAACTCGCACTTGGCAATGCCGCCAAATGCGATAGCTTGGAAGAATTACTTCAAATTGCAGATATTGTTTCGCTTCATGTAGATGGCAATGCCTCAAATTATAATCTCATCAGTCATCGTGAATTTGATGCGATGAAGCGGGAGGTAATATTCGTAAACCTCAGCCGTGGGCATGTGGTAGATATTCAGGCATTGAAAGAAAACATCCTGAAAGGCAAAGTGATCGGTGCTGCGGTAGATGTATTTCCAGAAGAACCCAAAAGCAATAAAGAAGCGTTTACTTCCGAGTTGAGGGGCCTTCCAAATGTAATCCTCACGCCTCATATAGGTGGCTCCACGGAGGAAGCCCAATACAATATTGCTCGCTTCGTACCCGGTAAGCTTATCGACTATATAAACACCGGAAGCACAAATAACAGCGTAAATTTCCCTAATTTGACGCTTCCAAAATTAGAGAATGCGCATAGGCTTATCCACATTCACCATAATATGCCTGGTATCTTAGCCAAGATTAATCAAGTGCTCGCCACCCACCACATCAACATAGTAGGCCAATACCTCAAAACCAATGAGCAAATCGGCTATGTGATTACGGATATAGATAAGGCTTATGGAGAACAGGTAATCGCCGAACTAAAAGGAATTGAGAATACCATTCGGTTTAGGATCCTGTACTAACAAAAACGCAAAAAGGCTCCCGAATAATCGAGAGCCTTTTATAAGATCTTCGGAATCTTCATTTCGTAAAAACCCCGAGTTGACAGGATTTGGGCTGCCTCATATTCGCAACCTTCCACTGTTATCTTCCGGAGAAGTCTGCCATAAGCAGATGAGGCCTGGTTTTGAAAAAAAGCTCACCCGGTATTTGTTTAAATGTTAGGTTTAAACGCGATAGAAGAAACCGAAGAAATTTTCTTCATTCTAAACTGAGTACTAAGTCAAACTTACGAAGATATAAACGGTTTATAAAAGACTTTGTGTTCAATAATTTTCAATAAATTTTAAAATTACTGACACTCATTTTGTTAAGCCACAAAGAAATTTTTCCTTTGCCAATCCTTATCACGAAAGCATAAAAATGCCCTCTTTAAAACCCAGAGTTTTTACTCAAGATTTCATCCTGCATTGGTTCTCTTACTTGGCGATGTCTATGGCATTTTACTTTTTGCTGCCTACCCTACCTGTATTCGTCACCAAAGGCTTGGGAGAGGATACCAGCAAGGTTGGTTTAATTATCGGAGTGTATTCATTATCAGCGCTACTTATTCGGCCCGCTGCCGGCTACGCACTAGATGTATTTGGACGAAAGCCTGTGTATATAATCGCCTTGGTGCTATATACGGTTGCTATGGGAGGCTATATTTTCGCGAGCACTTTCACACTATTGCTGATCCTACGATTTGCCCATGGACTTACTTGGGGCGTTATCACCACAGGTGGCAGTACCATTGCTGCGGATTTGGTGCCAGAGGAAAAGCGTGGTGAAGGGATTGGCTATTTTGGACTATCAATTACTCTATCCATTGCCCTTGGGCCATTAATTGGCTTGAGCATAATGGAGCTAGATAATTTTAAGGAATTGTTTATTGCAGCCTTTGCAGTAAGCTTTCTAGCCATGCTCATTGCGCTGAAGGTGAAAGTGCCCAAATTATCCTCCCGCCAAAAGCATAAAATTGGCTGGAGTGACTTTTATGAAAAGAAGGTGGTCCCACTTTCGCTAGTCATGATGTTTGCCGCAATTTCTTATGGTGGTATCATTTCATTTGTAGCATTATTTTATCAAGATCGGGCCATTGAATATGGTAGTTTATTTTTCTTATTCTATTCCATTGGCGTTGCTATATTCCGACCCATTGCCGGTAAAATAATGGATAAGAGAGGCCCAGCTTTATTAATGTTCCCGTCCTTTATGTCAAATAGTATCGGATTAGTTTTGCTCGCATATAGCACCGAACCTAAGGTATTTTTATTTTCAGCATTACTTATGGGATTGGGAAATGGCGTAAATACCTACTATCCAAACCATGATCATCAACCTCGTGCCCATCCACAGACGCGGCGTGGCCAATTCCACCTTCTTTTCTGCCATTGATTTAGGAATTGGTGGAGGTTCAGTGTTGCTAGGCTATATTGTGTCGCTATATAGCATTGCGAATATGTTTATCGTTTGCGCCATTTTGCTTTTAATTGCAATGGCCTTTTTCTTTTTTGTTGCGCTCAAACATTACCGTAATCATACCCGCAACAATTCGGCTGAATTGATACTCGAACCACATGAAAATGAATAAAATATATTTAACACCAGGCCCTTCTGAACTGTACTTCACGGTAGGAGACCATTTGCGAACTGCCATGAAATTGCAGATTCCTTCTATCTCCCATCGGAGTAGTTTATTTACCGACATTTATTCACTTGCCGAAAATGAATTGCGCGGAATGCTCGATTTGCCGAGCAATTGGCATGTACTATTCACTTCATCCGCAACTGAAATTTGGGAAAGATTGATTCAGAATTGTGTAGAGAAAAAAACTTTTCATGCGGTAAATGGTGAATTCTCTAGTCGATTTTCTTCTTTTTCGGAGAAGCTAGGGAAAGAAACGATCAAATATCAAGTGGCTCCCGGGGAGGGAATATTTGTAGATCAGTTTCCGGATTTAGAAGGCGTGGAAATGATTGCGCTGACCCACAATGAAACGAGCACGGGTGTAATAATGCGGGAGGATGAAATCGCCAAAGTACGGGCACTGTATCCCAATTCGCTTATCGTTGTAGATGCTGTCTCATCTATGCCCTACCCTCAATTCGACTACAGCAAAATAGATTCAGTTTACTTTTCAGTCCAAAAAGGGATGGGTATGCCCGCTGGGCTTGGCGTATGGCTGGTAAATGAGCGCTGCATCGAAAAGTCAGAACAGTTGTTGGCGAAAGGCCACTCCATTGGCACATACCATGCTTTGCCTGAAATGATAGAAAAAGCCCTCAAAAAGCAAACGAGCGAGACTCCAAATGTTTTAGGAATTTATCTCTTAGCAAATGTGCTCAAAGACATGAATGTGCGTGGTATCGAAACCATAAGACAGGAAACTAATTATAAAGCCGCTGTATTGAATCATTGTCTCGAGCAGCACCCAGTTTTATCTCACTTTGTGAAGAACCCAGACATAAGATCCAAAACAGTAATCGTAGCGGATACCAATGACCGAAGTGCTGAGTACATACAGAAATTGGAAGCATTCGGGTATGTTTTAGGTGCTGGATATAGCCATTTTAAAAACAAGCATATTCGAATCGCAAACTTTCCTGCCCACTCAAAGGAACAAATTGAGCTGCTCGTAGATAAATTGATGGAAATAAGTTAATTTTTCCGTTCCTTATCTTAAATTTCCTCCAAGTTCATAATTTTACAAAAAAGAAAATATGTATCAATACAAGAAAATAATTGTCGCGCTTGATTTATCAGATCTTGATAAATCATTAATTGAATTCACATCCAAAATAGCCCAATTTAACCAAAGCAGTGATATCTATTTTCTTAATGTAATTCGCAATTTCAATCTTCCTGATGAGGTGTTGGCTGAGTTTCCAGATCTAAAAGACAATGCAATCAATGAGCGAACCAAAACAATAACCGAAACGGTCGAAAAATATTTTTTTAAAGATCTTGATTGCAACATCCATTTTGAAGTAAGGCAAGGAAATACTTCTAAGAAAATACTTAAACTTAGCGCAGAAATCGAAGCTGATCTTATTGTAGTCGGAAACAAATCGACATTGAAAGGATCGGGAGTCGCCGTGCAAAGAATCGCCAGAAGAGCAGAATGTTCATTGCTTATTTTACCTGAAATCGCTCAATTTAAACTAAAGAAAATTCTTGTACCTAGCGACTTCTCTGATTATTCCACCATCGCTCTGGAAGAAGCAATTATGATTGCCGAAAAATATGATCCGAAGATAGAAATTACGGTGCAAAATGTGTTTTCTGTACCGGCTGGCTATCATTACACTGGCAAAAACTATGAAGAGTTTGCCGATGTGATGAAAAAACATGCGGAGAAATCCTATGTCAACTTTGTTAAAAATATAGATTTCAAAAATCTGATAATCAAACCGGAATATACCCTTGATGAAAATGACGATCCCGTAGAAGATATTTATGAAAAAGCCTTGAATATAGAAGCAGACTTAATCGTGATTGGGGCAAAAGGAAACACCGCGACAGCGGCTATTTTCCTAGGAAGCATGGCCGAAAGACTGATTCAAGTGGATAATCAAATCCCTTTAATGGTAGTGAGGCCCAAAGGCAAAAACTATAGCTTATTGGATTATTTTAAAGAACTTTAATTCTTATATTAAACCTTCCAAATGGAAACTTATCTTAACTGCATAATCCCTCATTTTGGAAGACAAGGAAATCTTATTAAAATTCAAGGATCCCGAAACTAGACATTACGGTTTTAATCTATTGGTGCGCAAGTACCAGCAAAAAATCTATTGGCTAATTCGCCGAATGGTGATTGACCATAATGATACGGATGATTTGGTGCAAGATGTATTTGTGAAAGTTTGGGCAAATCTGGATCATTTCCGAGAAGACTCGAAGCTCTACACTTGGATTTATAGAGTTGCAACCAACGAAACCCTCACATTCCTTCAGAAGAAAAAGCGGAAGTATTTTCTCCCAATCAATGATGTGAGTGCGGAATTAGCGAGTAAAATTCCTGCAAACCTAAGCTCGGAATTGGGTGGTGATGAAATACAAGAAAGATTTATGAAAGCCTTGCTTACTTTACCCACAAAGCAACGTTCTGTATTTCAAATGCGCTATTATGATGAGCTGCCTTATGAGGAAATGTCGGTGGTTACTGGCACCAGTGTGGGTGCATTAAAAGCAAGTTACCACCATGCTGCAAAAAAAATTGAAGAAATTTTAAAGCACTATTAAACCATTTATCAGAAATTCAATCCTAACAACATATTTTAAGGAGAAAAGCAAAATGGAGAACAATCACTTAGAAAACGAGAAACTCAAAAGGATTTCATTTGAAGTTCCCGAGGGTTATTTTGATGATTTACCCATGCGTATAAACGATAAAATAATTGTAGCTGCTAAACCAAAGCCATCCTTTATTTTTTCACCCGCTCTATCTTGGGCTACTAGCGTCCTAGCAATTGTGTTAGTCGCCACCCTTTGGTTTAAACCATTTACTTCAACGAACGACACAACAAATTTTGACCAATACGATGATCAATTGTATTGGACAATTATGACAAGCAATATCTCCGTTGATGAATTTTTCAATAATCAAGAATTGTCTACAAGCATTTTGGATCAAATGATTGTAGATGAAATTGGATACATTTCTAGTGAAAAGTATGATGACTTCGATCCTAACTGGGATTTTTAATCCTATTTTAAATGAAAAGAAAATGAAAAAAACACTGATTTTCACATTTCTACTGATAACAATGATGTCATTGACTTCATTTGCTCAGCAGTATAGATCTTCGATGAAACAAGAAGATCGGGAAAAACTAGAAAGTGCTAAAATTGCTTATATCACCAATAGACTAACCCTTACTTCTAGCCAAGCCAAAGAGTTTTGGCCATTGTACAATGAGTACGAAAAGAAAAAGTTTGAAGCCAGAACCAAGGCGCGACGCGAAGGGTATAACATGACCAAAAGAGGCGAAAATGAATTGACCGAAGCGCAAGCCGCTCAGATCCTTGATATCCACATAAAAGCTAGAGTAGAAGATTTGGCCGTGGAAAAAGAGTATGCAGCTAAGTTTCAGGAAATCATAAGCAACATTCAAATTCTTAAGCTCCTCACCATAGATGAATCATTTTTGAGAAATTATTTGATGAAAGAATTACGTGGAGAAAATGATGGAGATGATAGACGACGAAAACCCACGAATAACTAATGCAGAAAGACACAATTTAAAAACCACCTTTTAGGTGGTTTTTTCATTTAAACCGTAAATTAGCATATTGAAATCTTCTTAAAAAAATTGCTTGGAATGAAGCATCTCAGACTATCTGAATTAAACCATTTAATAAAAGAAACCCTTGACGCAAACCTACAACCCACCTATTGGCTAGTCGCTGAAATTGGTGAAATGCGGGTGGCAGGGAAAGGTCATTGTTATTTGGAATTGATTGAAAAAGTAGAAGATGAAATAATCTCCCGAATGAGAGGAAATATCTGGGCGTATAACTACCGCGCAATAAGTGGTTGGTTCGAATCTATTACAGGTCAACCATTGAAATCGGGCATGGAAATACTTTGTCAGGCCGCTATTACCTATCATCCTGTATTTGGCATGAGCCTCACGATCAAAGATGTAGATCCCAACTATACGCTTGGCGAACGAGCAAGGCGAAAACAGCAGATTATCCAACAGCTTAAGCAGGATGGCATTTTCGATATGAACCGAGAGCTAACATTGCCATTGGTTGCTCAAAAAATCGCCGTGATTAGTAGTAGCACAGCCGCTGGATTTGGCGATTTTATGGATCAAATATCTGCAAATCAATATGGATATAAATTCGATATCAGCTTATTTCAAGCAGCTATGCAGGGCGAGCAAGCACCCTTGCAAATCATTGAAGCCCTGCACCAAATTGCGGACAAGCTAGACAGTTTCGATCTCGTAGCCATTCTCAGAGGTGGCGGCTCACAGTTGGATTTAGATTGCTTCGATAATTATGATTTGGTCTCACATATTGCCCAATTTCCACTTCCCGTAATCACGGGTATTGGGCACGAGCGAGACGAAACTATTGCAGACCTAGTAGCCCATACCAAGGTGAAAACACCCACCGCTCTTGCAGAATTTCTCATTAGCGGATTAGTCGATTTTGAAGAGAATTTACTTTACCAAGCCAAAATAATGGCTGATAAAGTAACTGCAAAATTGAAGGATGAAAACTTCCGAATAATGCAACAGGCCAATATTCTTGAGAGAAGTGTGATCCGCAGATTGCAGAGGGATGGACAATCCATTGCGATATTATCTGAAAAACTAAAAAGCTATACAAAGAGCTATTTAAGAGAACAAGATCGAGTGCAGCTTGAGCTTAAAAAGCGAATTTCGAGAAATACCAATGCTACACTAAAAGCTCGATTGCAGCATTTAGAACTATTAGCACAAAAGGTAAATGGCATGGATCCGCAAAAATTACTTGAAAGAGGATATTCCATCACCATGGTGGATGGGAAGAATATCAACGAAATAAAAAACTTGAAGAAAGGCTCAAAATTGACGACTCTAACAAAAAATCGAACTTTTGAGAGTACTTTAGATTTAGAA
>JBDNFI010000035.1:0-3962 GCA_041689935.1 Cyclobacteriaceae bacterium
AATGAAAAAAGGCGATTGGTTAACCCATTCGCCTTTTTTCTATTTGTAGCCCGTCGTGATTTTAAACTAGTCCATCTGGTTTATGATTTCTCGTATCTTTTCCTGTAAAGATTGTGATGGAGGAAGCAATGGAAGCCTTACGTGATGATCGCAAATTCCTAATATTTTGAGAACATGCTTTAGACCTACTGGATTACTCTCACTATACATGTGCGGATTGATATCTAAAAGCTTAAATGCTTGCTTGCTGCAACTTATAAAATCACCCGCCAATCCTGCATGGCACATTTCTTTGAAAATGGACGGGAAACCATTCGCTAAAACAGAAATTACTCCACTTCCACCAATAGCAAAAATAGCCGGAGTCAATAAATCATCTCCTGAAATAAGCAAAAAATCATTGGGCTTATTACAAGCCACTTGCATGCATTGCTCTATATTTCCTGAAGCCTCTTTAATGGCGATTATATTCTCTATCTGAGCTAGTCTAAGAGTTGTTTCGGCACTAATATTTGAAGCTGTTCTGCCAGGGACATTGTACAGAATTACTGGCACAGGAGAGGCTGCAGCAATCATTCTATAGTGCTGGTATATTCCTTCTTGCGTAGGCTTATTGTAGTAAGGACTTACACTCAAAATGGCATCTACTTTACTCAAGTCAAAAAAGTCGAATGCCTTCAGAATTTCATCGGTATTATTTCCTCCAATGCCAAATACAATAGGTAGTCGGCCATTGTTGATCGATAAAACGCTACCTAAAATATCCTTTTTCTCAGCAGCGGAAGTACTTGGAGATTCACCAGTGGTACCCTGTACAACCAGATAATCTACTCCTCCCGCTATGCTATATTCAACGAGTTTTTTAAGACCGTCGAAATCAATACTATAATCTTTGTTAAACGGCGTAACCAAGGCTACGCCTACACCAAATAAGGACTTCATCTCACGCTAATATTTTAGTGTACTCCAACATTTTTTTGAATAACTCTTGCTGATCCAGATTTTTTTCCTCCTTAATCATAAAGTCATAATAAGCCTCATTCCCAAGCGAATGAATTCCCACACGGCATTCAGCTTCGCAATTTGCCAACACAAAATTGGTGTAGGGATTACTAGCAATATCAAGATGAAATAAGTATGAAAATTTTTCCGAACAAAACTCTTTTACATCAAGACTATTTACTTGACCAAGCAAGCTAAAGGATTTATCGTTGAAGGAAGGAAAGGAGGTCTTTTGAGGAGTATCCCTTTTTTCAAATTGCAATAACTTTACTTCCTTCCCATCAGCTTCTAGAGCTTCTTTTAGTGAAATAACTGCCGCATCTTTTTCAGGATTTCCACCAATAAAAAGAATGCCGACCATTCTGGCATTTCTATACCCTTGGTTTTGTCTGTCTTTTTCCTTTTTAAGTAAAGCTCTGTTTTTGAAATTTATAACCGCTTTGCGCATAGCCTATTTGCTAATCATTTTTATAAAATCATCCTCTATTATAATTGGAATACCCAACGTTTCCGCTTTTTCTCTTTTAGCTGGCCCCATATTTTCTCCAGCAATCAGGTAGTTTAATTTGCTCGAAATAGAGGACAAAACTTTTCCGCCATTGGCTTCAATTAAGCCTTTCAATTCATCCCGACTTAGGTTTTGGAAAACTCCTGAAATCACAAAGCTATTTCCATCCAATAATTGACTCGTCATTTGAGTTGATTCGCTTGGGTCAATCTTCAATTTCAATCCCGCATTTTTCAAAGATTCAATTAAGGTGATATTTTCTTCTTCAGAAAAGTATTGAATGATGCTTTCGGCTATTTTGCCACCTATATCTGGCACAGCTTCGATTTCCTCAAAGGTTGCTTTTGCTATAGAATCTATATCGGAGAAATATGCTGTTAATTTCTCAGCAACCGTTTTGCCTACATGACGAATCCCTAATCCAAATAGCACCCTTGCAAAAGGGGTAGCTTTGGAATTCTTGATGGATTCTATAATGTTTTGTGCTGATTTTTCCTGCAAACGGCGGGAGGTAAATTCTCCTTTTTTATCAGAATACATTTTGAATGCTAAACCATTTAGCTCTTCGAAGGCGAGCGAAAATAGATCCGCATACGTCCTGATTTTGTCATTATCAATTAATCCTTTGATGGTTTCCGGCCCCAGAGATTCGATATTGAGCGCATTCCGATGGATAAAATGCTCAAACCCGCCTTGTAATTGAGGCGGACATGCTTTCTCATTCGGACAATAATGAACAACTTCTCCTTCTTTCCTCAGCAGAGCCGTTCCACAATCAGGGCAATGGCTTAAGAATTCAATTGCTTTCGCATCTGTTTTTCTCTTGGATAAATCAACTCCAGTTATTTTAGGAATTATTTCCCCGCCCTTTTCTACAAATACTGTATCGCCTACCCTTAATTCCAACCGTTCCATCTCATTGGCATTGTGTAAGGAAGCACGCTTCACGGTGGTGCCAGCTAGATGTACAGGTTTCAGATTGGCTACAGGGGTCACTGCTCCTGTGCGCCCCACTTGATAGCTTACGTTGAGCAATTGTGTGCTCAGGGTTTCGGCTTTGTACTTATACGCTATTGCCCATCTAGGGCTCTTGGCGGTGAAGCCTAATTCCTCTTGTTGCGCCACGCTATTTATTTTGATGACACAGCCATCTGTTTCTACATCAAGGGTTTTTCGTTTTTTCTCCCAAAGGGATATATAATCCAAAACCTCTTCTACAGCATCACATTTCTTATATGTTGGAGAGATATAAAAGCCCATTTTCTCTAAATTCTCAATTCCTTTGGAATGGCTTTCGACTCTGCCATTATCGGCAAGGAATGAATAGGCATGAAACACGAGTTTACGCTTAGCCACAACGGCTGAGTCTTGCATTTTGAGTGTTCCAGAGGTTGCATTTCGAGGGTTTGCCAACGTTGCTTCTTGGGCTTTTTCTCTAGCTTTATTTATACTCTCAAAAACTGAAATAGGCATCACTACCTCGCCACGAACTTCAAATTCATCTGGAAAATCCGCCGTTTTTATTTTCAATGGGACACTCCGAATGGTCTTTGCATTAGCCGTAATATTATCGCCACTTGTTCCATCTCCACGGGTAACTGCCATCTCTAGTAGTCCATTTTTGTAAATAAGACTAAGGGCGACACCATCGAATTTTTGCTCGCAAAAGTATTGATAATCAGTAGTTCCAAGTCCTTTTTGAACACGCAAGTTAAAATCAATTAGATCTTCTGAAGAGTAGGTGTTGTCCAGAGAAAACATCCTTCGCTTATGGGTTACGCTTTCAAAATCTTTGGTGATGGTGCCACCTACACGTTGCGATGGAGAGTCAGGACTTAGCCATTGAGGAAATTGCTTTTCTAGCTCAATGAGTTCTTTAAGCAAAAGATCGAATTGATAATCGCTGATTTCAGGTGTGCTTTTTTGATAGTAAAGATCATTATGATAGTCGATCTCTTTTTTGAGTTTCTCAATCCTTTCTGCCGCAAGCTTAGCTTCCATATTACGCTTCTTCTAGCTTTTTTAAGGCTTCGGTTAGTTCTTCTGAAGTGCTTTTCAGTTTAAGTTTGCAAAATTGAATAAGCTCAATTGCCTCCTTGACTTGGATAGAAAGCTCATCCATTTCTATTTCTTCGCTTTCCAGGTTGAGGACTATTTCCTCAATTCTGTCCATTGCTTCTTGGTAATTTCTATCCTTTATTTTCTTCATCTTTTGGTCTATTTTTGAATGGCAATTAGGCTTTTTTAGGGCCAAGTACTATTGCTAGTATAAAACTGCGGGAGGATTAATCTATACATCCTCCCGCTCTTTTTCTAAATCTAAAGTACTCTCAAAAGTTCGATTTTTTGTTAGAGTCGTCAATTTTGAGCCTTTCTTCAAGTTTTTTATTTCGTTGATATTCTTCCCATCCACCATGGTGATGGAATATCCTCTTTCAAGTAATTTTTGCGG
>JBDNFI010000036.1:0-4531 GCA_041689935.1 Cyclobacteriaceae bacterium
AAACAAAATCCCGCCTGATGATCCTCTTTTTTGAAGCTTCCAAAAATCGAATATTTGCCATTTCTAGTCAGCAAGTATTTGCCTCGAATGATATACAAAAACTTAGCTGGCTTTTGGGTAATGCCGCCCTACGAAATGAACGAGAGCTTGCAGGAATCTATATAGGGCCACGTAGAGAAATGGTAACACCTTGGAGTACAAATGCCGTAGAAATCACCCAAAATATGGGTTTGCAAGGGATTATCCGTATGGAGGAATTTTCCCTGGCAGAAAAGGGAAGCGCATTTGATCCCATGTTGCAGCACCAATACGATGGTCTCGATCAGGCAATTTTCACCATGGAAAAGCAACCAGAATCAGTGTTGTTTATCAACGATATAGCGGCCTACAATCAGCAGGAGGGACTCGCACTTAATCCAGAAGAAATTGATTATTTGAATGATATAAGCCATCAGCTAAACCGTAAATTGACAGATAGCGAAGTTTTTGGCTTTTCGCAAGTAAACTCCGAGCACTGCCGTCATAAGATTTTCAATGGCACTTTTATTATTGATGGCAAGGAAAAACCAAGTACTCTTTTCCAACTGATCAAGAAAACATCCAAAGAAAATCCCAATCGCATAGTATCTGCTTATAAAGATAATGTGGCCTTTGTAGACGGACCCGAGGTGATGCAATTTGCACCAGATACGCAGGACAAAGCAGATTATTTTTCCTCCCGCCCAATCCAAACGGTGCTTTCTCTTAAAGCTGAAACACATAATTTCCCAACAACCGTAGAGCCATTCAATGGGGCTGCTACGGGCAGTGGCGGTGAGATTCGAGATAGAATGGCAGGGGGTAGAGGTAGTTTTCCTTTAGCTGGTACTGCCGTTTATATGACGTCCTATCCACGTTTAGAAAAAGGTCGCCTCCATGAAGAAGCCGTTCCTGAAAGAAATTGGCTTTATCAAACTCCACTGGATATTCTCATAAAGGCATCAAATGGTGCAAGTGATTTTGGAAATAAATTTGGCCAACCGCTTATTTGTGGGAGCGTACTCACCTTCGAAAATGAGCATGATAATATAATCGCTGGGTTCGATAAGGTGATCATGCAAGCAGGCGGTTTAGGCTTTGCCGTGAAAAACCAAAGTTTAAAAGACGTTCCATCCAAAGGCGATTTGATTATCGTGATGGGTGGCGATAATTACCGAATTGGTATGGGCGGAGGAGCCGTTTCATCAGTAGCTACTGGTGAATTTAGCAAGTCTATTGAGCTCAATGCCATTCAGCGTTCCAATCCTGAAATGCAAAAGAGAGTGTACAATGCCATACGCGCACTTGCCGAAATGCCTGAAAACCCAATAGTCTCCATCCACGATCATGGCGCAGGTGGGCACCTCAATTGCCTAAGCGAACTAGTAGAGCATAGCGGTGGAACAATTGACCTACGCAAATTGCCTGTGGGTGATCCTACCTTATCTGCAAAAGAAATTATCGGCAACGAATCGCAGGAGCGAATGGGATTGGTGATAAAGAAAAAAGACCTGCACCTACTCGAAAAAATTACTGAAAGAGAAAGAGCTCCGCTATATATCGTTGGCGAAATTCATGACGATCATTATTTCAGAGTGCTAGATCCCGAGGGCGAGCATTCGCCTATTGATTTGGAATTGGCGCATTTCTTTGGGTCATCTCCGGTAACCATTCTGGAAGATACCACTGTGCCCAATCTACAGCAAGCCTTAGACTATGATGCAAATGCTCCCGAAAAATACCTCAAGCGGGTATTGCAAATAGAAGCCGTTGCGTGTAAAGATTGGCTTACCAATAAAGTAGATCGCAGCGTAACCGGACGAGTAGCGGCACAGCAAACAGTGGGTCCACTTCAATTGCCGCTCAACGATTACGGAATGATGGCACTCGACTACGAGGGCAAAATAGGTGAA
The DNA here is from genome assembly GCA_041689935.1 of Cyclobacteriaceae bacterium. Lineage (GTDB taxonomy): Bacteria > Bacteroidota > Bacteroidia > Cytophagales > Cyclobacteriaceae > CAXBDP01. The sequence continues at coordinate 1,932 of JBDNFI010000036.1, forward strand.
GTTACGTCCATCGGCCATGCACCTGTTGCAGCATTGGTCGATCCTGCCGCCGGTAGCCGATTGGCCATTGCCGAGGCTTTGACGAATATGGTAGGCGCACCTGTTGCAGAGGGTTTAAAAGGAGTTTCCCTTAGTGCAAATTGGATGTGGCCTGCAAAAAATCCGGGTGAAAATGCCCGATTATATGCAGCTGTGGAGGCAATTAGTGCCTTTTCTACCCAATTGGGATTGAATGTGCCAACGGGCAAAGATTCCCTCTCGATGAGCCAAAAATATCCTGATGGACGCAAAGTGCTTTCGCCTGGCACGGTTATTATTTCCACCGTTGCAGAGGTGCCAGATATGTCCAAAGCGGTTGGGCCAGTACTGCGCGATGAAATGGATGAGCCAGTAATGTGGATTGATTTCTCCAATACCGAATTGGCCTTAGGAGGGAGTTCATTTGCCCAAATCTTGAGCAAGGTAGGAGCCCAAACGCCAGATATTTCAAGTGCTGAATATTTTGCTAAAGCATTCCATGCTACCCAAGCCCTTATTCGAGATGAGTATATCACCGCAGCCCACGATATAAGCGCGGGAGGTTTGATCACCACACTACTCGAAATGTGCTTTGCGCAAGATTCGGTAGGTCTTACAATAGATTTGAGTGCACATTCAGAGGCTGATTTATGCAAATTGCTCTATGCAGAAAATCCAGGTGTGGTAGTTCAGGTAAAAAATGTAAAGGAAGTGTCTAAAATATTGAGCAGGTTTGGTGTGAAGCATCAGTTCCTTGGATATCCTACTTCCAGTAAAGAGTTGATTTTCAAGAAGGATGAGAAATTTATTCATCTAAATATCGCAGAAATGCGGGAGGTTTGGTTCGAAACTTCTTACTTGTTCGATACCCATCAAACAAAGCCGAAATTGGCCAAGCAGCGTTTTGAGAACTTCCAAAAACAAGGATTATCCTTCCAGTTTCCAAGCAATTTTGGAGGCAAGCTAACGGCACTCGGCCTCACTCATCGAAGAGCAGAGCGCTCGGGAATTAAAGCAGCCATTATCCGTGAAAAGGGTGTAAATGGCGATCGTGAAATGGCTTATTCGCTACACTTAGCGGGCTTTGATGTGAAGGATATCCACATGACTGATCTGATAAGTGGGCGGGAAGATTTGAGTGATGTGAATATGATCGCTTTTGTGGGCGGATTTAGCAATTCGGATGTGCTTGGCTCGGCCAAAGGTTGGGCGGGAGCATTTCTGTACAATGAGAAAGCTAAGGCAGCGCTAGATGCATTCTACAAGCGGGAGGATACGCTAAGCTTAGGTGTGTGCAATGGATGCCAATTGATGGTGGAACTCGATTTGGTGTGTCCAGATCATCGCAAAAAGCCAAAAATGCTGCACAATGCAAGCGGTAAATTTGAGTCTGCCTTCCTAACGGTAGAAGTAGCCGAGAGCAAATCTATCATGCTACATGCTTTGGTGGGTAGCCGACTAGGTATTTGGGTAGCTCATGGCGAAGGTCAGTTCCAATTACCGATGGCCGAAGATGACTATTCCATTGCTGCCAAATACGCATATCAGGAGTATCCGGGCAACCCTAATGGCTCATCCTACAATGCAGCGGCACTTTGCTCAGCAGATGGTCGCCATTTGGCGATGATGCCACACTTGGAGCGATCTATCTTCCCTTGGCAATGGGCGCATTATCCAGCTCACCGCAATGAGGACCAAATGAGCCCTTGGTTGACGGCCTTTGTAGAAGCCAGAAAATGGGTGGAAACAAAAATGAGATAAGCAGAGACTGAAAATAGCTTTCAAAAAAATTCTCCCAAACCGTAAATTTTTCACAAAGCTATTTTCAAAATTGAATTTATATTCTACTTTTGTACTCGCAAAACGGCAAAAGGCCAGATGCGAAATTGATTGACCCATAGTGTAACTGGCAACACGTCTGATTTTGGTTCAGAAGAGTCTAGGTTCGAGCCCTAGTGGGTCAACATAAAAATACAGAGATAGCGATTCGAAAGAATCGCTATTTTTTTTGGTTTTTTTGAAGGATTTGCTCGTTTGGGAGATCACGGTTGAAGGGATTTGGAATCAAATTTTGGAGCTTTTTTTAGCTGTATCTATTGCGAAAATTCACCTAGCTAAACAGAAAATATATGGCTGAATGGCGGGAGGTAGTCGATCAGCATGCTTACTGGCTTTGATACGTCCAATAGCTAATCCATTGTCAATACAATATTCTGCAAGCAATCGGAAAACCCATATTTGTTATGTTAGCAATTTGTAGTCAAAAGGTTGGTTAGGCCTATTTCAGGGTCTGTTTATTCTATTCAATATTGACCAATACGTGTAATGATGAATTTCAAATACTAGATAGTCAATTCACCTAAGCCGACAGATCGGCTTTCGTAATATCATATTTAATAAAAGTCAAGTCAAATTCACCATCGCAAATGAGATTATATACTAAAATCAATTAAGTTTATCTTTTAGAATCCAAAAATGGATTAGGTGTTTTTTTAGATCTAGTTTTATAAAGTTGAAATCTGAATGAGTAAAGAAAACCAAATAGAAGAAAACCTTATCAAGCAACTAACGGAGCTAAAATA
>JBDNFI010000037.1:0-69700 GCA_041689935.1 Cyclobacteriaceae bacterium
GGTTTCTTTTCAGAGAACATGCTCATTTGCCCACCATCATCATGTTCCTTTTTTACGGATTCGATAATGGTTTTTGGGTCAATACGTTCATGAACATGAAGACTTACTGTAGGTACTTCAAAACTGGTGTGTTCGGTTTTTCCCGCCCATTGTAGCTGTGGGTCAAGATGAGGATCGAATTCATATTTCTTTTTTGCACCTGTATCTGGATCACTGGCAGGTGTTACTAGTCCAACATGAGGTATGTTAGTTCGTTCAGCTTTATCGTGCTCGTATTGCTCAATTTGCTTTTTTGTGAGTTTCTTAGCCATATTATCTTTTAAAGGTCTTTATTCAAATTTGTTAGCGTTGGCAAAAAAGCAATGTGTGCGTTAGCACGCTGCTGCTTTGTGCGGTTAGCTTTCTATTTCTTTATTGGCAAACATTTCTTTTTTCGCTTTTCTTGCATGAAGCACAACGGTTTGGCGCTTGGCGAAGGTGGCGATTTTCACCACAAATGTTGATGCGGAGAACCAAATTTTGATTAACCACAAATGTGTCTGCGAAGCACTGAACCGCCACTTTTGCCAAACGCCTGTTATATGCCGTTTTTCTCTCAGTCGTCAAAACTTATTCGTTTGCTAATGTCACCAAGTTTGCTTTTACGTTCTTCTAATTTCTGTCTTTCTTGTGTTTCTCGTAGTTTCTGCTTTTCCTTTATTTCTTTAAGTGTATTATTTGCAACCTCAACTGCTAGTTTTAAAGTGTCCTTGTGATATCTTTCAACTTCTTCAATGTCTGTTCCGTTAAGTATAATTCTATTGCCGTAAACTGAAGCAATTCCTGTTCTGTGCATAGAAGTAAACCTTGATGGTCTATTCCAAGCATTGATAAATAAGTCTATCCAATCGTAACTAGGTTGTTTGTTCAATTCGAATGGAATTTTATATAAAGCACTTCCTCTAGTTCCGTCATTTAGTGGTTGCGTTACTTCATCTACTAAAATTCCTTTTATTTTTACTACATCTTCATCGGATATTATTTCGGGCTGTTTATAATTTTCTTTAATGTATTTTGGTTGTATTTTTCCTAAAGCAGGTGCTGTTTCTCTTGCGTTTAATAAAGTCGTCAATAAGTCGTCAAAATTATTGGTAACATGATGTTCGCTTGAAAGGTCGACAAAATATTTACCTTTTAGCCAAGTTGGTAGGGAAGTGTCTTTTGTTCCAGATTTTAAAATGGGAATAAATTTTCTATGATTTGAGTTTTGTAAAACTTCTGCGGTCATAATATCTCCCTCGTACCCAACACCTCCAATTCGTTCTTCTGATTTCGCTTTGTATTTTGGTGTACAAATTATCAATACAAAATCATTTTCTCTTACCGACTTTTCCATGAAATGAGGCATTTGGTCTCCCGGCAAAACTTCCCATTGGTCGAGATTTGCATCAATTCCATTACTTCGTAGTTGAGTTGCCAAATCTTTTACCCATGCTTTTAGTTCTTCGCTTTCCCATGCGTAGGAGATAAATATTGTTGGAATATTTATCATAATTATGCGTTTAGTCTATTGTACAAAAAAGGATTAATAATTGATAGAATTCGAGTTAATGGTTCAACTATTAGCCTTTGATGTTCTCGAAAGTCCTTACTACCATGAAATATATTACAACGTACATGGTATACAACTTTGAGAACAGCAATCGCTTTTTTCTGTTCATTTACTGATTTTAAATCCGAGAGTATTTTCAAATCTTCGTTACGGTCATACTGTCCATGATTTATTTTAATGTGAAAATCCTCCTGATCGATAAGATTAATAATAGCAACAATATCGACTACCAAATTATTTGAAGCTAATTCGGTTAATAGAGCATTGGCTCCTAAATATTGAACTACCATTTCAGTAGCTGCTTTGTTGTCATAAATTTTATTGGGTACCACAATTCCTTCAGAAATTAGCTTGTCCGGAATTTGATTATACAAATTGTTATAAATTACAAATAACGTCACGTACTTGTCATAAACATTTGAAAGGTCGTCTCCAACAATTCCATTCGCTTTCTCAGTCCAGTTTGTATAAAAGTCAGTGAAATCTTGATTCATTGTAGTCGCTATTAAAATGGCATATAACTAGTTTATATTCACAATACTTGTATATATATCTCGTATAGGAGGGATATGCACAACAGTTGCGTATATATCCCATTTAGTTATTGTTGTCTTTTTGTCTATTTTCATTGTTTGCTTATAAACATACCTAATTCAAACTAGATATCCAATTTGTCCAACGGACATATAATTTGATCAAAGGTTCGGTGGTTACATGTGTGTAAATCTCTGTGGTCTTGGCGCTAGCGTGTCCTAGCAAGCTTTGTATATAGCGTAAATCTGTGCCATTTTCTAGCAAATGCGTGGCAAAGCTATGCCTTAGCATACGGACGGTTACTCGTTACTTGATTTTTCGAGTGCTGCTTTCAGTATCTGCTAAATCCTGCTTGATCCCTAGGGCTTCTTTGATCCATTGCTTTTCATTATCTCTTACCTCCACATGCCATATTTTTAGCGCTTGTCTTCATTTGGCACCTGCAAGTTTTTTACTTTGCAAAATCTTTACTCCATAGTATGCAAACGTAAACGTAATTCTTTCTACGCCTCTTATTTTAATTTAACATACTTACATAATAATTAAATTTCTATTGTGCTTTAGCGTCCAATACCAAGGGATATGCGCACCTTTTGGTTTGATGTAGGAATGATGAGAAACAGAATCATGGCGGCCTGTTTCTCTTGTTTCAGTAGGATTTTCTTCGCTACGGGTTTATTATTTCATTCACCCACAAAAATCTTCTTTCATCCTTGCTTCCATCCCAATATCTTACCAACTTATTCGCTGATCTAATCCTAACTTTAACACTAAAAATATGAAGAGATTAATTACCTCTGCTTTTGTATGGATAGCATGCTATGTTTTTATCCTCCCGCTACCATTGCACGCTCAAAATGCTTATTTCTATCCTGAAGGAACCCGATTGAATGCCCAAATTCCTTCTCCAGCAGCCTTTTTGGGCTACGAGGTGGGCGAATGGCATACCCGCCACGATCGCATCGTTTCTTATTTTCAAGAGCTAGCGCGTGTGTCAGATAAAGCTACCTTTCAGATAATTGGCTATACCAACGAAAGAAGACCGCAAGTGGTGTTGACCATCACGTCGCCAGCAAACCATGCACGTTTGGAAGAAATCAGGCAGAGTCACCTGAAATTATCAAATCCTGATAAAGCGCCTAGCAATTTCGATAATATGCCATCCATTATTCTATTGGGGCATAATGTGCACGGAAACGAGTCTTCGGGTGCAGAAGCAGCCATTCTTGAAGCCTATTATTTTGTGGCCAATGAAGACCCCACTGTGCTATCGTACTTGGACGATGCAGTGATTATGATCGATCCAAGTTTCAATCCAGATGGTCGCGACCGCCACGCAAACTGGGCGAATATGCATAAGGGTTTCCCTCCCGTGGCCGATCCTGTGGATAGGGAGCATAATGAAGCCTGGCCGGGTGGTAGAACCAACCATTATTGGTTCGACCTGAACCGTGATTGGTTTCCTTTGGCGCATGTCGAAAGCCAAAACAGAGTCGCCTTCTTTCATAAGTGGAGACCTAATGTGCAGACCGATTACCATGAAATGGGAACAAATAGCACCTACTTTTTTGAGCCGACGAAGCCTTTAGGATCTGAAAATCCTGTAGTACCTAGAAGCAATTATGAGGTGCTGAATATAGTACTAGCCGATTATTTTGCGGAGGCGTTGGATGACATGGGTTCGCTGTATTTCACCAAAGAGCAGTTTGACAATAGCTACGTTGGCTATGGGTCTACCTATCCAGATATTCATGGAGGATTGGGTTTGGTGTTCGAGCAAGCAAGCTCGCGTGGGCATGTGCAGGCCAGCAGTACGGGTGATTTAACGTTCGCTTTCACGATTCGCAATCAGCTACGAACAGCGCTCGCTACCGTGCAAGGCACTATAGAGAACAAGGAGCTTTTCCATAAGCACATGGCCGATTTTTTTGCATCCGCCATTACGGAAGCAAATGCAAGTCCCATTAAAGGCTATGTGTTTGGCGATAAGGATGACAAGGGAAAAACACATCGTTTTTTGAAATTATTGCAAGATCATCAAATTGAAATTTTCGAACTCGAAAGAGATTATACGGCTAATAGTAAGCAGTTTAAGCAAGGCGAAGGATACTATGTGCCCACCAGCCAAACGCAGTACCGCATGGTTCGATCTGTGTTTGAGGATGTCACCACTTTCTACGATAGCATTTTCTACGATGCTTCGTCATGGAGCATGGCCAATTCGTATAATATGCCTTATGCTGAAGTGAAAGGTGCTGCATTGGCCATCAATCGTCCGTATGTACACACACCTCCCGCTCGTGTGCCAGTGACCAAAACGCATTACGCGTACTTGTTTGAATGGAAAGATTATAATGCGCCAATGGCCTTGCGAATTTTGCAAGATTATGGGGTAATTACTCAAGTGGCAACCAACCCACTGAAGGTAAAAACAATGAATAAGGAAGAATTTGAGTTTGGCTATGGGTCCATTAGCATTCCGGTACAAGTGCAAAATATGACGATAGATCAGCTGCATGAAATTGTGCAGTTTGCTGCAGATGAAGCCAATATTCCCATCCACTCGGTGGCGGGAGGGTATAGCCTTGCTGGCGTCGATTTGGGCAGTGGCAGCGTAGTGACGCTACAAAAGCCAAAAGTACTTATGGTGATCGGAAGCGGAGCCTCAGCCACTGAAGCTGGCGAGGTGTGGCACTTGATGGATACTAAGCTTGGCATGCCAATCACCAAAGTAGATTCTGACCAGATCGGCAGGGTCTCTTGGGAAAATTACAATACGTTGATATTGGTTTCTGGCAATTACAATTTTGGTGAAGCCACCACCAATCGCTTAAAACAATGGGTACGCGAGGGTGGAAACATCATTGGAGTGCGAACGGCTGTGAGTTGGTTAGCATCCAATGGTTTTGGTAGTTTGGAGAGCGTCGAAGGTCCGAATGCACCCATGCCAGGCCGTATCGACTATGCCGAATCGCGCGAGTATAGGGGCTCGCAGTCTGTTGGCGGCTCCATGTATGCCACAGATTTGGACATTAGTCATCCATTAGCGTATGGCTACACCAGAAGGTATTTGCCGGTGTATCGCAATCATAGCAATTTCATACAGCCATCAAGCAACCCGTTCAACACAGTGGCGAAATACACTGATGCGCCACTCTTGAGTGGGTATATTTCAGATGCCAATTTGGAAAAAGTAAAAGGATCGGCCTCGCTATTAGTAAGTAGTTTTGGCCGAGGGAAGATCATTTCATTTGTAGATAACCCAAACTTTAGAGGAACGTGGTTTGGCACCAATAAGCTGTTTTTCAATGCGATATTTTTTGGTAATTTAATCAACGGAAATCCCTGATTTTTAAATTTTAAAGCCATAGCCTTGCAAGTGTAGGCTATGGCTTTTTTCTTTTTATCAAGCTTTTAATTTTCTCTTATGGCTCCCTTCAAAATTTACAAATCCTCTGCGGGTTCTGGTAAAACCTACACCTTGGCGGTAGATTACATTGCCTTGGCGCTGAAGGAACCAAACTATTACAAATCCATATTGGCGGTGACTTTCACCAACAAGGCCATGCAGGAAATGAAGGGCAGAATCATTGAGTTTTTGGATACACTGGCCAAAGGGCAAGATGCGGTTTTAGAAAAAGTAATCATTGAAAAGACAGCGCTTAATTCCACCGATTTGAAGGTGAGGGCAGGAGCGACCTTGTCCGAAATATTGCATGGGTATTCTAGCTTTTCTGTGAAAACGATTGATAGTTTTTTTCAGCAAGTGTTGCGTGCATTTACCCGTGAGCTGGGTTTGCAGGGAGATTTCGAATTGGAGTTGGATTCCAATAAGGTGATAGAAGCGGCCATTGACAAGCTTTTGCTCGATTTGGGTAAAGATAAGGAGCTCACTAGCTGGCTGGTGGACTTTGTGAAAGAGCGAATTGAAGACGAGAAAAAATATGATGTAAGGGAAGAAATAAGATCCTTGGCAGGTGAAATCCATAAGGAGGAGTTTGGCTACCATAAGAAAACCTTGGAAGGATTGGCGGGAGGTGAGAGTGTTCGGGAATTTCGCAAGAAGCTTTCCAAACAGAAAAAAGCCATCTTCTTGGAAGTAGAAAGGCTAGGCAAGGAAGCTTTAAATGCCATAGAAAAGGCAGGGCTAGAAATTAGAGATTTCACTTTTGGTAAAAGTGGAGTAGCAAACCATTTTGTGAAATGGGCTGAGGGTGATTTTGCCGCTGCTGGACCTCGTGTAATTAGTGCAGCAGAAGAAAATAAATGGTACACGAAAACATCAAGAAAGGCCAGTACCATTCAGCAATTGGTAGATGATTTTCTGCTAAATCATCTCCATACCATGCTGGAGTTTCATGAAGAAAATGGCCCAATAGCAGTGAGTATCGAAAGCATTCTCAATGATTTCTACTCATTCGGCGTGATTTTGAAATTGCTGGCCAAAATTCAAGAATATAAGCGGGAGGAAGATATTCTATTGCTGGCAGATACTCCACCGCTGATACGAGAGATAATCGGAGACAACCCCACGCCGTTTATCTATGAAAAAGTGGGCACTAAGTATCAGCATTATTTGATCGATGAGTTTCAAGATACTTCTGCATTGCAATGGGAGAATTTTAAACCGCTTGTAAGCAATAGTATTGCCGATGGAAACGCGGGATTAGTCGTTGGCGATGTGAAGCAATCCATCTATCGCTGGCGTGGCGGAGATTGGAAATTGCTGCTAGAGAAAGTAGAGGCAGATTTGGGTGAGGGAAATTATGAAACGGAAGACCTTAATACCAATTGGCGAAGTCTGGAAAACGTAGTAGACTTCAATAATCTGCTCTTTGAAATTAGTCCAAAAGTGGTGAAAAACTTGGTTGGCTCGCCAAATCCTGACAATGAAGAAATCATCACACGTGCCTACTCAAGTGCCAAGCAAGCGGCATCTCCCAAAGCGCTAGCCAATGCGAATAAGGGTTTGGTGGAAGTTAGATTTTTTGAAGAAGCGGAAGATGAGGACGGCGAAAAAAGTGGATGGAAAGAGCAAGCTCAGCATAATTTGCTTAAGCAATTAATGGAATTGCAAGACCAAGGATACGCACTAAAGGACATTGCATTGCTTGTTCGCAACAATGGCGAAGGCAACGAATTAATTAACTTTCTGCTGAATTATCAGGCGAGCTTGAAGGAGAGTACCTACCGCTTCGATGTCATTTCTAAGGAAGCACTAGCTATTCGGGATGCGCAGGTGGTGCAATGTATCATCCATGCCATGAGCTATATCCACAACGAGGAAGATGTTATTTCTTTGGCCGCTTTGGTCCATACTCGATTGCGTTTGCTATCTGCCGCGTCTGTCACTTGGTCGCCCAGCAGTATAGCTCAATTGAAGGCTGATTTACCTCCCGCTTTTATTGATTCGATAGCCGCATTAGGCAAATATTCCGTGTATGAGCTTAGCGAGCAACTTATAGAAATTCTTGGCCTTAAAATCAAAAATCAATTTGCCTATTTACAATCCTTTTTAGATGCCGTTTTATCCTTCGAAAAAAATAATGTTTCTGACCTCAAAGGTTTCCTTGATTGGTGGCATTTAGAAGGGCATAAAAAATCTGTCATTATCTCTGACGAGCAAGATGCAATACGCGTTTTGACAATTCATAAGTCGAAAGGATTGCAGTTCCCAGTGGTGATTATTCCTTATGCAGATTGGAGATTAGATCATTTCTCTGGAGGCACTTTTCGTAATTTCCTTTGGATTGATCATGAAGTAAATGGGCTGCTGAAAATGCGGGAGGGGGAGGAGGAAATTTCTATTCCAGTGCCGATCAATTACAAAAAAGATTTGGCGGATTCCACCTTTGCAGCTGAATACTGGAAAGAGAAAACCCAGGCCTTTATGGACAGCTTGAATATGCTATATGTGGCCTCTACGCGTGCTGAAAATGCCCTGTACATTAGTGCTCAAAAGCCACCAATCAGTAAGACTAGTGGTACATATACAGTAAATAATATTGGTGCGCTACTTTATGATTGCCTTTTCGCTCATCAGCAAAAATGGACAAGTGAAAAAGCAGAGATTGTGTTGGATGAGGAAGAATATTTATTCCAGCTAGGGCAATTGGAAGCGGCTAAAGTGGAAGAGAACTCTAGCCCAATGGAAACCGATGAATGGAAACTCTCCACCATCAATACCTTCCCAATTTACCCATGGCAGGAGCGAATAAGGCTGAGGTCTAGACACAGGGCTTTACAATATGCGAATGTTCCTGCTGTGGAGGAGCGAAGGAAGTACGGGGTTTTATTACACGATTTGATGGCCGAGATAAAAACCTTGAAGGATGTCGCTGCTGCCATATTGCGGTTTCAATTTGAAGGCAGAATAAATGAAGCCGAAAAGCATATCCTCAATCAATTATTTGAGCAATTATTGGCCGATCCGCAAATCAACGAGTGGTTTGATAGCGACTGGGAAATCCGCAACGAAAGTCCCGTATTGCGTCCCGATGGCAAAAGTATTCGGCCCGATCGAGTGATGATTAAAGATGGGAACGCCAAAGTGATAGACTTTAAAACAGGTGTGGAAAAGCAACAGGATAAGCTGCAAGTAGCCAGTTACATGGCACTACTTATTTCTATGGGCTATGCCGCCGTGACAGGCTATGTGCTGTACACCGATTCACAAAAAATAGAGGAGGTGCAGCATGGCTGATTTTCTGGAAGATTTGGCAAAGGAGTTAGTGGCTGAGAAAGGCGATCGAATGCATGAAGTGTGCATCGTATTTCCCAATCGCAGAGCAGGCTTATTCTTTCGCAGGCATTTGGCCAAGCTGATAGATAAGCCTGTATGGGAGCCAAGAATTATCAGTTTCGAGGATTTTGTGCAGGAGCGCTCCGGATGGCAAGTGCCCGATCAGCTAACGTTGATTTTGGAATTATACAAGGTGTTTCAGAAGCATTTGCCCAAAGGGTCGGAGCGATTAGATCGATTCTATTTTTGGGGCGATTTGCTGCTAAAGGATTTTGACGATATCGATAAATACTTGGTAGATGCCGAGCAATTATTCAAAATCCTGTATCGCCAAAAAGAGCTCGATATTAGCTTTGCAGGCTTCGATGAAGAAAATCAGCGATTGATAAAGCTTTTTTGGGAGACATTCAAGGAGGAACTTTCCAGTCATCAGGAGAAATTCCTTCATCTATGGGAAGCACTCACAGTTATTTATCGGGAGTTTAACGCCACCCTTGCCCAAATGGGTATCGGCTATGCAGGCTCACTTATCCGCCAAGTAGTGGACGGCCTCGAAAGCCAAAAATGGGATCAAAAGCACAGGTACTGGTTTGCAGGGTTCAATGCCCTTACGCCTGCGGAGGAAAAGATCATTGGCTATTTGCTGGAAAATAATGGCGCAAGAATATTTTGGGACGCAGATGCCTATTACCTCAATAGAGACCATCACGAGGCAGGGTATTTCATGCGTAAATACCGATATAGAAAACCCTTTGATGCAACCTTCCCCAAGGAATTGCCGAATCGGTTTGCCGCCGGTAAGATGATCCACCGAATAGCGGTGCCTTTGGAAGCAGGGCAAGTGAAAAAAGTAGGCGAGCTACTCGCAGAGATTTGCACGTTGCCCGACTTTGTACCTGAGCGCACGGTGGTGGTATTGCCCGACGAAAGATTGCTAATGCCCGTATTACAATCCCTCCCGCCACAGATTAAGCAGTTTAATGTCACGATGGGATTTCCGCTCAAAGCCTCCATGATGCACAGCTTTTTGGAGCACCTGCTTATTATGTATCAATTTGCAGATGGTAAAGACAATAAACACCATTTCTACCATCAGCATGTGCGCTCTATCTTGGCACATCCAATTTTGAAGGGTTTGTTTCCTACATTTTCCAAAGAGAAATTGGCCGTTATTCTCAAAGGTAATTTGATCAGAGTAAAGGCCAGCGACTTGGTCGAAGATGATCCGATATCGAAATTGCTTTTTGCGGAACTCCATGTTGACGCAATTTTCGACCACATCCAAGAGGTCTTGTTATCGCTCTACACCGAAATGAATACACGGGAGGATTATGAACTCAATCAGATTGATGGTGAATGTATTTACCATTTCTATACACAGATCAAGCGATTGCAAGACGTATTTGTCGAAAGTAAATTGGAGATTGATCTGAATGGATTTTTGATGCTTTTCCGACAGTTTTCCAAGTCTATAAGGTTGCCTTTTCAAGGAGAGCCGCTACTTGGCTTGCAAATAATGGGGGTTTTGGAAACTCGCCTGCTGGATTTCGACCGGATCATCCTGCTTTCGATGAACGAAGGCGTGTTACCTCCCGCTTCGAGCCAAAGTTCATTTGTGCCATACAATCTCCGCAAGGCGTTCGACATGCCTACCCCTGAGCATAAGGATGCCATTTCATCCTATCATTTCTATCGCCTTATGCAAAGGGCCAATGAGGTGTATGCATTTTATAATACAGAGGTAGAAGGAGGAATAAGTAAAGGTGAAAAAAGCCGCTTTTTACTTCAAATGGAGATGGAAGGCCTACTAAAGGGAAATCTTCATCAGCTTGGCAATACCATCCGACTTGCAGGAGCTTCTGTGATAGAAGTAGCTAAAGATGCATGGAGTTTGGGCGAGCTTCAAAAATATCTTGGAAAGGGAGACGGCCTTCGAGTGCTTTCTGCATCAGCTCTCAATACCTATTTGGATTGTCGATTACGGTTTTATTTCAAGTATATTTTGGGCCTGAAGGAATTGGAGGATATTCGAGAAGAGATAGATCCGATGGTTTTCGGCAATATCCTACACGCAACGATGGAGCAATTGTACTTGGAGATTCAGCAGCGTACGGGTCGGCCTGCTATAGAGCGGGAGGATTTTTCGTCTTTGAGGAAAATGTATCTATCCATTCTTAAAGAAAAATTTGCGATTGCTTTCCAGTGGGAAGCGAAAGAGATGGATGAAAAACTCACTGGTAATAATCATTTGGCCTTTGTTGCATTGGAAAATTATATTGAGAATTTGATAAAATTTGATGAGCAACAAGCACCTTTTACTATTTTGGGTTTAGAGAAAGGTCGTGGCAAAGATGATCCTATGCCTTTCGAATTTGATCTAAATGGAAAGCGGGAGGTTGCCTACCTCAATGGCTCTATAGATCGGCTAGATGAAAAGGGAGGTGTAATTCGGGTACTTGATTATAAAACCGGAAAAGCGGATGTCCATTTCACTTCTGTAGCCAGCTTGACCGACCGCGAGGATGATAAGCGAAATAAGGCGGTATTTCAAACGCTTATTTATGCATTGCTCATAGAGAGCATGCATGATTTCCCAAAAGATAAGCCCCTGCAAACGGGCGTAATTACCACCAGAAGTTTGACTGATTCGATCATTCAGATGTCTGATGGCAGGGAGATTAGACCTGTGTTTAATGAAGTAGGGGATGTGCGGGAATTGCTGCCGGAATTCACCAATGGTTTGCAGGCATTATTAGCTGATTTATTTGATCCAGATCAAGCCTGGGATCAAGTGGAAAACCCTAAAAAATGCGAATATTGTCCATACAACGTGATTTGCCAGAAGGCTTGATTGGAGTACTTTTGCAAGTGTATGATCAAGCACCGTGAGAAATCAAGAAAGGTCATAAGTTTATCCTTATGACCTTGTTTATGATAGCGAAAACTTAACGATCTGTCAAATATTTAGCCTGTGGATCCATGAATGCGATGAAAGCGAAATTTCATTCTTTCACATACACTGTTTTACGATTGATGAATTCCATCATTCCATCTTTGGCAAGTTCCCGTCCGTAGCCAGAGTTCTTAGTGCCACCAAAAGGCAATCTAGGATCTGATTTCACCAACTCATTAATAAAAAAGGCTCCATCACTACTCATTTCTGCGTATTTGATGGCTTTTTCTACATCTTTGGTGAAAATGGTAAGGCCTAGTCCATAATTCGATTTTTCAGAAAGTTCGAAGGCTTCATCCAAGGTTTTCACTTTTATCATGGCTGCAAGTGGCCCAAAGGTTTCTTCATCAAATGCAGGCATGCCAGGCGTTACTCCTCCAAGCACGGTAGGTTCGTGATAGCAAAGCGTTTGATTGCCGCCAAGCAATAGTTCTGCTCCAAGTGTTACCGATTCATTGACTTGTGTATGTAGCTGATCTGCTAAATCCAAGCGAGCCAAAGGCCCTACCTGTGTCGTTTCTGTCAAGGGATTTCCAGAGGCTAACTCACTTACAGCTTTAGTAAATTTTGTCACAAACTCATCGTAAATGGTTTCCAGCAAAATAAAGCGCTTAGCCGCAATACAACTTTGCCCGCAATTGAGCATGCGAGCCGCAATGGCTGTTTTTACAGCTTTATCAATATCAGCGTCTTCGCACACGATAAAGGCATTATTTCCACCCAGTTCCAGCACTGTTTTTTTGAGGTATTTGCCCGCCATCGCAGCCACTGCAGAGCCAGCTCTTTCACTACCAGTTAAGGTGACAGCCTGCACGGCATGGTGCGCTATTACTTTTTCAGTTTGGTCATGATGGATAATCAAATTTTGAAATACATCTCTTGGAAATCCGGCTTTTGTAAATACCTCTTCAATAAGTTTGGCGCATCCAAATACGTTGGGCGCATGTTTTAATAGACCTGTATTTCCAGCTGTTAAGGTAGGAGCTGCATATCTAAAGACTTGCCAAAAAGGAAAATTCCAAGGCATAATGGCTAAAACCGTTCCCATAGGATCATGTCTCACAAAACTTTGGGACGCGTCTGTAGCGATGATTTCATTTGCTAAAAACGCAGGAGCATTATCGGCATAGTAATCACAAACCAATGCACATTTATTGATTTCACCCTTGGATTCTGAAATAGGTTTGCCCATTTCTAAAGTGATCATTTTGGCATATTCTTCCACGTTGTCGCGCAATACTTGCCCAGCCTTTTTCATTAATCGACAGCGTTCTGCTAGAGGCACTTTTTTCCAAGAGGCAAAGGCTGTTTGGCTGTTGTTTAGTTTCTCATCCAACTCATCTGTGGTGATCGCTATAGATTGCCCAACCTGCTCAGCATTGTATGGATTAATACTTTTGAATTCCACCATTAAATATTTTTAGACTTGAAAATTATGCGTAAAATTTAGAAACACCTTTATCTATTAATGGATGTAGCTCCAAGCTGTTTTTTTAATATTTATTCCAGCCTTTTTACCGAACTTAATAGATTTAGTTACCTCCGTAAAATTATTGAACGATTGATAAACATCTTCCTTAGGCCATCGTAATTGGACAGAACCTTTTACAGGACGGTATATGCTGGTAAATAATGTTCCAAACCCTTCTTGGTAGCGCTTATTATACAGTGGTGGATGTAAGAATGCTTGCGATAAATTATTCGCAGTAAGCTCTTTATTCTCTAATAAATTTTTTAAAAATAGAGAACGCTCCATTGTTCGGTTAAACCTTGCGTTTTCTGGCCAATGGATAGATTCCTGATGGTTGGTCGTATACGCTACGTTCGTTATTGCAGGCGAACTATCCGGCGACAATAGGACGGTTTTAAAAGCACCACTTTTGTCTAACACGGTTACATTATACGCCATGTGTGATGGAATATGAGTTAATACTTCTATCGCTTCTTGCAGATTGCTGCAAAATTCTAGCACATAACGGAGAATAAATGAAATACCAAAACCTTGTCCCACCACTTTGCGCCCTCCGAAAGTAAGCGACACAGCTAATCCATCTTCATTTATTCCATCCACCAGTCCAATAATATGATCTGTGATGGCCATTACTTTTTTACCGTTCCAAGAACTTAAGAAAAGCGTGCCTTCAAAGAGATTTGGGTGATAATCGTAGTTGCGAACCAATTGAATATCATTGCCAGACATAACTGCCTGCGAGCAAGCGTTTAAATGAGCGGGAGGTTGATATCCAGTCAGAAAACGCGCCATTTGCTCATCAGCATCCACCAAATTACAAAGGTGCTCATACGTAGGAAGCAACTTAGGCATATATTTTCTAAGAGCGGCTTCGGAGGTAGCCAAATCTGGGATGTATTTGGCCTCGTCAGTGTTCAGCCTATTTCGATATGTGGGCCAATAGGAATAAAATAAGTTTTGAAATTTTAAACTTGGACGACCATATTCAGAAATTGACTTAAAGTTAAGCTGCATCCTTTATTTTAAATTCATTTTAAACATTTCTTAATACGCTTTTAGTTTTGGTCTTGTCCGCTTGCAAAAGTCCAAAATTTATTTGGTCAAACTACCTTGCAATTCGATATTTTCTGTTGGAGTTTCTATTAATTGAGAAACGTATTTGCCTCTAACAGCATTTATCCATCTATGCGCCCGATCATTTAATTGAAAATCATCTGTCATCATTCGTCCTCTAGAAACCAAAATTCCCATATCAGCACCTTCATACAGATAATCGCCTTGTTTGGATATGTGCAAAAAGAACGCTTCACTTTCAGATTCTACGGCTCTTCTGTGGGTATCCATTCGGTCAAATTGGATATGACCGTTATCAAACATTTGATAAATCCCTGATTGTGGGGCCTCAGATACGTGTTCAATCGTATCTTTTGTGTGTTTGATGATCAATTGGCTCCAGCCATCAATATTTACTTGCTTGGCCCAGCGACTATTCAGCGCATTTACATTGAGTTTATATTCCACATTCATCCATTCTAGTATGTGAAATATAAACAGTGGAGCATCCGCTAGGGCAAAAACAGCGTGATTTGTAATGGAACTAGCCCCAGTCACTCGTGGATTTAGTTCGCCTAAGTAAATCTTACCATTGTCTTGATCAATCAAAAAATCTAATTCAAAATACCCTTTGTATCCTTCTTCTCTTAACTGATTGCCAAATAGCTTTGTGTATTTTGCTGCTTTTTTCCTTAGCTGAGGTGTAAATGCATTCGGAAAGATCTCATTTCCACACCAGCCGCCTTTATAGGGGGTCAATTCTTTAAAACCAACCAATTCGGTCATCAATGGCGCAACAATAGTCCCATGTTTTGTAACGCATGCTTCAATTGCTGAACCTTTACAATTGATGCGCTTCATGATTTTGACTTCTTTTTCTTTTACAATTTCTTCCTCATATTTTCTAAACTCCTCCTCATTGGAAATAAAAAATGTGGTGTGGCCAGAGTCACCAAAAGGAGTTTGTATCACAAGGTCTGTCCCCAATGCTTTTGAAACACTATTTAACTGGGCATAGTCAGTAACGGCAGAGAGCACATACGGAACACAGGGTACTCCAGCTTTTTCGGCCAGTCTATTGGTGTTCACTTTATTGTCCATTAATGTCCTCATTTTTGAGCTTGGGAACATTATTTCTAAGCCTAATTTTTTGGCGAGTTTTTCAGTTTTTTCATTAAACATCAAGAACATCGCCTTGCCTCTATTTTTTCCTTTACTTCTTAGTTTTATGTATTGTTGTACTTCGGGGTGTTGAAGTAGGTAGTTATTGATGTCTTCAATACTTGTAAACTCATCATGTGGAATTTCTGTCTTTGGTGAGAAAACATTTGGATGTTGCCCATCAAAGCATTCAATATGCGAAATAAACTTAAAGCCTTTTATCCATTCATCTGCCCCCAGCAAATTAAAATTGGTTGCGCTTATAAAATATAATGGAATCTCATTTTTATAAAAGTATCTCCTAATATCTGGAATTCCATTTAACACTTCAATGGAGTCATCTTTTTTTATCCGTGATGTTTTTTTAGTACTCATAATTCAATATTAATGATTAAATAAAAGATTATTCTATTATTTGATGTTCATTCCACCAAAAGACGTTGTTGTTTTTTGTCTGTCTAAAACGCTTTGTTTAAAAATTCTTAAGCCCAAGTCTGCACGATAGCCGTGAATTTCGCTTACGTCAAGTGCATTCATAAAATTGATGATTTCTTCGCTTACTACTTGGCCTGGCACAAGCACTGGAAACCCGGGAGGATAGGGAATAACAAAAGTTGAAGCGACCAAAATTCGCCCGTTTTGTAAGGTAGCTAAGCAATCTTTCAAAGGAATGTACTCATAGTTCTCCTCCTTATAAGCTAAGAAGTAGGCAGTACGTAAATCGCCTCCAGGTACGCCAGGCACCGCTTGAAATGAGTGGTGAAAAAAGCTAAAATCGGGTAAAGGAGGCACTAGTTTAGTTAGCGAATGAATGCGATTTTGGTGAATTTCCATTTCTTTATCATTCTTTCCCTTAAACTCTTCATCTAGCTCATCTGCTATTTTTAATAGGGCATTTGTTAAATAGGTAATACTGCCTCTAGTGGTGCCTATATTGGTCATAAATAGAACAGTATTTCTAGAAGTTTTATTGATTTGGATTTTAAATTTATCCATCAAATATTTATTCTTAAAGGTATCCCCATCCACGCCAGTTTTCCCAATGTGTAAGGTCACTTTGGTTGGATCTAGGACGAACTCGTCCATTTGCCAAGCATCATCCATAAGGTTCCAACCTTCATTTCTGGTGTAGTATTCTTTAAGGCCTGTTTGTCGATATTTATCCGGAATAAAGTCATGTACCGTGAGGATGTCAAAGTATTTGCTTAGCTGAGGGGTGTCATTCACTTTAGCTCTGAGCACCATCGCCATTTCAATACTTTTTTCTACAAGTTCAAAACCTTCTAACTGTACTTGGCGCCTTCCTACATCCAATGAAGCTAACATTTGATAATTTGGAGAGGTTGATGTATGAGTCATATAGGCTTCTAAAAAAGTATTTTCACTTTTCCTTCTGAAGTCTTGATCCCATATATGAATCATGGAGCCTTGTCTAAAGCTGCTCAATGTTTTATGCGTACTTTGTGTGGCATACACGCGTATACGTACCTTATCGGGATCTGGCAGTAGGGAAACTTCATTTTCTTTTAAGTCTTTGCTGTACTCAATATACTTTTTTCGATAGGCACTGCTATTATATTTTTCATATAGCTTTTTGGCAACGTACATTCCCGTTCGCTGCCTATAATTTTTTGCAAATCCCGCAAAGGCAAACCAAGCTTCGTCCCACAAAAATATCATATCTGGTTTTATGGCCAATACCTCTTCCATCACGCGTTCTACATTATAGACCATCCCATCAAAAGTGCAATTGGTGAGCAATAGCATCTTCACTTTTTCTAATCTACCCGCTTTTTTTAGCTGCAATATTTTGTCCTTGATATGAGCCAAGGGCACAGCCCCATACATTGAATATTTTTCTATGGGATAAGAATCAAGATATACTGGATAGGCTCCTACCAAAACTAAGCCGTAGTGATGTGATTTATGACAATCTCTGTCAATAAGCACCACGTTTCCTGGTTCGATAAGCGCTTGCATCACTATTTTATTAGCTGTAGAAGTGCCATTGGTAACGAAATAGGTGTATTGCGAACCATAAGCATCTCTTGCCATTTCCTGTGCTCTTTTGATTGGTCCTGTAGGCTGCAGTAAGGAATCTAGTCCTCCTGTAGTAGCGGATGTTTCTGCCAAAAACATATTCCTGCCATAAAATTCTCCGAAGTCATTAATCCACCTTGATTTGAAAACTGAATTCCCTCTTGAAATGGGCATGGCATGAAAAATACCCGTTGGCCTTTTGCTGTACTCTACTAAAGCAGAAAAGAAGGGAGTTTCAAAACGTTCAGCAATTCCTCTTAAAATAGTAAGATGAAGTTCCTGTATATCTTCCGTTTGGTAAAAAATTCTTCGAAAGCGTTTTATGGTACTGTCTTTAAGATGACCCAGTGAAGTATCTGTCACATAGTAGGTGTCCAATTCTGGTCTAAACCCGTGAATCAAGTCACCTAACAATGGGCCAAGGTCTACCTCAGATTTAGATGAATAATCAAACTTGGTTACTTGCTGAATGTAAGGCTTTATAAGCGAAGAAATTTCTTTTGAGTAATATGGTGTAGCATATCTTACTACGACGGCTTGTATTTTATTGTTGAAATGTAGGGCAATCATCGCATCCTGAAAAGAACGCTGTACCACCACTCCATACGTAAATTTGTCATTTGCTAAGCGTAATGACATGAATTTATGTTTTAATGCATGCTCATCTTTTTCGGAAATATCATCTATATAGAGTACCTCAAAATGATTTTTTCGCACATTATTTTGCAGATCATGCTCTTCCAGAGGTTCTATATTTTGTTCATCAACATCCATATAATCTGGATTGCTTTTGAAACTATCGCCTACTAATTCTTTGGTAGTATCGGCTACTATATGCGCTAGGGAAGTATGTTCATCTTTAGAAAGCACATTTTCTAATTTTAATATTCGCCCTATTCCTGGTAAAGCAAAATAACTTTCAACGCCTTTTAGATCTTTAATTAAGCCTTTTACTGCTTCTCTATGCTTTTTTTCATTTATGGAGCCATGATTACAACGAGCCAATTCTGCACTTTCAATTTTCAACTTATTCCAATAGTCAACTCGTAATTGACTTATGTTGTAGTAAGGTGAAGTCTTTGATTTTTTTTTATTTGACATCGAAGTGATTTTAGGTTATCAATAATCCATAAAAGATGGTGAAGAAAAACTGAAAAACAGTTAGGTACTGAAGAAGAAAGAAGAGGTGATATAATATGCCCTAGTATATCAAAGCAGCTCTACTTAAGTAGGAAATTAAAAAGATCATGAAATTAAACGAAGCCCATGATCCAAGCAATTTGTCTAATTTTTTGAATACAAAGCCAATTTATTTCCTTGAGAATCAATAAAAATAGCGAAGTAGCCTGATTCTTCTGATATCAAGGTTTTTGGCATGATTACACGACCTCCCGCTGGCTCCACCTGATCAAGGACTAAACTTAAGTTATTGCCAGCATAGAGATAAATCAACGGCCCGGTATCACTGGGTATATACCCTGGTCCTGCTACTACCGCGCCACCGATTCCTTTAGTGGTTGGGAAAAATGCCATAGCGTTGGCCGCTATAATATTTTGCTCCATGGCAATCGCAAAAATTCTTTGATAAAACTGCACAGCTTGCTGAAAATCGATTGCGGGTATTTCGAACCAGCTCACGTAATCTATTCTGGATGCTGCTTTCTTGTTTTTTTTTCCTGCACTTACATCGCCCATTTTTTTATTATTTAGATTAAATGATCGCCTTTATAATGTGTGGTGGAATCTGGACGCTCTACAGCATCTTCCTTCATTATTAATTCTGATAACTTCGCAAGTCGGGTAGGTTTTATCAGTGGTCCAAGAGAATCTAGATAGGGATGTGGGACATTAGGTTGATATATACTGAATTGCCCCAAATGATCTCTAAAACTTTTAAGTGGTTGACCCAGTCGGAGTATACCCAATTCACGACTTCTTTGGACACGATCAATATTTAATTCTAATGGAATGATTTCTTCTGTTCCTTCAGATTGGTAGATTACTCTTCCATCGGGTCCACAGATAATAGATTTGCCACAACCACCGGTATCCAACCCATTGATGTCAAAGAAATAACACTGGTTTATAGATGCCATTGCTCTTACGATCGATAATTCTATGTCCCGATCGATTGTTCCTGATAACGTTGGGTGCATGATTACTTCTGCTCCCATCACAGCTAGGGTTCGAATGGTTTCTGGAAACCACATGTCATAACAAATGGATACTCCAAATTTAGCCACTCCTGGAACATCAAAAACACAGAATTCTTCGCCGGGAGTTACCCCTACTTCATAGGGATAAAAAGGAAACATTTTTCTATAACGAGTGACAATTTCACCTTCAGGATTAATAACTGTGGCAGTATTATAAATCTTATCATCACTTTTCTCAAAAATAGAACCTGGTAATAACCAAATGCCATATTGTTTTGCTTTGGCTTGCATTTCTGCTTCAAAATTATTTGGGATGACTTGTGCGGTATGTGTCAATGGCCCAAAAGCACATAACTCACTAAACATAATCATTTCTACCCAAGGATAAAGATTCATCGTAATATCAATCTTTAGCTTCATCATTTCTACGTTTGAAACAATGGCTGATACTTTCATCTGAATTCCTGCAATGGCGAATGGTTTCATATATTTTTTATGGCTTTAATTATTTCTATCTCCAAAATGGATAATCCTTTTTTTAATTCTTCGTCTGTAATCACCAAAGGAGATAAAATACGAAGCACGTTTTTATAGGTGCCGGCACTTAATACTATTAATCCATTTTCGATGCAACCCTTTACAATCTCTGAGCATATTTCAGAATTTGGCTGTGTAGGATCGCCATTTTTAACAAATTCAATCCCAATCATAGCTCCAAGTCCTCTCACATCCCCTATCTCTGGATGCTGTTTCATTAAATTATGTAGCCGTGCTTTGATTGTGTGACCGACTGCAACCGCTTTTTCATTGAGGTTAATATCTTTCATGTATTTAATCGTAGCAGAAGCGGCAACACAACAAATGGGGCTTCCAATATAAGTGCCTCCAATAGAACCAACAGCAGCAGCATCCATCACTTCGGCACGACCCACCACAGCTGCGATGGGTAAGCCAGAGCCCATAGATTTTGCATACGTGCTGATGTCTGGTATTACGCCATAATGTTGCCAACTTGCCCAATGGCCTGTACGACAAAATCCGCTTTGCACCTCATCCATAATCAGCACGATTCCATGCAAGTCGCAGAATTCCCTTAATCCTTCAAGGTATTTTTGAGGTACAAGATTAAATCCTCCCTCACCTTGAATAGGCTCAATAATAACGGCAGCAACGCTCTTGACATCTACGAGGTTTAGAGCACTTTCGTGAAGTCTTTTTAGTTCGTCATCTACAAATTGTTCCAAGTCTCGCATTCCGCCATATCGGTAAAAATTTGGGAAAGGAAGGCGATATACTTCTGGTGCAAATGGTCCACAATCGTACTTATAACTCACCTTGCTGGTTAAAGCCATGGCCATCATCGTCCGGCCGTGATAAGCATCTGTGTAACAAAGTATAGCAGGCCGTTTGGTGGCTTGTCGTGCTATTTTTATTGCGTTTTCTACCGCTTCTGCACCTGTGGTCACCAACATGGTTTTGGTTTTTTCACCATGAGGCAAGATCTCAGCAAGTTCTTCACATAATTCTATGTAAGGCTCATAGGTGACCACATTAAAGCTAGTATGGAGATACTTTCCTGCTTGTACACGTATGGCTTCAACTACTGGTTCTGGACAATGGCCTGCATTTACAACGCCTATACCTCCCGCAAAATCAATAAGTTCTCGGCCATCTACATCAATAATTATAGCTCCTTTGGCCTCCTTTACGGTAGCAGTGTTAAAAACGCCAACACCATTTGCTACAGCATTTTTTCTTCTATCAAAAAGTTCTTCTGATTTTGTTAAATTCTTTATCATACTTAGGGTTGAGTTTACATAATATACGGATTAAAACGATACCCACACTATTTTTTCTTTGTTTTCATGGAATTTAATGTGGTGAATTGAAATCAAAATTAGTATAATTTGACTTCTAATTTTGACGCTAATTTATTGATAATCAGATAATAAAATTGCACTTTAATTGATTTTTTATTTACTATTTAGCTAACAGTTACAGTGGATAGTTTTTTATAATCATTGATGAATAAAAGCAAGCTTGTCATAAATCTCCTTATTGCCGGCATTTTATTTCTCTTGAAAAGGCTTATTTCTTGTTAGAAAACCATCTATGATAAAGCGCTTCATTTGATAAAAATGAGTCAAAATGATTGTTCAATTTTAGGTGAAAAATTTCCCAGACATCCAATTTCATTTTAGGTTAAGTAAAATCTGGCGGGATTAGCTCAAAAATAAGCAGGTAAATATTAAAACCCCTTTTTGACCAGCTTTGTTGGAATAAAAATTACTTTGATTAAAAAAAAATAGAATTAAAAAAGATCGTCTATTGGAAAGTAGACTACCTATAATTGTTATTACAAAAAGATATCCACGAATTCAAAAAACTGATATACAGTAGTTTAATTTTATTTTTTCTTTTAAGCCTGGGCGGTGAAAATGGATAATTGATCCGCTGTATGGTCTTGCAGATAAACAGGTGATGGTATGCTATGAATTTTTGCATGGGCGTGCTCAAAAGAAATCCATCGTCTCTATGGGGTGACTGAAATTCGAGTGTCTATGCTAAAGCAATTCTTTTTTTGGAAAAGTGTAGCCAAAGGGCTTTTAGTAGTTCTTTTGGAGTTTGACGGAGTGTTTCAAATTTTCGAATTAAGCCCAAATCTCATCACCGCTGGGTTGTCCCCATCATCGGCATCTTTCAGGGCATCATATAGCTGGATGTCAATATTTTTTTAGATTTTCAAGCAAAGTATTTTTTTCTACACCATGTAGATAATTGAGACCTTCTTGGGTAGTGGCTGTATAAGAGTAGTCGGAAGGGCTGCCATAGGTAGGGATATTATAATGGTAGCAAAAGAATAGCTTTAGAAATTCATCTGCTTTGTCGGGTCGTCCATGTTTTAAATTTGGGTGGCCAAATATTTTTCCATTTTTATTCTCCGCCTGATTCTGGTTTCTTAAAGAAGGTAATATTCCCAGATTTCAATACTGGCATGTATGAAAGATATAGACGGCGAAAAATATACTTTTCACAACCCCTAGAAACGTTACTTGGGTGGATATACTTTAATCAAAAAAAATTGTTAGACATTTTTTTCTTCTTGAAAAATATCTAACAATTTTTAGCTAATAAAAAAGAACCGTGCGGTTCATTTAATAAACGATACCGCAAGGTTAATCCAAATTACTTAGGCATGATCACGGAATCAATCACGTGAATGACGCCATTTGATGCTTCAAGGTCTGCCGTTGTTACTGTTGCAGTTTCTACCTTTACACCGTCTCCAATTGTAACTGTTACTTCTTGACCGTTTACAGTCGCCGCTTTTTGTCCGTCGGATAAATCGGCAGACATTACTTTACCAGCTACTACATGATAAGTTAGAATAGCTGCAAGTTTTTCTTTGTTTTCAGGCTTTAAAAGTTCTTCTACCGTACCTGCTGGTAATTTTGCAAATGCTTCGTTAGTCGGAGCAAACACCGTGAACGGACCATCACCGCTAAGTGTTTCGGCTAAACCTGCAGCTACAACCGCAGCTACTAGTGTGGTAAAATTTGTGTTTTCTGATGCAATCTCTACGATATTTTTCATTGTATATTTATTTATGTTATTTCTCTATTGTAACAAGGTGAATCACGTATTGTTTAAATAAATTTTAAATAAAGCATAGAATCGATCTTGCCAGTGGAACGGTGCTATCGAAAAAAACAATGATTCTGAATACGTTAGGTAATATTGCCCAAATACCTCAATCTTACTTTTTGAATAAATTTAGGGTCTGATCATATTAAGTAAAGGATTGAAATACAGGAGAATAAATAATGATTGAATTGCGTATTGGGTGTATATCAAAATCTTCAATTTTTTTGTATTCTTCGGGATCAACCTTTTCCTACCGTTCCAAGAAATTTTACTTTAGTATCATAAGCGACTAACAGCTGCTTATTTTAATGTAATGTAATTTTACCATAAATGTGTAATATTTTCTTCGTGTCACTTAGATAGAATTTATCTGCTCCTTTTAGCTTAATATAACTCACGTCCTCCAGCAAACTACGGATAGAAAGGAGGCTATCTGTTTTGGTGTAGTTGCTTATATCTATTATTTCAGAGGTGTTTTCATCTTGCTGTTGGCTCTTGCAGCCAAGGCCGAGAAATAGTGCTAATACAGATAGAATACCTATGAAGTTTTTCATTTTTCGCATAAATTAAGTTTTCAGCACAAAATGTTAAGCATTTATAAACCATTTACACGTAGTTATATTTTGTCTTTAAGTTTAAACCTCATCACTACTGGGTTATCTCCATCTTTAGCATCTTTCAAGGTATTATACAGGTCAAGATCAATACTTTTTAAACCTTCCAGAAAAGTGTCTTTTTCTTTGCGATGCAAGTAATCAAGACCTTCTTGTGTACTTACAACATAATAGAAATTACTTTTTGATGAATAAGAAGGAAGAGTATAAAAATCGAGAAAGAATAGTTTCACAAATTCATCACTTTTGCTTTGTGAACCATGCTTTAAATTATGGTGGCTAAATATTTGTCCACTTTCATTCTTCACTCCTAAGGTAGAACCTCTTGTAGCTTGGCTAATTCTATAGCCATAGTAAAATAGCACTTCTTTTGAATTTTTTCCTCCGAGGGTAAATGAGTAAAGATGTTGAATACCTGCCTGATCATTTTTAGCAGTCAGTAATGATTGAAAATTGAATTTGTCCTCCTCTTTCCGCATACTTGGGAATGAAATACTGTAGATGCCATTATCCTTGTCTTCTCCTTCTTGGATTTTGTGAATTACGGATGAAAGCGAGTAGGTATAGTAGTCTCCTTTTATAAATCCTGTAAAATTAATTGGAAATAATTCTTGATCATTTGGGAATGGCATTCTTTCTTCAATTTTATTTCCTTCAATATCAAAAATGAAGATGTTGTTGCTTCCTTTGGTAAAGCCAACATAAAAAGCAAGATTGCCAGATTCTAAAATTGACATTTGCATCGCCCAGATATCCAAACGTACTTTTTGTACAAAATTAAGGTTATGATCAAATTCTAGAAAACCAAGATCTCCTCTGGAAAATATTATGATAGAATTTCTTTGTGGATGAATATCAAAATCATTGACTTTCCTGTATTCTTCTGGGCCAACTCCTTTACCTCCTACATGACCTAAAAAATTACCTTCAAGATCATAAGCCACCAAAACTTCTTTGTTTTTATCGTGGATGATAAGCTTATTATCTATCTCCAGTATTTTTTTGGTGTCGCTGAGGAAAAAAGTGTCGGCACCTTTCAGTTGGATATAACTTACGTCTTCCATCAAACTACGGATAGAAAGAATGCTATCTGTTTTGGTGTAGTTGCTTATATCTATTATTTCAGGAGTATTTTCAGTGGAATTTTCATTCTTACAGCTAATCATTAGTAGAAGGGAAAATAGGAAAATACCTAGTATCCTTCTCGTTCTAATATAAGGTAAAGTACTTTTCATCAATTGATTGGGTTAACATCATTCAATTTTAGCTCTATACCGGCGGCAATATGCTGGTAGCAAATGCAAGAATTAATTTGACCTCAATAAATGAATAGCTCCACCGAGCTAGATTCTTACATAGAACTCCTAGAAAGGTATAAACTAAAAAATTAAAATACAATCGCTTTAAAAAATAAAGTACTTTTACCAAATTTAGCATGGATTGACTTATTGTTTTGATCCTCAAATTTTTAAAAACAATTGTGGGCTGATACTATCTCACCTCATACTTAAGCTTCATTGTAATAGAGGCCGTTTTGGCTTTGGAGGAGGTATTGAATGTGCCGCCCCAAGAATAGTCTTCGCCGGAGTTTTGGCCAGTAATCTGGAATATGCCCATTTGAGCGTCTTTTAAATCACCCAATTTTGCTCCGGAATTTTCGGCAATTTTCTCGGCTCTTAGTCTAGCATCTTCTGTGGCGCGAGATACCATCTCAATTTTTAGCTCTTCCAATTTGGTGGAGTAATACCTCGGTGCTTGTGAGTAGAATTGCACTCCTTTGTTTAGCAGCTCAGTAATTACTCTAGAAAGTTGCTCAATTTTCTCCACTTCATACGATTCTATTTGCACGGATTGATTCAAGGTGTATCCTATAAACTCTTCACCTAAATATCGGCCATCAGCACTGTAATTGCTTTTGGTATTGCGCACGGTATTTACAGAGCTAAACACCAAGTCGCTCAACTGTATGCCCTTGCCGATAAGGTATTCTGATACTATTTTCTTATCACTTTCTAGCTCGGCATACGCTTGCTGCAAATCTTGGTCATCTTTGGAGAAATTACCCTCCCACACGATTAGGTCTGAGATAAAATCACTTTCGCCCAAACCTGTTACAGAAATGGTTCCATTTTGATTGTTTCTATTAATTACGGCATTGCCTAGTACAAAGGCAGAGACGATAATGGCTATTGAAAATAAGATAGGAGCGAGGGTGCTTTTCATAATGGGAATAGTATTGTAAGTCTTAATTTATTTTAAATCGCTTGGTAATGTAAGCAAACCGCATCAAGAAACCATCCTCCCGCTTATTCCTTCACCACCCGCGTTCCTTTGTAAAGCTCGTATCTCAGCAGGCGACAATCAATAGTGCCATTGTAAAACTCCATTCGGCGGCTTGCTTTTAGGCGCACTTTTTTGGCCAAATCCAAATTACCCGTAAAGATAAACCCAGTATAGCCTGCGCACTTTTGTTTCATAAAATTCCCCATCCGATCATAGGTTTCTTCCAATGCTTCGAGCTCACCCAAACGCTCGCCATATTCTGGATTGAAAAACAAAATACCATTGTCGGTTTCGGGAATAGTGGTATCTGCAAAATCGCAATGGGCCAGTTGAATCAAATGATCTACTCCCGCGAATTCAGCATTCTTTTTGGTGTCTTTCAACGCATCCACATTCAGGTCCGATGCTAGGATGATAAGTCCTTCTGGATCCTGAATTTTCGCTTCAAGATCTTTCTTCAACTGTTCATAATATGCTGGCTCATATCCAATGATATGTTGGAATGCATACTGATCCCTAAATAAGCCTGGATAGCGATTGCTCGCCAAAAGTGCCGCTTCGATTGCTACTGTACCCGCTCCACACATGGGATTTACAAATGGACTTTTTCTGTCCCATTCAGTGGCCAAAATAGTGCTTGCAGTCAAATCTTCCATCATAGGAGCAAGGCCTGGAATTTTGCGGTAGCCATGCTTGGCCAGCGTTTTTCCTGTAGTATTTAGGTACACATTTGCTTCTTCGTTTTTCCAAAAAAGCTGAATAACCGCGCCTTCAAAATCAGAGCCTGAGTTGGGTCTTACGCCCGTCATCTCACGGAAACGATCCACAATGGCATCTTTGATTTTCACATTCACAAACAAGGGATTGTCTACACTTTCGTGATTTACAGTAGATGCTACCGAGAAATACGTGTCGCTGCTGATGCACTGCTCCCAAGGCAGCACATTTATTTTGTCATACAGCTCTCGTACATTCCTTAGCGGAAAGGATTTCAACTCGAACAAGACCATGCTTGCAGTACGCAAATGCATGTTCAAAAATATGCAGTCATTAAGAGAAGCTTCCAGTTCTACCGTAGTACGTGTGCCGTATGCGGGAGTGAAGCCTAAAGCGATTACTTCCTGCTCCAAAAAAGAAACTGCGCGATCTTTACAAGTGATCACGACTTTCGAAATTCTATTGAAATCCATCATTGCTGCAAATTAGGCATTTTTGAGAAAGGGAAAGGGAAATATAATATGATTGAGGTTTTTGAAAAATAGCCAAAGGGAGCAGAAGTCTTATATGCAGCTAATTATGCGCTAAATGCTCTTGTATGCCTTTGATCATTTCCTCCCGCACTTTCTGTATATAAGATTCCGATGTTTCGGATTTTTGGATTGGAATCAGCGGGAGGATGTAGCAGTGAACCGTTCCTGGTTTCATCAGAAAGGTTCCTCTCGGCATCAATTTATCAGCCCCAAGAAAAAGAACTGGTGTGATAGGTGTATTCGTTTCTATGGCGAGCCTGAATGCCCCATTTTTGAAAGGCAATAATAGCTTATCGGAATTATTTCGGGTGCCTTCTGGTGAAATCAAAATTGGGATGCCAGACTCCAATACTTTTTTGATGCGGTCTTGCCCTTCCTTCCGGCTGTTTGGGTCTGTGCGGTCTATCCACACCGCAAAGCCCGAAACCAATTGCGCAAATATGGGTACTTTAGAAAGCTCCTTTTTGCCAAGCGCTTTCACCACCCAAGGGAGGGTAGCTGGGATAGCGGGTGCGTCTAGGTAAGACGTATGGTTGATCACATAAATTGTGGGCCTGGCTTTATTAAGATTTTCCTTTCCATGGGTTTTGAAGTTAATTTGAGTAAAAAGGCTTGTGCAAGCCACCCAAAACCGTAGAACTTGATATGAAAAGCGAAACCCATTTTTACTAATCAATAGTGGAATGCCTATAAATGGTGCCAATAGCAGCATGATGCCGATAAACCAAAAGGCCGCCCAAAAAGTAAATAGTATTTGAAGTAGTTTTTTCAATTAATGGTCTGAACTTTTATGTCAAGTTTGCAGTAATAATAGTACATTTGAAAAATAAATTTTCTTAACCTCTTTGCTTGCCAAAAGGCCCCTTTTAATAATTGGGGCCTTTTGTATATAAAATGGCGATAAAAGCATCCCAGCCCATTGGAATTTTTGATAGCGGCATTGGTGGCATGACGGTCGCTCATGCGGTGAAAGCACTATTGCCCAATGAGCAAATTATCTATTTTGGAGATACTGCCCATCTACCTTACGGAGATAAATCTACGGCAGCCATTCAAGCTTACTCTATCAAAATCACCGATGTGCTTCTTCAAAAAGGCTGTAAGCTCATCCTAATCGCTTGCAATTCTGCTTCGGCGGCAGCATTTGATTTGGTGCGAGAGTATACGGGTTCGCGTGCAAGGGTTTTTAATGTGATCGATCCCGTAGTGGATTATATCCGAGAGCATTACGAAAATAGTAAAGTAGGCTTAATTGGTACAAGGCAAACGGTAAGTTCTGGCACTTACCAACGGAAAATTGATGCACTCGGCCAAAATATTGAGTGCAAAGCATTGGCTACACCGCTATTGGTGCCTATGATCGAAGAGCGATGGTTGCAAAATGATATAAGCAAGCAAATCATCCATAGCTATCTGGCAAATGAAGAATTAGCCGATATTGAATCTTTGATTTTGGGCTGCACCCACTATCCACTAATAAAATCTGAAATAGCAGAATTTTATTTTAACAAAATTGATATACTTGATTCGGCAGCAATTGTTGCCAAGTCGGTGCGAGCCTACTTGGAGTATAACCATTTGCTGTCAAGTAAATTACTAGGTTCCGACCACTTTTTGGTGTCAGATTTAACACCAAATTTCGAGGCTGCCACCAAACTATTCTTTGGGATAGATGTTCCATTGGAGAAATATCCTCTTTGGGAGTAATCCTCCCGATTGCTTACTTTGCATTACCATGTCAACCATCTTATTTTTCCTTCCATTATTGGTGCTGTTTACGGTACTGGCCGTATGGGCAGAGCGGAAGATTGGTGGCTATATGCAAGACCGACTGGGCCCAACAGAGGTCGGCTATTATGGTCTTTTGCAATCTGTTGCCGATTTAGTCAAGTTATTGCTGAAAGAGGATATCGTACCAAGCAAAGCGGATAAAAAGCTTTTCAAACTTGCACCTATTATCATATTTGCTGCGGTGTTTACAGGTTTTTCTGTCCTCCCGCTTTCTTCAGGGTGGAGTGGTGCAGGCCTCGAAACAGGCGTTTATTTCCTATTGGCCATTGTTTCTTTAGACGTGTTTGGGCTATTAATGGCTGGTTGGAGTGCCAATAGCAAGTACACACTATATGGTGCCATCCGCTCCGTTTCTCAAATTATTTCTTACGAAATCCCACTGGGCCTCACCGTCATTGCAGTGGTCATGATCAGCCAGAGCTTAGATCTACAAGAGATTTCTTATCAGCAAAGTATCTTTTGGGATCATAAAGCCGCGGGCGTTTCACAAGGATTATTTGGTGTAATTTCCTCCGTAGATATGTCAAACGTAGGAGGGATTTTCCTTTGGAATATCTTCCGCTATCCTCTTTTGATCCCCGGCCTTTTGATTTTCTTCATTGCTTCATTGGCAGAAAGCAATCGCGCTCCTTTTGACTTGCCAGAGGCGGAATCCGAAATTGTTGGCGGATTTCATACAGAATATTCAGGTTTTAGATGGGCATTGGTGATGCTATCAGAATATGGGATGATGCTTTTGGTGAGTTTCTTAGCCGCTGTGCTGTTTTTAGGGAGCTGGAGTAGTCCGCTCCCAAATATCGGTGGAGTAAAGTTGGCCGATTGGACCAATGGCGAGCCCGGCTCAATAGCGGGACATATATTCGGTGCTTTTTGGCTTACTTCTAAAGCACTTTGCTTAATTTTAATTCAAATTTGGGTTCGCTTTACTTTTCCAAGATTGAGGGTAGATCAGCTAACCAGCCTTTGTTGGAAATACCTAACACCTGCCGCATTGGTTATTATCTTTGTGGCAGCTTTTTGGAGATTGTGGATGCTAGATTAGTCGATTATGAAAAAGAAAAATACCTATTTGCTTAATATAAAAGATGCTTTTAAAACCCTCTCAACGGGCATGAAGCTTACTTTGAAGCATGGTATGGATACTGGCAAAAAAGCTTCTTCGACCGATCCTATTTGGAGCGATGATTATTTTAAGGAAGGAGATGAGCCATTCACCTTGCAATATCCTCGACAGCAATTTGAGCTGCCAGATAATAGCCGTAGCAAACTACACAACGAAATCGAAGATTGTATCGTATGTGACAAATGCGCCAAGGTTTGTCCGGTAGATTGTATTGATATTGAGGCTGTTCGTTCGCCAGACGAAATAGGCAAAACATCGGATGGCACCACCAAGAGATTATATGCTGCACGCTTCGATATAGATATGGCCAAATGCTGTTTCTGTGGATTGTGTACCACAGTGTGCCCTACAGAATGTCTCACCATGACCAAAGAGTATGATTTTAGCGAATACGATTTTGCCGATCATAATTTTGTATTTGGCGAAATGACACCTTTGCAGATTCTGGAGAAGAAGGAGGCTTGGGAAAAGCATCTGGAGCAGAAGGAAAAAGAAAAGGCTGAAAAAGCAAAGAATGCAATACCGGCCTCTAACGTGAAGCCTGCCCTGAGCTCAAAAGAGAAAAATGCGGGAGGGCTAGGCAGCGATTCAGATTCATCAGCGGCAAGGCCAAAGCCAAGTTTTAGACCAAAGATGAAACCTTCGATACCGAAAAATGAAACTGAAGAAGAGAATGACAGTAAACCTGCTGCCAAACCAAGGCCCGTATTATTGCCGAAAATAAAATCGGTAGAACCAAAAAATGCTTCATCGGAGGAGGATGCGGATAAAGCTGACGACAAACCCAAAGCAAAATCGGTATTTAGACCAAAGGTGAAGCCCGTAATAAAGAAAAAATCTGATGATGACGATGATAAACCCTCCAGCAAATCATGATGATCAGTATCCTATTTTATCTGTTTGCTTCCTTAGCCATCATCGGTAGTTTATTTATCCTTCTTACTGAAAAAATTGTGTACGCAGCCTTTTCGCTATTGCTCATATTGCTCAGTATTGCGGCTATTTTCGTACTAGCTGGTTCTGAATTTCTGGCTGTTACACAGATTATGGTTTACGCAGGCGGCATATTGATCTTATTAATATTTGGTGTTTTGATGACCTCCAAATTGCGCGATGGAGAAATACTTGTGCCTAAGTCAAATAAATTCTGGTCAATCTTTTTAGGTGGGAGCTTTTTTGTCCTTTTGTTCTTTATGATCAGCCAAGTGAATTTTGCGTTGCTTTCGTGGATGCAAGGTGCTGACAAGGCAGTGGGAGAAGGGATGATCACCAAATTGGGTACATTGCTTATGAGCGACTACGTGCTTGCATTCGAACTGGCGGGCATCATCCTATTGGTAGCCTTGGTTGCCGCTGCGCTGTTGGCTGGTGAAAGAATAAAGGAGGGTACTAAATGATGATAGGACTTGACCATTTTTTATTATTAGCTGCAGCGCTATTTTCATTAGGACTAGCCATAGTGATTGCTCGCCGCAATGCCGTAATGGTATTGATGGGAATAGAATTGATGCTGAATGCGTCAAATATTAATTTGGTTGCTTTTGGCTACCATGATCCTAATTTGATGCAAGGGCAGTTGTTTGCGCTTTTTGTGATTGTGATTGCCGCAGCAGAAGCTGCAATAGGCTTGGCCATAGTCATGAAAGTATATCGCTATTATTACACTGTCGATCTCCAAGAATTAAGTAAAGAGCATAAAATTGTTTGATTTAAGCATTCTCATATACTCCTTACTTGGATTGCCCATATTAGGGCTTTTCCTTTTCCCATTCATTGGCAAAAGCAAAAAGCTATATCTATATAGCTCTACTTTGCTATCTACTTTGTCGCTTTTTGCTGCTGCTATATTATTTTATGTGGTGTACAAGGGCGATTCGGCCCCAGTAGAATTGGTGAAATGGCAATGGCTTTCTGCCGGTAGTTTCAGCATTTCTATGGGAATCATGGTAGATTTCTTAGGAGCCTCTATGGCATTGGTAGTGGCAATCGTGGCCTGTATGGTGCAATGGTTTTCCCTCAGCTATATGGCCGATGACCCAGCTCGAAGCAGATATTTCGCTTTCCTCAATTTCTTTGTGTTAGCCATGTTATCCTTGGTTTTTTCTTCCAATCTGTTGCAAACATTTATATTTTGGGAATTAGTGGGTTTTGCTTCTTGGCTGCTGATAGGCTTTTGGCATCATAAACCTTCGGCAGCAAATGCAGCCAAAAAGGCCTTCATCGTAAATAGAATCGGTGATGTCGGTTTTGTGATTGCCTTGATGGTGGTATTGGCTATGATTGGAACATTCAATTATTTCGAAATCATTGAAAATGTTAGTAATACGAGGGTTTTTTCTGGTGCTTGGCTTTTACCCGTACAGGAAGGACCCTATCCCAAATTTCAGATTGTAGATGCTTCGGTTTTGCATTTGGCAGGGTTTGGTTTGCTACTAGCTGTGATGGGGAAATCAGCTCAGTTTCCGCTAGCCATTTGGTTGCCAGATGCCATGGAAGGCCCTACGCCAGTTTCGGCACTCATTCATGCAGCTACTATGGTGGCAGCAGGTGTATTTTTGGTTCTGCGTTATTTCTTCCTCTTTACGCCCGAAGTGCTGGATGTGATGGCAGTAATTGGAGCGCTCACAGCTTTTATGGGTGCTTATGCAGCATTTTCTCAATTCGACATCAAGAAGATTTTAGCCTACAGTACTATTTCTCAATTGGGCTATATGGTGCTGGCATTAGGAGTAGGAGCTTGGTCGGCTGGTTATTTTCATCTGGTAACTCATGCATTTTTTAAGGCAGGGCTATTTTTGGGGGCAGGTGTGATCATTCATTTTGTAGCACATAATACTGATAAAGCAGATCAAATAGATCCACAAGATATCCGCAATATGGGTGGGTTGAGAAAAGCCTTACCCATACTCCACATTTTCTTTCTTTTATGCACCCTTTCGCTTATGGGTGTACCTGGCTTTTCAGGCTTTCTGTCCAAAGAAGCAATACTCACTGGAGTGATGACTCGTGCAGGCGAAGGCTCATGGGCTTGGATGGCGATTGCCTTCTTGGCATTTCTCACCGTATTGATGACGGTATTGTATATGGCTAGATTATACAGTTATGTGTTTTTGGGCAGTGAATATCGCTGGGCTAAAATCAACCACTCGCTTTCCTTGAAATTAGGTGTGCCAGTCGCTATACTCGGTTTATTATCAGTTGGCTTTTGGTTTAGCTTTAGTATAGATTTCAGCCACTCTTGGTTTCTCCATCGGCTTGGCGAACCGCTTTTATTGATGAGCAATTTACCAGGAAACCTCACTGTTTCAGAATTTACAAGTATTGGAAAGAGTTATCATACCTTTATCACCTTTCTTAGTATTGGATTGGTATTAATTGCCTTGATCGCATCAGCCAGAATATTCCGAAATCCTAGACATGATATCGCTCGTCAATCCAATCATTGGTTTGCAAAGCTTTCGGCTAATAATTGGTATGCAGATATGCTTAACCATTATTTGATTGTGTTACCGACCCTTAAAATAAGCCAATTAGCACAATGGTTCGATGCAAAGGTGATTGATAGACTAGTAGATTTATTTGGAGTATTTGTCGTGGTCGTTTCAACTATTGGCTATTGGTTCGACCGTACTTTTGTGGATGGAAGTGTAAATTTTGTCGCTAGATTGAGTGCTGGAATTGGAGGTGTGGCGGGTTCGTCCAAAAACGCTTCTGTACAGGGCTATGTAATTGTGGCAGTAACGTTATTTTTGATATTTCTTGTGTGGATAGTTTTTGTATTATGATATTATGAGTCAGTTTTTACTATCATCCATCATATTTTTGCCTTTGTTTTTGGCTCTGGTCATCCTAGTGATTCCAGCCAAAAACCAAGCTCTGCAGCGTATTTTAGCCTTGCTAGGCACAGGTTGGATTATTATTGCCTCAGTCATTATTTGGCTTACTGCCGATACTCAGGCGGGCATATATCTGTATGAATTGGCCCCGTGGTTTTCTTTAGACCTGAATACTTTAGGGACCTTAAAATTCGATTATTTTATCCTAGCCGACGGTTTAAACCTCCCGCTTTTATTATTGACAGGGATTAGCCTAACCGCAGGCGCATTGGCATCGTGGAAAGTACGCGAAAAGTCCAAGGCCTATTTTGCCCTGTATCTTCTGTTAGCAGCATCCATTGCAGGGTGTTTCTTATCGATGGATTTCCTGCTCTTTTTCTTGTTCTTTGAGTTTATGCTGCTTCCAATGTATTTCCTCATCGGAATTTGGGGTGGTCCGCGTCGTTCTTATGCCTCAATCAAGTTTTTCCTCTACACCCTTTTTGGTTCGATCCTTATATTGATCGTGATGGTGGCCATGTATGGAAATGTTGTAGATGTAGATGCTAGTGCCGCTAAAATAGGATTGACCGAAAGCCAAACCAACATAGAATATGTGAATAAAGGACTTGCAAATGGAGATTTTGAAAAAAAAGATTTAGTCTTTGCAAATCACTTTGTAAACTTAAATACAAGTCTTAATGAGCAATCCACCCAAGTTTTGGCGGGTGGGTTGTTGGACGGAAATGTGGAGAATCGCTTTATGGGAAGGCCACTTCGTTATTGGGCTTTTTTACTTTTACTCATTGGCTTTTTGATCAAATTGCCAGCCGTTCCATTTCATACTTGGCTGCCCGATGCACACGTGGAGGCAAGTACGCCAATCTCCATAGTGTTGGCCGCCATTTTATTGAAAATTGGTGGCTATGGCTTGTTTCGAATAGTATATCCGGCTTTTCCAGATGCGGCGTTGCACTACGCTTGGTGGGTAGGGTTGCTCGGAGTCATTGCTATTATCTATGGCGCAATGAATGCCCTGGCTCAAAAAGATTTGAAAAAATTGGTCGCTTATAGTTCCGTTAGCCACATGGGTTTTGTCTTGTTGGGCTTGGCTTCTTTCACCAGCGAGGGGCTCAATGGCGCCTATTATCAATTGTTCAGTCATGGCTTAATCTCTGCAATGCTATTTATGGTGGCTGGCGTTATCTATGATCGTACACATGATAGGCTAATCGAAAACTACGCAGGCTTAGCCAGCCTTATGCCCAAGTTTGCCGTATTGGCTTCGATAGCATTTTTTGCATCATTGGGCTTGCCGGGTTTTTCAGGTTTCATTGCAGAGATTATGGTGCTATTGGGAGCCTTCCATTCGAACAGCGTAAATTCCTTACTGCCAATGTGGATGGCAATAGTAGCTGCATTGGGATTGATATTAGCCGCAGCATATTGCCTTTGGACCTTACAGCGCATGTTCTTTGGGGAGGTATTTCTCCGAAAAGAAATATGGCGACTTGAAATGGTAGATTTGAGCCGTCGTGAAATGATTATTCTCGTACCACTTGCGTTGCTCACTTTAGTTTTTGGTATTTTCCCTTCATTGCTATTATCAGTCACGGAAGGAGCCATTGAGCCATTAATAAAGCAGGTATTTGAGAATGCAGCCATGTTCAATGCTAAATTGGATGGACAATAGTGGAGGCGGAGCAAATAGACATATTGAATCAAAAGCTCCTTAATATACTGGATGGCCTTGCGGTGATCGTGCCAGAGTTTGTCTTGGTAATCGGGCTTGCCTTTATCCTTGTGGCCGACCTAATTCTCCAGAAAAGAAAATCAGAAAAGCAAAGAGCTAAGCTGTTGATTAGTTATCACGTGCTCACTTTATTGGCGGCATTATTCGCCACAAGTATCCAATTTAGAGATTTTGCTGAAATCCAAAATCAAACCTTCAATGGATTTTTGCTCGTAAGCGGAGAAGCAATTTTCATCCGTAGTTTATTCTATATCACCGCCATCATAGCTTTGCTGATGTTCCGCCGTACTAATCCTGCTACAGTCAAATTATTAGCAGGAAGCGAACTTCATATCTTCTCACTGGGTGTTTTGATTGGAGCGGGTATTTTAGTGATGTCTTCCAATTTGCTTAGCATTTTTCTTTCTATTGAGTTAATGTCTATTTCTGCTTATGCACTTACGGGCATTCTCAAAAATGGTGAGTCAGCTAGGAGTGCTTTGCGTTATTTCATATTTGGCTCGGTTGCTACTGCTATTATGCTTTATGGCATGAGCTTTCTATATGGGTTTTCAGGTACGCTCAATTGGCAAAATACCGGCTTTTGGACAGGAATTCAATCGGTGCCACTTTATAGTGCAGGGATCATCTTTTTGATGTTTTTTGGCGGGTTGTTTTTTAAAATTTCAGCGGTGCCATTTCATGTGTGGGTGCCGGTAGTATATCGAAACGCAGCATGGCCTTCCGTCGCTTTATTCTCGATAGTCCCAAAGTTGGCGGCCTTAACTGCCCTTTGGTTAATTTCCTCCCGCTGGATTTCCATCGAAAATCTTGTGATTCCGATGCTTGTGATTATTTCGGCAGCCTCTATGTTGGTGGGAAACTTTTCTGCATTAAGAGAAAAAAATATCAAAGGCCTTTTGGGCTGGTCTTCTATAGCTCAGGCAGGGTTTATTTTAATTACCCTTGTAGCTCCTATCGAATCTTCAAGATTCCCTTTTTTCTTTTATAGCACTGTCTTCCTCATCATGAATTTAGGTGCTTTTTGGTTGGTGTATATTATTGGCGAAGCGGAGCAGACGTATGATATGGATAAATGGGCAGGATTAGGAAAAAAATATACGTTCGAAGGGGTATTATTACTGGTGTTTTTATTGAGTTTGGCTGGAGTGCCACCATTTGCAGGCTTCACAGCCAAGCTGTTGGTTTTTACGACCTTATTTGAAGTTTACACATTGGGCGGCAACCCTTGGATAGTCTTTATAATTGTCTTTGGTCTGCTCAATACCGTCATTGCTATTTTCTTTTATCTCAAGATTCCATATATGCTTTTTATCAAAGAAAGCGAAACTGAAACAAATTCAACCAAAAGCAATGGAATAGCTATGATTATTCCATCTATTCTTGGTGCAATCATACTATTATTATTCTTCAAACCAGATTTGTTGTCCTTGGTGTTGAATAGTTTTAACTTTGGACTTTAGATACACCCATGAGCGACCAAATAAAGCACGAGTGCGGTATAGCCCTCATTAGACTTAGAAAGCCACTTCAATATTATCTTGATAAATATGGAACGCCGCTCTATGCTATCAATAAGATGTACTTGTTGATGCAAAAGCAACATAATAGAGGGCAAGATGGAGCTGGTATTGCTAATATTAAGATTGGTGTGGATGCAGGTAATAGATATATAAGCCGTTATAGATCGGTAGATTCACAAGCGATTACAGAGATATTTTCCAAGCTGGGCAAAAAGTTCGAAGAAGCCAAGCGGGAGGGTGGGGCTAATTATCTGAATGAAGGCTGGCTCAAAGAAAATGTGGCTTTTACCGGTGAAGTTTGGCTAGGCCATCTTAGATATGGTACCCACGGGAAAAACGAGATAGAAAACTGCCACCCAATGTTGCGAATGAATAATTGGCGTAGTAGAAATCTGGTGGTAGCAGGAAATTTTAATCTCACAAATGTCGAAGAGCTCTTCAATCACCTTGTAAGTCTAGGGCAACATCCCAAAGAAAAAACCGATACGGTAACCGTAATGGAGAAGATTGGGCATTTTTTGGATGAAGAGAATCAATTACTTTTCGACAAATACAAAGGTAAAAATACTAATAAGCAGATTACTGAAATCATAGAAAATGAGCTTGATTTGCAACGGGTCTTGAAAAGAGCCTGCAAAGATTTCGACGGGGGGTATGCAATGGCTGGAATGACTGGCTATGGAGGCGCATTTGTTGCCAGAGATCCAAACGGAATCCGTCCTGCATATTACTATGCCGATGATGAGGTGGTAGTGGTAGCTTCTGAAAAGTCACCCATCAAAACGGCTTTTAATGTAGAGTTTGATGATATTCATGAGATAATTCCAGGCCATGCTTTGATTATCAAAAAGAATGGAGAGTTTAATATGCTGCCCTTTCTTGAGACCAAAGAAAAAAAATCGTGCAGTTTCGAGCGTATTTATTTCTCTCGTGGTACCGATCCAGATATTTACCATGAGCGTAAGAAATTAGGTAAATTGCTAATCCCACAAATCCTCAAATCCATCAACTTTGATCTAAAGAATACGGTTTTCTCCTATATTCCTAACACCGCCGAAACGGCCTTTTATGGAATGATGGACGGCCTCAATGAATACCTTGTGCAAAAGCGGAAGGAAATCATCATGGAGAATAAGCCGTATATCGATTCGCTGGAAGAATTGCTTTCTTTTACTCCACGAATTGAAAAACTAGTTGCCAAAGATGTGAAGCATCGCACCTTTATTACGGACGACGAACATCGGGACGATTTGGTAGCATACGTATATGACACCACGTATGAAGTAATTAATAAGAAAGTAGATACGCTAGTTGTAATAGATGATTCTATTGTGCGGGGCACAACTTTGGAAAAGAGCATCCTGAAAATGCTCGACAGACTAGAACCTCGTAAAATCATCATCGTATCTTCTGCTCCTCAAATTCGCTATCCCGATTGCTATGGAATTGATATGTCCAAAATGAAGGATTTTGTGGCATTTCGTGCGGTAATTTCACTACTCAACGAGCGTGGAATGAATTCCCTTGTAGACGAAGTGATGCAGCAAGCACTTGATTCGGTGGGCAATATCGATGCGCCTAACTATGTTCAGCGACTATACGAGCCCTTTACTGATGGCGAAATATCTGCAAAAATAGGCGATATCGTACGGTCAAACAGTTTGCGTGCTGATTTGGAAGTGATATATCAAACGGTAGAAAATCTTCATAAAGCCTGTCCGAAGCATTTGGGTGATTGGTATTTCACGGGCGATTATCCTACCAAAGGTGGAAATAGGGTGGTGAATCGTGCCTTCGTGAATTATATGCGAGGAGTGGTTGAGAGGGCTTATTGATAGAAAAGTTGTTAAACGTAATTAATTGCTCTATTTGAGCCAACACCACTTTTCACTGCCAAGAGAAAGCGGGAGGTAAAAGCGTAGTGCTGATAATATTGCAATAAAAAAGTCGCTGTAACCACAGCGACTTTTTTGTGCACCCGAAGGGATTCGAACCCCCAACCATCAGAACCGGAATCTGAAATTCTATCCAATTGAACTACGGGTGCATATATTTGGCGAAATTAGGCTATTCACAGCAATAAGTCAATGAATGAAATTTTGCCTAGTATTCTTTTCTATCTTCTTTTGCCTGCCAAGCTTCAAAAACCTTTATGCCCTCTTCTCTTAGTAAAGGAAGCATTTTAATACTGCGGTCTTTTATCTCCATACTGATTTCATGGTAAATATGCGCATCGTCAAAGCCAATATTCGCGGCATCCTCCCGCGTATTTGCGTAATAGACTACGGGAATTCTTGCCCAATAAATGGCACCCAAACACATCGGACAGGGTTCGCAACTTGTATAAAGTTCGCAATTATCCAACTGGAAAGTATTTAGCTTTTCACAAGCATTTCTTATGGCCATCACTTCCGCATGGGCTGTCGGATCATTGCTGCTTGTTACCTGATTATAGCCCGTAGCCACGATCTCTCCTTTCAGTACTACTACAGCACCAAATGGGCCACCGAAACCCTCCCGCATTTTCTGCTCGGAAAGCCTGATGGCCTCAATCATAAATTTTTCTCGATTTTCCAGAATTGATTAATTATCTGTATAAAACTGCATTGATGGCCTCAATAGTACGCTTTACATTTGGTAGAATCACTTCAATCAACGTAAGAGCGTATGGCAATGACACATCCATACTATTGACTCTAAGGATAGGAGCATCCAAATAATCAAACGCATGTCGTTGGATATTGAAAGCCAAATCAGTCGCAATAGATGACAATGGCCATGCTTCCTCTACGATCACTGCTCTATTGGTCTTTTTTACAGATTCGATCAACGTAGGGTAGTCGATAGGGCGCACACTTCTCAAATCAATCACTTCGCAGCTAATATTTTCTTTGGCCATTTCATCTGCAGCTTCTAAAGCTACTTTCATCATTTTACCAAATGAAATAAGCGTAACGTCTTTTCCCTCACGCACTATATTTGCCTTGCCGATTGGAATTAAATATTCCTCTTCAGGCACTTCGCCCTTGTCTCCATACATCACTTCTGACTCCATAAAGATGACAGGATCATTGTCTCTAATGGCAGATTTTAATAAGCCCTTCGCATCATAAGGATTGGATGGCACTACTACCTTAAGGCCAGGAGTATTTGCATACCAGTTTTCAAAGTTTTGAGAGTGTTGAGCACCGAGCGTTCCGGCACTCCCTGTAGGCCCTCTAAATACCATTGGCGCAGAATATTGCCCAGCAGACATGGAGAGAATTTTGGCAGCGGAATTTATGATTTGATCTATAGCAACTAATGAAAAGTTGAAAGTCATAAATTCGATAATTGGTCGCAAACCATTCATGGCCGCACCAACGCCTATTCCAGCAAAGCCAAGTTCTGCAATAGGGGTATCGATTACTCTCTCTGGGCCAAACTCATCGAGCATCCCTTGGCTCACTTTGTAGGCTCCATTGTATTCGGCCACTTCTTCACCCATCAAGAAAATCTTATTGTCCCTGCGCATCTCTTCCGACATGGCTTCTCTTAGGGCTTCACGAAATTGTATCTCTCTCATTAGTCTGATTTATATATTTCCTGACAAAAATAGCCACCAAGTGTCAAATCAAAAAAATCGAATTGAATTATATCCGATTCTTTTTGCTAGATTGGAATTGATTTAGTGTAAAACGTGCCTTTTATTTGAAAATGCGCACTAAAATTATTTTGCTATGGAAAAACTAATTACATTTTTTGAAACTCAAGCTTTTGGAGTGTGTACCAAATTAGGCGATAAACTTAACATGTCCACTTCGAGCATACGATTGTTTTTTATATATGCCTCATTTCTGACCTTCGGCTCCCCGCTGATTATCTATATGGGTTTAGCTTTTATTATTAATATCCGTCAGCATCTACGTAGAGGGCGTAGCTCGGTTTGGTATTGTTAATTATCCCAATTTGCTTTTATCTTGTTGGCTAAATTGGATTTTACACTAAAAATCCTTTTCCCTTAGCCTCCCAATATGAACCAACTAAAATCGCGCATTGGAAGCATCCTTTTTTGGTCTGTCGTTTCCGCAGCATTTATAGGCCCGGGTACGGTAGCTACGGCGGCCTCCTCGGGAGCTTCTTTTGGCTTGGATCTTATTTGGGCATTGGCTTTTGGGACGATCGCTTGTTTGGTATTGCAAGAAGGTGCGGCCAGAATTACTTTAGGCTCAGGCCTCAATTTAGGTCAAGCTATTGCGGCTAAATTCAAGGATGATGAAACAGCCAAACGTGTAAAGGGCTCCATCATCTTTGCCATTGTATTTGGATGCGCCGCATATCAGGCGGGTAATATAATGGGAGCTGTGGCAGGCATAGCGGTAGTCACGCCTTTTCCGGCGTGGATGGCTGCGGTAATTGTGGTGCTATTTGCGAGTATTGGATTATGGCTGGGCCATTTACGTGGCATCCTCAATGTGATGAGCGTGATGGTTGCCCTTATGGGAATCACCTTCGCCTTTTTAGCTTTCCAAAGTGACTATTCTTTTATTCAACTTTCCAAAGGTGCTTTTCTCCCTAGTTTCCCATTAGGCAGCGAAACGCTAATCCTTGGCTTAGTTGGCACTACCATTGTTCCATATAATCTTTTTTTGGCCTCGGGTATTAGCAAAAACCAAAGCCTTTCCGAAATGCGATTTGGTATTTCTGTAGCCATTATTTTAGGTGGTATTATTTCTATTGCCA
The DNA here is from genome assembly GCA_041689935.1 of Cyclobacteriaceae bacterium. Taxonomy (GTDB): domain Bacteria; phylum Bacteroidota; class Bacteroidia; order Cytophagales; family Cyclobacteriaceae; genus CAXBDP01. The sequence goes on from JBDNFI010000037.1 coordinate 42,221, forward strand.
TCCTTGTAACTGGAAGTATGCTGGATGGAGATTTTAGTTTTGAGGCATTAGCAAGCAAAATGGATCTGCTGATGGCTGGAAATGGATCAGCTTTATTAGGCATTGGGCTTTTTTGCGCAGGATTTACTTCGAGTATTACCGCACCGATGGCCGCAGCCATTACCTGGCAAAGCGTGAGCGGGAGAAAACAGGATTTGCGGTCCGCAGGCTTTCGCGTGGTGTGGGGAGCTATTATGCTGGTAGGTTTGCTTTTTGGCATTTCTGGACTCAAACCTATACCTGTGATTTTGCTTGCTCAGGCAATCAACGGCCTTTTGCTACCAATATCTGCCGTGTTCCTTATTGTAATTATCAACGATCATAAGTTAATGAAAGCAGGTTTTGGGAATACGGGTATTCAAAATGTTCTTTTGATTCTAGTTGTTTGGCTAGCCTTATTGCTTGGAATCCACAGCTTGGCCAAAGTGGCGGCTTCACTCACCGAGGGCTTCGTAGCGAGTGGGGTTATTTACCTTACTAGTATTTCAGGTATTGCGTTGTTGATTCTATGGATTAGTTTGAAAGGGAGGGTTGGGGGAAATAGAAAGATATAATCCTTCCGCTACTTTTTTCAATAAAAAAGCCTTCAAAAATTAATTCGAAGGCTTTTACTATTTTCTGAAACCGTTATTAATTCGATTTTTCCTTTTTCTTCTTTTTGCCGTACGTGTCAGCGATGATAATCCAATGAACGAGGCCCACTATGATTAAAACTATCCAAATAAATAAATTTGCTCCTGGAGCTATTGGTGCATCTAGCATATCGGTAAGATTTAATTTCCTTATTAATTTCTGAACAAATGTAAGCAAGCTAAAGTTTAATCGGAAATGGAAATTCCACTCACAGCAGAGAATTTCCGCACTCGATAAAAATAATTGAAAAATTTTGTTACATGGTTTGGACAAACGCCATTCCTTCACTTAAATTTGACCTAATGATTAGAAATACCAATAACGCATGGTGGTGGCACGAATCTTTTTCGGAATTGTGACCTGGACTTATGTGTAAAAACCATATTATGAAAAAGCCCGCGGTTCACGTGGGCTTTTTTTGTTTTAAGGCCAATTCAAAATGTAAAATTGGAAAAAACAAGCGTTGAAAATTACGCTTATCAAAGGATGTTAAAGCATTGCAATCGAAGAATAAAAATGAAGTACACTATTCAAACCAAGGAGATTACTAAACTGGCCGATACGGTTACGCCCGTGAGCTTATATTTAAAGCTTCGCGATCGGTTTAGTCACTGCATGCTGCTAGAGAGCTCGGATTATCATGGACAAGAAAATAGCTTTTCATACCTATGTTTCGATCCTATCGCCTCTTTTATTCTCGAGGCAGATGGCACGCTTGAGCAGAATTTCCCAGATGGTACTTCTGCTATAAGTAGTCTGCATGCTGGCTCACAAGGGTATGCATCAGCTCTTCAGGGATTTAAAGATCAATTCCATGCAGAAAACAAATTTCAGAAAGGACTGATAAATGGACTATTTGGGTTTACTTCTTATGAGGCGGTGGAGTTTATGGAGAACCTAGCCATGAATAGAAGTAAAAAAGGAGTGGCAGATATTCCCTTGGCTGATTACCGTATTTTTCGATTTATCATTGCTTTAGATCACTTCCGCAATCGCCTACATATTCTGGAAAATGCGGTTGATGGTAATTTCGAAGAGGGTAAATTGGAAGAAGTGATTAGCTTAATTGATAATAAAAATGTGCCTGACTATGCTTTTCACGCAATAGGTGAGGAGCAGTCTAATTACACCGATTCAGCATATAAAAAGATTGTCGAAAGTGGCATCGCTCATTGTAAGCGGGGAGATGTATTCCAAATAGTGCTTTCTCGTAGATTTCAAACTGCCTTTGAGGGCGATGAATTTAATGTGTACAGAAGCCTTCGGTCTTTAAATCCGTCTCCATATCTTTTTTACTTTGATTATGGCTCATTCAAAATATTTGGTTCTTCACCTGAAGCGCAAATTGTGGTGCAAAATGGCAAGGCAAGTATTTTCCCAATAGCAGGCACATTCCGCCGAACGGGCAATGATGAAGCCGATGCTGAGTTGGCGCGTGAGCTTTTGTCCGACCCTAAGGAGAATTCGGAGCATGTGATGTTGGTAGATTTGGCGCGAAATGATTTGAGTAGGCATAGTGAGCAAGTGACTGTGGAGACGTTCCGTGAAATACAATATTACTCGCATGTAATTCACTTGGTATCCAAGGTGAGTGGCAAGCTGCAAGCAAATGCCTCATCGGTGCAGCTCATGGCCGATACCTTCCCAGCGGGCACGCTGTCTGGTGCGCCCAAGCATAAGGCCATGACGCTTATAGATCAATACGAAACCTCCCGCAGAGGCTACTATGGAGGCGCCATTGGTATGATAGGTTTCGATGGCTCCATCAATCAAGCGATTATGATTCGCTCATTTTTGAGTAAGGATAATAACCTATACTGCCAAGCAGGTGCAGGAGTGGTAGCCAAATCAGATCCAGATAGTGAAGTGCAAGAAGTTTACAATAAATTGGCAGCATTGAAGCAAGCCATCAAAGACGCAGATAGGAACAGCTAAGCCATGAAAATATTAGTATTTGATAACTACGATTCATTCACCTACAATTTGGTGCATATCATCAGGCAGCTTGGGTTTGGTGCAAAAATGGATATTTACAGAAATGATCAAATTCCGTTGGAAGCAATCGCTCAATACGATAAGATTCTACTTTCACCTGGCCCAGGTATTCCATCCGAAGCAGGGATATTGCTAGATGTAATTAAAACCTATGCTGCGAGTAAAGATATTTTGGGCGTATGCTTAGGTCATCAGGCTATTGCAGAGGCATTTGGTGGCGAGATTTATAATATGGACGAAGTACTGCATGGCGTAGCTGAAACCATCACAGTCACGGCTGCCGATGATCGTTTATTCAAAAACCTCCCGCCAAATTTCAGGGCTTGTCGCTATCATTCCTGGTCGGTTTCACCCAATAAACTTCCTGCAGCATTAGAAGTGACGGCGGTAGATCAGCGAGGGCAAATTATGGCATTAAGGCATAAGCATCTCAAAATTTCTGGCGTTCAATTCCATCCAGAATCTATCATGACAGAACATGGACTAGAAATGATGAAAAATTGGTTAATAAGCGAATAATATGAAGCAAATTCTCAATCAATTATTTGAATATAAAACGCTCGACAGAGCACAAGCAAAGGAGGTCGTCACCAATATGGCTTTCGGAAAATATAACAATAGCCAAGTTGCCGCTTTTATGACGGTGTATATTATGCGCAGCGTTACGGTGGAAGAGTTGGCCGGCTTTCGGGATGCAATGTTGGATTTATGCATTCGTATAGATTTGGAAGGCTACGATGCAATGGATCTCTGTGGTACTGGAGGCGATGGGAAAGATACCTTCAATATATCAACTACGGCATCTTTTGTAGTAGCAGGTGCTGGTCAGAAAGTCGCCAAGCATGGCAATACTGGTGTTTCATCTATTTGCGGATCGTCCAATCTTTTGGAGCATTTAGGTTATGAGTTCACAGCTGATCAAGCACGCTTGCAAAGCGAAATTGAGCATGCAGGGATTTGTTTCCTACATGCCCCTATGTTTCACCCTGCCATGAAGCATGTAGCTCCTATTCGGAAGGAATTAGCCGTTAAGACGTTTTTCAATATGATTGGTCCCATGGTAAATCCCTCTTTTCCAAAAAAGCAATTGGTGGGTGTGTTTAGCTTAGAGTTGGCGCGCTTGTATGGATACTTATACCAGCAGGGTCAAGGTAAATATGGCATTGTGCATAGTTTGGATGGCTACGATGAAATCTCGCTAACTGGACCATTTAAGTTTATCACCAGGCAAGGTGAATCGCTAATTGAACCAAAAAAAGTAGCGAGTAATTCCATACAAGCAAATACACTAAGAGGCGGAGACACCATAAATGGAAACGCTGAGATATTCCTCAATGTGTTGCAAAACAAAGCTACCGATGCGCAGCAATCTGTAGTTTTGGCAAATGCAGCCTTAGCCTTGTTTGCGTCAGGATATGCCTCGTCATTAGCCGATGGCCTCGAAAGGTCTAAAGAATCTTTACAATCTGGCGCAGCCTTTCAATCATTCAAAAATTTAATTTCACCGAACAAAACACAGATAGCTGTTGGATAAAATGGATATACTTCAAAAAATAGTCGATTTTAAAAGAAAAGAAGTAGATGAGCGTAAGGGATTATTTCCAATCGCTCTATTGGAGAAAAGCACTTATTTTGATGGAAAGCCCGTGTCGCTTAAGAAATATCTTATGCGGGAGGATAAAACAGGGATCATTGCCGAAATTAAACGTAAGTCACCAAGCAAAGGAGATATCAATCCCTACGTTTCAGTAGAGCGCACATCCATTGGCTATATGCAAGCGGGCGCTTCTGCTTTGTCGATCCTTACTGATAAGGAGTTTTTTGGTGGGAAAAATGAAGACCTCATGCTGGCTAGGAAATTCAATTTCTGCCCAATCCTTCGCAAGGATTTTATGATTGATGAATACCAAGTAATTGAAGCCAAAAGTATTGGTGCAGATGTGATATTATTGATCGCAGCAGTTCTTTCTCCAGCTGAGATCAACACTTTAGCCACTTTGGCCAAAAGCCTTGGAATGGAAGTACTGCTCGAAGTGCATAGTATTGAAGAACTTGAGCGGAGCATACATCCCAATATAGATGTGATTGGGGTAAACAACCGAAACCTCAAAACCTTTGAAGTGAGTTTGCAGAATTCCTTGGATATCGTCCCGCATATTCCTTCCGACTTTGTGGCTGTAAGCGAAAGCGGTATCAAAACAGCTCAAGATGTAGTTAATCTCAAGAGGGTAGGTTTTAAAGGCTTCCTTATTGGAGAAAATTTTATGGCTCACAGCAGACCCGAAATTGCTTGTAAAGAGTTTATCGAAGATGTCAAAAGGGTAGAGAAAAATTAAAATCATTGGTATTGAAAAAGGCATTTAAAATTAAAGTGTGTGGCATGCGATTTTCAGAAAATATTCAGGAATTCCGCAGCATTAAAATTAGTTGGATGGGACTTATTTTCCACCCGCTTTCTCCTCGCTATGTTCCTGAGTCGGAGCGGGAGGAAATATTGGCTAACTGGCCCGGTAGGATTAAGCGAGTAGGTGTATTTGTGAATCATTCGCCTTTTCAGATTAAGGAAGAAGCCTCAAAATGGAAGCTACATTTTATTCAATTGCATGGCGATTATTCAGCACATGAATGTGAAGTTTTGAAGGATGCTGGTTTGTCTTTGATAAAGGTTTTTTCACCTACCAAGAATTTTAATTGGGATAATTTATTGCCTTATGAGGATTTAGTGGACTATTTTCTTTTCGACACCAGCGGTAAGTTTCCAGGAGGAAATGGATTCTCATTCGATTGGGCACTTTTGGATCATTACAAAGGGAAAGTACCCTTTTTACTAAGTGGAGGGATCGGCCCTGAGGATGCGCAAAAAGTATTAGAATATGATCACCCTGCCTTTGCTGGAATTGATCTCAACAGTCGCTTCGAATATGCTCCGGCAAAAAAGAAAGCAGCGTTATTAACAAAATTTGTAGAAAACATTAAAAAATCAAAAGTCTAATGGGAGCGGTAGGTGAAGTAAAGGAATTTGATGTAAATGAGAAGGGCTATTACGGAAGCTTTGGTGGGGCTTACATACCAGAAATGCTGTATCCCAATATTGAAGAATTGAGAACGAAGTATTTGGAAATAATCCATCGACCGGAATTTCAAGAGCAGTTTCAGCAGCTATTGAAAGATTTTGTGGGCAGACCTACTCCATTATTTTATGCGAATAGATTGTCAGAAAAATATGGAGCCAAAATTTATCTAAAGCGGGAAGATCTTTGCCATACTGGAGCCCACAAGGTCAATAATACCATTGGGCAAATATTGGTGGCCAAAGCCTTGGGAAAGGAAAAAATAATAGCTGAAACCGGTGCCGGGCAGCATGGTGTTGCCACGGCTACTGTTTGCGCGCTGATGGGTATGGAGTGCACCGTGTTTATGGGCGTGCATGACACCGAGCGCCAAAGACCAAACGTGGAACGCATGAAAATCCTCGGTGCAAAAGTAGTCCCCGTACATAGTGGGAGCAAAACACTTAAAGACGCTACGAATGAAGCTATGCGCCATTGGATCAATAACCCTACGGATACGCATTACATCATTGGCAGTGTAGTTGGGCCACACCCTTACCCAGATATGGTGGCGAGGTTCCAGTCAGTAATTAGTGAGGAGACTAGAAAACAATTGCTCGCTGTAGAAGGAAATGCAAACCCTGATTATGTAATTGCCTGCGTGGGTGGTGGCAGCAATGCTGCAGGAGCCTTCTACCATTATTTGCATGAGCCTAGCGTACAATTAATTGCCGCAGAAGCAGCAGGAATGGGCGTGGATTCTGGTAAATCAGCCGCTACAACTTTTCTAGGAAAATCGGGTGTGTTGCATGGCAGCCGTACATTATTGATGCAAACCGCCGATGGGCAGGTAACGGAGCCTTATTCCATATCTGCTGGCTTGGACTACCCTGGCATTGGGCCAATGCATGCACATTTGGCCACTAGTGGCAGAGCTACGTTCTACGCCATCACCGATGAAGAAGCAATGCTTGCAGGAGTTTTGGTAAGCAAAATGGAAGGAATTATCCCTGCCATTGAAACCGCACATGCATTTGCCGCATTGGAAAAAATGGAATTGAAACCAAGTGATGTAGTAGTGGTATGCGTTTCGGGTAGAGGCGACAAGGATTTGGAAACCTATATTAAATGGGGGAAATATTGAGAAATGGAAGTAGACATAAATCATTTGAATAGAATAGAAACGCTATTTAAAGGAACGAATGAAAAGGTGCTGTCGGTGTTTTTTACAGCTGGCTATCCTGAGCTGAATTCCTCCCGCAATATTCTGAAAATGCTAGAAGATGCAGGTGCAGATATGGTAGAAATAGGCATTCCATTTTCAGATCCTATTGCAGACGGGCCCACCATTCAAGAGAGTAATCAAATTGCCTTGGAAAATGGGATGGAACTCAAGCTCCTTTTTGATCAGTTGGCAAAAATGCGGGAGGATATATCCATTCCAATTTTGCTCATGGGCTATATCAACCCTGTATTGCAGTTTGGCTTCGAAGCATTTTGTAAGCGTTGCCAAGAAGTGGGAGTGGATGGACTTATTTTGCCAGATATGCCGCTATACGAATATGAAGAGGATTTCTCCAGCATATATGAGAAATACGGACTTAAGTCGGTGTTCTTGGTAACACCTGAAACCTCCGATGAGCGTATCCGCAAAATCGACTCTCTAAGTACCGGCTTTGTATACATGGTTTCTTCCAGCAGTACCACGGGCAAAACTGCTGGCTTTGGCGAAGGGCAATTAAACTACTTCAAAAAGTTAGGTACTATGGGGTTGAAAAACCCAATATTGACGGGTTTTGGTATTTCGAATAAGGAAACTTTCGAATTGTCTACCCACCATACCCAAGGCGCTATTGTCGGGAGCGCTTTTATTCGCTTGTTGGGCGAGGGTTCTGTAAATGCCGAGTCAATTCATCAGTTTGTAAAAAACATTAAGCACTAAGCTTTTTAATTATGATTATTCAATTTACACCAGAAATAACAGCCGGACAGAAAGAGGAAATCCTCCAAAAGGTGGCCGATGTTAAATATAAATCTACGGTAGTGAAAACCCAAAAGGGGGAATATCTAGTAGGAATGGGCAAAAAGGATTTTGATATCCGCTCTTTCGGTAACATGACTGGCATCAAGGATATCCACATGGTGTCTGACGATTTCCAGTTGGTGTCGAGGAAGTGGAAAATAAAGCCGACAGTGATTGAGCTAAATGGTTCTTTGTCTATAGGTGAGGGTAATTTTGCTGTGATGGCAGGGCCATGCTCTATCGAAAATGAGTCACAGATTAGGCTGACGATTGAGCACTTGAAATCGCAAGGGGTGCGTATTATGCGTGGAGGTGTATTTAAGCCAAGAAGCTCTCCCTATAGTTTCAGAGGTTTGGGTATCGACGGGCTAAAGCTGTGGTATCAGATTGCCAAGGAAAATGATATGCACATTATCACTGAGGTGATGCAAGTGAGCCAAATCGAGGAAATGTACGATTACGTAGATATTTTCCAAGTGGGTGCGCGAAATACGCAGAATTACAATTTGCTAGATGAGCTAGGAAAAGTAGATAAGGCGGTGATGTTGAAAAGAGGAATTTCTGGTACGATTGACGAATTGCTTCATTCGGCTGAATACATCTTTTCTGGTGGCAATGAGAATTTGATTTTGTGTGAAAGAGGTATTCGTACCTACGAGCCAGCCAGTCGAAATACACTGGATTTGAATGCTATACCAATCTTGAAAGAAAAGACACATTTGCCAGTAGTGGTGGATCCTAGCCATGGCATTGGTATTCGAGAATATGTGGAGCCAATGGCTCTGGCGGCGATTATGGCTGGAGCAGATGGCATCATTTACGAAACGCACCAAAAGCCAGAAGAAGCCTTTAGCGATGGACAGCAAACTTTGGATTTTGCCGAATCTGCCAGACTAAATGAGCGGATGAGGAAGGTATTGGAGTTGAGGGATAGTTTGCGATCGGGAATTTATAGATTTTAAACTCTTGAAATGGATTAGCCTTTCCGAAATTTTCTTATTGCCCACGGTTTGAGCCGTGGGCTACGTTTTGAAGGATTACTATTTTGGTTTTGATGTCTCCGTTGTTGATTTGTACAAGGATTTTGCTAGCATGGATTGAGATATAAATTTTGAAAACACTCAATCCTTAGGATCGCAACATTTTTGGTATTAATCACAATTCAAAGACATCTCTAATCTTTCCAATGCGAAACCCTAGCTCAATCACCAATTTGCTCTCTTCACTTTCAGAGTTTATTACTGGGTTTGTATGGTTGAAATGAATGAATATTATTTTACTTTTCTCCTCACTCGATAGCCCTTTGAATTTCTCAAGGCTTTCTATAATGAATGGGTGTGGGATTTGACTAATATCTCGGTCATTTAACTCCCTGCCGCTGTAAAATGTTGCGTCCAAAAATGCGTAGTCTACCTGCTGTATTTCATCAATGATGCTTTTGTTCCATTTTTCCCATTTATCTATATCTGGAATAAATAGTGCCGTTCTATTTGGCCCTTTGATTTTATAGCCAACGGTTTCGGAATATTCGTCTCGGTGAGGCACCAAAATAGGCGTAACTTCTAGTGATTCAGAAAGCTTAACCGCAGATTCATTTTTCATTTCATAAAGTTGCACATTATTTCTTGAGACCAACTGAGCCCATGGGCCATTAGTGGTCAGAAATTCCTTCATTTCTGGCATTACATACAATGGGATGTTATTGGCATCTATTGCTTCCTTTCCTAAGTACATCAACCCTGTATAGTGACCAATATGGGCGTGGGTTAGAAAAATGCCGTCTGCTGTTTCTTTATCACTTCCTATTTGATATCGAGTCAGCATTTTCATTTGTGCTGCAATATCTGGAGTGGCTTCGAACAGATAGGTTTTGTTATGCTCTGTATCAATTAGCCCTAATGAAGTGACTTGTCTACTGTTATCAGGATTTTCAAATAGGTCGATACAGCAGTCTTTGGTACAACCAATTTGTGGCGATCCTGCGTCTTGGATAGTGCCGAGAATGACGATAGAAGTATTTTCTATGATCGCTTCTGGGTGAACAGGTTCTTTAAAAGCTTCTTCTGAAGTTTTTTTTTCAGAACAAGAAAGAATGAAAAATACGAAAATGTAGATGCTGTATTTATTCATTTGGGTTCTTATTAGTACCAGTTTAATTCTCACTAAACCTAAGCCTTTTTAGATTTATATTCAATGGGTTTTTATAAATCTTGTATTCCTTTCATGATTGTGATTTCTTCATTCCCTAAAAGCGCAAGACTTATTTACCCTTTAATTGCTGATCAAATTTCATTAGAGTTTTGCTGATTACCTTAATTTTTTTGGCATCCGTATAATTTGGGTTTATTAAGTAATTAAATTCTTGTTGCACAATACTGCTTGGGACTTTCAATATTGCGGCCTCATTCTGAAAAATAAAATCATCTCCGATAGTTTGGGTAGTAAGTGTTGGAGGCTTTGCGTTCCAATTATATCGCCCAAATTCTTTAAATATTTCTGATTCTTGCTACCTTTCTAACACTCTTTTTGGTGTTAAATGGATTCGTACTTGACTCAATAGACTTCGTTATATAGCGGTTTGGTTGTGAATACGCAATAAATAGATTGGTCGGCCAAGTTCAATGTCTTGTGACTTTTCTATTGTGGAGAATTAATTTCAATTCTCAATTTCTCCCACAACTTCACGTTAAATACTACTTCTCCGAATGCAACCCCACTGAGTTTCCCTCTGTATCCATTACTATTGAGCAAAATCCATGTTCACCTAGGGACATTTTAGGTTGGAGTACTTTTCCTCCCGCTTTTTCTACTCGACTCTCTTCAGCAGAGCAATCTTCGCAGGCAAAATACACTAAAGTACCGCCCGCACCTGGAGACATATCGTCCATTTTCACTAGGGCTCCACTTATATTGATCCCACCTTCTGCCGATGGGAAACTTAGCATTTGCAAATCGCCCATATCTTCCATAGGCATTTCTACAAGTTTGATCTTTAATACCGTTTCATAAAATTTCTGAGCTCTGCTCATTTCATCTACATAGATTTCTACCCATGTGAAAGGGTTTTTCGAATGTGTTTCCATGGTGGTTTTGTTTAAGTGGATTATGAATATTATTGACTGTTTCGGACGGGAATTGATCGTTTATTGCTTTCCTTTTTACCTCCCGCTTTTTCACCTCGAAAACTATCTATTCTAGCCTTTTATTATTCCAAAGTGTTATTTTATAGAAATGTAGAGAGCCAGTTTAAACCTAGTAAATTATTTTTGAATGTGCAATAGTGGAATCTTAGCCTATTTCAATAGTATCAATTGAGATTTCTCGGTAGCCATTAGCCAATGCTTTACATTAGGTTCGATATGGATATAGTCTCCAGGTTCTAAATCAACCTCTTTCTTCCTCTCATCTTCATAAGTGACCAAACCAATAATGCAGATAAGCAGCGCGGGAGTTTCTGTAAGGTGCTCTTTAAGTTTAGCTCCATTTTGCAATTGAATGGAAGTAGAGGAGCCTATTTCGCCAGCAAATAATTTTTGAGCGGAGACTTCTTTTTCAGTTGGATGTAATTGGTCAAGATTCATAAAAGTGTTGGTTTTAAATAGCGAGTGATTTCATTACCATACATAATGAACTCCTTTTCTTTACCTTATTAATGCTTCTATATCTCGTAAAATCTACTCTTTGACTTTAGTTTTTAGCGTCCATCCTCATCCAAAACTGTTGTCTTCTTCTTTAAATATTTAAGAATTAGATACATCACGCCCGTAAGAAGGCAGGCAGAAAGTAGAAAGTAACTGATTTGATGATTTTTATCCATCAAAGCGCATGCAAGATCAAAAACGGTAAAGAGTAGGAAAATACCCGCTAATACATTTTTCTCTTTTTTAAACACTTTTTTCCAGCTGAATGACAAAGTTGATTGCTTGAACAACGAAAGGTTTGGAAAAAAAGCCGGAGTTATCGAAGCCCATTCTTGGTACCTTGCCTCGAACTTTCTGCGCAAAAATTGTTCTTCAGCAAACATTATTCTCTCATAATATACCCAATAGAACAAGCAAAAGGCAATAACAAACCAAAAGTGGCCAGTTAGAATCGCTGGCCCAAGCCAAATGAAAAAATTACCTAAATATAAAGGATGCCTTACCACGGAATAAATCCCAGTTGTATTCAGCTCGTCAGCTACCTGCTCTTTCACATTTCTTCCTGAAGTGTTTTTGGGAGTATTTCCCACAGCATATACGCGAATTGCCAAGCCTCCCAAACTGATTGCAAGGCAGAACATTCCAAATAAGAATTCATATTCTGCATTCTGTAGAAAGTAAATTTCAGGATAGTATTGTGATCGGAGATAGATTAAGGCTCCAATCGCCAAAATCACCATAGGAAGAACCCCTCGGTACCTGAATAGCCAAATTCCTTGCTTCTCGAATTCTTCTTGTAAAGCCATAAATCTCTAAAATTGTAGTTTTTATTCGGTTGTAAATCAAATTTTTAGACGATTATCTAAAAATTAACCCTTTTTCAGCGTATGCAGATACTTGTTTATAAGTTTAAGTAAAGTCTAAATTTTGATCAAGATATTTTGCCCTTATTATCCATTAGTTACTTTTTTGGGCGGTGGCTGCAAATATAAAACTAAAAAAACGAATAAGCTTAAATAGATTTGACTCCAGGATAATATTAATCAATATCGATTTCGTTGTTAGTTAGCGAAATAAAAACTATGTACTTAATTTTAAAACCGTTATATAGGCTGATAATGAATAGCGGGACTTTATTTGATTATTTTGCTAAAATAGGCTCCTTTGTGAAGCAAAAATGGCTTTCCCACACGGGAAAGCCATTTTTATATTATCAGTTTTTTAGCGTTATTCTATTAATAATCAGCTAGTTTCTTTTCATTTCTATCTCTAGCACTATGATCTAGAATCACTTTTCTCATCCGGATACTTTGAGGAGTAATCTCCGCGTATTCATCCTTTTGAATGTATTCGAGTGTTTCTTCCAAGCTAAATTTCTTTGCAGGCGCAATTTTTACCGCATCGTCTGTACCAGAAGCTCTTACGTTGGAAAGTTTCTTACCTTTTTGCACATTCACTACCAAGTCATTTTGGCGACTGTGTTCTCCAATTACCTGCCCTGAATATAGCTCCTCACCTGGATTTATAAAGAACATTCCACGATCTTGTAATTTGTCAATAGCGTAAGCTGTACATGGGCCGGCATCAACAGAAATGATTGAACCGCTGATTCTTTCAGGAATACTTCCTTTGAATGGCTCATAACCCATAAATCTATGTGTCATTACAGCTTCACCTTGCGTAGCAGTGAGGGCTAGATTTCTCAGGCCAATCAATCCGCGAGCGGGTATTTTGAATTCTAAATGTTGCAAATCACCTTTTGGCTCCATTATAGTCAATTCACCCTTTCTTTGAGTGGCCAATTCTATGATTTTACCTGCACTTTCCTCTGGAACATCTACTGCTAAATTTTCGATCGGTTCGCATTTCACTCCATCAATTTCTTTATAAAGAACTTGTGGCTGACCTACTTGGATTTCGTAACCCTCGCGGCGCATCGTTTCGATTAGGATAGACAAATGGAGAATGCCTCTACCAAATACTAAGAATTTCTCTTCAGAATCAGTCGTTTCTACTCTTAAAGCTAGATTTTTCTCAATTTCCTTCATCAATCTATCGCGCAAATGGCGGGAGGTAACATATTTACCTTCCTTCCCAAAAAATGGCGAGTTGTTGATGGTGAAAAGCATACTCATTGTAGGCTCGTCGATGGAAATTCTTGGTAAAGCCTCAGGCTGTTCTGCATCGGTAAGTGTGTCACCAATTTCGAAACCTTCGATACCCACTACTGCGCAAATGTCACCCGCAAAAGCCTCTTGAACGCGAAGTTTGCCTAAGCCTTCGAAGAGGTGAACCTCTTTCACTTTTACTTTCTTGAAAGAGCCGTCTTTTTTCGAAAGCAACATATTTGTGCCTTCCTTAATACTGCCTCTATATACTCTTCCTACAGCAATTCTTCCTGTGAAAGAAGAGAAATCAAGTGAAGTAATCTGCATTTGAGCAGGTCCTTGATGAACAGGTGCTTCTGGAATATTTTCCAAAATCGAATCCATCAATGGGAAGATGTTATCAGTCTTTTCTTTCCAATCCGTATTCATCCAACCCATCTTAGATGATCCATAAATTGTCACGAAATCTAACTGGTCTTCCGTAGCACCGATGTTGAACATTAAGTCAAATACCTGTTCATACACCTCGTCAGGACGACAGTTTTCTTTATCTACTTTGTTTACAACCACAATAGGTTTCAAACCTAGGGCCAACGCTTTGCTCAAAACAAATCTTGTTTGAGGCATTGGGCCTTCGAATGCATCTACTAAAAGTAATACGCCGTCGGCCATTTTCAGTACGCGTTCTACTTCACCGCCAAAGTCACTGTGACCTGGAGTATCGATGATGTTTATTTTAACGCCCTTATAATTAACGGATACGTTTTTAGAAAGAATGGTAATTCCTCTTTCTCTCTCAAGCTCATTATTGTCTAATATTAGCTCTCCTGTTTCTTGATTTTCGCGAAACACTTGGCAAGCATGAATAATTTTGTCAACAAGCGTGGTCTTACCATGATCGACGTGGGCGATGATAGCGATATTTCTGATTTTCTGCATTATACTCATTTTCAGGGCGCAAAGGTACAAATAAGTAATGATTTATATATCAAATATCAAAAGTAAAATAATCTAATCCTCCCGCTACTTTCCGCTGATATAATTAAACTTGATTGATATTTAAGAATTTTTGTATACTGAAATCTTATTTACAGCAAATGAAATTTTTTAAAAGACATATTATACCAAAGAAATCTTTTTTTAAGCGAATTTTTAGCTTGCCAGATAAAAAACAGTTTTTACCAGATCTAAGTAATCTATTGGCTTCATTGGATTTGGCGCAAGTTAGGATGGAAGATGTAAATGAGTTGTATCGAAAATATAAAATTGATTCAGTCAAGGATTTTATAGAAGAAAGAACACAGCTTTACTTTGTATACGTAAGCTACTGTATCAGTATCGATTACAAAAGTGATATGCTGAAATTCGATAGTAAAAAACTACAAGAAATATTGAAGATTGATATGTTGCATAAAAATAACTTTTTGGTCGACTCTAGGGTTCATCTCACGAGTGGAAATCAATCTAGCTGATGGGTTTATGGTTGTTATTAATACTTCAAATCCTATTTAGCGAGTTACGGAATTCCTAAAATTTCATCAATGCTTTTTTTAAATTCAACAAAAAATTTCTCCGACATTATTTAGTCAATTTCATCCCGCATCTTTTATGTATCAAATACAATCGCTTACGCCAAATTTAATGGTGAATGATGTTTCATATACGCTCAAATTCTATTTGAATCACTTAGGGTTTGAACTTGTGCGCACAGTGCCCGAGCAGGCTCCGTTCACTTGGGCGATGGTGCGAAAGGAAAATGTAGAATTGATGTTTCAAACAAGGGAAAGTTTGATTGAAGATTTGCCTGCTTTCGAAACCATCCGTCCAGGAGCATCGCTCACGCTATTTATAAAAGTAAATGGCATAGAAGGTATCTACGAAAAACTCAAAGACCACGTTGAAGTGGTTTCGAACCTTAAAGAAACCTCCTACGCCATGAAGGAATTTACTTTTAGAGATTGCAACGGTTATATAATATCGTTTGCAGAACCTTTAAACAAAGATTAGCTTTTCTTATTTCCTACTACCAACACAAGTACATCTGCTACTGCCAAGATTACACCTGCGTATGTCGGCCAGTTTAAGGTTTTTTTCTGATCTGCAGAAATTTCTAATGAGCCTAAGTCTACCACAGTTTCCTCTGAGGTATAGTTAATGCCATTAAATAGGAGCGCAAAAGCTCCCAAAACGATTAAAATAATTCCTATTGCTTTTTTTATGGTATGGATATTTGGTTAACAAATGATGGATGTAATTTTTAAGGTTTTGGGTTCAATGCATGCAATCATAATGTTTTTCTAAAATTTTATATTTACTCGTTCAAAACAGTTAAATTAAATTTGGTATCCAATACTAGAGAAATATAGTAAAAAAAATGATTTTAATAAATAACCAAGAATCAATCAAATTCAATAAGTTTGATTGAAAGCAAGGTTTGAGATCAGGGAAAGGAAGGTTTACATAATCTATTCATCGAAAAGTATTAACTATTGATTTTAAATGAGTTCTAAGCAAGTATTATCAGCAAATGAAGCTGTATCGTTTATAAAAAGTGGGCAAAGAGTTTTTATCCAAGGAAGTGCGGCAACACCGCTAACGTTAATCAATGCTTTGCTGGTACGAGGGCACGAATTGTCGGATGTCGAATTAGTAAGCATAAGCACTTTGGGAGATATAGATTTTTATTCGGCACTAAAAGCGGGAGGGTTTAGAATCAATTCTCTTTTTGTATCTGCGAATGTCCGACAGGTAATCCAAGAAGGGATGGGGGATTATATCCCGATTTTCCTTAGTGAGATTTCCAGACTTTTTGATAAAAATATCCTCCCGCTAGATGTGGCATTGATCCACGTGTCACCTCCTGATAAGCATGGTTTCTGCTCATTGGGTGTATCTGTTGATGTGGCTCGCTCTGCCGTGAAAAATGCTAAAACGGTCATTGCGCAAGTGAATCCTAGAATGCCTCGAACCCATGGAGACGGCTTATTACACATAAGCGAAATCAACTATTGGACGGAGGTGCAAGATGAGCTCCCGTTGGTTGATTACAGAGAGCAAATTGGTGAGAAGGAAAGGAAAATAGGTCAGTTTTGCGCTGAGTTGATTGATGATCGAGCTACGTTGCAATTAGGTATTGGAGCAATTCCAGATGCAGTGCTGCAGAGTTTGAACTCCCACAAGGATTTGGGTGTGCATACAGAGATGTTTAGTAATGGCGTAATTGATTTATTGAAGGCTGGGGTAATTACCAATAAGTTTAAGAAAAAGCATAGAGGTAAGGTAGCCACTTCTTTTGCTATTGGTAATCATGAATTATACGATTTTATTGATGATAATCCAGAATTTATGTTTTTGGAGGCTGATTATGTAAATGACGGTAAAGTCATTCGAATGAATCCGAAGGTGGTGGCCATAAATAGTGCCATAGAAGTAGATATCACAGGGCAAGTTTGCGCCGATAGTATAGGAATGTATCAATTCTCTGGAGTAGGTGGGCAGATGGATTTTATCCGTGGAGCGTCCCTTTCGGAAGACGGTAAACCAATTATTGCTTTATGTTCGGCTACGAATAAGGGCTTGACTAAAATTGTCCCATTTCTGCAAGAAGGAGCTGGCGTAGTAACAACAAGAGCACACATGCATTATGTGGTTACAGAATATGGAGTGGCCTATCTTTATGGCAAAAATCTACGACAACGAGCTAAGGAATTGATTAAGATAAGCCATCCCGACCACAGAGAGTCATTATCCGAGCTTGCCTCAAATCGTTTTGGCCCGGAGTTTTTTAATATGGACAGTTGATTTGTTTTGAAATAAAGAAAAATGCCCGCTGAGTGCTGGGTATTTTTGTTAGATTTTATACATCCAATTGTAGCGATCTTCAGCCTCGCCATATTTAATGGCATCGAGCATTTCAAGTATTTTTGGTGAATGTTCCCATTTGGTATGATCGGGCAAGTGATAGTCTGTATCATCATATCGAATCATAGATATCGGCGCTATCGTTGCGGCAGTACCCATTCCAAATGCCTCTTTTAATGTGCCTTCTTTCAAGGCACTCACAATTTCTTTCACTGATACTGGTCTTTCTTCTACATCCAATCCAATATCTCCTCCTAAAGTTACTACACTATCGCGAGTGATGCCTTTCAAAATGGTTTCGCCAGTTGGTGGAGTCAAAAATTTATTACCAATAATAAAGGCAACATTCATTGTGCCCGATTCCTCAATGTACTCATGAGTTTTAGCATCCGTCCATATTAGTTGATTGATGCCAGTTTCTTGGGCTAGTTTGGCTGGATAAATAGACCCACCATAATTTCCGGCAGCTTTGGCATAGCCAGTTCCACCTTCTATAGCACGGCTATATTTAGTTTCGATTTTCACTTTCACAGCACCAGAATAATATGGGCCAACAGGGCAAGTGAATACAATAAATTTAAAAGTATCAGAAGGTCTGATCCCAATAAACTCATCTGTAGCAAATATAAATGGTCTGATATACAAGGAAGTGCCTGCCTCATTGGGAACCCAAGAGATATCAAGCTTCAATAACTCCACCAATGCATTCATAAAAAAATCTTGAGAAAGATTTGGGATACACATCCTTTCCGCCGAGCGATTGATCCTTTCGAAGTTTTTGTATGGTCTGAAAATTCCAACACTACCGTCCTTCATTTTGTACGCTTTCATTCCTTCAAATACGGATTGCCCATAGTGTAAAGTCGTGTTGGCAGGAGATAGACTTATATTTTCATAAGCTTTTATCCTTGGCGAATTCCACTTGCCGTCAGTATAATCCGCCAGAAACATGTGATCGGAATATACTCTTCCAAAAACAATGTTTTTGAAATCTATGTGGCTAATTCTTGAGTTAGCGATTTTCTCTATTTTAATATTATCTATGCCCATCATGATTGCTAATATCTAAATTTTACGCTAATTAACAAATGAAAGTTTTGCTTCCAACGCTTATTATTTAGGCCGCCATTGAATCTCTTCCACATTTAACTCTTGTCCCATTTTGCGAGCGAGGATAAATAGAAAATCTGATAAACGGTTTAGGTATTTAATAATAACAGGAGACAATTTTTCATGGTGATCTAGGTTCACACAAAGTCTTTCGGCGCGACGACAAATGCACCTTCCCACATGACAAAATGAAATAGAGGGGTGTCCACCTGGAAGGATAAAGGATTTAAGAGAGGGCAATTCTGCATCCATTTTGTCGATTTCACGCTCAAGCTTCTCTACCATATCTTCGGTAAGAGGCGGGAGGTATTTATGCTCTTTCCCTGGCTCAGCGGCCAAATGACTGCCGATAATAAATAATTCTTCTTGAATACCTCTTAGAAATGAAGTTCTTATGTTATTTACTTCTTGATCAGTAATCAGCCCTAAGTATGAATTTAATTCATCGACTGTACCATAAGCGTCAATCCTTAAATGAAATTTAGGCACCCTTTTACCGCCGAAGAGAGAAGTTGTGCCTTCATCACCTGTTTTCGTATATATTTTCATTCAAATTAATCTAAACTCGGCTCTACTAATGTTGGAACTTCTTCTTGTCGCGTTATTTCAGTATTTAAAGTATCCGATTCAATCAATCCATCACGCATCCTTACTATTCTGTGGGCGTAATGAGCGATATCATCTTCGTGAGTTACCATAATAATGGTGTTGCCCTCATCATGTAAAGCCTGAAACAAAGCCATAATTTCATAGGACGTTTTGGTGTCCAAGTTTCCAGTTGGTTCATCAGCAAGAACAATACTTGGGTTGTTGACCAATGCCCTTGCAATGGCAACTCTTTGGCGCTGTCCACCAGACAATTCATTTGGTTTGTGCGTTATTCTATCACCTAGAGCCACGTTTGTCAATGATTTTCTTGCAATTATGTCCCTCTCGGCCTTTTTGTAACCTGCGTATATAAGCGGTAGTGCCACGTTCTCAAGGGCTGTAGCTCTTGGTAGGAGATTAAAGGTTTGGAATACGAATCCAATTTCTTTGTTTCTCACTACAGCTAAGTCATTTTCACTCATTTTACTTACATCTTGGCCATTCAAAATATATGCACCATCTGTAGGTGTATCTAGGCAGCCAATAATATTCATGAGTGTAGATTTTCCAGAGCCAGACGGACCCATAAAGGCTACATATTCACCTTTATTTATTTTAATATTGATGTCCTTTAGGGCTTCAACAATCTCGGAGCCCATCTTGTAGGTCTTCTTAATTTGATTGGTTTCTATTATTACGCTCATGATATTTTATTTAACTCCTTCGAGGTTAGTCTCAAATTATATTCTCAAGCAAAATTCAATTATTTCTAATTCTTCCTCAATAACAATTTTATCAGCGGATGATTTCAACCCTAACGGGATTAATTTAGACTTAAAAACTTTTTAAGTTAAGAAATCAATCCCATTCTGATTCTAATAGACTGATTTGAGTAGAAAAGGTTTTAAATGATTTTTCATTAATTAAACTTTTCAATCTGTACAACCCAATTTCTAAATAGCTATTTAGGTTTTGCTCCTTACAAATAAGAATATAGGCTTTTAATATCTGAACGGAGTAAGGGTTTCCAGTATGTGCTTCTACAGAGAGTTGATAGGCTAAGTCTTGACGATTGATCTGCTTATACTTTTCAATACCTTCGAGGATCAATAGGTCATTCCAGCTATCTTCCGATAATTGTTCTACCAATTCAATGATTTTAATTTCATCTTGTTCAATTCTTAATTGAGCCAGCCTTCTACTTTGCTCTTCTGTGAAAATAAGATTAACGCTTTCTTCTTTCATTTTTAAAGAAAATTTCACTTCATGTCTAAGCTTCCATAACAATTCAAACCCAAATAAATCATTCAATCTAGGGTCATTGATCCAATCATTGGTTGTTTGGGCATATCCGCTCCGTACTTGTTGAAAGGTGATTTCGGCAAATACCTTTTCTCGAATCCTTTCATTTTTAATATTTCTGAATAAGCCTGTGATGGTGTTGACATCCATTTGGTCATTCTCGAAGTATAGCTGCCAATAGTAACTGCTGTCTGAATGGATGTTTCCATTCAAATAGTTTTTGAAGGAATTCAATTGTGCATTCGCTTCTTCATCAATCAATCTGAGGGCGTCCATTTTATTTTCATCGCCTGCTTTAGCGAGCGCTCTTTCTATGGTAGAAAAATTGAACTCCAGTGAACCAGCTTTTCTAAAGTAATCTTCGGCTAGTTGCCATTTATTATTTTCTAACGCCCAGCTTCCCAATTGATACGTATACTTCCCTTGCCTTTGTCCATCCCTGTTCGATAGAATTTTCATCAATCGAAGGGCATCTTTTTTATTGCCTTGGTAATAATATCGGTAGCTAATTTTCTCCAAAATACGTTCAGTGTAGAAGAAAAAGGGCCAGGTAAAAGCCACTTGTTCTTTTTGCATCAAACCCTCTCGCTCAATAATAAATTGCTGATTGAGCAGCATATTATTCCAAATAGCGAATGTGTCTTGTAGCATAGGAGCATTTTGCATGAGCTCAACTTCATCCGTAGAAGTGGCCAGGATGGCGGCATTGGCTCCTAGACTTACTATTTCTTCTTGGCTCAATTGGCTTGTAAATGTATCGTCAACACTACTAATGCCTGTGCGAGCAATGATTGCAGATATATTCCTAATCGCCAAGGTCTGGAATTTTTTATCCTCCCGCGATTTAGTGTACCAATACACTGCGGAATCCAATATGCTGGTTTTTGCGTATAAATTTCCTAATGCAAAGGCAATATGTGTGTCTTGGTTTTCCTTCCAATTTTTATTCAACAATCCGATCGCATCAAAGGGTCGACCTCTTGCTACGTAGTTTTGCGCCAAATTTATTTGCGATTGCGGAGTAGCATTTGTTTCCGTTGCTTTTTCTAGAAAATAATAAGCCTGACCAAGATCATTAGTAGCATCGAATGAATTGCCCAATTGATAGTTCGCTATATGATTGTAAGGAGCAAAGCCATTGGCAATTTCTAATAACTTTTGAGCACGTTCATGATTACTTTTCTCCAAATCAATTTGTGCGATTTGCGCAAAATTACCCGCATACGTCTGATTCATCGGCAGCAATTTGGCAAGATAAAACACTGCCATTGAAGCTAAAGAACCCATAATTAATGCTGTGGAAAATGCCATTAGCACAGGCTGATACACAATTTTGTAAACTGGGCGATTGTGAAAAGCTGGATCCAAGAAATTGATAAGGACATAGATAAAGAAGAAAATGCCCATGCCAATATGGCTGAATAGGATGATATCCTCCATAGCTTCTTTATACATATCGTTGCCCGAAGCGAAAGCAAAACCTATAAAAGAAAGCGGGATTAAACTGAATGCACAATACAACATACGGGTAGTGGCAGGTGAAATCTCATATCCGAAACTTAAAAGCCTGAAAGGAATAGCTCTTAGGCCAAGAATAATGGATAAGCTGAGGAGAATGAAAGCGTTGAAAAAGGCTAAATCAAAATCTATATTGCCAGAGATATCAAGATAATAGAGCGCTAGTGTGCCTAAGTACAGCAAAACGATAAGCGAAAAATGCTTGATGTTTTGCCCTCGTTTTAGGGAAGGACGACGGGAGGTAATTTCAAGAAAAAAGGCTATTATCTCATGGGCAACGAGCAAAAGCAATATACTGCTGACTAAAACTAGCCCAGGCACAGTGCCTGCTGCCATTATTTTGATTGCCGTAAGATCTGATACTACAGATAAATGAATAATAATGGGAAGGGCAAACAGCAGGATATGAAGCAACAATCTGAGCGAAAGAGGAAATTGTTTACCCGAAATGAATAGGATCAAGGCAGGTGTGCAGAAAATAAATGGGACGACATAACGCAACCATTTTATTTCCAATAATGTAGGAAAAAGCTGTTCGATTTGCAGAAAGTATAGCGCTAGGTAGGCAATCCCAATTCCAGTGTAAAAGATGATTCTTTTGAAATCGGGAATTAATGCAAGAATCGAAGCATAAGAAAACAGTAAAAAGCCAATAAATAGAGTATACCAGTTTGGATTTATTACGTAATTGCCACCTTTGATATGACTAGTGCTCAGGAATATTTCCGAGAAACGATCGAATGAAAATAGGCCAATCTCGAAGGTACGAAATTGGGTAGTATATGGGTCTACTTTGGAGGATTGAATCCATTCAATAGCTTGGGGAAATTGAAATGAACCCAAAAGCACAAATAAAAATGCCCCGATAAACAGGGCGAAGAAAAATATAGCCAGTGGAGCTTCGTCTAATTTGAATTTCATTGGCGTATATTTTATTCCATCACTTTAGGAACCCTAAAGTAGTCGGAATCTCTTTTTGGTGCTTGTTTCAATCCACTTTCATGGTCTAAATGCTCGCCAACTTTATCTTCACGTAGCATATTTACTTCAGATGACATCGTGAAAAGCGGTTCTACATTATTGGTATCTATTTCATTGAGCTTTTCCACCCAATCCAAAATATCACTTAGGTTTTCTACCATTTTTTCCGTGGCTTCTTCATTTAGTTCAAGTCTCGATAAATGAGCTATTTTGGCTATAGTTTCTTTATTAATCTGCATGCTTAGTATTCCAACGTTTAATTTCTGAATTTATGGTATTAAAAACCTCCCGCCTTATTTCATCGAGGTTTTCGATGGTTTTACCGCTGGTGATAACTGGCTCATGAAAGACGATTTTCATCGGATGCCTTTGGATAATAAACTTCCCGTTATCCTGCAAAATTATCCAATTCCATGGAATGGTCACTGGAATTATTGGAATTTGTTTTTCAATGGCCAATTTGAATGCACCATCTTTAAAAGGCATAAGTTTCGGAGGCTCATTTGAAGTAATCCCTCCCTCTGGAAAAAAAACTACGCTTCTTCCTTTCGCCAACATTTCATTCGCTCGAATTACGCTTTGATACCTGCTTTTCCCATTTTTTCTATCAACAGGAATATGCAGCTTTTTGAACATCCACCCAAAAAGCGGAAGTTTGGTAATAGAGGACTTGCCAATAAAGGCGTAAGGCTGTCCAGAAAATCCAAATACGGCGATATCTAAGAAGCTGAAATGGTTTGCTGCGAAAATATAGCTCTTGTTTTTGTCTAACGGCTGACGAAATTCGATAGAAACGGGCATTAATAAGAGTCCGAAAAAAATCCTTCCCCACAACCGGTCTACTGCATAAGAATACTTCTCAAGACGACGAAAAAGGATAGTCAATACGTACGCGGGAAATAGGAGAATAAAGAATAAGGAAAAGACAAGTGTCGCATATATGGTGTAGACTCTATTTAGCTGCATAGTTGGGCAAAATTATACATTTCAAATTCCTCTTGGCAAAATAATTTATTGAATGACTTCTTTTTTGAATCATCCAAAGGCCGGATATCTTGTTTAAACCAAATTTTTACCGATTTTGAATTGAAATCGTACGAGTGACTTATAAATTGTTTTTCTTTTTACTAACAATTGTTAGCTTACAGGAAGAAGTTAAGAAATGTCTTAGCAAAAGATTTTTGAAGAAAATAATCAACCCTAAACACTATGCGAATTAAAAAACAACTTTTAAGCAATCTAAAGCTGTGGTTTGTGGCTCTGGCTGTTACAATGATGTACAGTTGGGAAGCTCAAGCACAACAAACAGCAAATTTCGATGAGAAATCCTATGAGTCAGTAACCTATCGTTCAATTGGTCCTCATAGAGGAGGTCGTTCGGCTACAGTTACTGGTGTGCCAGGAAAGCCGAATCTTTATTATATGGGAGCCGCCGGTGGTGGTGTCTGGAGAACAATAGATGGAGGTCAAACTTGGGAAAATATCTCTGATGGATACTTTGGTGGGTCTATCGGAGCGGTGGCTGTGGCAGAAACAAACTCCAACGTAATATATGTTGGCGGTGGTGAAAAGACCGTTCGTGGAAATGTGTCTTACGGATATGGAATGTGGAAATCATTGGATGCAGGTAAAACGTGGGAATCAATCGGCCTGGCTGATTCACGTCATATAAGTAGGATTAGAATCAATCCTCGAGATGAAAATCATCTTTATGTTGCCGTAATGGGTGACCTGATGAAAGATCATGAAGAGAGAGGCGTTTTCGAATCCAAAGATGGCGGTGCTACATGGAAAAATATTCTTTACGTAGACGCAGGTTCGGGAGCTGTAGATTTGATTTTTGAGCCTGGCAATGAGCGCGTGCTGTACGCCACAACTTGGCAAATCAGAAGAACTCCTTATTCTTTGAGTTCAGGTGGCCCAGGTTCCAAAATGTTCAAGTCTACTGATGCAGGTGCAACTTGGAAAGAAATTACCAAGAATCCAGGCTTGCCTAAGGGTGTTTGGGGTATTTCTGGTATTACTGCTTCTCCTGTAAACCCTAATAGACTTTGGGCTATCATCGAAAATGATAATGGTGGTGTTTACAGATCTGAAAATGCGGGTGAAACTTGGACAATGGTAAATAATGACCGTAATCTTCGTCAGAGAGCTTGGTACTACACAAGAATTTATGCTGATACTCAAGATGAAGATAAAGTTTGGGTGATGAATGTAAGCTATCACGTGTCCACCGATGGTGGTCGTACGTTTGCCGCAAACAATGCTCCTCACGGAGATCACCATGATTTGTGGATTGCTCCAGAGGATAACAACCGTATGATTATTGCCGATGATGGGGGTGCTCAAATATCTTTTGATGGTGGCGACAACTGGTCCACTTATATGAACCAGCCAACAGCACAATACTACAGAGTTACTACTGACGACTCTTTTCCATACAGAATTTATGTGGCTCAGCAGGATAACTCTACTAAGCGTGTAAGACACAGAACCGAGGGTGGAGGAATAACTGAAAGTGACTGGGATGTATCTGCAGGCGGAGAGTCTGGCTGGTTAGCTCCAGATCCAAAAAATAATGACATCGTTTATGGTGGTAGCTATGGTGGACTTCTAACTCGTATGGATCACTCAACTGGTCAAGTGCGCGCGGTAAATGTGTGGCCAGACAACCCAATGGGACATGGTGCAGAAGGTATGAAATACCGCTTTCAGTGGAACTTCCCAATTATTTTCTCGAAACATGATCCAAACAAGCTAATAACGACCTCTCAACATGTGCACGTTAGTTACAATGAAGGACAGAGTTGGGAAATAACGAGTCCTGATTTGACAAGAGCTGATCCGGAAAAATTGAAAACGTCTGGTGGTCCAATTACACAAGATAACACTGGAGTAGAATACTACGGTACTATCTTCTCAATAGCTGAGTCAAACTTCACTGAAGATGTAATGTGGATAGGTTCAGATGATGGATTAATCCATATTACTAGAGATAATGGAGCTACATGGAATGATATTACACCTCCTACCAGCATAATGCCTGAGTGGACGATGATCAACTCAATTGAAGCTCATCCATTCGAAGAAGGTGGAGCTTATGTAGCAGCTACAGGGTATAAGCAAGGTGATTATGCCCCATACTTATACAAAACTACCGATTATGGTAAAACTTGGTCCAAAATAGTGAATGGCATCGATAAAGGTCACTTTACAAGAGTGGTACGTGCTGATCCAGGTCGTAAAGGATTACTTTATGCAGGTACAGAAACGATCATGTATATATCCTTCAACGATGGCGCAAATTGGAAAAGTTTCCAAATGAATATGCCAGTTGTGCCAATCACAGATTTGGCTATCAAAGACGATAATTTAATCGTTGCAACGCAAGGTCGTTCACTTTGGATCATTGATGATTTAACAGTTCTTCATCAATTGAATGATGGGGTTGCTAAAGCTGATCATCATCTATTCCAACCAATGGATAGCTATAGAATGGATGGAACCCGTCGTGTTTCCAAAACGGCTGGCGAAAACCGTGATGGCGGTGTACAAGTAACCTATAACATGAAAGATATTAAGCTAACGGATGTTGTTAGCTTAGAATTCTTAGAAGCTGATGGTAGCTTAGTTCGTAAGTTCTCTACAGAATCAGAAGATAAAGAAACTAAATTGACTTCAAAATCCGGAGGAAATGTATTTACTTGGGATATGCGTTATGCGCCAGCAGAATCATTCGATGGATTGATTATGTGGTCAGGTAGCTTAACAGGCCCAATGGCTGTACCAGGTGATTACAAAGTGAAAATGACTGTAAACGGAGAAGTGCAGGAGCAAGCTTTCAAAGTTTTAGGAGATCCAAGGTCTGAGTCTACACAAGCTGATTACCAAAAGCAGTTTGACTTCTTAATTGCTGTACGTGATAAACTGTCTGATACTCACCGCTCAATTAAAGAAATTAGAGCAGTAAGAGATCAACTGAACTTTATCTCGGCAAGAATCAAGGATGATCCAAACTTGGCGGATGTTGTAGAAGCAGCCAAACAGTTGGATGCAGAAATGACCATTGTTGAAGAAGCACTCTATCAAACGCAAAATCAGTCAAGACAAGATCCTTTAAACTTTCCTATTCGATTGAACAATAAGCTTGCTGCCTTGAATGGTGTGGTTGGAAGAGGAAACTACCCTCCAACAGATCAGTCGGAAACGGTAAGAGCAGAACTGACTACATTGATTAATGGCGAACTAACTAAGCTTCGTCAAATCATTCAAACAGACCTTCCTGCCTTCAACAGAATGGTAAAGGATAAGAATCTCAATGCAATCATTGTAACAACTCCAGCACAGAGATAATAACGAGTAATAGTTTACTTTATAAAAAATCCTGCCCTTGGGCGGGATTTTTTGTTTTTAGGCATTTAGTTTCTAGAATCAAAAAAATACAATTGCTGTAAACCCTTTGGTGCAATTTGTAAAGTTTGTTTAATTTATTAGGGTTACTCATTTAGGTCGCAAGCCCAATGATTGATTTTTTGGTAATTGGGACAGTTTTCATACATCGTTCGATGAGTTTCATGAGAATTGTTTCTCTGTGATTTCTTCTGTTAAAGCGAAAGAAATATTCGTTTATA
>JBDNFI010000038.1:0-37624 GCA_041689935.1 Cyclobacteriaceae bacterium
CAAAGCGGGAGGATTTTTAGGTGTGATTCTCGAGCAAATTTCACTGCCTCATGCAGTAAGGTTTTGCCAAGTCCTTGTCCTATATAGTTTGAATTGACTTCTGTATGGTCAATGATAAATTTGCCTTCTCCGGCCCATACATAAGTCATTTCGCCAATTCTGTTTTCATTATCCCATAGCTCAAATGAACCTTTCTCACCATTATTTGTGTGCTTTACAGTCATTTGAATATTGAAATTTTTGTGAAATTATACTTTGGATAACCTCCCGCTTTTCTTTTTAAAATGCTCCTTAATATCGCCTTCTTTTTTGTCCTTGAGATTTTTCTCCAGATGATCCTTGATTTCGGTTGGTAGGCCTTTTCTGCTTCTGCTTTTGTTTGGTAGCAGGCTCAACTTCATGATTCATAAGTGGATAATGATGTTCTTTAATCACCGGAATTGATTTATTAATCAGTTTTTCAATGTCTTTCAAATACGGCTTTTCGCTTGCATCACAGAATGATAAAGCAATACCATTTTTGCCAGCCCTACCTGTACGACCAATTCTGTGAACGTAGGTTTCCGAAATATTTGGCAGCTCGAAATTTACAACAAATAGTAAATCATCGATATCAATACCGCGCGAAGCTATATCTGTGGCTACAAGCACCCGGGTAGTTTGGGCTTTAAAGTTTGCTAACGCTCTTTGTCTTGCATTTTGCTCCTTGTTTCCATGTATTGCCTCCGCTGTAATATTGCTCTTTTTCAGGAAACGCACCACTTTGTCGGCACCGTGCTTGGTGCGTGTGAATACTAGAGCCGTTGGAATTTCCTTTTCGTTGAGGATATCCACCAATAGTTTCATTTTGTTGCCTTTATCTACGAAATAAATAAATTGCTGTACGGTCTCAGCGGTAGATGAGGGAGGCGAAACTTCTACTTTTATTGGGTTATGCAAAATACTGCTTGCCAGCTGCACAATGTCTTGTGGCATGGTAGCAGAAAAAAACAGAGATTGTCTTTTTTGTGGGAGGAGCTTTACTATTTTGCGCACATCATTCACAAAACCCATATCCAACATTCTGTCGGCTTCGTCTAATACAAATAGCTCAATTTTACTCAAAGATATAATTCCTTGTCCAATCAAATCGAGTAGTCTGCCTGGCGTTGCCACCAATATATCAATACCGCTATTGATGCGGTTTACCTGCCTGAATTGCTTCACTCCACCAAAAATAACCGATGTGCGGAGGTCTGTATTTTTGCCATAAGCTTTGAAGCTTTCCTCTATTTGGATGGCAAGTTCTCTTGTAGGCGTCACAATCAAACTTCGTATTTGGTCTGGTCCAGTCTTGCCCGTTCTTTTATTTAGTAGTTCTAAAATTGGAACTGCGAAAGCGGCAGTTTTGCCTGTGCCTGTTTGGGCCACTCCCATCAGATCTCTTCCTGAAAGTACGATTGGGATGGCTTTTTCTTGTATGGGTGTTGGGTTGGTATAACCTTCTTCTAATAAAGCATTAAGAATAGGTTGGGAAAGATTAAGTTCTTGAAACTGCATGAAATAAATTAAGTATTGCCCAAAGAATAGGGTCTTTTAAAAATCAAATAGCCACAAAGATACCACTAATTAATTGAATATTGGTTTTGCTCTGTAAAGCAAAATTTTAATTTAGTAGTTAAAGAGTTTATTCAAGTTTTTACTCCCAATACTGATCGCCATGAGGAGTAAATATTTTACTAAATTGGGTAGAAATTGATCGTTTAAAAACTTCATGAATGCATTGCGAATTAACTTTCAAATATTGAAAATGGAGCCATGTAAATGGATGGTTGCGGTAATCTTAACTTTTATTTTGATTTCCTGCGAATCGAAATCTCCTCAAAGGAAACTAATTACCTATAGTACTGAAAAGATCAAAATTGCTCTTGACTCGGTTACTACAAGATCTAGTAGAGGGATGCAACAGATTTGGCATCATAAGGGCAAAGAATATTATATCCATGGTGACGAAACTAAATCAGTTTTGCTGTTTTTTGATCTTGAAAGTGGAAAACTGGATTATAAAATTCCCATAGAAAGACAAGGCCCAAACGGAATACCGAGTTTTAATGGCTTTTTTGTCAAAAGCCTTGATTCTGTGTATGTATATCATGGATATTCATACATGATGTGGCATGTAGATCGGTCAGGAGAAGTAAAGAGAAGGTATCGATGGTCGATGGATAACTCGATAGATAGCATTTTGCTAAATCCTTGTGGCGAGGACGCTATTTTTAAAGGAAATCTAGTTTATTTACCATTATCTCCGAATCTTGGGATGTCGGAATTTTGGCAAGGCTATGTAAGTCAAAGCATTGATTTGGAAACAGGAGAGGTCGATTTCAATACCAAATATTCACCGATTTTTGAAAAAGGAAACTATGTCTATGCAATTGCAAATGTTTCAAGAACGTTAACTCCTGACGGAAAGCTTGTTTATTCTTTTGGCCCTGAGGATTATTTGTATGTCACTGATTTAGCAACTGGAAAGGTCTTGGACAAAAAGTTGGCAAAATCAGACCACATAACCATACATATGGCTAGGAACTATCTTGTACCATTTGATGGGGATAGATTTAATGAAGATGCTGAAACTTTAGGGTATTACAAGAAAATTCTTTTTGATAAATACCGAAATGATTACTATCGGATAGTTAAACTAGAAAGCACGAGCATTTATGATTTAAAAAAGTATTCAGTAATCGTTCTAGATGAATATTTAAATGTGTTAGGAGAAGTTGTGCTTGATGATCAAGGCTTGACAGATAAATGGTTTATTACTAGCAAAGGTTTATGTTCACCAGTGAGTGATTATTCTCCAGAAGCAATTGAAAATGAGATACTTTGCTATTGTTACCAATTTTCTACTTAGAACTTTGGTATGGATATATTAATTTTAAAACATTTTTATTGGTTAGTCTCTCGTTGATTAGTAAACTATTAATATGGTTAATTTAAGCTGTTTAATCTCACGATTAAAAGCTCAGGTTTTGGATTTACCTCATGGAATCATAAAAAAAGGCCAGTCTATAGTTAGACCGGCCTTCAGATAAATTCAATAAACGAAGTGATTACTTATTCTTGATTTCTTCAATCAATTTCTCATTCAATCTCACGTAATCTTGATTATTAGCTTCTTTTGCCAATTGCATGGATTTCTCTGCCGTTGCAATTGCTGCTTCGTCTTGATTTAATTCATGCTGAATTTTAGCCTTCAAATGAAATACCCAATATTGTGTTTGTGTTTCTGCAGCTTTGGACACCCACTGTAGTGCTTGTCCTAAATCTTCGCCTTTCTCGTAAAAGAATGATCCTGCTTGGTATAATAAGCTCGGGTTTTCAGATTTACCATCAATGATTTGCTCTTTGATTTGAGCCATCACTTTGCTGTCTACTTCTGCTTCAATTGGAAATTCCACCATGGTATTTTCCCAGTACATACGTAAATGAGTCGTGCTCATATTCATATTTGCTAAGTCGATAGTGAAGGTCTCTACAGTTGGGTTTGTCTTTTGTGCCGGAACTGTGAATCTGAATGCGTCATCATCGGCTGAATAGCCCGTGCTACCCCATAGCTCGGTATTTTTGCTGATGATTATTGTCCACTCATTTGCAGTTGGTATTGTGTATAGTGCGTAAGTTCCTGCTGGCAAATCATTGCCACCAATTTTCACTGCATCGCCAAAGGTAAGCTTGGTTGGATTATTGGCTCCTGTGCGCCAAACTTCACCGAATGGTACTAGGTTCCCGAAAATGGCGCGGCCTTTCATGCTTGGTCTGGAATATACTACTGTAAAATCAGTAAGACCAATTTTTTGCTCTAACGTAGCCGTTGGACTAGGTGCTGGCATGGCAATTTGCGCATGACTTTCAGCTACAATAAACATAGCCATCACAGCTATCAGAAATGATTTAATGGTTTTCATATTATTTTTTGGGTTTATATTTTGACAGCAATTAACAATTAATATTAAAAATATTCAAAGTAATAATGAACACAAAGATTAGTAGAAATCGTTTCAGAATTACGAATTAAGTCGTCTGAAGTAGCAGTTTTGAATAAATTTAACCAATTTTTGGTGATAAATCGTCTTTTATGAAAGAATTAACATTTCGAGTCTTGAATGGAAAAATTAAGTAGAGAGTTTTACCTAAATCCTTCTGTTACAGAAATAAGTAAGCAGCTTTTAGGGAAAGTGCTATGTACTCAATTGAAAGGAGAATTTACCGCAGGACGCGTAGTAGAAGTTGAAGCTTACAGCGGTAGTAATGACAAAGCCTGTCACGCAAATAATAATAAAAGGACACAGCGAACCGAAATCATGTACAGTGCTGGTGGTGTTGCTTATGTCTACTTAATTTATGGTATGTACCATTTATTCAATGTAGTAAGCAACCAACAGGATAGGGCAGACGCAGTGTTGATTAGAGCACTAGAGCCAACTAATGGAGTTGAATTAATGATGGAGCGCATGCAAGCAAGAAGTCCATCTAAAATAACAGCAGGCCCAGGCAAATTGAGCAAGGCAATGGGAATAACCAAAGCGTTGTACGGTGAAGACTTAACTGGAAATGCTATTTGGATTGCAGATGATGGATTAAAAATAAATAGCAAACAAATCATCAAAACCTCCCGCATTGGCGTGGAATATGCTGACGAAGATGCATTGAAGCAGTGGCGATATTATATAGATGGCAATCCATTTGTAAGTCGTACATAAATTACTTTCCTAAATTTGCATCGATATTTTTTAATTCTAGAATTACGCGAATAATGTCAATAGCTATCATAGCACCTCCCAGAAATGTAGATTCATGGGGTATCCATTTCGCCGAATTGTACCCAGGCGAAGCGGTGGAAGTTTGGCCCAATATTTCAAAACCTGACGAAGTAGAATGTGCGCTTGTTTGGTATCACCCAGAGGGATGCTTGCAGGATTTTCCAAACCTGAAAATGATTTGCTCAATGGGCGCGGGAGTAGATCATGTTTTGCGAGATCATGCCTTGCCTGTGGGTGTTCCCATCATTCGCATTGTAGATGATATGCTTGCCAAATCTATGACTCGCTATATCATCACTGCTGTCCTCAATTTTCATCGGAGATTTCTTAAATACGCAGAAGATAAAAAGGAGAAGATTTGGGACATGAAAAACCCAGAAATTGATGTAAAAGTGGGTATTTTGGGTATTGGTCAATTGGGTCAAGATTTGGCCCGAAAGCTCCAACTGATTGACATAGATGTGATTGGTTTCTCCAAAGGTGAAAAATCATTAGACAATATTGCTACCATGCATGGTGAAAATGCCTTAGATGAATTTCTACGTCAAATCAACGTATTGGTATGTTTACTTCCACTCACAAAAGAAACTGAGGGCATTTTGAACAGAGATTTATTTCAAAAAATGAACAAACATTCATGTCTGATTAATGTAGCGAGAGGGAAGCATTTAGTAGAAAAAGACTTGATTTGGGCCATTGATAACGGGATTATATCAGAAGCGTATTTGGATGTTTTCGATGTAGAGCCATTAGATATCAGACATCCATTTTGGAATAAGCGGGAGGTATTTATTACGCCGCATATTGCCAGTGTGACCAACCCATTGGCGGCCATTCCACAAATAGTGAATAACCTGAATAACGCGCGAAATAAGCGACCGCTAACTAATCAGGTGGATATGACCAAAGGCTATTGATTATGATTTTTCCAAAATACCTACTTGTAAAGAAGCAATTTGTCAGTAAATTCCACCAAAATTAACCTTACCACCACAGCCATGAATGATATTCTTTGTCCCATCGATTTTTCTGATTGCTCACTAAATGCAATGGAGTACGCAGCACATTACGCCAAAATCTACAGTGGAAAAATTCACTTATTACATGTAGAAATCAGTAGTTTAGGATCTTTTTCAAAAGAAAAGGAACAAGCCAATGTAAAGAAATTGGAAGCTCTAAAAGATGAATTGTTGAAATTGACGGATGGGATTCCAGTAAATTTCTCAACCATCAGCGATCCGGACGAAGCATCAAGTGGGATAGCCACTTTTGTAGAAGATCATGATTTTGACATCATCATAATGGGAACCAATGGAGTGAGTGATGTGGAAGAAGCTTTTTTTGGAAGCAATACTTCCCGTCTTATCAAATCCAGCGCACTACCTGTAATTGCCGTGCCTACTAATGTGCGTTTTAAGCCATTCAAAAAGATTGTGTATGCTACCGAATTTCACAGTGAGGATAAAGTGTATATCCAAAAGCTACATCTCAAATTTAATAGCGAAACTATTATTCATGTAGTGAACGTAACGCACCATGCTGGCTTAGTAAATAAAGCTGGACTGGAGCTTTTCAAATCAGAAGTTTTGGAGATGGTCGATCATAAAAATATGCTTTTTTCGCTTATCCAAAGCTCAGAAGAAATTGATCAGGCATTAGACACCTTTATCACGCAGCAAAAAGCGGATCTTTTGGTGCTTTTGGCAAAGGAAAGTAATTTCTTGAGCAGGATATTTGACCGAAGTGTCACAAAGGAAGTGGTTTACTTCGCTAGGTTCCCAATCCTAATTTTTAAAGCGAACTGATAAACGATAAGGACGTAATATTGGCCAAATTCTTAGGTTTTCAGTTTGGTACATTATTTATCACCTAGTTTCTGTCTCCAAAAACTACCAAGCTCTTTCCATCCATTTTTAGTGCTGATGGTTTCCCATATTACGTTCACATAGTCTGCCGTCTTGGGTTTTGTCGCTGCCTTAGGTCTGGGTACTTCCTCCCGCTCATTTTGGGCTACATAGTCAGCTTTACTTTCAGTTTTTGCGGTTGTTTTTGCAGGATCTTTTATATCTGCTTTCGCAAAGCTCTCCTCTGATTTTTCCTTCCAACCTAATTTCTCCTCTACCAAACCTCTATTGTTATAAGAAATAGCATCCTCTGGATCCAATTCTATCGCTTTATCGTAATCAGCAATAGCTCCATAATAGTCGCCCAATTTATCTTTCACAAAAGCCCTACTCGCATAGCGATAAGGATTGTTTGGCTCAATTTCAGCAGCTTTATTCAAATCTGCAAGAGCCTCATCTGCTTGGCCAGCAAGTAAAAATGCCACTGCACGTTCACTCAGTATATGTGCATCTGCTGGGCTTTCTCGAATGAGAATTTCAAAATCAGCCAGACATGCATCAAACTGCTGAAGTTTGAAATAAGCCTTGGCACGACTATATCTAGCTTTATTGAAACCGGGATGAGTTGCTAATATTTCGGAAAACAGTTGGAGAGCCTTATCGAATTGCTCTTCATTGCATAATTGATTGGCGCGTAATAGTATTGCTTCTTGTCTTTCCATTGAGTATAAAACCACAGGTTTATATTTCGGTTCAATTTATTTCCAAAAATCCTTCTTTCTGGTAGGTAATCCAAAAATTCGTAATAAAACCCAATCCTCCCGCTTTCTTCTTGTATATTCGCAATAGCTATGAAGCAAAGTCCAGAAGCGGTAATCAAAGATATTAAGGCAGGTAAGTCTGCACCTGTTTATTTCCTTCAAGGTGAAGAATCATTTTACATAGATCAAGTATCCGATTACATTGAAATGCATGCGCTCCCAGAGCATGAGAAAGGCTTCAATCAAGTAGTACTTTATGGAAAGGATGTAGATTTTGCTACCGTATTGAATAATGCCAGACGCTACCCAATGATGGCCGATCGGCAGGTGGTCATTGTGAAGGAAGCGCAGGAGATACAGGATTTCAAAAAGGAAGATAAGATTGCCATGCTTATGGCTTATTTGAAAGAGCCGCTTGCTTCTACCATTTTGGTGTTTTGCCATAAACACAAGTCGTTGGATAAGCGAAAATCCATCTCTAAGACTATTAATGAGTATGCCGTGGTGGTAGAAAGCGGTAAAATCTACGATAATAAATTGCCTGATTTTATCGAAAGTTATGTAGCCAGTAAAGGGAGAAAAATTGATCTTGCGGCCACCAGAAGTATTGCAGAGTCCATAGGAAATAATCTCGACCGAATCTCAGGTGAAATCAATAAAATCCTGATTAACCTTAAATCGGATGAGAAAATAACCGAAGCGCATGTACAACGCTATGTAGGCATCAGCAAGGAGTACAATATATTTGAGCTGCAAAAAGCGGTTGGTTTTTTGGATGTCGAAAAGGCTTTTCGCATTGTTAATTTCTTTGCATCCAACCCAAAAAATTATCCAGCGATTCCTGTCATTATTAACCTTTTCGCTTATTTCAATAAGTTGATTTTATTCCATCGTAGTTCATCCAGTTCCGATAGAGAGTTGGCGTCGCTGCTGGGAATCAATCCATTTTTTTTGAATGAATATAAAGTGGCTTCGGGCAAGTATCCATTGGGCAAGGTAATTCAGAATATCCATTATTTGCGCGAGGCAGATCTGCAAACCAAAGGCGTAACCAATGGCAATATTTCGGATGGAGAAATTCTGAAAGAATTGGTTTATAAATTGATGCATTAAATAAAAAGGTAAATGCAACGTTTTTAATCTGTTTGTACGTCTGATTTATACTAAAAGCAATTAGAATTAAGTTAACATCATTGTGAATATCAATAACCAAATAATAATCATTTTTAGTCTTGTCGTCTGTGTGGCTGGTCAAAGCTTGGCGCAGGATCAACTAGGATCGACTGAGCGGGAAAGGCTTTTTGCAAGAGGCATCCAACTTATGGACAATAAGCAATATGGAGCTGCCAGAGAGGTATTTGAATCTTTTTCGCAAAACTCTGGCGAGAGTATTCGGCGGGATGAAGCAGTGTTTTATG
Organism: Cyclobacteriaceae bacterium; assembly: GCA_041689935.1. GTDB lineage: Bacteria > Bacteroidota > Bacteroidia > Cytophagales > Cyclobacteriaceae > CAXBDP01. Next base: position 8,826 of record JBDNFI010000038.1, read on the forward strand.
TTGCTTACAGCGGCCTATTTCTCGAAAATCTGGGGAGTGATACACAAGTGGAAGAATTTGCAAATAAATTTCCTGCGCATCCTTTGGCCAAAGGAGCCTTTGCAGAATTGGGCAATCATTATTTTGAAAGAGGAGATTACGAACGAGCCATAAAGTACTATACGTCGGCAGATCTATACATACTTGGAGATGAAGAATTAGGAAAGGCTAATTATCAATTGGGCCTCAGTTATTACCAACAAAAACAATTAGATCAGTCTTTGGTGTATTTCGACCGAGTAAAAGGCGGGAGGAGTAGCTATGCTGAAAGTGCGTATTTCTATGCGGGAATCGTCGCCTTTCAAAATGAAAATTATTTTCGAGCACAGCAAGATTTGCAGCGTATTGCCAGTAATTCGGATTACCGCATACAAGTGCCTTATTACCTTGCCAGAATCTACGCCGAGCAAGAAAATTACCAAGAGCTTGCTCGCTACACCGCTCAAGTATTAGATATTCCAAGAGTCAATAGTAGACTGGAGATTTTACTGTTGTCAGCCGAAGCTTCTTTTCAACTAGAAGATTATCGCACGTCAATCGAGCGATTCGAAACATACGAAATAGCACTTAGAGCTCGACCTGCTGACGATATTAGGTTCAAAATGGGCTATGCTTATTTTCAAGTTGGCAATGTAGAAAAGGCGGTAGAACTATTGAAAACCATCAGTAGCAATGATTTGAAAGGCCAAATGGCTTCTTACTATTTGGGTCATTTGTACATTCAGCAAGAGAATCCTCAGTTTGCGATCACAGCCTTCGATCGGGCAGCAAAAATGACTTTCAATACAGAGGCTGCTGAAAATGCCGCATTCAATTTCGCAAAGGTAAGTTTTGAGCTAGGTCGATTTAGAGATGCCCTTGCCACATTGGAAGCATTTTCGAGAAACTATCCTGGTAGTAAATTAATAAGTGAAGCAAATGACTTGATCATTGAAGCGCTGCTCAATACCAACGATTACGCTAAGGCCATCGAATATATAGAAGGCCTACCCAACCGAACAGAAAGAATAAATCGAGTATATCAAAAAGTAACTTTTTATAGAGGAACTGAATATTTTAACGATGAGCGATTCCCTTTGGCGGTGCAGTTGTTCAAGAAATCTCTAGAATACCCAATAGATAAAAGTTTGGTAGCCGAAGCACATTTCTGGGCAGGCGAGGCGTTTTCTACAGGCAATAGATATGCCGATGCAATTAAGGAATATCAGCAAGTATTGCGGAATAATCCTCCCGCCGATTTGCGACTCAAGACTGCTTATGGCTTAGGCTATGCGCTATACAATAGCAAAGAATACAGTCAAGCATTGACCCAATTTCGAACCTACGTACAAGCATTAGAAAGAGCCGATGATAAGCTTAATTACAATGATGCGCTATTACGATTAGCGGATTGCTATTTTGTTAGTAAAAATTATCAAGAAGCCATTCGCAACTACGACCGAGCCATACAGCAAAATAATCCGGAGATGGATTATGCTTATTATCAAAAGGGACTGGTGTACAGCTATATGGACAATAGTGCAGCGGCGAAAGAAAATTTGAATGTGGTGGTAAGAAGATACCCGCAAAGCCGTGTGCATGACAATGCGATACTTCAATTGGGTCAAGTAGATTTTGAAGATGGTAACTATGAAGAGGCCATCAAGACATACTCTTTGTTGGTTGAGCGCAAAGCAAATAGTCCATTGGTGCCATTTGCTTTGCTTAATAGAGCAGTTTCGAATGTGAATTTGCAACGCTACTCGCAAGCCGAAAGCGATTATAAAGCCATTCTCGATAAGTATTTGAACCATTCCACAGCCGGAAGTGCGATCCTTGGATTGCAAGCAGCAAGTGCCCAAACAGGGAGTCAGGACTTTCAACGTTATTTGTCTCGATACAGAAATGCCAATCCAGATAAACAAGCGCTTGAAAGCATAGAATTTGAATCTGGCAAAGCTTTGTATTTCAATTTGGAGTATCCAAGAGCAATTACAGCCTTTCAAGAGTTTTTGAAATCCTATCCGCAGAGTTCGTTTATTATGGAGGCTCGTTTTTATTTGGCAGAGTCTTTTTATCGCAGCAATCAGTTTGCGAAATCTCTAGAATTACACAATATTTTGGCCAATACTCCAGCATTTCCGCAACAAAATAGAGCCATTAATAGAGTAGCCGAGTTAGAGTTTGATTTGAAAAATTATCAAAGAGCCATCGAGTATTTTCAGAAGCTATTGCAGATAGCCCAAAATAGGAGAGATGAATATACAGCATTGGAGGGCATGATGTTGGGGTATTATGAACTGAAAAATTTTAATAAAACAACTGAATTTGCTCAAAGAATATTGGATCAGGGCAGTGTGTCGGCAAATGCAGAAGGGAAAGCAACGCTATTTCTAGGAAAAGCCGCAGAAGGGCGGAGGGAATTGGCTACAGCAAAAGACTTTTATCTGAGTACTTTCACCTCTGCAAAGGATGAAAATGGAGCAGAAGCACAATATTTGTTGGCTAGAATCGAATATAAAGAAAAGGATTACCCTAAATCCATTGAAACGCTATTCGATTTAAACAATCAATTTGGCGGCTATGAAGAATGGCTAGGGAGGTCGTTTTTGTTGCTTGCAGATAATTACATCGCGCAAAAGGAATGGCTACAGGCCAGAGCTACCTTGAATTCGGTATCTGAAAACTCTCCTAGTAGGGAAATTAGAGATGAGGCAAGAGAAAAATTATTACTAATTGACAAGCTCGAAAATGAATAACATAATAATGAATAAAACGGCAAGAGCTTCCTCAATGTCCAAAATTATTGGGATTACCTGCCTCTTAGTTTTTGGCACTATACAGCAGTCTACGGCACAAGAAAGTTGGGAAACAAAAGAGGGAGAAATCGTTTCTGCCGAAGTGGTGATTAGTAAAGAACGAGAATTGACTTTGCCAATTGCCAATAGAAATTTTCGGAAAATTCTCCCCATTTCCATCAGTGAAGCATTCGGAAAGCAACAATATAATTTTGTAAATGTGCCTTTTAAAATACCCGTTTCAGCTACAAGAACCCGATATCCTAGCGTAACTCCCGAAAAGAGTGTGGAGAGCAATCTATATAATCATGTCAAATTAGGTTTTGGTAACTTTCTCAGTCCATTGGCAGAAGTTTCTATAAACTCCAGTGAAAACGAGCAATTGGCCGCAGGTATTGAATTAAACCATCGGTCTTCCTTACTAGGCCCAGTGGATGGTAGAAATTCAGGAAATGGAGAAACAAACGGGCGCATTTATGGGAAAGTTTTTTCTGATACAGAAGTTCTGAGCGGCTCATTATCTTATAGCAATCGCTTTCTACATTATTATGGATATCCAGAAGGCTTCGAAATAGATAGAGATTCGATTAGGCAAACCTTTCAGACGCTAAACGTAGATTTGGGTATTGAAAGCGTCGGCGATGAATATCCTATTGATTATAAACTAAGAGGTTTTGGAATTAATCATCGCGATGCGTTCGATGTTGCTGAAACTACCTATGGAATCAACGGTATGATCGGAGCAGAATTAATCGAAGGGTTCAAATTCAATGTGTATGCCGGAATACTTGGGAGCAAATACGAAGGTGAATATATCCTCAATAGAACCTTGATTGATTTGAAACCGACCGTTTCATTCGAAACAAGCAGTGTCCTTATCGAAGCTGGTGTGAAAGCGGTGCTGCAATCAGATAGCAGTGAAATAAATAAGACAAACCTATTTCCATTTGTCAATGCGGAGTTTGCGCCATTCGATGGATTGAAAGTATATGCCAAAGCAGATGGCGGCGTGGAAATGAATACTTACCATAGTTTGAGTAATCAAAATATGTTTGTTTCAGGCCAAGTGGAGTTGCAAAATACCATTAAGAAAATAGGTTTTGGCGGTGGCGCAAAAGCATATTTGAATGCTGGTTTTAGTTTTCATGCAGGCTTTGACTTTGGATTATATACACAAATGCCTTTTTTCGTTGGAAATGCGACTTTCTCAAACATTCCGTCAGATAGGTTTAGTTTTAGGGCTCAATACGATAATGGTGAGGTGCAGCTGCTAAATGGTTTTGGTGAAATTAGTTACTCTCGATTGGGCAACGTATCTATTTCCCTTCGAGCTGACTACTATAACTATAGCATGGAAGAATTGGCAGCACCTTGGCACATGCCTACTCTCAAATTGAGTAGTATTTTTTCTTGGCAAATTGTGCCATCTTTCACCCTGAGTTCGCAAGTTTACTATTTAGGTGGTATACAAGCTCCGGATTTTGAGACATGCATTGGATGTGATAATGATGGTTTGGATCCTAACTTTGTTATAGTCGATTTAGAAGATATCATTGATGTGAATTTGAATTTGGAATATCGCATCAATACTCAATTTTCTGCATTTGTGATGGGCAATAATTTACTAGGCAAAAACTACGAAAGACACCTTAATTATCCAGTTCGAGGTTTACAAGCGACAGGAGGAATAATTTGGAGATTTTAATATATTGGCAAAGCTTAAATTTAGCTTAGATTTACAAAGCAATAATTATTGAATGTCAGAAGATAGCCCAGCATATAGAAAACCTGAAGATGTGGATTTTGGACTTCCAAATATCCACCTCAAGCCACTATCAAAGAAAAAAGAAGCAATAGAGGCAGAATCTAGGATTCTAAAGCCAATAATAGTTTCGTCTTCAAATAGAAGAAGTACCTCGGTAGGCTTAGCAATATTTCTTGTGTTGCTACTACTTGTAGTTAGTGCTGGCTTGTATTATGCCTATGAAAATGGCTACCTATTTCAGCCAAAAAAGGATGTAAGTAACGCAAGTATTCCTCCCACTATTTCTGAAAGTAATGCTGAGAATACAGTTGAGGTGGATGATAATGAAGGCTGGAATAGTGAGGAATTTATTCAAACTGATACTATTCAAGAGAATATTCAATCGGAGGGTTCTAAAATTAAGGAAACAATTCAATCTGAAGGAATAGAAACTAAGGCTCCCGAACGTGTCTTAACAGAACTGCTAACACCTACCAACAAATATCACATTATTATTGCGAGTGTACCTTCTGTGGAATTGGCGCGGGAGGATGGTAATAAATTACTTGATGATAACGTTAGCCTTTCGATACTTTATCCTAGAGCGGGTAGAAATGAGAATTTCCGTATTTCGGCAGCAAGTTTTGCCACACTAGATGAAGCCACAAAACAATTAACTTTCTATAGACAAAAATACGGTGAATCCGTTTGGGTATTGAGATATTAAACTATGGTCCTACTACAATTATCAACTCTAAATGTCGAAGATTCTACAGCGATAAAATCGACTGAAAACACGCTTTCATTGCTAGAGCTATTGACAAAAGGCGGGTATATGATGATCCCCATCATTCTAATGTCAGTTGTTGCATTTTATATCTTTGTTGAGCGTTTTCGCACGATCAGGCAAGCGGATAAAGCACCCACTCAATTTATGGAGAAAATTAAAAACCTTGTTCTCCAAGGCGATATAAATGGTGGACGATTGCTTTGTGCCCAATCAGATTCTCCAATGGCCAAAATGATTGAGAAAGGGCTTAGCAGAATTGGACAGCCATTGAAGAATATTGAAGTAGCTATTGAGAATGTAGGAAAAATTGAAGTGTATAAGCTTGAAAAGAATATGGGTGTTTTAGCGACCATTGCAGGTGCAGCGCCTATGACGGGTTTTTTGGGAACAGTTACTGGGATGATTCAGGCATTTATCGCCATAGCTCAAGAAGAAGGCTCAGTAAGCCCAAAACTGCTCTCTACAGGTATTTATGAAGCAATGGTAACGACTGCGACGGGTTTAGTTGTTGGTATATTGGCCTATTTGGGATACAACTATTTGGTCTCTCAAATGCAAAAGGTTATTCACAAAATGGAATACACTTCTATTGATTTTATAGACTTGCTTCAAGAACCAAGATAATATGGATATCAAATCAAAATATAAGGTCGATTCAGCATTTAGTATGTCATCCATGACAGATATTATATTTCTGTTATTGATCTTTTTTATGCTTACCGCTTCATTTGTTACTCCATCTGGCTTGCCGGTATCCTTACCTTCGAGCAAGGCTTCCACCATTGTACTGCAAAAGGTAAGTGTTACGATCACAAAGGATTTAGAATATTACCTGAATGATAGAAAAATCAATTTCAACGATTTGGAACGGGAATTGGCCAAAGAATTGTTGGGTAAGGAGGGAGTAGTAGTACTGCATACTGATAAATCTGTTCCAGTAGAATACGTAGTGAGAATTGCGGGCATTGCTACCAGCCTAGAAGCTAAAGTCACCCTAGCAACCAGACCAGAATAATATGTCGGAAAAGGAAAAGAAAAATAAGAGAGTAGCCATGATCATGAGTGGGAGTATTCACGCCGCTCTTGTCATACTATTTCTTTTCCTATTAGCATGGCGGGAACCAAATCCTCCACTTCCTGAATATGGCATTGAATTGAATTTTGGTTTGGATCAACAAGGCTCAGGAGATATTCAGCGTACAAGTCCACAAAGAGTTTCTCCATCACAGGAAGAAGATGCTCGTCCAAATACGCCACCTCCCGCCAAAGTACAGAAAATTGAAGAAGCAAAAGTAGAACAAGCTACGCCACCCACTAGGCAGGAAACACCTATAGAGCAGGTGAAAGTTGAATCAAAAGCAGAAACCATAAGAACTGAAGCGCCTCCCGTCACCCAAACTGAAGCGTCGGTGAAAGTAGAGGAGAAAGCTACCATCACCAAAACCGAAGAAGTAGTAGAGAAAAAAGTAGAAGAAGTAGTTAAAAAAGTAGAACCTCCCAAAGAAGTAGTGAAAGAAGCTGAAGCTCAGAAATCTGCTGAGACTGAGAGTAAAACTACCGGAACAGCGGCTGGAGGGGTAAAAGGCACTGCCGAAAGTGCCGCTGCTAATAACCAAGGTGATGATAAAAATGTAAAAGGCGATAAAGGCGATCCCAAGGGTTCCATTGACGCTCGCTCACTTTATGGCAATCAAGGTGGAGGAGGAGATGGTACAAGTCTTGACTTGGCCGGATGGGCATGGGATTTTATTCCGCGTCCCAAAGATAATACCAACGAAAGCGGAAAGATTGTTTTCGAGATTAAAGTGGATGCTGATGGGATTATTATCGGTGTGCGGACAATAGAGAAATCAGTAAGCCCTGCTGTAGAAAAGATATACCGAGACGAAGTGTATAAGCTCAGCTTTAGCAAAACGTCGGATAACACACGCCCAGCCCCAATATCAACTGGCAAAATTACTTTTATCCTTCGGGCTCGCTAATTTACCTTTGTAAATGAATTTCAGTGAAGTTGTTGCCTATTTATATAGCCAATTACCCATGTTTCAGCGGGTTGGCGCATCTGCATTCAAAAAAGACCTCAGTAATACGTATGCATTGTGCGAGTATTTGGGAAATCCATATCAAAAGTTTAAATCAATTCACATTGCAGGCACCAATGGGAAAGGCAGCACAGCCCACTGTATTGCTGCTGTAATGCAAGCTGCAGGGTATAAAACGGGTCTATATACCAGCCCTCATCTTACTTCATTTACTGAAAGAATTAAGATAAATGGTCAGGATATTCCTGAAGAAAACGTGATTGCATTTGTGGAAATGCACAAGAATTTTATTGAGCAATTGAAACCTAGTTTTTTTGAACTTACCGTTGCGATGGCTTTTGATTATTTCGCTCAGGAATCTGTTGACATTGCCATCATCGAAGTTGGAATGGGCGGGAGGTTAGACTCTACAAATATAATTCAGCCCATATTATCCGTAATCACCAATATTAGTTTCGATCACAAAGAATTTTTAGGCAATACCCTTCCAGAAATTGCTTTCGAAAAAGCGGGAATTATCAAATCAAATGTCCCAATTATTATTTCTCAAAGCCAAGGAGAAACCAAGGATGTTTTTCATAAAAAGGCTTCAGAAAGTAATGCTTCCATACAATTTGCCGATGACATTTATCAGGTTGATAAGGTATCTGTAAAGGCTGATTCTACTCTTTTTTTAGTAAAGAACAAGAAATCTAAGAGTGAGTGTACACTTGCTTTTCAATTGATGGGCAATTATCAAAAGTATAATCTACCAGGAATTTTATTGGCAGTGGATACTATTCAACATCTTGGGTTTTCTTTAGGAAATGAAGCAATAATGTATGGTTTGGCAAATGTGTCAAAGCTAACAGGACTAAAAGGCCGTTGGCAAAAGCTTTCAGACTCGCCCTTAACCATTTGCGATACAGGTCATAATGAAGATGGGATTAAAATGGTTGTTTCGCAACTTAGCTCCCTGCCAAAAGCAAAATTGCATATAGTGGTCGGGATGGTAAGAGATAAGGATATAGATGGAGTTTTGTCCCTATTGCCGAAAGAGGCCATTTATTATTTCACTCAAGCTCAAATTCCCCGAGCTTTATCTGCTTTAGAACTGGAAGAAAAAGCAAATCAGTTTCAATTGTATGGCAGCTCATTTCTGGATATAAACGAAGCGATACGAGCGGCAAAATCGAATGCTACAAAAGATGATGTGATTTTCATTGGAGGGAGTACCTTTGTGGTCGCTGAAATTGCAGAATTGAATGGCTCGACAAAAGAAAATACGATTTGAGGAAAATACATCCCGCTATAATATTGTAGATTTTCCTTATGGAGAAATCAACCCTACAAAGGGCAACTGGGGGAAATTGCACTTCAAAAATGAAAATGATATTGTGCTAGAACTCGCCTGTGGGAGAGGAGAATACAGTACGGGATTAGCACCTTATTTTCCCAACAAAAATTTTATTGGGATTGATATCAAGGGTTCTCGAATTTGGTTTGGGAGTACCGTTGCCATCAATAATCAGCTTGAAAATGTAGCTTTTCTGCGTACTAAAATTGATTTACTCAAAGAACACTTTACTCGAAACGAAGTAGCTGAAATCTGGATCACCTTTCCCGACCCAAGACCTCGTGATCGTGATATTAAGCGCCGCCTAACTAGCCCGAATTTTTTGAATTTATACAAGCAAGTATTAAAGCCTGGCGGATGGATATTTTTCAAAACTGACAACGGACCTTTGTTTGAATATACACTCGAAGTACTTGAGGATTTTCCTGGCGTAAATGATCTAGAACACACGTTTGACTTATATAATTCGCCACTTCTTGCTGAGCATTTTGAGATTAAAACTAAATATGAGTTAAAATTTCATGCTGCGGGAAATGATATTAAGTATATGAAATTCAGATTATTATAAATCATGAGTAAAAATAAGGTGATAGTAACTTTTTTCAAGTCCTCCACCTTTATAGCAATGATGGTCTATTTCGTTGTGGTAGCTACGATATTGATATTGAATGAAAAGGGAGCAGTGGAACTCTGGATTAATAAAAGGCATCAACCTTTTTTTGATCAGTTTTTTAAGTATTGGACATACCTAGGCGATGGCCGAGTGTACGCTATTCTAGCTGTTATTTTTCTTTGTTACCGATACTCATGGCTACTTTTTACTTTAGCAGTTATTTTAATTCAAACGATCATCGTTCAACTACCAAAGAGAATGATTTTTGATAATTTGCGCCCAAGTTTATACTTCGAAGAAATGGATTTATATTTTGTGGAGGGAGTTGAGATTTTTGGGTATAATGCATTTCCGTCTGGGCACGCAGCTTCGGCTTTTGCTATTTTCTCGATGCTCTATTTCCTATTGCGAAATTCTACAAAATGGCATCTACTATTTGGAATTGCTGCTGTGTTGGTAGGTTTGAGTAGGGTATACCTAATGCTCCACTTTTTTGAGGACACATTAGCAGGAGGCATTTTAGGCGTAGTTTCTGTGATTATAGCTTATTACTTTTTTTCTTTTCTTTTCCAAAAACCTGCGCTGCAAAAAGGCCTGCTCAATAAATAGTTTCAATTTCTTTTCACTTGATAAATAGTAGTGAAGGGCGTTTCAAAAATATCTTTAGCTTCTAAAATTTTCTCTAGGCCGATAATGACTTCCAATTCCTCATCATAACCTTTTCTCGATATTAGATAGAAGTCTTTTCCACTATCGATAAGCGATTGAATTTCTGCTGTTCCTGAAAGTTGTGGTACTGGCTTTTTCAAATAAAAGATATATGCAGCATTTACTCGCTTATAATGGTAAAAGTCTTTGCCTAAATCTAACGCTGGCAATGTCTTGGCAACAGGATTCTCCTGATCTATAAGTGGATATGCCCAGCCAAAAAACAAACAAGCAGTAACGATCCAACTCAAAGTGATTGCAATAAGTGAGCGTTGTATTTGACGGTTTCGCAAATAATAAAGACTCCAAAGTCCACCAATTGCCATAGGAATAAAAGCCGCTGCAACAAAAGGTATGTGGTTCAAGTATTTGTCACTTTCCAAAATAAAATAGCCTACAATAGGTAAGGCAAATCCTAAAACAGTTAGAAAAATAAAGGCAATTTTATTGAGTTGATTCTTCCTAATAGCTTCTGATAAATAATATCCTATGATGATTGCAAAAAAGGGATAGGCAGGCATAGTATAGTTTGGGAGCTTAGTCCCCGAAGTGGAAAAGAAAATGACCACAGTAAGGGTAACGATACTTACAAATAGTATGGATGGTTCTTTCCTTTTCTGCCATGCCATGTAGAAACTCTGTATAAAAAAGGCAGAACCTGGCAACATTCCTACGAGGACAATCAATGGAGTGATCAAGAAAATACCATCATGCCCTTCCATTGGGGAAACATAACGATTAAGGTTGTGCTTAAAGAAGAATTCTTGCGTCCACTGGCCATCTGTTTGGAAATGCACCGCTAAATACCAAGGTAAGCAAATCATTAAAATCAATAATAATCCATGAAATGGCTTAAAACTTAAAATCTTGGAGAGGGATAAATTCTTAGTAAAAATTAGAAATAGAAGAATGGATAATCCAGGTAGTGCAATTGCGATAGGCCCTTTGCTCATTACACCGAGAGCCATAAAAAGATAAAATGCCCAAAGAAATTTGTTTTCACCTTCTTTCCAAAAAGCATAAAAGAAAAAGAGGGAAGCTGTAAAAAAGAAAATCAAATACGGATCGGGTACGGCCATGTGAAACTGGATATTGAAATGCAATGAAGCCAAAAGTGCCATTGCCGCCCATACACCAGTTTGCCTAGAAAAATATCGAGCACCAAACCAAAAAGTTACTAGGATGGTCAAGGATCCCATTATTGCTGAAAAAAACCTAGCCGCCCATTCATTCACGCCAAAAATGGAATAAGACAGCATCATAAAGTAATAATGAGCGGGAGGTTTATCTGTCCTCAACTCATAATTAAAGGTAGGAACTACCCAATCACCTTGTTCCAGCATTTCGCGGGCTGCCTCGGCATTTTTAGCTTCGTCGAGGGAGTAAAGCATCAATCCTCCCGCATTATATGACAGAACAATAAAGCTGATAAGGAACAAAAGAAGATAGAAATATGTATTTTTCATTCTTTGAATTAAAGCCAACTCGTTTGCAAATTTTAAATTAATTGTGATTTTGCCAAGCTTCTGTATTTCTTTGTACCATAATATGTCAAAATGAAGGTCTCCGTTGTTGTTTCTGTGTATAATGAAGAGGATAATGTCGAACCATTAATCCAACAAGTACATACTGCGTTAAAAGACATCGCCTATGAATTGATATTGGTAGATGACGGCTCCAAAGATAAAACCGTTGCGAAAATAAAAGCTGCCTCAAATCCGCACACAAAGTTGGTGATTTTTCGCAAGAATTATGGCCAAAGTACTGCAATGATGGCAGGGATTGATTATGCAATTGGAGAGTATATTGTAACGATGGATGGTGATTTGCAAAACGATCCAGCAGATATACCGGCAATGATTCAAAAGCTTGAGAGCGATGATTGGGATGTAGTGGCAGGGAGAAGAGCCAACCGAAAAGATGGATTTATACTCCGAAAATTTCCCAGTAAAATTGCTAATTGGATTATTCGGAATACCACGGATGTCCATTTGAGTGATTATGGCTGTTCGTTGAGGATATATAAATCCGAGATTGCCAAAAACCTAGGATTATATGGAGAACTACATCGGTTTATTCCGGTTTTGGCAGCTGCCCAAGGAGCTAAAATGACCGAGGTGGATGTTAGGCATCATGCTCGAATTCATGGGGAATCGAAATATGGCATCAATCGTACCTTCAAGGTAATTGTTGATTTGCTATTGATGCTTTTCTTCCAAAAGTATTTCCGCCGACCGATGCACCTTTTTGGTGGGATTGGGATATTATTTTTCGGAATAGGGCTTTTGATAAATCTTTATCTACTTATTCTCAAAATAGGGGGTGCTGATATTTGGGGTCGCCCAATTCTTATTTTGGGGGCAATTCTTCTCTTTGCCGGAGTTCAATTTATTACAGTGGGTATTTCCATGGAATTGATGATGCGAACCTATTTCGAATCTCAAGCCAAGAAAACCTATGTGGTAAGAGAAGTTTTCAATGGTGAATCCAAGGCTTAAAAAAGGACTTACAACAGTGACAAAGCTGCTTTTGACAGGCGTAGCTTTGTGGGTGGTTTTCAGGAAAATTGACCCGGCTGAAACTTGGGTCATTTTCAAAAGTGCCTCGCTTTTTTGGCTTTTGGTTGCTTTTGTACTGTTTAATTTTTCTAAAATTCTTAGTGCCCTTAGATTAAACATCTTTTTTCGAGATACAGGACTGCAATTGCCTGAGCTTTACAATTTGAAGGTGTATTACATTGGGATGTTCTATAATCTGTTTTTGCCTGGAGGTATAGGAGGTGACGGCTACAAAGTTTACCTGCTGCATAAGCATTATAATCATCCAGTAAAGCCATTGATCCAAGCCAGTTTGATGGACCGGTTTAGTGGGTTAATCGCCTTGTTGTTTTTAGCCTTATGCCTAGCTTTTTTTCCGACTATTTATCCTATTTTCAAGGATTGGAATATTACTTGGCTTTTATGGTTGGGCTTAATCGGCTTGATTCCCGCATGGTACATGGCCATCAAAATTATCCTCCCTGTTTTTTACAAATCATTAAATTACAGCAATTTACAATCCTTAGGCGTGCAGGGGTTTCAAGTAGTATGTGCGATGTTTATTTTGGTGAGTTTAGGGGTCAATTCCTTGTTTCCTGCTTATATGCTCCTTTTCCTAGTGTCATCTGTGGTAGCGGTATTGCCTTTTACCATAGGAGGTGTAGGAGCTCGCGAATTGGTTTTTGTGTTAGGTCATTCATATTTGGGAATAGACCAAATTACAGCAGTAGCCTTTAGCTTATTGTTTTTTGTGATAACAGCTATTAGCTCATTATTTGGAGCCTTTCTCAAGGCTGAGCCAAAACCTTAATCTTCAATCTCTAGCGGCTCCAGAATATCTGCAAGCTCGTCGTAATCCTTATAACCTGGCTTAATTTCATCACCTCCCGCCATCGCAATACCACTTATTTTGCCAGAATCGACCAAGTGGATAATATTTTCAGGCTTCACACCAAAACCCAATAACACTGGGTATTTTTCATTCAATTTTCCTAATTGATCTAAATCTATTTCCGTCTCAAAATCAGTTGAAAAAATGTGTAAATAGTCGCAATACAGATCTGAGGGAAGAGTTGATAATTCTTGATTAGAAATTTTTAAGATCACCTTCAGACCTGATCTTTTCAATTCAGCAACGATTTGCGGGTGGATGGTTTCTATAATTTCGACTTCGTACGCCTTGGCAGTTTCAAGTATTAATGCAGGCTCATTGGTTATAAATTCACCTACGAACCCAACACCTGCAAGCCAAGAAGTAATCGCCATAAATTCTTCTATACTTTTAGCTTCGACACTTAGTGGATCGATACTAAAACCCATATAATTGACCAACATTCCAGCGCAATATCTTGCATCTGAGAGATTGGTAACGTCGCTTATTTTAACAAATGTCCTTAATGCCATGCTATGTTAAATTTACGAACAAATTAAAAGATTATATTGTTGATTTCCATATCATTTCTGACACATTTATATTTTAAAAAATAGAATGGCAATAGAACTAGTTACAGACAAGGAGTTTAAGTCGAAAATCTCAGATAATGAAAAGGTAGTGGTAAAATACCACGCTGATTGGTGCGAAACATGTAAAATATTTGCACCAAAGTTTAAAAGATTGAGTTCTGACGATCGCTATAAAGAGATTAAGTTTTTTGATGTTAATTCTGATGCTAATCCAGAAGCTTCAGAACTAGGCGAATTGATAAATCTGCCTACATTTGCTATTTTCTATGACGGTAAATTGGTGAAGAGTATTTCCACAGAAAAAGAAGTAATGTTGGTAGAGTTGCTTGATACATTAATAACTCAATAAATTGATCGTCATGGGCTTATTTAATTTTTTTCTGTTTTGCAGACACAATAGATATATTTACGCATACAAGCAATCATGCCAAGTTTTATAAAACGCACTATATTTTTTGGACTAATGTTCGGCGCATTGGCATGTGCCGAACAAATTGAGGTGACTGAGCCCATAAATATGGATACAGACTTTTACCCTTTGGTCTTTGGTAGTTATCGAGACTACACCGTAACAGAAAGAATCTATTTCACCAGAACGGATATAGAAACAAGGGTGTATCAAATTAGAGAAGAAATTGGCCAAGAATTTCAAAATCTACAAGGTGGAAAATCATATGAATTGAAAAGATATTCGAGAACAGGCGCAAATGAAGAATGGAAGTTAGATTCACTTTGGATCAGCCGAATTGATACAAGCCCAACTTTTCGTTGCGTTCAGATTGAAAATAATGTGCCATTTATTAAATTGGTTTTCCCTGTTGCTTTAGGTAAATCGTGGGATGGAAATGCATTAAATAGCCATTTGGCTGAATCGTATAAGATTACAGAAATAGTTGATAATTACAGTCTCCCGCAAGGAAGTCTGAGTTTGCCCAATTGTGTAGTGGTATTGCAACAAGAAGATGATGATAAGATCACCATTCGAGATATACGCTATGAAGTCTACTCAGCGAATATTGGAATGGTGCATAGATATAATGAAACATTAAAATATTGCAGCCGTCCAGAATGTCTGGGTCAGGAAATTGTTGAAAGTGGAAGATTTATTGAAATGAGCCTCATTGAATATGGTCAGCTTTAAAAGATTATTCGTCTTATTATTATTTCTGCCATTTGGTCTGTTAGCCCAAGATGGCCACTATATGGTTTTCTTTAAGGATAAAGCAAATACTCCTTTTTCAGTAGATAGTCCACAAGATTTTTTGAGTGAAAGATCCCTTGTTAGAAGAGCCAAACATGGTGCAACTGTAACTATACAGGATTTGCCAGTAAACCCTAACTATGTTCAGGAAATAAAAGATTTGGGTGTTCTCACCTATTATACCACCAAATGGATGAATGGTCTTTTGGTAGAAGCTACGCAAAATGATATGGCAACAATAGCCGCATTAAGCTTTGTAGATTCTATTTCATTTGTAGCACCAAGAAGGAATTTGGCGGGAGGGAGAGTAGATATTGAAGAGAGTTCAAAATTTAAGGTTAATCTTAATGTTGTAAAGCAGATATTTAGCTCTCAAAATATTGATAGTCAACTAAATCTTCATGGCATAAAATCCATGCATGAGAATGGGTTTTCAGGAGAAGGAATAATCATTGGGGTCTTTGATGACGGCTTTCGAGGATATGCCAATATAGCGGCATACAATCACTTGACTCAAAATAATAAGATTATCGATACCTATGATTTTTCTATCCATCAAAGGGATGTAAATGTAGGCTTCTCTCATGGAGTACAGGTTTTTTCAATTATTGCTGCTCTTGCACCAGATGTCCTTGTAGGCTCTGCGCCTAACGCCGATTTTGTTTTGTTTGTAACAGAGGATGGTCGTTGGGAAGCGAGAATTGAAGAATATAACTGGCTTTTTGCTGCTGAGCGTGCCGATAGTATTGGGGTAGATGTTGTCAATACTTCACTGGGTTATTCCAATGGGATGACTGTTTCCTCTATGAATTATACGCCCGCACAAATGGACGGGAAAACCAGCGTAATTGCCAGGGCAGCTGAAATAGCGTTTGCCAAAGGAATGTTTATGGTAAATAGTGCGGGGAATAGTGGCGGCTCTTCTTGGAATATAATCACGACTCCAGCGGATGCGCCAAATGTGCTAGCCGTGGGTGCGACAAATGCTTCAGGGTCTATAGCTGGGTTCAGTTCACGCGGCCCAAATACGGATGGAGTACGTAAGCCAGATGTGTCTGCTGTTGGAAATCCCACATTTTTATTGCGAAATAATGGAACACGAATTTCCAGTACTGGAACCTCTTTTTCTTCACCAGTGATAGCGGGTTTTGTTGCAAACTTATGGCAAGAATTTCCGTGGCTTACCAATGCTCAATTGTTAGATGTCATTAGGAAGTCAGGCGATAGGTATGAAAATCCGGATAATGATTACGGATATGGAATTCCAGATTATGAACGCGCTCGTTCCTTAATCATTACAAGCACAAATGAAGTGAAGGAAACTGGAGTTTTGCTTTTTCCTAATCCATCATCTGACAGGATTACGATAAGCACTGGGGTAATTTTTCGTAAGAATAGTTCAGTGGAAATTTCTTTTTTTGACCTAAAAGGAGCAAAATTGATGAGTGAAAAATACATAAGCCAAAATGGAAGTGTGATTACAGAAATGGACGTCAGTAATTTGCAGCCAGGTATTTACTTGGTGCATTTAAATGATGGTAAAAAGCAGGTAAGTCTCAAATTAATCATAAAATAAAGAAAACTGAATGAGATATATCGGACTTCTATACATATTAATAACCCTTTTGATTAGCTCTTGTAATCCACCCACAGCCTCTCAAAAGCTGGAAAAGGTGGCGGACGAGTTAAATCAACAACTATATCCAGAAGTGGTGGAATTAGAAAATGACCCTGTACTATCGAACGGGATTGCCCTCCCGCCTGTTTATTTGGAGCAAATGGGACCGTACTTTCGAACGGAAGTGAACAACCCAAAAGAAATCACGATGGCTGGCGAAATGTATACCAGCTATAGCTGTTTGTATAAAAATGCTACAGGAAAAGGATTTGTTTTCCGCCTGTCAGATATGAATCAAACAGATGTATTGCTAGACAATAGAAGAAGGCGGGTGGAGAATGTTGTTGCCTCAGATACCGACGATATGAAAACGGTGGTATTGCCTTTTGATACTAAATCCATTGCGGGTAATTATCAGTTTCACAAAAAAGATAAATCCTCCATCGTTTCTATTTTTGCCTATAATCGCTACTTTGTTGAGATAGAATCTGTAGACGAAGTGTCTGAGAGTGACGTATTGGCTTTTATCGTACATATTTCATTCAATGCATTGAAGAATTAACCGTTTTCAGACGGATATGACTCCACGATCTGAGCTTCTTTTCGCTTTTGGTCTTTTAAGTAAGAAATTCATGCTTGCCTTTTTATATTTGTAGCATGAGTTCACTGATTGTTTCTCCATCCATCCTCGCATCAGACTTTGCTAATCTTCAAAAAGAAGTAGAAATGCTCAATGCAAGTGACGCAGATTGGCTCCATATAGATATTATGGATGGTCTATTTGTGCCAAATATTTCTTTCGGAATACCTGTGTGTCAGGCTATCAATACCCACGCAAAAAAGCCTCTTGATGTGCATTTGATGATTGAATCACCAGAAAATTATTTAGAGGCTTTTAAAGAAGCAGGTGCTTGGCAAATTTCTGTCCATATTGAAGCCTGTAAACATTTGCATCGCATTATACAGCAAATAAAATCACTCGGATGCAAGGCAGGAGTAGCCATAAATCCACATACACCGATTAGTCAACTTTCCGATATTATTGCCGATATCGATTTGGTTTTGATTATGTCTGTAAACCCAGGTTTTGGGGGGCAGAAATTTATTGAGAACACCTTTCAAAAGGTGCGGGACACCAAAGAATTGATTCTTCGTAAAAATAGTCAAGCACTTATCGAAATAGATGGAGGAGTCAACCTTCAAAACGCCCGCTTACTCAAAGATGCAGGCGCCGATGCTATTGTGGCTGGTAACTTCGTTTTCTCTTCAGCAAATCCAACAGCAACCATCGCAGAGTTGAAATCAATTTAATGGTTGGTAAGACATTTGAATAAGAACCTACAAATCATAAGTTCAAAGCAATGAAAACAATCTTCAAATCCCTCTTTATGGTGCTTTTTATAAGTGCCGTGTTGATATCATGCAGCCGTAAGACGGTAACGAGAGTATCGCCTGATCAACAAATTGACCTCTCTGGCAGGTGGAACGATACAGATTCCCGACTAGTCGCCCAAGAAATGACTGCGGATATATTGAGTAGGCAATGGTTGGCTAGATTTGAAGCTACTTATAATAGAAAGCCTGTGATTATTGTAGGAAATATTGCCAATAGAAGTACCGAGCATATAGAAAGCGAAACTTTTATCCGAGATATGGAGCGTGAATTTGTTAATACGGGAGCCATTAGGGTAGTTCAAAATGCAGTATTTCGCGAAAAACTGCGGGAGGAAAGGGCTGATCAGCAAGAATTTTCTTCACCTGAAAGCCAAAAACGATGGGGACGTGAATTGGGTGCTGATTTTATGATTTTTGGTACGCTTAATTCTATTATTGACAAGGAGGGTAAACGCCAAGTAAGGTTTTATCAAATTAACCTTGACCTTACTAATATGGAAACCAATGAAATGGTATGGGTAGGCGATAAAAAAATAAAGAAATACGTTGTTAATTAATTTCCGAAATGAACGCCTTGAGATCAGCTGTAGCCTATTCAATGCTGCTTATTCTAGTTGTTTTAGCAAGTAGTTGTGCAACATTTTATCAACGCAATCAGGCTTTTAACTCACAATTTGAGCAAGGTCAGTTAATCAACGCAGATGCATCCTTGGCTAAGGATAATAAATTGAAAGAAGGTCGAGCTCGACTATTGTATTTCCTGAATAGAGGCGCAGTTAATTCCATTCTAGGAAATTATGAACTGAGTAATGAGCTGTTTGAGCAAGCGTATTTGATGGTAGAAGACTATCAGAAAGACTATCTTCAAGAGGTCTTATCTTTAGTCAGTAACCCAAATGTAATTACCTATAAAGGCGAGCTTCATGAGGTATTATTCATTCATTATTACAAATCGCTAAACTATTTGAAGTTGGGTGATTATGAAGCGGCCTTAGTGGAAAGTCGTCGATTGAATTTAAAATTAACTGAGTCGTCTGACAAAATAAAATCTGGAAAAAAATACAAGAAAGATGCGTTTAGTCATTTGTTAATGGGCATAACTTATGACGCTTCCGAAGATTATAACAATGCATTTATTGCTTATAGAAATGCCGTTGATGTTTATTTGGAGGATTATACAGAATTTTTCAATGTGCAAGTGCCAGATCAATTGAAGCAAGATTTGCTGCACATGGCTGAATTGAATGGGTTTTATGAAGAGAAGGAGCGATACGAACGGATATTAAATGTCCAATATCAACCACGAAAAATTGGTGAGGGCGGCCAAATGGTCTTTTTTTGGAATAATGGATTAGGGCCTATAAAATCAGAATGGAGTATAAACTTTGCTGTGATCCAAGGGGCTGGAGGTTTTGTGAATTTCACTAATGAGCAATATGGTTGGGATTTCCCTTTCTTTTTAGGGAATGATGTCGACGAGGAAGAAAAGAGTGGTTTGGCAGCGCTTTCAGTAATTAGAGTAGCTTTTCCAAAATATGTAGAAAGACCGATTGTCTTTGAATCAGCTAAAGTAATTGGAGCTTTAGATACAGCTGAACTAAATAGTGTAGCCGATGTAAATGCGATCGCTTTCAAAGTATTAGAGCAAAGGATGGTGTCAGAATTTGGAAAAGCACTTTTAAGAGTTGCGTTAAAGAAAGTAGCTGAGCAGCAGATGAGAAAAGAAGATATAAATCTTGGAGCTATAATTGGATTGATAAATGCGGCATCAGAGCAGGCTGATACAAGGAACTGGCAAAGTTTGCCTCACAGTATTTACTATACTAGATTACCATTATTGGAGGGTGAAAATGAAATTGAATTTATTGCCCATGCGTTGAATGGGGAAGATCAAACCCATGAACTTAAAGCCTTTGGCACCAAAGGCAAAACCTATTTCCATTCCTTTCATTCATTGGAGCATCAACATCCTGGCTCAAATTTTTTTCAATAAAGTAGAACATTTATCCTCCCGCCTTTTAGTATTATTTTCATCAGGTGGCTCATTTCAGATTATCTGACCATTCAATTTATTTGAGCTAGATAATTAAAGAATATCTCTTCTGGTCTACTTTTTGTTTGGATTGCGTCGAAATATGTTTTTAATTTAAGCTTGCTTTTTGAAGAGATAAGCCTAAAACTAAATTTAACTTTATATGAAATCGATGAACTTTGCTGGTAAAACTGTGCTATTTGGACTATTAATGATGTTTTTTTCTGCGGGCATTGCGAGTGCTCAAGAAGAGGTCGAAGAAGTAACGGATGAAGAATTGAGAAAATTCGCCATTGTAGAAGATTCAGTCCAAAGAGTTCTGAAAATTAAAACTGTAGATTTTAATAAGGCATTGGGTGCGGCAGAATTGATGAATGGTGGGAGAAGGTATGTTGAAATAAAAGGAGCTGGGGATGATGAAGCTAAAATAGCTGAATTAGAAGTAACGGAAGAAGAAATGGCAGAGTATAAAACTCTTCTTGGAATGGAATCAGCGATTACTACGGACGTAACTAATTTGAAAAGATCCTTGGTGACAAATGTTGAACTTTTGGGTATTCCAATCTATAACAAAGTAGTTAGGCTTACAAAAGCTGACCGAGAAGTCAAAAATCGACTAGATATAATACTGGCTGCTGTAGTTGCTGAAAATGCCGACGAAGTGGATGCTGCCGAAGATGGTGAATAATCAAATCTTTTAATTATTGATAAGGGAGGGACTAAATTGTCCCTCTTTTCGTTTTGTAAGAGTACTGTCTCACAGATTAGATTTTTTTTATTAGAATTTATCGTCAATTTATTTTTTCAATGAAAATCAGGGTTTTACTATTTTTAATCTTTTTGCTAGCTTCATTTTCATCTGCTGCACAAAACCCGCTAAATCCTGATACGCAATATATTCGTGAGGGGAGCAAAGCTAGAGCCATAGCAAGTCTATTTACCTTCAGTTTATCAAGTGGGTATAATTTCACTAATTATAATACCAATTTGACAGGATTTGCTATTCTGCAACAAACTGATAATTCATTTTTAACACTACCAGATCAGCGAAATTCTTCTAGTCCATTTGGTTTCAACCAATGGTTGGGCAACCTGGAACGAATTGATAATATCCAACGCTCAGGAGATGATCAGTTTATTTACAGCGACACACTATCCATGAATTACCGAGGAGTTGGTGGTGGAGTACCCTTTCAACTCAGCATACACTACACTGCTTTAAATCGGATACGGATTGGATTTGGTGCTTCCCAAGAGTTTGTGTCTTTTCCTGAGAAAATGAGTATGAAAGATGCCGGTAGTGAAATTGCTTTAGCTTCAAACAAGGGTGTTATCAGAAGATATTTCGTAATGTTGGGTGCCAAAATAATTGATTACGATAGGTATACAATAGCTGCTGATTTGCAATACGGTAAAGTGAATTACAGAAAGGGATTTGCACAAGAAGGCCTAGAGGCTGAAAACATGGCAAATCTTGGGCTAAGTCTTGAATATAATCTCTCAATCTATTCTGCTTTTTTCTTGAGGCCATCGGTAGAAGTGAAGTCATATAAACTTACGCTTGCGGATATTCCAACGTATGAAGTAAGTAACCCAACGTATGGTATTCAATTTGGACTACGATTTCGATATCCAGGAGTAAAAAGATGCCCAATTTCTAGCTGTAATGTGCGCTATATGCATCAGCACAGTGGTGTCGAGTTTCGTGGAGTTTCTATTTTCCGAAAACAAACTTTACGCTATGGAGAGGCGTATGAACAAAAGTCTCGTTATAATAATTAATGGTTAATTAGCACCTTCTGTAGGCCATTTTTAAGGAGGAACTTTCGTCAAGTTTAGCTAACTTGCAAGCTTATTCCTAAGGCTGAATTTATAAAAATGGCGAAAGAAGAAAACGAAGAATTTGAAAGTGCGGGTGATAACATAATCCCTATCAATATTGAGGACGAAATGCGTGGCGCCTACATTGATTATTCAATGTCGGTAATCATTTCCAGAGCATTACCAGATGTCCGAGATGGCTTAAAGCCTGTTCATAGAAGAGTACTTTTTGGTATGCTTGAGCTGGGTGTCACTTACAATAAATCATATAAAAAATCTGCTCGTATAGTAGGGGAAGTATTGGGTAAATACCATCCACATGGTGACTCATCAGTATACGATACCATGGTGAGAATGGCTCAGCCTTGGTCCTTACGATATATGCTAGTAGATGGGCAAGGTAACTTTGGCTCGATCGATGGCGATAGTCCTGCGGCCATGCGCTATACAGAAGCAAGATTGAAAAGGATTTCAGATGAAATGCTCAATGATATCAATAAAAATACTGTTGATTTCAAACCAAACTTTGACGATTCATTAGAAGAACCAACGGTTGTTCCTGCCAAACTTCCCAACCTGCTTGTAAATGGTACTTCTGGTATTGCAGTAGGTATGGCCACCAATATGGCACCACACAATCTTACTGAGGTTATAAATGGTATCGTCGCTTTTATTGATAATAGAGACATTACCATTCCTGAATTGATGGAACATATAACTGCGCCAGATTTTCCGACGGGCGGGACTATATATGGATATCAAGGCGTGAAATTAGCATTCGAAACGGGTAGAGGAAGAGTTGTAGTTCGCGCTAAGTCTACCTTTGAGACGACCAAAACAGGTCGTGAAATGATCGTGGTAACCGAAATTCCCTATATGGTGAATAAGGCGAATATGATTGAAAAGACGGCTCAACTGATTAATGAGAAGAAGATTGAAGGAATATCTGATTTACGAGATGAATCAGATAGAGATGGTTTACGGATTGTTTATGAGCTTAAAAAGGATGCAATCCCAAATATAGTATTAAATAACTTATTCAAATACACTCAGCTACAAAACTCATTCAGCGTAAATAATGTAGCGCTGGTAAAAGGCCGTCCACTTACTTTAAATCTAAAGGAGCTCATCCATTATTTTGTAGAGCATCGTCATGAGGTTGTTGTAAGGCGTACTCAGTATGATTTGAATGAAGCTGAAAAAAGAGCTCATATTCTTGAAGGCTACCTACTAGCATTAGATAATCTTGATGAGGTAATCAAACTCATAAGAGCTTCTAGGGATGGTGATGAAGCAAAAGCAGGATTGGTTGCAAATTTTAATTTAACCGAAATCCAAGCTCGTGCCATATTAGATATGCGTTTGCAAAGGCTTACAGGTCTGGAAAGAGAGAAAATTCAGGCTGAATTTAATGAAATAATGGCCTTAATTGAACATTACAGATCCATATTAGCTGATGAAGACTTGAGGATGAACATCATTAAGGATGAACTTATCGAGTTAAGAGAAAAATTCGGTGATGAAAGACGGACTGACATAGTTCATAGCTCAGATGACATCTCGGTAGAAGATATGATTCCTGATGATGAAATGGTAATAACAATCAGCCATGCCGGATATGT
The DNA here is from genome assembly GCA_041689935.1 of Cyclobacteriaceae bacterium. Taxonomy (GTDB): domain Bacteria; phylum Bacteroidota; class Bacteroidia; order Cytophagales; family Cyclobacteriaceae; genus CAXBDP01. The sequence continues at coordinate 32,565 of JBDNFI010000038.1, forward strand.
GAAAAGGACTCCGCTAGTAGACTACAGAGTTCAAGGTAGAGGAGGAATAGGATCTAGGGGAGTTACAACAAAAGATGATGATTTTACAGAATATTTATTTGTTGCTACCGCACATAATTACATCCTAATATTTACGGAAAAGGGGAAGGTTTTCTGGAAAAAAGTATGGGAATTACCAGAGGGTAGTAAAACAGCTAAAGGCCGGCCTATTCAAAATTTGATAAACATTGAACCAGATGATAAGGTAAAAGCCTTCATTAATGTAAAAACACTTGCAGATGAAGACTACATTAACAATAATTACCTAATAATGTGTACTGAGAAAGGCACAATTAAAAAGACGACCCTTGAGGCGTATTCAAGACCAAGACAAAATGGTATAAATGCAATCACCATTAATGAAGGTGATCAACTCTTGGAAGTGAAGCTTACAAATGGAGCGAATGATATTGTTATCGCCTTGCAATCTGGTCGTGCGATTCGATTTAATGAAGGTGATGTAAGACCAATGGGTAGAAATGCAGCAGGTGTAAGAGGGATAACTTTGGCTAAAGAGAAGGACAAAGTAGTTGGTATGGTGTGTATTAGCAATTTGGAATCAAATTTGTTAGTTGTATCAGAGAAAGGATATGGAAAACGGTCCGCAATTGATGAATATCGGATTACTAGAAGAGGTGGCAAAGGTGTAAAAACGTTGAACATCACTGAGAAAACCGGAAACTTAGTTGCAATAAAAGAAGTATCTGATCTTGATGATTTAATGATTATTAATCGTTCGGGAGTTTTAATTAGACTTGCTGTTTCAAATTTGAGAGTAATGGGTAGAGCTACCCAGGGCGTCCGACTTATCAGACTCAATGAAGAAGATATTATTTCTTCGGTTGAAAAAATTGAGAATGTAGAAGTTGAAATTGAAGATGAAAACGTGGGAGGCGAAGAACCCTCAGCTAATGATAATCCTCAAGAATCATAAATGAACAAACCAATTTTAAACAAACTATTCTATTGAAATCAAAACTGATATGAAAAAATTAATCACCTATCTATTTGTTTGTTTTACTAGTCTTTCGGCTTTTGCCCAAAATTCTAACGTAAACAGTGCAGAAAGGTCTTTAAAAGAAGGAGACCTTACAGCCGCAAAAGAAGCTATTGATGAGGCTCAATCAAACGAAAAAACTAAAGATGCTGCAAGAACCTTGTACACATTGGCTCAAGTTTATCAAAGTATTTCAATATCTGAAGAAAGTAAATATGCCAATATGAAAGATGAGGCATTTAATATAGCGTTAAATGCCTATAACAAAATACTAGAAAATGAAGGTCAAAATAGTACTTACTATGTTCTTTCATTTGATGGAATTAATTCATTTTGGGGAGAGAATTTTAATTATGGAGCTGAATTGTTTAATGAAAACGACTTCGAACAAGCTTCTGCATATTTCGAAAAAGCTAAATTAATTCAACCTGATGACACAACTACGATCTTGTATAGTGGGTTTGCAGCTCAACAATCAGAAAAATTAGATTTGGCTCTCGAAAATTTCAATAAATTAGTTGAAATGAATTATCAAGACATAGATGTTTATAGATCATTAATTTATCTTCAAAGGGCTCACTTAGGAAATTCTGAAATGGCTCTCGCAACGGTTATGAAAGCCAAGACTGCATTTCCAAATGATGTAGATATTTCTAGGGAAGAAATTAATCTGCTAGTTGAACTTAATAGACTCGATGAAGCACTTAGTAGCTTAGAAGCAGCTGTAAAAAAAGATCCAAACAACGAGATTTTCTACTATAATATTGGAATTATTTATGAAAATAATGGCGATTTTGATAAGGCTTCAAAAAACTACCAAAAGGTGATAGAACTAAACTCAAACCATTTTGAGGCTACCTTTAACCTTGCTGCCATCTATTATAACAGAGGCGTTGAGATTTTAGGTGAAGCTAATGCAATGGATTTGGATGAGTATCAAACTAAAGGTAAAGAAGTAGAAGCTAGGGCAAAAGTTGAGTTTGAAAAAGCACTACCATATTTAGAAAAAGCACATCAAATAACTGCAGATAACATCTCTGCTGCTCAAACTTTACAAACTGTTTACGCTCAATTAGGAATGACCGCAAAATCCGAAGCAATAGCTGTCAAAATTGCAGCAATGGATGGTGGTAAATAATTTTAAAGATTACTAATTAGGAAAAAGCAAAATCCAAATCGGCACTCCGGTTTGGATTTTTTTATTTGTAAAATATGGAAAATAAGTAAGGTAGATATTGCTTTAAAAAATCTGCTTTAGCTCATCCCATAATTTAACTTTTTGAGATTTGTCTCCGTTCAGCTCGCTTACGGGATTAGCCAAAAGGTGAATCTTCCCTGCTGACTTATTTGGTGTATATAATTCTACATCAAAAGTACGTTTTAATGAGCTTATTTGCCCGGTAAAGGCTAATAAGAACGTATACTCATAGCTCTGAATAAAATCGAATAAATCTTGCTCATTATTGGCAATACTATTGATATTAACTACTGCCACATCCGTCCAGGTGAGCTTAATGGCTGGAATAAGCTTGCTGAAAAATTCCTTTTCTTCATTAGATATAATTGAATTCGAAGCATTATTTACAAGGATTAATACTTGCTTTCTAAACTCCCCAAGTTGTGGGAGTATTGGAATTAGGTCTTCAGATTCCAGATTGATTTCCTCTTTGGCTTGAGTATCCTCCCGCTTTTCTTCCTGCTTGCTACTTTTAGGTTTTTGCATTTCTTCTGGCAGTAAATAAATTCCCTCTTGAATAAATTGCCCTAAAAATTGAATATTGATTTCTTCTTCTTTATTCATCCAGCTTGAATATTGATTTTAATTCTGTCGCATCCTCCGGTTTCATTCTTTTTGCCAATACCAATCGCAATTGCCTTCTTCTCAAAGCTCCAGCAAATAATTCCTTTTCTTCGTCGGTTTCTGGCAACAATTCAGGGACATCAATAGGTCTGCCAGACTGATCTACCGCCACAAAAGTAAAGAATGCACTATGTGATTTAAATTTCTTCGCACTTGGAATATCCTCAGCACTTACTTCCACATGCACTTCCATAGAAGAACTGAATGCTCTTGTAACTTTTGCAGTTAATGTAACCACATTGCCCAACTGAATGGGTTTACCAAAATGAATATTATCAGCAGAGGCGGTGACTACAATTCTATTTGAGTGTTTTTGTGCGGCAATCGCAGACACTATATCCATCCAGTGCATGAGCCGGCCACCCATTAAATTATTCAAGGTATTGGTGTCATTGGGAAGAACCAATTCTGTCTTAATGGTGAATGAATCTTGAGGTTTTTTCTGTTTAGAAGGCATATTGAATTTTTTTACAAATATAGCCATTAAGCTTGGCTTAGGAGCTAAGACCCCAGCCATCTTTACCAAGTAATGGCACAAAACTGAAATTATGATATTCCGCTTTGCTCAGCTTAGTCTCAGAATCTTTATGTAGACAAATCATCGTTTGTGAACTACGGTCTCCGACTGGGATTACTAGTCTACCACCAACTTTCAATTGTTCTATTAAATTTTTGGGTATAAATGGAGCGCCAGCGGTTACTATTATTCCATCGAATGGAGCAAATTGTGGCAAGCCTAATGTGCCATCTCCTTGAAAAAATTGCGGTCTGTACCCCATTTTAGGAAGAAATTTACGAGTTCCGTCATATAGCTTTTTATTATACTCAATAGTGTAAACTGTGCACCCTAATTCCAACAATACACAAGCTTGGTATCCGCTTCCTGTACCTACTTCCAACACTCTACTGCCCGGCTTCAAGTGTAGCAATTCAGTTTGGAAAGCGACAGTATATGGCTGACTGATGGTTTGACCTTCCCCAATTGGAAAAGCCTTATCCTCGTAAGCATGCTCTACGAAAGCAGGATCAAAAAAATTGTGGCGAGCTACATTACCGACTGCACTCAATACAGCAGTGTCCTTAATCCCTTTTTCTTTGATGGTTTTCACCAAGGTTTTCCGTAAACCTCGGTGTCGGTAACTATCTTCCTGAATAAGCATCATTTGTCAAATATATAGTATATTTTCGGCTTTGAAAGTCAAATTTGGCTTGTTTTGAACATCATTTCGATTGTAATGTTGATCATGATGATGCACAGTTGTGCAATGAGTTTATTTCTATATCTCTATTAATGTTTTGCTTAAAAAAGGAAACTATGTTTACAGGAATTATTGAAGGTTTAGGTAGAGTAAAAGATATTAAGACGGAAGGTAGTAATACTCATTTTGTTTTGGGTTGTGACTTTGTGAATGACTTGAAAATTGATCAAAGTTTGAGTCATAATGGTGCCTGCCTTACTATAGTTAATATTACCGATGATTCATATACTGTTACAGCAGTAGAGGAGACCTTAAAAAAAACCAATTTGGGTGATGTATCAGTGGGTAGTTTGGTGAATTTGGAAAGATGTATGCCTGCTAATGGCCGTTTTGATGGGCATATTGTGCAAGGGCATGTAGATACGATTGGGAAAGTGAGAAGTATTGATAATAGAGATGGAAGTTGGTTGATAGCGTTTGGGTTGATTGAAGAGAAGAGCCAATTAATAGTAGAGAAAGGTTCTATCACTATCAATGGCGTAAGTCTCACTTGTTTTGATGTGCGGGAGGACAGTTTCAAGGTTACTATCATACCATATACTTGGGAGCATACCACTTTCCACTCCTTACAGATAGGTGACGCTGTGAATTTAGAATTTGATATTGTAGGCAAGTATATCCAAAAAATGCTGAGCAAGCGAGAGAATTAAAAAATCCTTTCTCAAATTGTATTTAACTTATTAAGGATTTCTAATTCTCTCACCATAAGTTTATCGATCCAAATAAATCTGATAGCTGCAAATCCTTCAAGGTTTTCGACACCATCCCGAGAAGTGTGTAAGTAGCATTTAGGGATGGTTAAAATTTCAAACGATTTTCAAATATAATCATAAATTGGTTTAGGATTACGCCCCAATTTCGAATCGGCATTGTCCACTTTTTAGTGGCTTCGTGTACAGCTAAA
>JBDNFI010000039.1:0-11335 GCA_041689935.1 Cyclobacteriaceae bacterium
CAGTGATAGCCATTTGGCCATTTTAATTTGGCTAAATAAGCATAGCAGGAAGATTTGTCTCCAAATTGCTTTTCAAAGGTTTTTCGGTCTAATTGAAGTAGTTTCATACGGGTGATTTTATACTCTAATATACTATTTATTCTATTGATTTGCAATGTTTAGTGGCCTAAATGAGTAACCCTATAATTTATTTTAACCATATGTAATCCGACTACTTTGAGTTTGTTAATTCAAATAAACTTGATGGCCGCAAACCTTTCAAGAGTTAGTTTCTGCAAGACGCCCGCCATTACCTGAACAATTATCTCTACGAAAACGATACCTTGCAGCAAATACAATTTGGCGATAGCCTGATCGTTTATAATCCATCAGGAGATTTCTAAAGGCTAATATGCGAGCTGTCTAAAGAGGATAAAATCTGAAAAATTCATTTGGAGGCTCACGCGGCATGTGTGCCCAAATGGGGAGGTTTTATGGGTCGAAGTTCCATATAAGACGAATAAAGCAGGGAACTGAGACATTGAATCCAGTAATTTAATAGAAAGATTTCACGGTAATAAAAAAGCTCCAGTTCTAAGGCTGGAGCTATACGCATCAATAAGTTATTTTCAATTAGTATTTAGCAGGGACTCCTTCTGCCACCATTGATTTTAGAATAAAATCTCTCACATGGTCATTAGAATTTTTTAAATCCTCTGCACGCAAATACATCATGTGTCCACTACGATAGCCTTCGAAACGAAGTCGATCCCCTAATTTGCCACTAGCATTGATTTGCCAATGATTGTATTTGGCGTTGAAATAATCTGTACCACCATCATAATAGCCACTTTGGGTCATCACGTGCATGTAAGGATTTTGTAGCATCGCTTGGCGCAGATTATCTCCTGTATTATCGCCATTGCGATTCCAAGGGTTCACTGGGCCAAAGAGATTGTAAGTCAGATCTGTATCAAATTTCAGTACTTGCTTGGCGTACATATTCATGGCAGGCGCAAAAGAGTGGTTCCACGATGTAAGAGCAGGATCATAATCGCGGCCATATCCGGCATCCATCGCATCTATGCCACGATACCGTGAATCTAACCGGCCAATTGTTATGCCTTGATCTCTCAATAGTTCTTTCCAGAAAAAGCCTGTTGGGACAGCCAGATTATGTTGAAGTATTACCTCCACTTTCAAGCCTGAATAACGCGCCATTTGAGTAGCAATTTCTCTTCTTTTTGCTGGTTCTAAACTACCTCCACGAGCCATGGCAGGGATCACCACGTCTAGCGTATATCGTTCAACTTCTGGTAGGATTTCATCCAAATCTTTGGCTTGCAAATCCGCAGGTAGCACTTTGTGATACCAAGCTGTAGCCGCATAGTAGGGCAAGTAATTTGCAGCAGCTACTGGACCAGATCTATCAATTCCCAAGCCAGTAGGCGACACCAGTATTACACCATTTAAGTACATCCAATGCGCATTTTGTAATTGCAGTGCCATACCCGATACTCTGGTGGTGCCATAGCTTTCGCCGATTAAGTATTTTGGTGATGCCCATCGATCTTGGCGTGTCACAAATGTATTTACCCAATCAGATAGGTATTTTATATCTTCGTTTACGCCAAAAAAAGTATTTCGACTTACATTTTCGCCAGTGATTCTTGAATAGCCAGTATTTACAGGATCTACAAACACAATATCAGCTACATCCAAAATAGAATGTGGATTGTCTTTGAATCCATAAGGCTGAATTGGATAGCCTTCGTCGTCGATATTTAGAACTTTCGGGCCGGTGTAGGCAAGGTGCATCCAAATAGAAGCTGAGCCTGGACCGCCATTGAACGATACCACCAAAGGTCTTTTTGTTTTATCTGAGATGTCAGTCCGCTCATAGTATGTATAAAACAAAGAGGCTATTGGGTTCCCATTCTCATCCCAAACGGGTTGCGTACCAGCCGTAGCAGTATAGGGTACTCTCTGACCTTTTATCGTTACCTGGTGACTCGTGGTGATAGCCGACTCTCCTGGCAACTTTCTATCTTGTGCCTGAGCGTCTGCGATAAACAGCAACAGCACAAAAAGTAATGCCGAAACTCTGGTAGTTAAATTTTTCATAAAGTCTATATGTTGATTTTCAATTAAAGTTAAGGTAAGATAGTAATCATTAAAAATTATGAAAATAAAAGTTACACCATAAGCATTTCGGCTTGATAAGGGGTATCTGATTAAGTATTACTCCCAGTTTACATTTTCTTGAAAATAATATCCGCAAAAAACATGTCCTCATCTAAATAGCTAGCTTCGATAGTCAGGTTAGCCGTTTCAGCCAATTTTTCAATCATGCCCATTCCATACTTTTGGGATACTTCAGTATGGATGTATTCTGCTTTGCTAAAATGAACGTCTAACTCCAGGTGCTTTAAATAAACTTGCTGCTCTATCTTGCTCACCAAAAAGCTTTTGGAGGCACCTGATTCTATGTCATAGAAACTGTAATGTTCGAATTGTTTCAAATCAAAGTTTGCTCCCAATTCGCTATTAAGCCTTTGCAATAAATTGAGATTGAATCTGCTCGTAATCCCATGAGGGTCGTCATAGGCTTTTTGAATAATTCTCGGAAGCTTTTTCAGATCGAAACCAATCATTAAAAAATCCCCCTGATTGAGCTGCCTACTTATTTGATTGATAAATAATTGAGCATCCTCAATATTGAAATTCCCAATATTGGCTCCCATAAATAAGACAAACTTCCGATCGATCAGATTGCCTTTCATATCCATCAAAGCATCCTTAAATCGCTGGTTTTTTGGCTCAATTGTAAGAAGCGGGAGGTTTTTGTTTAGCCTTTTTTCTAATTGGTCTAGCACCGCGGCAGATACATCTACTGGGTTGTATTCAACGTCTAGCCCGTTTTCCAGAAAATGCTCAAGCAACACCTCAGTTTTACTTCCATCACCAGCACCAAGTTCAATCAGCTTAACGCGCTTGGATTCATTTTTTAAAATTCTCAGGATATTTTCTTTTTGCTCCTTCAGAATACTTAACTCACAGTTGGTGAGATAATATTCCGGCATATCCATTATTTCTTGAAAAATCTTATCTCCAATGTCGTCATAAAACAGCCAAGATGGGAGCGTTTTTGGTTTTGCAGTCAATCCCTGGGTAACAGCCTCAGCTATTTCATTTAAAATTTTTTCTGTCATAGTTTTATTTTTTGCAAAGCCTGATACCATTAAACTGCCATTGCAATGGCGGGTGGAAAAAGTTGCGATAGGTTTTGCGAGAATGATCTGCCGGAGTGGCGATAGAAGCTCCTCTTAGCACCATTTGATTAATCATAAATTTGCCGTTGTATTCCCCTACTGCGCCAGCAGGTTTTTGATACCCCGGGTACGGCAAATAGGCACTTTGCGTGTGTTCCCATCTTTGTCCCCATAGGAGCTTGTCTGCGGCGATTTCCCATTCAAATTCTGTGGGCAGTCTCATTCCTTTCCACTCGGCAAACGCAGCGGCTTCGTAATGGCTAATATGCGTCACGGGCTGATCCAATGGCAGCGGCTCCAAGCCTGATAAACTATAACGGTGCCATTGCCCATCTATCTGAAGCCAGAATAAAGGGTTCTTGATGTCATTCTCATTCACCCAAGCCCATGCATCGCTATACCAATAGGCTGGATTTTGATATCCTCCCGCTTTTACAAAGTCCAAATATTCGGAATTGCTAATTAGTTGCTCGGCAATTTCAAATGTGTTGAGATATACTTTATGATTTTCTCTTTCATTATCAAAGCAAAATCCTTCTCCCTGAAAACCTATAGTATAAATCCCTTCTGCAATGGGTAGGAAACTAGGGTTGGTATGTAAGGGCGTCCCAGTGTATTCTTTAAAATCAGAATCATAAGCTGGAAATAATGGATTATGTCCAAGGATATATTTAATATCCGTGAGTAGGAGTTCTTGATGTTGCTGTTCGTGCTGAAAACCTATCTCTAAAATGGGATGGAATTTCTCTGGCAACTGAGGAATCAGTTCGATCATGTTTTGATCCACATATTCTCGATAATTTAAAATATCATCGACACTTGGCCTGCTCATATTGCCACGATCTACCCTCAACACTCTGTCGCCTATGCTCTCATAATAGCTGTTGAATAAGTAGGAGTATTTGGGATGAAACGGACGATAATTAGAAAAATGGGCTTTGAGTATAAATTCCTCAAAAAACCATGTGGTATGCGCCAAATGCCATTTTGGAGGACTTACATCCATGCCGGGTTGCACTACATAATCTTCGGTTTCGAGCGGTTTACAAATTTTAACGCTATGCGCTCTTATGGTTTTGAATCTTTCTAACATGATTATTTTTGTTTGCTAATTTACTTTAAAAAGGCTTATTCTCTAAAAAAGTTTATTTTTAAGAAACAGAGCTGTTACTTATCAGCATCAAAATTGGCTTGGAATCCTATTTTCTGGCCTCTTGATTGGGTAACAGTGAAATTTTCTTTTTGGGCAAGAGTGATCACCTGTACTTGTTGAAAATCAGGTGCCATCAAATCATTATCAATCACGGCCGAGATCGCTTTCATTAATATTAGTCGGGCATTTTGATCGGTCATAAAAGCATTATCCGGATCGTCGAAACAATAATGCAATTGACGATCACCTTCTGCAAAAAGCCTATTATTTGCATCAATAAAAATGCGGCCAATCAAATAGCCGTAATCATCCATTCTGTTGTAACGAAAGGAATCCTCAAGGAAATTGTAGAGGACGATTTGTCCAAAATAAGGCGGATTCTCTTTGAAATAGCGTCTTTTTAGGAAAGGATGTTGCGGATTGAGCTGTATAATATTGCTCTGCATCACCGCAACTAAAGTATCGCCTCCCGCATTTAATTTAAATTCGAAGGTTGATAAATCTTTGTATCCGATGCTCACTTTCGGACTAAAATCCTTTGTCTTCGAAGTCAACTCCAAATTTATTTGTGAGGCTTCAATTTTTAGTACTTTGAAAAACTCTAACAGATTTGCGTAAATTTTCTGTTTTAGTTCAGCCTTACTATGTAGTTTTTCTACTACAATTTCAACCATATTTTCTTCTTTGGCTGTCGTTGGAGGTAGTTTTGATTTAGCCATATATTTATGATATTTATTTACATTACCAATAAGCTAGTATATTGTATAATTAATTAGGCTTTTCAAGCTTTCCTTAAACTTAGCAAGAATCAGTTATTAATAAATCATAAAAACGCATAAATGGAAAATCAAGAAGGTAGAGCGCAAAGGATGTTGAACGACTTGGGTAAAAAAATAGACGAACTTACTCGAAAAATGAAGGAAAAGGCAAAAGAGAAAGGCTTTGATGCCAACGAGGAAATAGAGAAACTCAAAAAAGATCGTGATAAGCTGGAGGATGAATTTAGAGAATTTAAAGAAAAGAACAGTCCGAAATGGCAACAAATGCTTGATCACTTGGAGAACGCAGGTAAAGAAATAGTGAAGGCTGCCGAGGCGATTTTCAAGAAGAGGGAATAAGGGTTACTCTGTCAAATATTTCAATGATCATGAAAGAAAAACTCATATTCCTTTTGCTTTTAGTTTTTTTCATTTCTATTGGGGGTAAGAAAAAGGCAAAACAAATGAACTTGATTAGCAGAATGTTGAAGAAATAATCTGGAATGGTGCGAAAAGTAGGAACTCGCTTGAATGGATTGGGGCCTACGCAGGCGGATTGCCATGTGCTGATAGTCAATGGATGGAAATTCAATTGAATTCTGATAATACTTTTGAAATGACGACAACGTATTTGGGTAAAATAGATGAGACGTTGGGTACTACCGGAACTTTTGAATGGAATGATGCGGGAGGAAAAATTAAATTTTCACTAGAAGGGGAGGTTGCAAACCTCAATCAATATCTAGTTGGTGAAAATGCTAGATCATTGTCTATAAGCTCTCCGTATTCTTGCGTCACTTTATCTTTCGCTTCGTTCCAGCTACCTCCAATTTTAAGTTATTCATAATTTATGTTTGGATATGCTTTTTCTAATAGATTTAATTGAGATTGAGTTATATTTTTAGCTGTGTAACTATATCAATATTGTTTACTTTTCTATTTTGATGATTAACAATAATATTTGCTTAAAGTCTATTAATATCTGCAATTTACCGATGACTTTCTTCATTCATCAGCATACTCAAGTAGGAGTTGTAGCGACTTACAGCAATTTGTCCCGCATCCAAAGCTTCTATTATTTTGCAATTTGGTTCGTTGATGTGTAAGCAGTTGTTGAACTTGCACTGCCCTAAAAAATGGCGCATTTCAGGAAAATAATGACTGATTTCCCATTCTTCCATCTCTACCAAGCCTAGTTCTTTAATGCCAGGCGTATCAATTACCCATGTATTCGCATCTACTTCAAACATTTGGGCAAAGGTGGTGGTGTGTACGCCTTTATTGGCAAATGAGGAAATCTGAGCAGTTTTTTGATGAATATCGGGAATTAATCTATTGATCAACGTTGACTTGCCCGCACCCGAATGCCCTGAAAATACGCTTAATTTATTTACTAATATTTGATCAATCTCATCCATTCCTTGCCCAGTTTCAGCAGAGACTAATAAGCATTTGTAACCCAAATTTTGATACAATTCTGCCAACTCTTTCTGGTAGGCAAGCATTACATCATCCATAATATCTGCTTTGTTGAACAGCAATACTCCTGGGATCCGAAATGCTTCTATACTTACCAAAAACCGATCTATAAAACCAAGAGAAGTTTTGGGCAATGCCAGTGTCACTACCAATATGGCCTGGTCTATATTGGCGGCGATCAAATGCGCGTGATCTGTTTTTTTTACTGATTTGCGAATGAAGTAATTTCTGCGTGGTTCTATTTCTGAGATGATTCCCTTGTGATCATCGTCGGGCTCCACCATCACCCAATCGCCCACAGCAATAGGATTAGTCACCTTAAGCTCAAGGTTTTTGAACCGACCTCGAAGTCGGCAATCCATTTTACTGCCATCTTCTAGTTCCACCTGATACCACGATCCCGTCGATTTTAATACCCTCGCTCTTAGTTTATCCATCCTTTTATTTTGTTCATTATCAGCGAAGTAGCTCCAACATGCTTTTTCACAAATCCTCCCGCACTTTTTGCAGCCGACAGATAGGTTCGTTCGTCCTTTGCATATTCGCCCAAGATTCCCTCCATTTCTTCCGCCGAATTTACAGTAAATGCCGCATTATCTGCCTTCAACCCTACTGCTTCGTGGAATTTTTTATAATTCTTATTTCCAAAAAATACTGGAATGCCATAGACCGCCGCTTCGAGTGTATTGTGCAAGCCTGCTCCAAGCGCCCCGCCAATATAGGCCGCCCAGCCATACTGGTATAAGCCGCTCAACATACCAACATTATCGATCAATAAAATCTTTGCACCCGCTTTATTGGCGGCTTTGGAGTATCGGATGCATTGATTGGGAAAGGTATTTTCCCACTCTGCCAAATCTGCTTCTTTGATATTATGCGGAGCTACAATCCATGTATAATTGGTGCGGTTGATAACGGATTTCAGCAGCTCCCGATCTTGTGGCCAAGCCGAACCCACTACGATACATTTGCTATCTGCCACAAAAGATTCCGCTATCGGGATGAGTTGCTTTTGCTTATAAATATCCAACACTCTGTCGAAGCGGGTATCGCCAGCAAGGCTGCAATGCGTGATGTTTAAGGATTGCAATAGGTTTTGGGTTTCTTGGTTTTGGGTAAAAAAGTAGGTGAAAAAGCGCAGACATTTTCGATGCAGCAGACCATACCAGCGAAAGAATACTTGATTTGGGTGCAAAATAGTGGATATAGAAAAAAGCGGGAGGGTACGCTTGGCAACTTCTCGCAAGTGAAAGTACCAATATTCATACTTCACAAAAAACACCACGGATGGGTTGGCGATGCGTAGGAATTGGCGTGCTGTACTTGGGCTGTCCCAAGGTAAGTACATAATATAATCGGCGCCGGCATAATTTTTACGTACCTCATATCCTGATGGAGAATAGAACGTTAGCAGAATTTGATAGTTGGGATATGCTTTTTTGAAAGCCTCCATCACAGGTCTGCCTTGCTCAAATTCGCCAAGTGAAGCGCAGTGAAACCATACCAAAGGCTCATTTCCTGTACGCCAATTCTTTAGTGGCTGTGCCCAGTTTTTGCGACCATCCACAAATTGCTTCGCTTTGGGATGGAATATGGCCACCAAATGAAGCAATATGTAATAGACAGCGAGTGCAATGCGATATATCCCAATAGCCAATAGCATACGGCAAAAGTAGAAAAGCTTGGGCGAATCATTTTTGAAAATATTTATTGCAGCGATCCCGCAAGATAAATTTTGAATTGTTTTCAAATTTTTCAATAATTAAGCCAAATCCATGGGTTATCTTTTGATGAATTAGCTCTTAATTGGATAACAAAATAAAATAATTCAATGATAGCTACCTTACAAAATTCCTTACTCTCTCTTTTAGTTTTTACTAGTTTATTTTTAATATCCTCATGCATGGTAGAGGATGTATTGCCTGAGGATATAATTCCTTTGTCTGAATCACCGCTAGAAATCGAAGTCCCATCTGATTCTGAATGGAAAGCCTATCGTATATTTGGTGCCGAAAGTGAAGTATCTTTTGATTTCAATTCTGAATCTATTAACACCCGAAATGAGGAGATTCAAACCTTTGCTGGTAGGGTAGATACACAGCAAGCTATAATGACTAACGGTGTTTATGGTGATATTTATAGCCTCCCTATTATTCCAAAACAGTATTCCCCGAATAGTTTATGGAATTTGGTGCTAACTATCAACCAAAAAGGGATTCGAAATTGGCATATACGAAATTATCAAGGGAGTTTTTCTTCGAGTTCATCTGATTTTACAGGCATTATTTGGCATTATGAACTGTCCGGCGAATTAGTAATGGAAAGACATTTTTTGAATGGTCAACTTTCCCAATCTTCAAATGGAACAAATTTAAGAATTTCATCTAACTGCTATTGGGAAAGCTCCACAGAGACACATAATGTTTGTGAAACAACTGGTGGTTCTTTTAGAAGAATCGACGCAGAACAATGTACGGAAGTGTCATTCGAAACCGCAACTTACCACTGCGATATACCCTCCCAAGATGGCACGGAAGATTCTGGCGCGGGTGGTGGTGGAGGTGTTCACACGCCTAGTGGCCAGCCAGTGCCCATTGTAAACTTGCCAGTAAATTCGGAAGTAACCGAGGCTTTGGCCATTCACCAAGATTTATTAAATAGATTTCCTCAATTATCTGGAGAACAAATAAATGTAGAGCAAATTGTTAATATCCAAGGCTTAGATGCTTACAAAGCTGCTGCCACATTTTATGAAGCATATGCTCAAGAAGTAGGTCAGTCACCCACCGATCCATACCAGTGGCAGCTAATGATGGAAGAATTTGCTCAAGATCTTGGGCCATTATTATTGGAGCTAATTCCAGGCGGTGTTGGAGACCTAATTGGTGCTTATAATGATTTCAGTAACGGGAATTATTTTATGGGATCTTTGGGTATTGTTATGGCAGCTGTCCCAGTCAATGAGGTTTTTAAAGTCGTTCAAAAAGGAGATAGTATAAGAAAAGCATTTCAAAAAGTATATAAAATTGTTGTAGTTTGGAATCGATTAAGTGGTGTTCCAGGAGGGCAACGGGTAATCTCCAAAATTCCAAAGGCTTGGCGAGATTTGCCGGGGAGCAAACTTGCTGATAACTTAAGTGGTTTATCTTGGCGTAAAGATGATTTTAATGAATTTCGATTAATGGAAGCAGTAAGTTCACATCGTATTTTAAATAAACAAGTGCCATATGCAAGTTTAAAGAAGAATGGTAAACTTATAGGCATAAATAATAAATATGTGTATAAGGCAAATGGGAAATATTACGAGGATGGAGTAGAAATTTCTTTAAGTCAATTTGAAGAATTTTCTCATGTGCCTATCAATCAGCTCACAGATGAAATATTAAATAAATTTTTTGGATTATGAAAATGGTTGAAAAATTAGGAAATATATGGCTTGTTTATAGTAACCTTTGTGATCTTAGGAAGTCTTATGTCTTTTATGATATGGTTCTTGAAGATGTTTATGATGTAAATGTTCTAAAATGGCTTGAGAAACACGATTTTGTAAGTGAAAAAACACTTCAGTTAATGTCTGCTTTCATCAATAACTTTCTAAGTTTTGTGGATGAAAAGGAGTACAGGAAGGATCAAGTGTTTGCTTATCTGGATACTCAATTGATTTCTATTTTGGATCATGAGTTAAAAGACTTTCTTGAATCATTAAATTCAGATTTAATTTGCGCAGGCTTTACAGACGTTGAGTCCCTTGAAGTACCGAACAGGGAATTCCCAAGTAATGAGCTTATATTGAACAGAGTAGCTGATTTATATAATAGGTTGAATGAGAAAAGGTGATAATTTAATTGCGCGCCTTGGGTATGAAATTTAAATTATGGAAAAACGCTTCATTACTGACCTCAATAACTCTATTGAGCAAACTTGGGCATATCTTGTCCACACTCATTCTGGATTATTAGGGCTGTGCTTTTATGAAAATATAGGTTCCTATGAAAGTTCGATTGAAAGTCTTTTTCAGGACTTTTACTTTCATGAACTTTTAAATAATGAATGGGGAGATTGCTTAAGTGATAAAACTCGTGAAAGCTTGAATGTCTTTTACGCAAGTTGGTGGGAATACATCAAAAACACGTCTTATGGAGAAAGTTGCTTTGTTTTTTATGATGTTCGTTATCAAGAAATTATTCGAACTAAGTTAATACCTGCTATCAATCTCTTAGAAGATGATCTTGATGAATTAGAAAGAAATAATGATTTTGTTTTGAAGCCACTTAAAAGAAAACCGATAATCGAAATCTTTCAGCCTGAGAATCGTCCAAATAATGAAGATCTGCTATGGAGAGTTTCAAATTTGTACTCCTTACTACTAAAGCATGATATTATAGACAGTAAAGTTCCTGGTGTAAAGTTGAATTAACTTCTTTGATTTATGAAATTTTCAGAAAAACACGGTAATTCTTGGCTGATCTATAGCAACCTTTGTGATTTAAGATGTTCATATAATTTTCATGAGATGGTTTTGGAAGATGTTTATGATGTAGACATGCTATCTGGACACTATCCCGAGAAGTGTGTAAGTAGCATTTAGGGATGGTTAAAATTTCAAACGATTTTCAAATATAATCATAAATTGGTTTAGGATTACGCCCCAATTTCGAATCGGCATTGTCCACTTTTTAGTGGCTTCGTGTACA
>JBDNFI010000040.1:0-10840 GCA_041689935.1 Cyclobacteriaceae bacterium
AACCTATATAAACATCTATGAACCCCATTTGATTGGTCGTTGCACTGAAGACATAGTGACTGCTGATGGATTTCGACTTATCTTTTCTAATTCATTTATCTTATCTATCATTTCATTTAACTTAAGTATGATCTGAGACTGCATAGCTTTTGTTATATCGTCTATTAATTTTTCAATCATATTGATTTTCCTTGATTATTTTTTTATTTTTATAATAATTGTGCCATTTTTCCATGTTATCAGGTGTTAAACAAAATAGGAAAGATCTTATTATTCCGTCACCAAAATGACGAGCAATTAACCAACGCCCTCTAACCGTAAGTCTTGATTTAATCATTTAATTTCTCCTATATGCATATAATTAAAAAAATCCCCCACCAATGCCCATAAGGCAAAGGTGAGGGATCTTAATTTCAACTAGCTTTAACGGTGGATCCGCTAAATACAACTGGACTCTTTTGACCACAATAGCGTTGATACTCTATCGGATCAGTGAACACATGAACATCACTATCATCATTTATCACTTCCCATTGGGTAGTTTTAATTTGATTAATAGCGATAGTCCCATCATCTTTAGCTGTAATAGTTACACGATTAGCTATACCATAATGTTGTAGAGCACGCTCTAAATATGGAAACACTAAACGATTCATAACTAATTGATCGGTAATCTTACCACTAGAAGTAGCATGCTTTAATGAAGCAGAATACAGACCAAGCACTAGATCATGACGATCAGATTCTTGTTCATATAGCTCGATCTTATTCACAATATTTTGGTACAAATTGTCCCAACCAGAGCGGTCTACATAACCGCCTTGATCAGCGGTCATTTGACTGTTAACATTATAAATATCCATACGAAATTTGCGCAAAATTGGTAACGCATGAAAACTCATACGATAACCAATTTGATGTACAAACTCAGATGGACGAGCATTCTCCTGAGCCCATTCTTGTACGCGTTTAGCATACGCATTATAATGGGTTTTACAAAGATCATTGAGTTGAGTAATAACACCTTCGTGCTTCTCGACCCATTGACCCTTCTTAAGATAACCATCGAAACGACGACTATCCCAAAGGGCACGATCTACAGGAAGTCCAGATTTAATAACTTCATTAACCATAGTTATTGCATCTTCTTGAATAGCATCACGGTCTTGAGCAATTGCAGTTTGGATGAAGCCATCAATAGCGTCTTCTAAACTGCATAATTGTAAAGGCCTATGCTTGTAAAATACTGATGAATATAACATAGAGGCATTGACAAACTTACCAACACTTCCAGTCGTCATACTGGTACGAATATCAGTAAGAACATCTTCACGAGTATAGCTTTCACCTACACGCTTAGGGGGTGGATTGATTTGACTAGGCAAGCCAACATATGCAACTGTTTGCTGAAACAAAGCTTCAGATAACCGTTGAGGCCAACCCCTACCAGATACTATCGGAAATGTAATCTTTTCACCAGTAGAGGTAAGCCAATGAGGATTCCAATGACCTTCTACATATTTAAAGATTGAATATTCACCTATACCATTAGGTGAACGAACCACGACAACAACTTTTTCTCCATCCATATCTCCGCCTTGGAATTGGCGATAGAATAGTTTAAAGAAATCGTCAGCATCGTGACCACCATGAGATTCATACATCTCAATCCAGTCAATATCATTTACGACATGTACTTCAAGTGCTTGAAGGCGTTGGATAGTACCCTCTTCCACCTCTATATCATAACCAGCCATCCGAGCTAAAGACTCAGATATAATCTGTTCATAAACAGCACATGGGATAGGGATTTTAGTACGCATTGGTTTAGCGTGGCTAGTAGCTAATGTTTCAAACATCCATGGAGATTCAGTAACCTTCATCCCCATAGCTACCCAACGATAACCCACATATTGCATACGGGCTTGAGCTTCTTCGTCTTCAGAATCAGACTTATCACGCCAAGTGCGTTGATAAATATTTTTCCAATTACTTAAAAGCTTACCTTCAGTAGCTTCCTGAAACATCTTTTTATACTCTTCAGTAAGCCAATATTCCATTTCGCTTTTAGTGAAAAGCTGTGGAAGATTGATCATGGTTTGATCATCTGTATGAACACGGGACTTAGCATTTTGAGGCTCAGCCTGAAATAGCCAACCGTTCTCATAAAGAATTTCATTCTTAAGATTACCTGACCAACTGATTACATCGATACCTTCTGGTATATGTTTAGAAACTAAAGCATTCCCTTTCAAGAATGTATCTGGGCCAATAATACGACAATTAACAACCTTACAATGAAGAAGGTCATTAATTGCTTTTTGGCGCATACGAGGATTATAATAATACTCATTAGGATCGTTAGTATCACCTGCTTCAAAAGTAGGTAGATTATCAATGCCAGCTTTGATTAAACGAGGATGGATAATAAATCCACCATCTAATAGACGATCAACTTGATCTTCAGGATAATCTGGGTTATCATCAAATGTATACCTACTAAATTCATCAGCGCTAACATACTGAACTTTGATTTCATTTATATTAAAATGAGCATTAATCAAGGTCGGACGGTGGAATGCTTTTAACCGTTTAGGTGTTTTAGAACCACCTTTAACCTTGAATCCCATTGAATTAAAAACTGACATCCATTCAGTATTATTACCTATTTGAGTAATAACAATTTTAGTTTTATCCACCAAAGCATATTGAACGCTAGGGTGATTAATAATTTGCTGAACCTGAGTAAACTCATGTTCGTTAGTAGGAATAGGAATAGACCCTACTCGAAAATACGGTTCACCAGAATGGAGTAAAGCTTGGCGCATAGCACCAATCTCATAAAAACCAAACTGATAATTATTTACACTGCGTAGAGGCCCATTGGCATATCCAATGGACCTCAGCTTCGGTTGAATTGACATTAGTAATACCCTCCATAATTGATTCCGATTTAATTAAAGTGTTGGTGTAACTGATGCACGCCTTGTTGCTACATAAGCGTTGTATTTCTTAGTATATTTATTAATAAAATTATATACCTTACGAATAACACGGACTGGGATAGTTATAACTTGGATTATAGTTAAGAACATCTTACCTAAATCTCCTAAAGCTATACGCCATTTAGTCCATTGAACATGGAAATTATCCCAATAAAATTTAGTACGATTACCACCTTGAGCTATAGCAATAGGTGTATCCATATTCCAATTTAAGAAAGCGTAACCTGGAACTGATAATACAGTTGAGATCAACGCTGCACCTAAAACTATTAGTCCAGCAGCACTAAAGGCTACACCTAATATAAACGATAAGAATATAGATACAACCATATTAACCCATTTAAATTTATGAGCATTTTTGCGCCAAATAGAGAATCTTGCCGCAAACATCATCTCAATAAGAGCTGATGCCATAGCTAATACAATCATCATTTGAAATAGCATTTTGATTTACCCCAATCATTGTATGGCTTTGTATGAATAAAAAAAATATTTATTAAACTTAGATTAAAAGTGGAAGCTGATGATGTTAAAGTCTCAGGAACTTAAACACCACCAACTTCCACGTATTGCCTTGGGGTTAGTTACCCCAAGTTAGAACTGCTGATTCAACTGCGGCTTCAGCATTAGGTGCGGACACACTGACAGAATTGTCAGAAGTATTAGCGCGAGCGCTATTAGTCCACAAGTCAATTGCGACTTCCTTGCCACTTACAACCAACTTGAAACGCCCACAAGGAGCGGAAGTTGGATCATAGATGTCTTGAAGATCCATTTTGCTTGGATCTTTCTTATCGACAAGGATACGCTGTTGCGCACCAGACCAAGTAGTTGCCCATTGCTGGCTCAAACGAACCAGATCATTGGCTTCCTTATTGGCTTGGTTAATACGCTCTTGACTCCAACTTTCAGTAGCAGACTTTTCACGAGTCTGTTGCTTCTGAATTGCAGCCTGCTTACGCAGTTTATAAATACGCTTAAAGTTCTCAGCCGACGCATCGACAAGGTCAAGATAACCTTGCTGAGTCATTGACTGAGTACGATCTGAACGACCTAACTCAA
Source organism: Cyclobacteriaceae bacterium (assembly GCA_041689935.1). Classification (GTDB taxonomy): domain Bacteria; phylum Bacteroidota; class Bacteroidia; order Cytophagales; family Cyclobacteriaceae; genus CAXBDP01. The sequence continues at coordinate 4,068 of JBDNFI010000040.1, forward strand.
AGCTTGTAACTTCTGGGCCTTCCATATCAACATCGTTGATACGCGGCATCTGATAGCATTCCTTAATGCGACCTGGGTTCGTCATCGAACCCATCGCATCGGCTGCACCAGCTGCTTTAAACGCTGAAACCAATTGGTTAATACCTTCTTGGTTAGAGTTAAATTGCTGCCAGAACAAGTTCATGCCCGAAGCGAAACGCATACCCATCTGCTCTAGAGTCGCAATGAATTGCTCATCTGTGATCTGATTTTCTACAGGGATATTGCGCATAGCAATTTTGCGTAACAGACTAGGAAGAGTAATAACTTCTCCGTCAATTACGATTTCCACATTCATCTTGACTGGCTTAAGAATGCCAGTTACAAGCTTAGTGGTTGTGCCCTGCTTTGCTGAAGTATGGTCAATGACCGAAATTCGGTGAAGCCGAGCTGATTCTAAGGTTACATAACCTGGAAACTCTTGACCCGCAAAGCTAGCATTGAATGGAACACGACGACCTTTAACCAAAGTGGTTGTGCGGCCTGCCGTATTAAGTGAACCTGGATCTGTGATTAAGGTACTGAAATCTGTGCCATCGGCAAAGATATCAAAGATCGTATCTAATTGGGACATTATATTTACTCCTTAAAGTAATAATAGGATAGGTATGTTTATTTGGACGTATAATATTATGGTGTAAAATAGAGAGGTTAATCTCGTATTTTTTGGATGATAATCAAGGGTTCATAAGACCCCTGATTAGCATACAAATGAGTTAACCTATTTCGCGATATTTCTTAATGAATGTTTGAATGTAATCCTTAGTCACTAGAAAAACAGTGACTGGGAATAGGATGACTTCGCGCAATAAGCCAGACTTATTACGCATTAGCATCGTCCTTTAAGACTACAGCAACAGCATAATCGCCTGAAGCAAGCTTCTTATTAAAACTTAACTTGCTATTAAGACTAGCAAGAAATCGTTCCGTATGGAATTGATTTGCTCGCACAACTCCTTGATAAGGAGCTGTGATAATCTTGGTTGCTGACTTGCCAAGAGTCTTAACGACTTCGACAACAGCAGTACCTGCAGCTAGACTAGTGTCTACTACAGCAACCAATGGAGCAAAAGCAATTTTGCTTGTAAAATAAGTAGCTCGGCTGATACCGTTCTTAATTTGATATTTAACTTTACTCACAATAATCTCCTTTCAATAGAGATTGTTAGTTTAGTTTTAATAGCATATTAACATATAACTGCAGAAAGCTACATATGCCAGATAGCTATCCAGGTATAATCTTAATTATTTATCTAGGTAATTGGTTACAGACTGAGTTACTGAAGCAAACGCTGCTACAGCAAGACCTGAGCCTACAACATTAACCCATTCTTGTGTTGAGCCAAGACCGAATGCGCCCAAAATGTTCACATCGCCAAGCCAAACTAGCAAGACTGAAGTTAAGATAAACAGTCTATCTGGATTACCAAGGAATGGGATCTTGCCTACGGCAGGGACTAGATCCGTAACTACTGTTACTACAGTTGAGGCGATAAGCCCAACTAGGACAAGCATTGCTACTGTATACATTACTTACTTCCTTTCAAGGAAAGTATTAATATGAATGTGATTAATTACTAATGGGCATTAATTAGTTATCTTGTTTTTTTGTATGATAATAAAACCTAATAAACCCAAGGGCTATGAAGGCTATTAGTGTTATCAAAACACTGAGTTTACTAGGTCTGTTCATACGAACATTAGTTCCTTAATATTGATCATTAACTTGGCAATCATTACGGTGTCTTGCGCTCGTCTTAAAACGAGTACACAAGAACAGTAATTCGCTAATTGAGCAGTCCTTAGAATCGAAATCAAAATCTGCGAACCACATTGTTAATTTATTAGGCGCTTGATATGCGCCTGCTATTTGACGATCTTGACTTTGCTCCCACCAAGAATACTCGGTGTCGCCAAAAGAAAGATCATACAATTCGTTAAGATGTAAGGTGCTTAGCAATAAAGCTGCGTCACCAAATGATATCTTAGGTAAGGGAAAAAGGGGCTCTGATAATACAGCCCCATTTCCGTAGGATGGATGATTGCGTTTTCCCATATTAGGTTACTCCTGAGTTTGAGAGTGTTATTAACACTCTATTTAGTTGGATTAATTTGTCTAGACAGGCATCACAAATGAGTCCTGAATAGTCATAACCATCAAAGTTGGATTGGTCTTCAGATCTGATAGATATTTTAGACGCACCAGCTGGATGTTCGTGAATAAGATCTAACACTTCAAGATAGATGATAGCCTTTTCACATATAATACAAGGTGTTAAATCAAGATCGACCATGCTTAGCGACCTGCCTTTGTAAGAATTTGGATATTTTCCAATCTTCAATAGGCTCTTTAGCATTTGCTTCGACCCATCTGAATATATGGAAGATACTCCATATTAAAATTACCACAAAAAATAATGAGAACATCATTTTAATTAACTCCTATTCTTTCGTAGGTTTGTTATAGTTTTGCGCGATTTGCTCAAACGCTTCTTCAGAGTCATGATCATATGGATGATTGGTATCATGTAAATCAGGATCATAGACAGTGCCTAAGCGATTACTGATTTTAATCTCAGGAATAGCTGTTTGTATTGCATCAAGTAATGCATTGATTTGACGCTTTGCCACATAACGCTCATACCTACGCACGCGTATAGCTGTAATCTTAGCTGTAAAAAACATTACATTTATTACGATTAATGATACTGTTAATAGGCTCATGTTTCTCCTTAGAATAATATAATTATATTAATGAATAATAGGTTACTAGCCTAGGGTCTTAATTAAGACCCCAGACTAATAGCCCGTCTTTATTGAGTTGACCAAAATAGGTCAAGCTATCACCACTAGGAAGTTTTTCCCACTTCCAACAGTTAGTGCAACATGGATCACCTTCGGTGTCATGTCCCGCGTGCCTAAGTGAATGATGTCCAGTGGACTTATTAATATCAAGCACTCTAGCTAGATGCGGGAAAGTGTTAAATAATTTGACACAACAATCGTGACACATATGAGCTTTATCAAGCCGATCATATTCATGTGCCACATAAGGATATGATTCATCATCACAAGCTCTATCGGTGAAACCACCGTAGTAGCCACCGAATCCACTTAGTTCTAGACCATTGTCTAGACCGTTATTACAGGATTCTACAGGTGATAATTTTCCACAACCTTGGCAATGCCATTGACTAACACATTCTACGCCTACTCCTTCAAGGAAATCTCCTTGAGGTAGTTGTTTGTAATAATGTCTTTCAGCCATTAGATTCTCCTTTCATGAGGTGTTTATTGATTTGTTGATTAGTGTTCATGATATCCATTTGTTTACCAATGATATCAGGACGCATTGAGTCTGCGAAATTCCAGTAAACTTTGGCTTCAGTGACATTACCTTTGTTATAGTAACTATCACCCATTTTCTGGAAATCTTGCCAAGTTAGTTCCATGGTATATCTCCTTTATTTTATATTGGTGTATATTACTTAGTTCCTAGTTGGCCTTGAAGCCACGCTCATATTACAGCGCTAGGGCGTTAAACGATTAGAACTCTTCGTATTTCTCTACGAGCTCTACTGCCACTTCACCTTCCACTTCATAACCTGCTTGGTTAAGAATTGGTAGGTGGTTTGTAAGGAAATGTTTATCCTGGAACTTCTGAACAAGGGCTAGCATGTGTTGAATATCTGGATTATACGAACTAAAGCCTAACGCCTTCATTAAGGCTATTTCGGCTTCCAGTATTACTCCAAAGATTAACATACGCTTTGCTTCTGATTGTACAACTGGTTTTGTCTTCATTTGATTTTGCTCCTTATTTAAATAAAAAACGGATTAAAAGAAATAGCAAGCAGTTTAACAACATGCTTAGGTTAATCGAACTGATTACTGATCGTCTTCAGGCTGACTGATATCGTAGACTTTGTCTATGATTCGATCCTTTGTATGAGTTCGCTCAGCTTCATTTTTGATGTTATTGGATTCGTCGTTAAGCCTAACAGCTAAACGATCCATATAACCACGATATATGTTAGAGCGTTTCTTAACAAAACGCTTAACAACATAAGGGGTGCTAAGCATAACAAGAGTTTCTGAGGCAAGGCAAACCTGCCCCAAGAAAGTTAACTTGTTAATACTGCCATCCATAGGGTCTGAGTCAACAGACTTGATTAATAATGATTTCATTTGATTTGCTCCTTAGTCGATAATGAATGTTTCTATGTTCTTAAGACGGCAATAGCCGTAACACTGAGCAGTGCCTTTGGTAGTAGGGTTATACACCCATACTAGGTCGGCTTGATCAGCCATCCATTCATTACGAATGAAATTGGAATGTCTTCCACCTTCATATATGCCAGAGCATACATAGTGAACACCACCAGTGGATTTCGCGTACTCTAACAATAAGTTAAAAGGTAAAATCCTATTTAACTTTAATAGAGAATTATCTTCCCAATAATAATTGGCATAACCAAAATTGGGAACAGCAGCTAACAGCTTGATCTTTTCGATCATTGTAGCGCCTGCTAGACATTCGTCGAAGCCTTCAGCCATACCTGAAATAACCAACAGGTTATCTCCGTATGTAGCTTTAGCGGCTTTAAGTAAACTGCGAAGCTTAGTCATAACTCCGTTATACTTATCTTCATCGAGCACTAGGTTACGAGAACCAGTGCCCGCAATAACAAAGGGCTTAGTAATACTAGGATGTAACTCACTATATAATGATGTCATTAATTGCTCCTTAAGTATATATTAATATAATAGACATAACAGGAAGTACCTGTAACCCACTCATATATAAGTGGCATACAGATACTTCCCTAAAAGCGTCAATAGTTATGTATTTCCCCATGAACTATCGTCGCAGTGAAATCAAAGTAGGAAAGCTACCACTGGTAACTTTTATAAGTAACTTCTATTTCTTACTCAACCTACCTATAGATTGAAAAAACCGCAAATCAAAAGATTATGCTATTAAGATATGTAAGAGAATACCAAGAAGGAATAGATGCCTATCCCTAGATAGATTCTCATTGATTATGTATGGTACCTTATATGAGTACAAATGTATCTGACTTTATATACCCCGTAATGGGTACACCCCCGAGAGAGACATTAAATTAAAGTTATCCAACAATATATCAATATTTTAATAACTATACTGTATAAGAGTTTCTGGAAGAAGATGTTCGCTTTTGTCGTGAGCGAAACCAAAACACGGGATCAATAACCGTAGGGGTGCTATAGCACTTTAGACTAATAATGCACTCTACCTACATGCTAAGTGTAGTATACTGGTGATTAATTAAAGTCAATATGTCCCTATTATTTGTTTGCTTGCCGTCCGCCCAAGACAACAAGACATCTGTTATACATCTTTATACATGTATATTATATAAATATACAAATATATGAATAACCTACTCCATACTGAGCAACGGTTATAATATTAAATACAAGAAAAACACGGGGTTATATCCGCCCGCAAAAATCAATTAAATATATATCAAATGAGAAGTCGTTAGCAAGCAACAGACACTAACTCTGTTGCTCACTAACGACCTGTTAGAGGTGGGTGTAACTATAGCACCCAACCTGCGTTCTCAACTTCGGTCAGTGTGCGTTGCCCAGTGCGGTCAACTTGGAAGGTGATGGTTTGGTAGAACTTGGCACCATTGCCTTTGTCAACATTGCCTTGTACCGACTCAGACTGGCTGATGTCGGAGATGACACACTCCAAGAACAACATCTTGCCTGATGCGTTCGCTGACTTCAACCGCAAGTCAACTTGCTCCGCTGGATTGATTGTCTGCTCGACACCCGCAACGGTTGCCTTCGAGACGCACTCGATCCAGATGGCGAATGCTTCGTTGGTTGTCTGTGAGTCAAACGCTGGTAGGATTCGCCCGTCAAGAACAATTGGCTTAGAGCACAAGAACTTCTGACGGATGATCTTACCATTGTCGTCTTTGGCAACACTGGTGGTACTTGCTGTAATGCGTAACTTTGCCATGATTATCTCCTGAGGATAAATAGAATTTCAGACCCGTAAGTGAGCCCAAGAACAATTTAGAATATATAATACTATAAATATAAAAATATACTATTAGGGTATAAATAAATATATATATATAAATTAAATATATATAATACAAATTCACTTGAGCCCACCTAAAGGTGGACCCAAGCTACTTGATTCCCCCTACAGGGGTTGATTCTCTTTAATGGCCTCTGTTATCAACAGAGTAAGATGTTCCTTCCACATCGCTTGGTTCCATCCCTGTACACCAAGGATGTCGAAACTACGACGATTGCGGTAAATCCACATCTTGCCAGTCGTTGGATTAAACATGATACCTCTGACCCAACTTGGGACAGTAGCAATCTTTCCATGCTTGTTGATCTTAGGCGTCAACACGCAGAATTGAACATTGTAAGTGTCCGGGCGCTTCGTCTTAAAGATGAAAGCTGACCTTACCTGCACTCTGTCATTCTGCAACACTCCATTGAGCTGTTGATACCAGCTCTTGAAAGTTGCCTTAATGTACGAAGTGTCTTTCCTGCTCACAAATACTGCTGATGAATCAGTACCACGAGTTACTACCTCTAGAATTAACTTGGTCATAAGACCTCCATGTCATGGGAGCAAACTAAATCTCCGTGGGCGATTTATATAATATATAATAATAAATATATAACTAGTGGAGGTATATATGGTATAATATATA
>JBDNFI010000041.1:0-23684 GCA_041689935.1 Cyclobacteriaceae bacterium
ACGCACGGCCGTGCGTCTCAACGCACCAAAACGCATATCCATAACGATACACACGTAAAGACGCACGGCCGTGCGTCTCAACGCACCAAAACGCATATCCATAACGATACACACGTAAAGACGCACGGCCGTGCGTCTCTACGCATCAAAACGCATATCCATGACGATACACACGTAAAGACGCACGGCCGTGCGTCTCAACGCATCAAAACGCATATCCACGACGATGCGGCCAACGCCAACCCCGTACAGACGCACGGCCGTGCGTCTCAACGCACCAAAACGCATATCCACGACGATATGGCCATCGCCAATCCCGTAAAGACGCACGGCCGTGCGTCTCAACGCACCAAAACGCATATCCATAACGATACGGCCATCGCCACACCCGTAAAGACGCATGGCCGTGCGTCTCAACGCATCAAAACGCATATCCACGACGATACACACGTACAGACGCACGGCCGTGCGTCTATACGCACCAAAACGCATATCCATAACGATACACACGTAAAGACGCACGGCCGTGCGTCTCTACGCACCAAAACGCATATCCACGACGATACGGCCAACGCCAACCCCGTACAGACGCACGGCCGTGCGTCTCAACGCACCACAATGGAAACAAACCAAAATGGCAAAATTCAAAAATAAATATCGCATCGAACCGAATCGAAAACCGAATTGGGATTATTCGGCAGAGGCCATTTATTTTTTGACCATCAACACCAAGAATAGAGATTGTAATTTGGGTGAAATTGTAAATGACAACATGATATTATCCGATTTTGGTAAAATCGTAGAAACAGAATGGTATACATCGTTTGAAATACGAAATGAATTGATATTGCATCAATTTGTGATCATGCCCAATCATTTGCATGCAATGGTGGAAATATCCACCCGCGCCGATACGCACGCCACTCCGGATCCGCCCATTGAAACCGATACGCCGCCCATCGATATGGACGGCCGTGCGTTTATATCCATAAAACGGAATGCACCGATTCGTTTACCAAAATCGATTTCATCCTTTATGGCAGGATTCAAATCTGCGGTAAATACCAAAATTGACGATTATATCGATGAACAACATTTACAAATTCCAAAATACAATCGGAACAACCATTTTTTTCAACCTAATTATCACGACCACATTATCAGAAATGATTTTGAATACCATAACATTTCAAATTACATCCTAAACAACCCTGCAAACTGGGTAAAAGATACATTGAACAAAAATGGCTAAGCAACCCGAAGAAGTACTCGAAAACCAGCTGGTTGCCCAACTGCAAACGCTGGGCTATGGTCTTGTCGCTATCAAAGATGAAACTGCCCTTATTGCCAACCTTCAACAGCAATTAGAAAAACATAATGGCATACGCTTTACAGCGCATGAATTCGAAAAGGTGCTTAACATACTGAGCAAAGGTTCGGTATTCGAGAAGGCAAAAACCCTAAGAGAAAAACAGCACCTGATAAGAGACAATGGCGATAACCTCTATTTTGAATTTATCAATACAGATTATTGGTGTCAAAACGAATTTCAGGTAACCCACCAAGTAAGCCAAGAAGGCACGTATAAAAATCGCTATGATGTTACGCTTCTAATCAATGGCCTACCCTTAGTGCAAATAGAACTAAAGCGGAGAGGCTTAGAGCTGAAAGAAGCCTTCAACCAAATCAACCGCTATCAAAGGCATTCATTCGGAGCAAATGCCGCCTTATTCCAATACGTGCAAATCTTTGTGATTAGCAACGGGGTCAATACTAAGTATTACGCCAACAACCGCCACCAATCTTTTAAGCAAACCTTCTTTTGGACAGACAAACAGAATAAGCGCCTTTCTAATATTCTCAATGGGTTTACCAGCACATTCTTAGAGCCTTGCCATATCTCCAAAATGATTTGCAAATACATTGTACTAAACCAAACCCACAAAATATTAATGGTGCTGCGCCCCTACCAGTTCTTTGCTGTGGAGGCCTTAATAGATACGGTAAAGAACAGCACACAAAACGGCTACATCTGGCATACCACAGGCTCGGGCAAAACGCTTACCTCATTCAAAGCCAGCCAAATAATCATGCATATGCCACAGGTCAAAAAGGTGGTATTTGTAGTAGATAGAAAAGACCTAGATTATCAAACCTCCAAAGAGTTCAACAGTTTTAGCCAAGGCAGTGTAGACGGTACGGACAACACCCAAGCGCTAGTAGAGCAGTTTGAAGACGATACCAAGCTAATAGTGACCACCATTCAAAAACTGAATACGGCCATAAGCAAAAAGCGGTATTTGAGCAGAATGGAAGACGTGCAAAATGAGCGCATTGTTTTCATTTTTGACGAGTGCCACCGCTCACAGTTTGGCGATACGCACAACCGGATAAAAGCGTTCTTTGGCAACATTCAGCTATTTGGCTTTACAGGCACACCCATTTTTGCAGATAATGCCGTAAAGAATGAATTGGGCAAGCGAACTACCAAAGAACTATTCGGTAAGAACCTCCACAAATATGTAATTACCGATGCCATTAAAGACGAAAACGTGCTCAAATTTGCGGTGGAGTATGTAGGCCGTTACAAGCAAAAAGAAGGCAAAGAAACCAATATAGACATTGAAGTAGAGGACATTGACACCAAAGAGCTGATGGAGTCACCCATACGGCTAGAGAAGATTGCCGACTACATTATAGACCATCACGACCGCAAGACTTACGCCAAAACCTACACAGGGATGTTCTGTGTAAGTAGCGTCAAAACGTTGCTAAAGTATTACGATATACTCCAAGCTAAAAAAGAAGCAGGCCAGCACAACCTAAAGATTGCGACCATATTTAGCTATGTAGCCAATGAAGATGATTCAGACGCCAACGGATTTATCCCAGACGAACTTAGCCTAGCCGAAGATCCGAAAGTGCTGTATGGCATGAATAAGCACACTAGAGAAAAGCTAGACGACTACATTGGCCACTACAACAAAATGTTTGGAACCAACTTTTCGACAAAAGACAGCCAGTCTTTTTACAACTACTACAACGACATTTCAAAGAAGGTGAAAGAGGGCAAAATAGACATTCTCCTAGTGGTGAATATGTTCTTGACGGGCTTTGATAGCCCTACCCTCAACACCCTTTATGTAGATAAGAACCTCAAATTTCACGGACTTATACAGGCGTATTCACGTACCAACAGAATACTAAACGAGCAGAAATCGCAGGGCAATATTATTGTTTTCCGTAACCTCAAAAAAGCCACAGACGAAGCCATAACGCTGTTTAGTAATAAGGAGGCGATTGAGGAAATCATCATGAAGCCTTATGAGGATTACGCACAAAAGTTTGATGAAGCCTTTACTACATTGCTACAAATAGCGCCTAATGTGAGCAGCGTGGATAACTTGGGAACTGAGGAAGACGAACTAACCTTTATCAAAGCCTTTCGGGAATTGATGAGAATCAAAAATACCATGTCCACTTTTGCCGATTTCGATTGGGAAGATTTGACCATGCCCGAACAGCAATTTGAAGACTACAAAAGCAAATACCTAGACCTCCACGAAAAAGTAAAGCAGGAAAAAGACAAAGAGAAAGTCTCTATTCTGGAAGATGTGGACTTTGAACTGGAATTGATACACCGTGATGAAATCAACGTAACCTATATTCTGAAACTACTGGCCAATCTGCAAACGGCTACTCCTGCAGAAAAAGAGAAACATAAAAAGGAAATACTCGACACCCTAGCAGGCGAAGTACACCTTAGAAGCAAACGGGAATTGATAGAGAAGTTTATCATGGAAAATCTGCCCATTATCGAAGATGCCGACACCATACCCACTGAGTTTGAAAAGTTCTGGAGTGAAGAGCAGCGAAAAGCATTTGCCCATTTGGTAGGCGAGGAAGCCCTAGACGAAGAGAGAACCCAAAAGCTCATTGAAGACTATCTCTTTGCAGAAAGGCCTCCGCTGAAAGATGAAGCCTTAGCCCTGATCAAAGGTCAACAGCCTTCGGTACTTCAGCGCAAAACGATTGGCGACCGCATTTTAGATAAGATTGTCAAATTCGTGGAAACCTTTGTGAACGGAATGGATGGCTAAGGCGAAGGCGAAATGATTCAATTCTGTTTGTAGCTATATTTAGCAGACACCTATTGATTACTGATCTTTGGTAGATATATCCAAACTAGGTAGCAAGCTCCGAGAAAACGAAGAAGCGGGAGGTAATTTTAGCAAAGCTGTCTTCCAGGTAGTTGCCTAAAATGAAAAAACCCTCTCTACTTGACGTAAAGAGGGTTTATCGTAGCCCGTAGGGGAATCGAACCCCTGTTTCATCCGTGAAAGGGATGCGTCCTAACCCCTAGACGAACGGGCCATTTTCGAAATGGTGGTGCAAATATAGCCGTCTCCTTTTTAATTGCAAACACTCTCAAAAATTATTTGGAATTATTTTATCCTCCCGCTTTTCTTTACACCTTCTGCAGGCTTTCCAAAAAGGAAAAATTGGTTTTGGATTGCTTTGGTTTTAACTTTACTCCACAAAATTTTAATGTTGCAAAAGCTCTAAAAATATATCGATGGTAAAAGTTGCTATTAATGGTTTCGGAAGAATTGGGAGACTTACTTTCAAGTATCTTTTAGAAAAAGAAAATGTTGAGGTTGTTGGGATCAATGATTTGACCGATCCACTTACTTTAGCCCATTTATTAAAATACGACTCTGTGCATGGCCGATTTAATGGCACCGTGGAAGTATCTGGAAGCAGCCTTGTGGTGAATGGTAAGGCTATTGGCATTACAGCCGAAAAAGATCCAAAGAATCTCCCTTGGGCAAAACTTGGTGTAGATATCGTATTGGAATCTACAGGCCGTTTTGTGGATGATGTAAGTGCAGCTGGGCATATTGAAGCTGGCGCACGCAAGGTGGTGATCTCCGCACCTGGCAAAGGTAATTTATCTACGGTGGTACTTGGTGTCAATGACGATACGCTTACAGGTGACGAAACCATCATTTCGAATGCTTCTTGCACCACCAATTGCTTGGCTCCAATGGCCAAAGTATTGGACGATGCATTTGGGATCGAGCAAGGCTACATCACGACAGTACACGCATACACAGCCGATCAGAACTTGCAGGACGCACCGCATAAGGATTTGCGGAGAGCAAGAGCGGCGGCTTATTCTATTGTGCCTACCTCTACTGGAGCGGCAAAGGCAGTTGGCTTAGTGTTGCCGCACCTAAAAGGCAAATTGGATGGCATTGCGATGAGGGTGCCCGTTCCCGATGGTTCGCTGACGGACCTTACGGTAGTGTTGAAAAAAGCAGTGACGGCTGAGCAAATAAATGCCGCAATGAAAAAAGCTGCGGATAATGAATTGAAAGGCATATTGAAATACGAAACGGACCCAATTGTGAGCATCGATATTATCGGAAATAAGCATTCCTGTATTTTCGATTCGGAGCTAACCTCCGCAAATGGTACGTTGGCCAAAGTAATAGGCTGGTACGACAATGAAGCTGGATACTCTGCGAGAACGGCAGACTTGATTGAAAAAGTAGGGAATATGTAATTCCTATCAGTAGCTATAAATAAAAAAGAGGTGCTAAAAACACCTCTTTTTTTTATGATTTGAAAGGTTGACGGAATTTTAGATATACAACTCCGCCTTCAGTACGGTAACGGCTTTCCCTTCAATTATTACTCTGTTGTCTATTATTTCCAAGGTCATTTCGCCCCCTCGTTTGGACAATTGGCGGGAAGAAAATTTCAACTTGGACGTTTTTTTATGCCAAAAATCGGCCAATAGCACGTTTGCCGAGCCCGTAACGGGGTCTTCAGGAACGCCTACTCTTGGCCCAAAAAATCGAGAAACGAAATCGCTTCCTTCCTGATCACTTTCGCTTGTGATAATCACTCCTCTATATTCTGGCTCTGACAGCACGTGGTAATTTGGCTTGAACCCAGCTACGATTTTTTCAGATTTCACTCGGAGGATTAAGTCCAACTCCGAACCCCAAGCCTCTAAGAACACCCCGGGATACGCTTCTTGCAAAATATGTGGTATTTCCACCCTTTGGGTGCTAATGCGTGGAAAATCCATTGATAATAAGTCTCCCTTTTTGCTCACCAACAGCGGCCCGCTCAAGGTCATAAACTCGATATGTTCGTTGGGGTCGGCATATTCTTTTTCGAAAAGCAAATGGGCAGATGCCAATGTTGCATGCCCACAAAGGGTAACTTCATGGGTGGGTGTGAACCAACGAAGGTTAAATGTATTTCCATCTACAGGTTCTATAAAAGCGGTTTCACTCAAATTCATCTCACTAGCGATGGACTTCATCAGAGAGGTGCTGATAGGCCGAGGAGTAATGGCAATAGCGGCGGGATTTCCTTTGAATTTAGTATCTGTAAAAGCGTCTACTTGGTATACTTTCATATTTTTTTTAGTTCATCATTTATTAGCCCACTCTTTTGAATGGATAAGAACGGCACCTTTTGATTCCATTTCGGCAAAAGCCTGTTCGGTATCGTGAGCAGAGAGGTTCACCCCTCTGGTGGCATCCGTAAAGAGATAGGTTTTCAAACCTGCTTCCAAGGCATCCAAGACGGTAAACTTCACGCAATAATCGGCAGCTAAACCTACCATAAAAACGGTGTCGATATTAAGTGCTTGAAGGTGAAGCAGCAATCCTGTGGATTCCATTTTATTATTGTCATAAAATCCACTGTAGCTGTCCACTTTGGGATTCGTCCCTTTCACAAAAACCTTTTGAATATATGCGCTTTGGAGGGCTTGAGAAAACTCAGCACCTTTTGTGCCTTGGATACAATGGGCTGGCCATAAGATTTGTTGTACTCCGTGTAAATCTACGAACTCGCCGATTTGCTTTCCTTGGTGATTGGAGGCGAAACTTCCATGATTTGCAGGGTGCCAATCTTGCGTCGCAAATATATGCTTGAAAGATTTGGCCAATTCGTTGACTACCTGAATAATAGTATCTCCATTTTGCACGGCTAATGCTCCGCCAGGCAAAAAGTCATTTTGAATATCAACTAATATTAAGGCTTCATTGTCATTCATATTGGTGAGGTATTATGCTTACTTACGAAGTTCAGCAGTGACTCGGGAACTAATAAATTTTGATGTTTACTATAAATCAACTCCTTATTTGCCTTTAACCAAGCCTGCTCAATTATACGGCTGTGATCGAAAGCAAGTTTGGGTAAATGGCTAAACGGAAACCAAGCTATTTCGGCTGCGTCGGAACCAGCCTCTGGCAATTGTAAAAAATTTGAAACCTCACAAAGAAATGCAACGGTGATTACTCTTCCTCGAGGATCCCTATTGATCTCATCGAAACAAGCAATTTCGAAGAGTGGGTTTATATCAAGGCTACATTCTTCCATTACCTCCCGCTTTACCGCGTCTATACTTTGCTCATCTATTTCCACGAATCCACCTGGCAATGCCCATTGATTTTTGTAAGGTTCACTTTTCCTTTTTACCAAAAGCAATTTTTCACCCGAAGGATTTAAAATAACGGCATCTACTGTAAATGCCGGCCTTGGATATAAATAAGTATGGCACATCAATTTGATTTCCGTAACGTCAAAATGAGGGCAGTTTTTCGCTGATGCAGGTGTTGCTCAAGTCCTACTGTATAGACATGTGGATTGATAAAACGCTTGACCGTTGTGTCTAACTTTTTCAATTGAGTTTGCACCCTAGCTCTAATATCTAGCAATTTTGGTCTCTGATAGACTAAATTGCCATTGATGTAAATATCTTGTAGGAGGTCTTCAAAATCCAGCCCTTTGGAACCCATTAATTTACTACGGGTAGCATCTGCTGGGTCTATCATTAAATTTTGATTGGCTAATTCGTCTCTTTCGTCGAAGATCATATCCCCAACAAAAGTCCCATGGTTGTTACTAAAATACCTCCTGCACTGATGCGCCCCGGGGTTATTGATTTTAATAGATTGCTCAGAAAGTTTGATTTTATCTATCCATTTATCGTCATCATCTTGCAAAGCAGACAATTTATAAACAGCTCCTAATGCGGGCTGGTCGAAGGCAGTGATCAACTTTGTGCCAACACCCCACATATCGATAGCTGCATTTTGTTCATTTTTCAAACTATGGATGATGTATTCGTCCAGATCGTTGCTTGCTACGATTTTGGCGTTAGGGTAGCCGGCTTCGTCTAACAATGTACGAGCGCGCTTGCTGAAATAAGCCAAATCACCGGAATCGATTCTAATGCCTTTAAACGTTTTTCCAATTTTGCTTAACTCATCCGCAACGGCAATGGCCTTTTTCACTCCATCAAGCGTGTCGAAGGTATCCACCAAAAAAAGGCAATTATCTGGAAGTGCTTTCGCATACTCTTCAAAGGCTTCCTTTTCGGTGGGGAAAGATAAGATCCAGCTGTGGGCGTGAGTTCCAGAAACTGGAATGCCGAATAACTTCCCCGCCAAAACATTACTCGTAGAAGTGCAGCCACCAATATACGCTGCTCTACTTGCCGCCAATCCACCATCCATGCCTTGCGCGCGGCGCAAGCCAAACTCCATCACAGGATCGCCTTGCGCTGCTTGGCATATTCTTGCTGCTTTGGTGGCAATGAGCGATTGGAAATTGATAATGTTTAATAGTGGAGTTTCTAATAATTGGCATTGTAGTAATGATCCAGAGATCCTCAATAGCGGTTCGTTTGGAAAGCAAATAGTGCCTTCGGGCATGGCTTTAACATCACAAGTGAATTTGAGTTTGGCCAAGTATTCTATAAAACTCTCATCGAAGACTCTTTTTCCATTCCCGTCTTCTTGCCCTCTTAGATAATCCAAATCACTTTCTTGAAAGCTGAAATTCTCAATATATTCTATGACATATTCCAGTCCGCTGGCGATGGTGTATCCACCCGCAAATGGATTTTTGCGAAAGAACAAATGAAACACTCCTTGTTGATTGGCCTTATTAGCTTTCCAATAGGCATAGGCCATAGTGATTTGATAATAATCCGTAAGCAATGCTAAACTGCCTTTGTAAATAGGGTTTTCGGAATTTGAAATTTTATCCATGTAGATATTTATCAGGAGCTATATTTTTCCATTTGACTGTCCGTAAAGTCAATGTTATGATACACTTTTTGCACATCGTCGTCATCTTCCAAGGTGTCTATTAATTTTATCACAGCCTCCACAGTCTCGTCTTCTAACGCTAAATATGAATTTGGGATTCTTTCCAATTGCGCGGATTCAGTTTCAAATCCCAAGTTTTCGATCATCTTGTTCAATTCACCAAAAGCTTCCATGGCACAAATAATATGCATGGTGTTTTCATCCTCTTCGATTTCCTCCGCTCCTGCATCAATCAACTTCAAGATGAGGCTATCTTTGATCGTGTCCTCAGGAAGTATCATAATAAAGACTCCCTTTCGATCGAAAATAAAATCGAGGGAACCATTAGTGCCCAAACTTCCTCCATTTTTGCTGAAAATGGCCCGAACATTCTGGACTGTCCTATTTATGTTATCAGTCGCGCATTCGATATAAATAGGAGCGGCATGCGGCCCGTAACCTTCATACGTTGGCTCGATGTAGGTGTTAGCATCGGCATCGCCTACTTTTTGGATTGCCCGCTCAATGGTATCCTTGGGCATATTGGCACCTTTGGCATTTTGTATGGCCAATCGGAGTCTTGCATTGGCATCAGGGTCTTCCCCGCCCTCCCGCGCTGCTACGGTGATTTCCTTGATTAGCTTGGTAAATATTTTTGCTCGCTTGGCATCCTGTGCTCCTTTTCTTCTCTTTATATTCGACCACTTACTATGTCCTGCCATGTTGCTTTCCTTTCAAATTTTCTTATTCTGTTGATGGGAATAATGTACATTTAAAATCACTCCTACCAAAACTAAGGTCATCCCAAGGTAGGTGAGTAAATTGAAGGTTTCTCCAAAAAATATGTACCCCAGCCCCAAGGCATAAATAATCCCGAGGTAATTTAGATTTGCCACATTTGCCAAAACTTCGGATTGATAGGCTTTGGTCATATAATATTGAGCAAATTGGGTGAAAACGCCGACCGCAATTAAAATAAGCCAATCCCAACCGATCGGTTGCACCCAATGAAACAAGCAATAAATACCTGCAATAGGTGCGGCAACCAATGGAAAATAAAAAACAATAACCAATGGATGTTCCGTTTGCTTGAGCTTGCGGATGATATTGTAAGAAATGCCTGAGAAGAATGCTGAACTTACTCCAATGAGTAAATAGAAAAGCGAAAGTCTTGGGTCGAAGCCTTCGATCATTAAAATACCTCCAAAAGAAATGACAAAAAAGAATAGCTGTAAAGGTTTAATCTTTTCTTTGACCAAGTAAATCCCTAAAAGAGTAGTGAATATAGGAGAGAGATATTGTAAGGTAACTGCGCTCGCCAAAGGTATATTTTGAAGCGTGGTGAAGTATAAAATTAGGGCAATTGCTCCTGTAATTCCCCTACTAATCAGCAGCTTTTTATTATTTCCAAATACAGGAATAGACTTTCCTTTGAGTAATAAGTAACTAATGGCAAAGGATACGATAGATCTAAAAAACACAATCTCGATTGCAGGAATATGAGGAACCAATTTGACGGTAACATTCATAAATGAAAAGAAAACCGTTGCAATCAGCATGTATCGTAAACCCGGAGTCAACACCATAGAAAAATATTAAAGACAAATATAGATATTTTGAAACATGCCTTCGATTCGATTGTTAAAAGAAGGAAAATACAGTTACCGATTGCTTTTTGTAGCTTTGAGGCGATTGGTAATAAACAAAGACTTATGGCATTAAAAATTGGTGATTTAGCTCCTGATATAAAACTTCCTTCAACAAGCGGGGGTGATTTTAATTTGCGGGAGGATATGAAAGGCAAAGCTCTAATAATTTACTTTTACCCAAAAGATTTTACCGCAGTTTGCACCCAAGAGGCTTGCGAATTTCGGGATCACTTTGCAGATCTGAAAGATTTAGATATCCCTGTATTTGGTATCAGCCGAGATAGTATTAAAACTCATTTAGATTTTAAAAGAAAAAATAAGCTACCCTTCGATTTATTGAGCGACAAGGATGGAAAAGTTTGTGGGAATTATAAGGCGTTGATTCCAATTCTGAAAATGCCAAAGAGAATTACTTATCTACTTGACAAAGATCATCGAATAAAAGCAGTGTACAGCAATTTATTCGAATCTAAGGAACATTTAAAAGCAATGTTAAAAGCCTTAGAAAAGTGAATTAGAGGGTTAGTAGTCCAAAATAAGCCAGCAACAGCAATTTTTTTATCATGAACCTCGTTGGCAATCTGATTCTTTTATACCTTTGTTTATACAATTCAAAGAGATTTGGAAAGTAAATTTCAGTATTTATACAGAAAATAGTTTCTTTTTAGCCGCTCAATCATATATATTTACTTTTTGAGATGAAGATAAAATACTTTATATCCTTTGCGATAGCCCTCCTTTTAACCACACTCGTAGCCTTTGATGGTACAGGGCAAAGTTTTTATTTCCAAAGAGTAGATAGACCACACGTTATCTCCGTAGGTATTGGTGGAAGCTCACTTTATGGCGATATGTATAGACCAAGCAAGGACAGACCTATGCAAGTGGGGCCAAGTGCTTCCATTTCATATCTCCGAAGAATGAATGAAAGAATTCATTTGAGAGGTGAATTCAATTACTATCAACTTAAAGGAGATGATAAGCTTTCCGCTTTCGAAGAAAGAAAGGAGCTTGATCCAGAAAGTGATAGAAGAGGCAGAAATCTATCGTTTAGATCCAACAACTTTGAACTGTCTGCCACAGCAGTGATAGATTTAATTCCAACGTATGGATATACTTACACCGTAAGTAGGAAAAACGGACGCGTAAAACCTTCTGTAAACAGTTTCTTTAGACCCAATTTTACTCCTTATGTCTTTTTTGGTGTGGGAATGACTAGCAACACGCCAAAAGCTGAACTAGATAATACCTATTATAGCTTAAGGCCATTGCAAACAGAAGGGGTTCAATATGGTCCAGTAACACTTACATTGCCTACTGGTTTTGGCCTTCGTGTAAAATGGAACTACAAAAACGATATCGGAATTGAAGCTGGGTATAGATTTACATTGACAGATTATCTAGATGATGTAAGTGATGAATATATTGATCCAAGTAATTTTCGTGGCGATCCAGTTGCGTTGAGATTACAGGATAGAAGACCTGAAATTGGCTTGATGCCTAAATGGGACAGAGCTGCCAACTCAGGAGTAACCCTTCGCAGAGGTAATCCTGCAGATAATGATGGCTTCTTTATAGTACAAGTAAAGTGGTTCCATTACTTGAGCAAACGTGATATTCAGAAGTTCACTTATCCTCGTCCTCGAAATACTTTCAGATAGAATCGAGAAAAACTTTAAATTCCTTATTTATTATTTTAATTTGGTGCTGTAGAACTACGCACCATTGAGAAAACAACTTACGATCTTATTTTTCACCTCTGTGCTAATACTTATTGGCACTAATTCGATTGCTCAAACATTTTATAACGTGGGAGGATCGTATAAATCAAGAGGTAACTCAGCGAGGGTATCCACCGCCATTACCGCAGGCTTTGGGGCAAATTACTACGTAGGCGACCTTACAGATAATGGTTTTTCTGGAGGAATCAGAATTTCACCAAACTTCTCCGCAGGTCTTCAACAAAGAGTAAGTGATAGAGTCCATTTAAGAGCTGAGCTATTGTGGTATCAGATTGCTGGCGCAGATTCTCTTTCCAGCGAATTTGGTAAGGTCGAAAGAAATTTATCTTTCAGGTCCAGGAATATAGAATTAAGCGTGGTTGGAATCTTCCATTTTGTAAATAAGAGCTCCAATTCGAAAGGAAGAGCGGGTTTTGTGCCCTTTGCTGTTTTCGGTTTTGGAATCACGACTAACGATCCAAAAGCAGAATTTGATGGAGATATCTATGCGCTTAGGCCTTTGGCTTTGGAGGGAGAACCATACGGAAGATATGCGTTCGTAATGCCTATGGGTGGAGGAGTGCGAGCTAAAATCAACGACGCATTTGACGTAAGTTTGGAGGGAAGCTATAGAGTCACCTTCACTGATTATTTAGACGATGTAAGTCAAGCATACGTGCAACATACCGAATCTCCATCATTGAATCTATCAGACAGAAGTCTGAATCAACAAAACCTAATAGGGGACAAAAGAGGTGACCCAAATAATATGGACGGCTATTTCATCATGAGCATTAAAGCTCAATATTATTTACCAAATAACTTATTCACTTCAGGGATAAGCATCAGGAAAAAGAAGAAAGCGAAAAACGTATTCCGCTGATCTCACTATTTCACCTGCACAATATTCCCGTCCTTAATTTCCAAAATCCTGTCAGACATATTTGCGAGTTCAGTATTATGTGTCACAATCAAAAAGGTTTGATTCAACTCATCTCGAATTTTAAAGAAGAGCTTGTGTAAATCTTGACTGTTTTTTGAATCAAGGTTGCCGCTTGGCTCATCAGCAAATACAATCATAGGGTTATTGATCAATGCTCTTGCAACGGCCACTCTTTGTTGCTCCCCTCCTGATAACTCAGCCGGTTTGTGATGGAATCTTTCGGCCAACCCTAACAGGGTTAGCATTTCCTCCGCCTTTTTATTCGCTGTTTTCAGTCCAACCCCGGCTATTAATAATGGCATCATCACATTTTCCGTTGCAGAAAATTCGGGCAATAGATTATGAAATTGAAAAACGAAACCAAGATGAGTGTTTCTAAAATGAGCCAAGGAATTCCCATTAAGTGTGGAAACTGCTTGTCCATTTATTTCTACCCTCCCGCTTTCAGCATTATCCAAAGTACCTAGAATCTGTAAAAGAGTACTTTTACCAGCACCCGAAGCCCCGATTATTGAAACAATTTCCCCCTTTTCTATATTAAAACTTACGTTATTGATCACTTTCAATTTATCATAAGACTTGGAAATACCTTCAGCTATTAAAATGGACATAGTAGCAATTGATTAATTTGATCAGTGGCACGATATAAACAGTATTCAAGTTGAATAATGAAACAGATTGCCGTAAATTTGTGCGGGTTAAAAGTACCCATTTATTTTAAACTCACTTAATAAAAGCTTAAAGATTAGAATGAATATTCACGAATATCAAGCGAAGGAAATCTTAAAAGGTTATGGTGTAAAAATTCAAGAAGGAATTGTAGCCTCAACGCCGGAAGAAGCTCAAGCAGCTGCCGAAAAACTACATAAGGACACTGGTACTTCTTGGTTTGTGATTAAAGCACAAATACATGCGGGAGGTAGAGGAAAAGGCAAGGTGAAAGAAACAGGATCACATGGAGTTGTTCTTGCCAAATCGCTCGCAGAAGTATCTGAAAAAGCGAGTAAAATTTTGGGAGGCACTTTAGTAACACATCAAACAGGTCCAGAAGGCAAGAAAGTAAACAAAATACTGATTGCCCAAGACGTGTACTACCCAGGTGAATCGGAACCAAAAGAATATTATATAAGTGTATTATTAGACAGAGCCAAAGGTTGCAATGTAATAATGGCTTCTACTGAAGGTGGTATGGACATAGAAGAAGTTGCCGCCAATACTCCAGAAAAAATTATAAAAGAGTGGATAGATCCAAAAGTTGGATTGCAAGCATTTCAAGCTAGAAAAATAGCCTTTGCATTAGGATTGGAAGGCTCCGCACATAAAGAGATGGTGAAATTTATCACTGCACTTTACAGTGCTTACGATAATATTGATGGCGCTTTATTTGAAATAAACCCAGTATTAAAAACATCTGACAACAAAATATTGGCAGTAGATGCTAAGGTTGGTTTAGATGATAATGCTCTATATCGCCATCCTGATTTGGCTGCACTTAGGGATAAAAATGAAGAAGATCCTTTAGAAATTGAAGCTGGTGAAGCTGGCTTGAATTACGTGAAATTAGATGGTAATGTTGGTTGTATGGTGAATGGAGCAGGTCTTGCCATGGCAACAATGGATATCATCAAATTGTCGGGAGGTGAACCCGCCAACTTCCTAGATGTAGGTGGTGGAGCTAACGCGCAGACTGTAGAAGCTGGATTTAGAATAATCTTGAAAGATCCTAATGTCAAAGCTATTTTAATTAATGTTTTTGGCGGGATTGTTCGTTGCGATAGAGTAGCAAAGGGAGTAGTGGAGGCGTACAAAAATATTGGCGAAATCAACATTCCAATAATCGTAAGATTGCAAGGAACGAATGCAGAGGAAGGAGCACAAATTATAGAACAAAGTGGATTAAAAGTAAAATCTGCGATTATTCTAAAAGATGCAGCAAAATTAGTAAAAAAAGCTTTATAGCTGAATTTCAATTAATCAGAAATTGTAAATAAATTCTTGTATTCTCTAGAAATTAAAATCAAGCAAGATTGATTAATAAATAGAAACAAGATTTGGATAAATCTTTTCTTACCTTTACCTTAGATATTGATAAAGAGCAATTTCGCAATGCAAAACATTAAATGACCAAACCTTACCATTATGGCTCGTAAAATTCTACTAGTTTTTAGTTGCTCCATTTTTTTATCTTTGTTAGCAACGGCACAATCAAAAAATGACAGTCTTTCTATGTATGAACCTAGAAGGACATCCGTATTCCTAAATGCTGGAGGTACGCAATACGTGGGCGACCTGTGGGAAATAGGTGATAATCTTGATCCAGGTTTAACATTTGGAATTGGAATTCGTCAAAGAATTGCACCAATGTTTTCTGTTAGAGGCGATTTGACATTCTATAACATTAAAGGTGATGATAGAAACACAACAAACCTTGGAAGAAACAACAGAAACTTATCTTTCAAAGCAGATAATTTCGAAGGCTCTATCATGGGTGTATTCCATCTGTTCCCAGATTACAGTTACGTTTCAAGACCTGGTTTTAATCTTTATTTATTCGCAGGTATCGGAATGACGACCAATAATCCAAAAGGAAAATACCTAGGAGAATGGAATAAATTAAGACCTATTCAAACCGAAGGAAATAACTACCCAGCGTTTGTAAGGGTAATTCCAATGGGTTCAGGGTTGACTTACAAGCTATCTGAGAAAGTAGATTTTGGTTTTGAAATTACTTACCGAATGACAGACTCTGATTATTTAGATGATGTTAGTACTACCTATAGACCTATTGATCATTTTTCCGACCCAGTTCACAGAGAATTGTCTGACAGAAGGACTACAGGAAGAGGGAATTACAGTGAGATAAGAGGTAATCCTACAAATAATGATTCGTTTTGGTTTGTGAATTTCAAACTAGAATACTTCTTACCATATTCTTTCACTCAAAAGTTATCACGTAAAAAATCAACTGAAAAGTTCAGATAACAACATTCCAAATAATATCTTAAAAAGGGAGACACTATTGTTTCCCTTTTTTATGCCCAAGTTCGATTTACGATTACTCTCTTCACAAATAAAAAGTGTCGCCGACTAAATTAGCCTAAATAGAACATTTTGCTAAAAAATAAGCTCACCAAATTTTCATAGGCTAATTGAAGAAATTCATAAACAAAAGCAATGGTTTGTTGCTTTATTCACAATGATAGGACATGCAGATATAGCTCTTGTTGGGCTTGGCTCAGCTGCGCTTCAATTTGCCAAATTGGCTCATACACATCCTGCTTACAGCAATAAGCAGATAGTATTTATTGACCCAACTCCAAGATCTTCCAAATCATGGTGTTTCTGGCATAAAGGGCCTCATAGCATGGATGACTTCGTTTCCCATGTATGGCAAAATCTACATTTTGGGTATGGGAATTTCGAAAAAACCCAAAGATCGGCACCGTATACTTACCGACATATATCAAGCGAACGCATGTATGATTGGTTTTTCAATGAATTACTCCCGTCAAAACCACTTTGGCGTTTTGAGCGAAAAAGTATCTCAGAAGTGAAATATGAAGACAAAGGTATACTCCTAGTTGGCGATGACTTTAAAATATATGCTAATTATGTTTTAGACTCGCGTTTAGCACAAGATGATTTTCACCTCCCGCTTACTTGGCAACATTTTCGAGGCTTTACAATAAAAGCTAATACGGAAGTATTCGATTTAAATACGGCTACCTTTATGGATTTCAGCTTAACATCGGGTCAAAAAAATCCTTCATTTGTGTATGTACTGCCATTTTCATCGACCGAGGCGTTGATTGAGACTACGGTTTTTTCAAGCCATATTTGGCGAAGCGAACAATACGATACGATCACTAGAGAGTATATTAGTGCAAAATGGCCTAGCATTGGTTACGAAATCACAGAAGTGGAAACGGGTAGAATACCTATGGGTTTTCTGAAAAATAATGAATCAAAAAATCCTCGGCATGTAAAAATAGGTGGGGCAGGTGGATGCATCAAACCAACTACTGGATATGCTTTTCAGCGCATATCGAAGAGCATAAATAGGCTGGTGGAGGAATTATATTTGGGAGAAATTGATACAATAAGAAAACCGAGGAGATTTAGATTTTATGATAGCTTACTCTTAGATATTATTCAGAAAGAGCCTAAAAAGATAGAGCATATTATGGCTCATTTATTTAGGAAAAATTCTATCCCATCAGTGTTGGAATTTCTCGATGAAGAAAGTAATTTGGTAAAGGAAGCAAGAATATTTTCTTCACTTCCACTTAAGCCGTTTTTAAAGGCTTTGAACCGATCAATATTTAAATAAATGTTTATCCGATCCCTTGCTATACTTCTAACCATACCATATTTCATTATTCCACAATGGTCAGCTTGGTATACATCAATCATATTTTGGGTTGGACTATTAATTATCGGCATACCTCATGGTGCAGTAGATCACCATATACAGCTAAAGGAGAAAGCGTATAATATTAAAGAATTGATAGTCTTTGTAACAAAGTATGTAGGGATAATGGCTTTGTTCTTTCTTTTCTGGTTAATTGCTCCAACCTTCTCAATTGCTTTTTTCATCCTTATTTCTGCATACCATTTTGGGATGGTAGATTTTGGTCATCCGAAAAGAACAAGGGCAAAAATCATATCGACCGTTTATGGGATAACATTGTTAGGAACCATCATTTTCTCGGACAGAGCAACAGTAAGCTCTATATTAAAAATGCTTTCGGTGAATGCTGATCTTATAACTTCTTATTCAAACGCACCATTCTATATACCCTATTTTCTGTTGATGCTCACAGCTGCTATTGTAGCTATCAACAGCTCGCCTAAATTATGGTGGACCATTGCTTTATTATTGGTAGGCACAAATATGCCGCTATTACTCACCTTCGGTTTATATTTTTCATTTCAACATGCAATAGAAAGCACTCTTGAGATTAAGAATCATCTGAATATTACCTTATCAAATTTGGTGAAACTTGCTTTGCCGTTTTCATTGGGTGCTTACTCAATTGGTGCGTTGGTTTACTTAATAATTTCATGGAGTATTTTCTCATTGGATGAAATTATCCCTTTTGCCTTTTTATTTTTAGGCATGGTTACTCTCCCGCATGTTTTCTATTATTCATTTGATGAGTAAAATGTTTAGCCATTAAACTAAATAAAAAAAGGAGACTTGAAATCAAGTCTCCTTTTAAAGAATATAAAAAAGTTAATTATGCTTTTGCTCTCTCTCTTGCTGTTTCAGAAACAGCAACCGTGTAAATCACTAAACCGAAACCTATTTTGTTGATTGCGTCAGCTAAATTGTAGAACAAATCAATGCTGCTCACTTCAAACATCCCGGATAGTAAGTTACCAGGCAATACCATATATCCTATTGGATAAATAGACCAACCTAGCGTTATGAAGATTTTCAATAAGAACATTGCTCGACCCAATGCAGGACTGTTGGAATTATCAGTGAGTTTTGCAATAGCTCCGAAGAACACTTCATAAACAATCCATAAGTAACCTGCTGTGGATACAACTCCCCAAAAAACGTTACTTTCTATGCCAGAACTTTCACCAATGTAGCCTGTTACTAGCATCACTATTGATGCTAAGATCAATCCCCAAAGGGTCTTTACCTTCGCTCCAAATGGTTTAGTCAACAAGTAAAACTCTACACACATCAAAGGTACAGTTAGCGTCCAGTCCACATAACGAAATGCAGTAGGACTCGTACCTGTTTGTAGATAGAAATCGCGCATGTAATAATAGTGTACAGCAGCAATACCAGTAATCAAACCAGATACAAGAAGCGAAAGTT
Organism: Cyclobacteriaceae bacterium; assembly: GCA_041689935.1. Taxonomy (GTDB): domain Bacteria; phylum Bacteroidota; class Bacteroidia; order Cytophagales; family Cyclobacteriaceae; genus CAXBDP01. Next base: position 19,272 of record JBDNFI010000041.1, read on the forward strand.
TCCACTTCTCACTTACAGAGTTTCTTTCAACAAAAAAGAAAACTGCAGATGCAAACATTGCCATATACCCAATAAAGAAGGTAATAGCTACAGGGTCGCCGTTGATGATTTTTTCTAATCCCACCAATTCAGCCAGTAATAGTGCTTTCATAATTAAAGGTTTAAAGTTAAGTTTTAATGTTTAAGTAAATTACAATTTGTTAACAGAACGTTCTAATAAATGTTTAAAAACCACTCAATAATTTGGTGATTATTTTTGTAGAGGGAGATTGTTTTGAAAATTTGACTATTCTTGAAATCAAAATTTCTAAAAAGTTTACGTTTTTAATCTTATAAAAACCCTTTTTAGGAAGAGAATGATAGTAAAGTTTAGGCAACTCATAAACACCACCGAATTAAAGGAGAGAAAATTAATTTGCTCACCCTTTTGTTTATTATGTATCAAAGAAAATAATATTAAACTAAAAATCAAAGGGTTGTAGCTAAAAATATGGTATTAATTGGCAACAACCCTAGAGTCAGAATCCAATGCGGAAAAACGAGACACATTAGACTTAAATTCAGGCACTATACACTTGATTTTACTCACCATTTCAAATTCATTTGCGGTGCAGTCTCCTACAAGATCACTAATTTTACGATGAACCTCTAAATAATCGTACTCCGTAACTTGTGCGATAGTGATTTTATTGTGGTAAGTAGGCAGGGATATTTCATCAGAAGTCAGTAACTCTTCTTTAATCTTTTCACCAGGCCTTAACCCTGTAAATTCAATCTTAACGTCGTCCTCACTAAAGCCATATAGCTTGATCATTAGCTTGGCTAAATCTACAATTTTAATCGCCTTACCCATATCAAACATAAATATTTCACCACCCTTACCCATGGAGCCGGCTTCAAGTACAAGCTGGCATGCTTCCGGAATAGTCATGAAATAGCGAGTAACATCCTTGTGCGTCACGGTAAGAGGTCCACCTTTTTCAATTTGTTTACGAAAAGTAGGAATGACAGAACCATTTGACCCAAGAACGTTACCAAAACGAGTGGTGATATATTGAGTACTTACCTCCTTTTTAGAAGCTCTCAAGAAGTTATTCAGGGATTGAACATAAATTTCTGCCACTCGCTTACTTGCCCCCATCACATTGGTAGGGTTTACTGCTTTGTCAGTAGAAATCATTACAAATTTTTCGACCTGAAATTTAGATGAAAGGTCGGCTAATTGCTTAGTTCCTTTAATATTACATTGTATAGCTTCATAGGGATGAGCCTCAACCATTGGCACATGCTTGTAAGCAGCAGCATGGAAAACAATATTTGGTTGATATTGAGAGAAAATTTTCTCCATTCTCTCAATATTTCTGATATCAGCCAAAATGAAATGAATTTTACTTGCAGAGGACTTGAATTTCTGTTTCAATTCTTGTTCTAAATCAAACAAGGAAGTTTCTGCTTGATCGACCAAGACAATGTTACTTATCTCATAATCAAGAATTTGTCTTGTGATTTCAGAACCAATCGAACCTGCTGCACCTGTGACAAGGATAGATTTTCCTTTAAGTTCACGACCAATATTTGCATCCCGAAGAGTAATGGGAGCTCTTCCTAATAGATCTTCCACCCGCAAGTCCTTTATTTGTCGTACGCTGAAAGTTCCTTCCACCCATTGATCAGCGGGAGGGACAGTCCGGATTTTAATCTTTCTTTTAAGTGATTTCTTTACAATTTCATTTTTCCGATCCAAAGAAAGGTTCTGAACACAGATAATTAACTCATGTATATTTAGCTCTTCGAAAGTAGTTTCTAATTTTTTCTTTGCGGAATATATTTTCACTCCGTTTATTTTCTTTCCTATTTTATTTGGATCATCGTCCAAAAAAGCAATTACCTTGAAACGCGAACCCTTATCATGATCCAATATCTGCTGAGTAATCCTCCCTGAATTTCCCGCTCCAAAAAGGATTATATTAGACCTTTTCTTGAAATTTTGAGTGTAGTAGGTAAAAAGGTATTTCACTAATACTCTATAACTTACCAAAAATATGATCGATAATGCGTAAGAAATTAGCATCACGGACACAGGCAAGAAAAATAGCTCCAATTTTCCGAAATAAATCAATTGAAAGGTAAGAGCAATCAGCGTGGTAATGGTACAAGTACCAAATATTCGGATGCTATCCTCCATATTAGTGTAGCGGATAATTCCTTGATAGCTTTTTGTGGCAAGAATACTAATTCCCCCCGCTAAAGCGAATAAGGCCACACCGTACAAAAAATTCACCCTGTATAATTCGCTAACATCAAAATTGAACCGAAGCGAATACGCAATTAAAGAGGATAGAAGAACTAAAGTAAGGTCTATAATTACGATAATCCATCTTGGGAGAATTTTCAAACTGTTTAAAAGCTTGAAGAACATAGATTGGTTGGTTGAGGTTGTCAATTATTTATTAAAATTAAAAAAAAAATAGATTAAAGCTACATTGACGAAACAATTTTTAATCTCATAAGAAACTCAAAAAGAAGCTTTAATATAAGGAAGGCTACCTATACCACTATGCTTCCGACCATCGTCTTACTAAAAACCAATAGATGCCTGATAAAAAAAGTAACCCACCAATTGAGATAAATAGTTGAGTATCGAAAGGAAAGTCTATTAATAAAATCACGACTACGTTAATACTTAACTGTATAAATCCGTAGATAGTAGAGACTTGTAAATGGCTCAATCGCTTGCTGTGAACTAATATTTGATATAAATGTGTGCGATGTGGCATGAAAATATTTTCCCTAACCAGCACTCTTTTCAAAATGGTATTTACAGAATCCACCCCATATACAGCCAATAGCAAAATAAGGATGGGCGCTTGAGAAATGAAATAGAGTTTTAAGATAAAAAAGGCTATGATAAAAGGGAGAGAGATGCTTCCAACATCACCTGCGAAACATCGAGCCTTGACTCGAAAATTAAAATAATTGAATACAAGCAAACCTAATAAAACAAATATCCCTAGCTCGGAAGGAATAAACGGCATAAAAAATTCATTGATTATTATAAGAGAAATAATGGTAACAAGGCCATAAGCGCCAGTGATTCCATTAATTCCATCCATGAAATTAAATGCATTCAAAAAGCCTGTTACGATAACAGCCATTGAAATCAACACCCACCACGGTGCTTCTACAATCGTTGTGTCGAGGAACATCAACGCCACTGCAAGAAAATGTACTAACAGCCTTACCCTGTTGGGTAATGAATGAATGTCATCTACAAAACTAATAAAAGAGACAATTATAAGCCCTGCCATAAAATAAGGGTGAGGAAAGCCCAAATAAAATTCGAGGCAAATAGCACTCAAGGCGAAAATAATGCCTCCTCCTCTTACAGTTTCACCCTTGTGGGAACTCCTACTATTTGGTACATCTACAATTTTGTACTTTTTAGCAATTCTAAAGTAAATTAGCTCAATGACGAATAGCACAATAATTACGAGAAAATACTTCATTTACGATGTGAATTACGCAGGCCTAAGGTACAATCTAAATGATGAAAATTGAGTGATTCCATCATTATTGGACAAACCACCAAAGACTAAAATTACTCGAAAATTAGTTGTTTCCCTTCATAACTAATAACTTATTAGACTAAATACTTTAATTTGCTATGACAAGGTGAATGATCTTAGTAATTTTAGCCGTAAAAGTGACATTAAATTGATGAAAAGAATTTTAGTAACAGGAGGTGCAGGCTTTATTGGTTCAGCCTTAGTGAATAAGCTATCCAAAGAGCATGATATCTATGTAATTGATAACCTATCTTATGGAAACAGAAACTTTATCAAAATCGATAAAGATAAATTTCACGAGCTTGATGTATTAGATAAGGAAAATATTTTTACAGTAATTTCAGCTATTTCCCCAGACATTATTATCCATTTAGCTGCCATCCATTTTATTCCTGATTGCAATAAATATCCGTTCGAATCGAGCAAAACCAATATTCAAGGAACCAAAAATATTTTGGAAGCTGCGGCGAAATTAGATAAACTATCCTGTTTGTTTTTTGCTTCAACCGCTGCCGTTTATCCTATAATAGACCATCGTATCAAGGAAACGGATGAAAAGGATCCGTTAGATATTTATGGTTTATCTAAAATTACAGGGGAGTACTTGTGTGCAGATTTTCACCGAAATACGGGAATTCCTACGGTGGTTGGTAGATTTTTTAATGCATTTGGGCCGAACGAAACCAATCCTCATTTAATACCTGAGATTGAAAAACAGCTGAAGGAGGGAAAAAGAACCATCCAATTGGGTAATTTGGAACCTAAAAGAGATTTTATCCATACTTCTGATATGGCTGAGTTTGTGAGCCGATTGGTTTTTAATCCTCCCGCTGCTTTGGATGCGTAC
>JBDNFI010000042.1:0-78935 GCA_041689935.1 Cyclobacteriaceae bacterium
AAAACCTTTAGCGGGTTCAAAACAAGAATCTTAGCAAAAATAACTGCCCTGACATTGATTCAATTTATCAACAAGTTTATATTCGATAGGAACATTAACAATATTAAAATTCAAATCACTTAATTTCACCCAACGGGTTATCATATATAAAATAAGTGTACCCATAAAGAAAAATCCTTTTATCATCGCTATGGGTAAAAGTTTGAAATTTAGGAATTTCATTTGGGCCTTCTCCGTGCCTAATAATTAGCTTTTGTCTTCCAGTTTCGGGATCAATTTCCAGCACTTCTCCTCTTATTCGGTCGAAGTACAATAGTTGATTGTCTAGTACATAAGAAAAGCCAATCCCTACCGGATTATCTAAATCTTGTATTTCTATTTTGAAGGTTTCGATGCTATCAATGGTCTGCAGGGGAGATTCTCCAATAATTTCCAAATTGACATAGCTTATACTATTTCCAATGGATTCACTATTAGGAGGCTCACATGCCACAATTAAAAGTAAAAAAATAGACAGGCTAACCATTGCCTGCCTATTATCATTTGAAATTTTAAGAATCATAATCAAAGGTTTACCAAGGGTCTGGGTATAAATCAACGCAATTCATTAGGTTTAAGCAATTATTATAGGGACATACACCTCTCAAAGAGAACGCATTTCCTGGCAAACAATACCCTTCTCCTACAGTGTGGCATCTAGGGTTTGCACAACTTGCGGCTGATTTTGCTTCTTTGGGAATGCCAAAAAGGAGTGCCATCATCATAGCCAGTCCATAGAATCAACCAAACTTTCTTGTTTTCATTACTTCCATAATCGTTGTGTTTTATTGTTAATAATTTATCTACGACTTGAATTAATGAATTAATGAGCAAGCATTATTCGAAATTTATTTTTAAAATAGCCATAATATACAAATTATGGACTTTAATGCAGCTCTAATTCAATCTATCATTTTGCAAATGTGGGCTTTGGCAAATATATAAATTCACAAGATTGACTTTTGGGCGGGAGGTTAATTTGTGTTAATTCATTATCCCATGGTTGAAACCATGGGCGATGGATGTTCCCTTTGCTGGAGCTAGGAATTATAGCTCACCAGAAAATCTACCTTACCCCTACCAACACCAGGTTTCTCTCAACTATGCAGCACCCCGTCCATATCTAGTTCAGGAATATAGCGAATATTGTCTTCGGCAATGGTGTGCGCGAGGAAGACGAATTTCTTATCAAATATTTTATCTAGTATATAATAGCTCACCCAATATTCATTGTTGAGTTGAAACACAGAAGGGTCTATACTTTCTACAAGGGCGATGCTTTGCTCTTTTAGCTCCCCAATCGAATGTCTCAGCACAGAAGTCTTCTTTGCTTCGCCATTTATGGTACCGTAGCCTTTGCTGGCAATAAGCACCGTATTGAGTTCAATAAGATTTTTGTTAATCATATACACGAACCACTCAAAGCTTCCTAGCAGATTTTTCTTTCGGACTACGGCCAAATGTACGCCTGTAACCGGTTCAATATTTAAGTCTTTTTTCATTTCAGCTTTTTTCCCATTCCATTTCAAACAACTGACCTATTTTCCTTTTAAGGTGTATTTCCACCTCCTTGGTGTCAATTTCCTTCCCCAGTTCTTTTTGCATTGAAGTCACCGCTTTATCGTCGATCCCACAAGGAACAATGTGCTTGAAATAGCCCAAGTCTGTATTCACATTGAAGGCGAAACCGTGCATGGTCACCCAGCGGCTACTTTTCACGCCCAGAGCGCAGATTTTGCGTGGATTCCACGCCTTGCCATTCATTGGGATGTTTTGGTCGGTATCTATCCACACACCGGTAAGTCCATCAATCCTCCCGCTTTTTATTTCGTAATCGGCCAATGTTTGGATCACCGCTTCTTCCAGCAAGCGGAGGTATTTATGTATATCGGTAAAGAAATTTTCTAAATCTAGAATTGGATACCCAACTATCTGCCCGGGTCCATGATAGGTAATATCTCCACCTCTATTGATTTTGTAATATCGTGCATGGTGTTTTTTGAGTCCTTCTTCATTGAGTAGTAAGTTGGCTTCTTTGCCGCTTTTGCCGAGCGTATATACATGCGGATGCGCTACAAATAGCAGGTAATTATTGGTAGCGACTTGCTCTTGCAAATCTACTTTTCGGTTGGCAATTTTCAGGTCTACACTTTCTTTGAAAAGTACTTCTTGATAATCCCATGCCTCCTGATAGTCCATTTGGCCCAAGTCGCGAAATTGCACCTTTTTATTTATCAAATGATTCATAGATTTTCAATTTAGGCAAAGATTTCCATGTACTGCATTATAGTCGTTGCACAAGTCTGTAAAAATCGACCATGGTTTTTCTAAACGTTTCACGGTCTTCATTTCTGTTGAACAAAGGCCAGGACTCCGCTCCAGAATGAATCTCCATCGTCTGTAGTGTGCCTAAATTCTGATATACCTTATCTGCAAATCGTGTGTGATTGTCCTTATTCCCATAGATAAAATCTATTTGCTGCTGACCTAGGCTATCGGCTTTCCATGTTACCTTTATCGTATCGCCTACACTGTAATACGAGTTTGGCTCCATGATAATATAGGCTTCGTCTTCCAACCAATTATTGACCAAAGCCAAATTCAATACGGGATAATCTTCGGTTAGATTCCTATTTCTCATTCGGTACACGTCGATTTTTGCCAGCTCTAAAGTTTGCTTGTCATAATAGCCTGCTCGCACATTTCGGAAAAATAACTTCGAAGCATCGTTTGTGGTATAAATGAGCTTGCCTTCTTCTATAGGTTTATTTTTGTCTGGATTGCAGGCAGATGCAATTAGAAGAGATATAATTATGATAGATCTTTTCCACATAATAGACATACCATCAGGGTGCTGAATAGTTTTGAAAAAGCGGGAGGAAATTATTTTACTTCTTCGTATTCAATATAATCACCACCTCTAAAGTTTTTTCCTTTTTTCCCTTTTGGGGGCACAAAATCTACTTTCACTTTTCCATCTGTCGGACGAGGCTCAGTAGAATTATAATTGCCCGCTGAGCTTTGAAAATTCTTATAAAGCTTTTTCAAAACCCACCGGAAAAGGAAACCTAGGAGATAAAGTACTCCAAAGGTGATTAGTAAAAATTTTAATATAAAACCCATTTATTATCTACTCAAATATAGATTTCGCTCGGCGAATATTTTAAGAAAGTAATCGTCCATCAAATCGTCGATGAAATAAATCGCTTCTCCAGTCGACTTCATTTCTGGCCCTAATTCCTTGTTCACATCAGGGAATTTGTCGAAAGAGAATACGGGAACTTTGATGGCATACCCCTTTTTGGTCGGGTTGAAATCAAAGTCTGTAACCTTTTTCTCGCCAAGCATCACCTTGGTCGCATAATTTACATACGGCTCATCGTAAGCCTTACAGATAAATGGAACGGTACGAGAGGCTCGCGGGTTCGCTTCGATGATATAAACTTTATCGTTTTTGATAGCAAACTGAACATTGATAAGCCCAACAGTCTTGAGTGCCAGCGCAATTTTATGCGTGTATCTTTCGATTTGCTGAATCACAAAGTCGCCTAAGTTGTAGGGAGGCAATACAGCGTAGGAATCTCCGGAGTGAATACCAGCAGGCTCAATATGCTGCATAATACCGATGATGTACACATTTTCTCCATCACATATCGCATCAGCTTCCGCTTCAATCGCACCTTCGAGGAAGTGGTCGAGCAACACTCGATTGCCGGGAATATCCCTCATTATCTCAATCACATGCGTTTCAAGCTCCTGCTCGTTGATCACGATTTTCATGCTTTGTCCACCCAGTACATACGATGGCCGTACGAGCAAAGGAAATCCTAGTTCTTTTGACAGGGTAATGGCTGATTCTGCATCTTCAATCACGCCAAAGTCCGGATAGGGTATGTTGTTTTCTTTCAGTAAGGTAGAGAATCTGCCTCTATCTTCGGCCAAATCGAGCGATTTGAAATCGGTACCCAATATTTTGATGCCAAATTTGTCCAGTTTCTCTGCCAATTTCAGGGCTGTTTGCCCGCCAAGTTGCACGATTACGCCTTCTGGCTTTTCATGCAGTATGATGTCATAAATATGCTCCCAAAATACAGGCTCGAAATATAACTTGTCTGCAATATCGAAGTCTGTAGATACAGTTTCTGGATTGCAATTGATCATGATGGTTTCGTAGCCACACTCCTTGGCTGCAAGAATGCCATGCACACATGAATAATCAAACTCGATGCCTTGCCCGATTCTATTTGGTCCCGATCCTAGCACGACTACTTTTTTACGATCTGTAACAATCGATTCATTTTCTTCTTCGAATGAAGAGTAGAAATAGGGGGTTTGTGCTTCAAATTCGGCAGCACATGTATCCACCATTTTGAACACTCTGTTGATGCCTAAGTCAATACGCTTCTGGTGTAGTTCGCTTTCTAGGCAATCTACCAAATGTGCGATTTGTCTATCTGCATAGCCCTTTTTCTTAGCGACAAGTAGCAATTCTCTTGGCAGAGTATCCAATGAATACTTTTCCATTTCCTTATTCAGGGCCACTAATTCCTCTATTTGCATCAAAAACCATTTATCGATTTTTGTGAGATTTTGGATCGTTTTGAATGGAATTCCTAACTTGAACGCATCATAAATATGGAATAATCTATTCCAACTTGGGTGTTTTAGGCTGTATAGAATAGCTTCTCTATCCGTCAATTCCTTACCATCTGCTCCCAATCCATTTCTCTTTATTTCAAGGGACTGACAGGCTTTTTGGAGGGCTTCTTGGAAATTGCGACCAATGCCCATCACTTCACCAACAGATTTCATTTGCAAGCCAAGTGATTTATCTGCGCCCTTGAATTTATCGAAATTCCAGCGTGGTATTTTTACAATCACGTAGTCAATGGCCGGCTCAAAATACGCTGAAGTTGTTTTAGTGATGGAGTTTTTTAATTCATGCAAATTGTACCCTATTGCTAGTTTTGCAGCTACTTTGGCAATCGGATATCCGGTGGCTTTAGAAGCAAGTGCGGACGATCTTGATACCCTTGGGTTAATTTCAATACCTACAATTTGGTCATCTTCAGGGTTTACAGCGAATTGCACATTACATCCTCCCGCAAATTGTCCAATGCCATTCATCATTTTGATGGCAAGGTTTCTCATATTTTGATAAACCGTATCAGGCAATGTCATCGCCGGGGCTACCGTGATCGAATCGCCAGTATGCACACCCATTGGGTCAAAATTTTCTATCGAACAGATAATGATTACATTTCCATTATTGTCTCTTAATAGCTCAAGCTCATACTCTTTCCAGCCCAATATACTTTGCTCTACCAGTACTTCATGGATGGGTGAAGCGTGCAACCCACGTGTAAGTGCTTTCTCAAAATCTTCTGCAGAATTCACAAATCCACCACCCGACCCACCTAGCGTGTAGGATGGACGAATGACCAATGGAAAGCCAATTCTCTGTGCGATTTCATTTCCTTGTAAAAAGGAAGTTGCCGTTTCTCCCTCACAAACGTTCACATCCAATTGCTTCATCAACAATCTGAATTTCTCACGATTCTCAGTTGTTTCAATCGCTTTTATATCTACACCAATAATTCTAACGCCGTATTTTTTCCAAATGCCTGCATTTTCGCAATCGATCGCTAGGTTCAAGGCAGTTTGTCCGCCCATGGTCGGGAGTACCGCATCGATTTGGTGTTTTTCCAGTATCTCGATGATTGATTTCTTATCTAAAGGCTTTAAATACACATGATCCGCAGTAACCTTATCTGTCATGATAGTAGCAGGGTTGCTATTGATAAGGATTACTTCAATTCCTTCTTCCCTGAGCGATCTTGATGCTTGACTTCCAGCGTAATCGAATTCGCACGCTTGGCCAATTATGATAGGACCGCTACCAATAATGAGGATGGATTTGAGACTTTTGTCTTTAGGCATTTTTTAGGAGTAGGTATGAATGTTGATAAATTGACTCAAAGTTATGGTTTAATGCCCATTATAAAAACCTGAAATTCGAAGAAATAATATGTGTTTTTACCTAAATTGCCGTAATTCGACTAAACAATATAAATTTTATGAAATCTATTAAATCATTTATGTTCATCGCATTTATAATGACGATGCTTGTTGGCTGTGCAAGTACTAAATCTTCTTCTTCTGCAAAATCATTCAGTCCAGAGGGTGCTTGGATTACCAAAATAGCAGGAACTCCTTTGGGTGATATGAATGGAAACATGCAATTAGTTTCCGCCGGAGATGTATGGAGTGGAGATTTGGAAGCAACAGGATATGGGACTTTCAAACTAAACAACATCAAAATTGTGGAACGCAAAATGAACGCAACTTTTAATTTTCAGGGAACTGATGTAGAAGTGACTGGCGATTTTGTGGACGATGACAATATAGAAGGCTATGTGTATGCAATGGGAGACAGTTTTCCATTCACTGCAACCCGCCAATAAAAAAAATGCTGGCTCAATAAATTGAGTCAGCATTCATATTTCGTTTTGTTAAGGCTTACATGTGCAATGCCCTATTGTCTGTGGCCGCTAATGCGGCTTCTTTGAAAGCTTCTGTATAGGTAGGGTGAGCATGCGAAATACGAGCAATATCTTCGGCGGAGGCACGAAATTCCATGGCTACAACAGCTTCTGCAATCATATCCGCAGTTCTTGGCCCCATCATGTGAACGCCTAAGATTTCATCCGTCTTCTTATCAGCAAGCACTTTTACCAGCCCGTCCAAATCCATACTTGCTCTTGCGCGTCCCAAGGCACGAAAAGGGAAGCTACCCGACTTGTATTCAATTCCTTTTTCTTTCAGCTGTTCCTCAGTGTATCCAACACCAGCTACCTCAGGCCAAGTGTACACTACATTTGGAATCAGCAGGTAATTGATGTGCGGTTTTTGACCTGCTATTTGCTCTGCTACAAAAATGCCTTCGTCCTCTGCTTTATGAGCAAGCATAGCACCTTTTACCACATCACCTATTGCATAGATATTATCAACATTTGTCCGAAGATGCTCATCCACCTCTACACGACCTCTTTCATCCATTTTCACACCTGCTTTGTCGAGTCCAAGCTTATCAGTATAAGGTTTTCTGCCGATGGATACCAAGCAGATATCTGCTTTCAATTCTATGGTTTCACCTTTTTTGTTTTCAGCTTTTACAATTACTTCTTTGCCTTTATTGGTTACTTCTACCACCTTATACCCAAGATAAAAATCGAAATCAAGCTTTTTGAGGGCCTTCTTCAATTCTCTACCCATCGCACTGTCCATTGTTGGAATAATGCTGTCCATATATTCTACTACCGTAACCTTTGTGCCTAATCTGGCGAAAACAGAACCCATTTCCATACCGATTACTCCGCCACCTATTACAATCATTCGTTTAGGCACCTCTTTCAGATTGAGGGCATCCGTGCTAGTAAGGATTCTTTTCTTATCCAATTTGATAAAAGGAAGGGATGCTGGCTTCGAACCTGTTGCGATAATGATTTTCTCGCCAGTGATTTTTTTTTCGCTGCCTTCATTTAATTCGATTTTAACGGTGTTTTTATCTTCGAATGAACCCATTCCATAAAATACATCGACCTTGTTTTTCTTCATCAAGAAAGCAACTCCTTCGCAGGTTTTGGTCACTACATCGTCCTTACGAGCGATCATTTGCGGGAGGTTTACTTTTAGGCCTTCCAAGTCTATGCCGTGTTCTTTGAAGGTATGCTCAGCATTATGATAATGCTCCGAAGAATCTAATAATGCTTTGGAAGGGATACACCCTACATTGAGACAGGTGCCACCAAGAGTATTATACTTTTCTATTAATGCAGTTTTTAAACCAAGCTGTGCCGCCCTGATTGCAGCAACATAACCTCCTGGTCCTGATCCGATTATTATTAATTGATAATCCATAATCTAAACATGTTGTCAATTCTTTGCTAGAATTGACTTTATGAAAATTGAATGTTATTGAAAAAAGGATCAATAAAGAAACTGATCCTTTCTAGTTATCCATTAAACGCCTAAAAGCAATCTTGCGGGATCTTCTAGAAGCTGTTTTACACGCACTAGGAAGCTCACAGATTCTCTGCCGTCGATAACTCGGTGATCGTAACTCAATGCCAAGTACATCATCGGGCGAACGACTATTTCACCGTCGACCACCATTGCGCGTTCTACGATATTGTGCATTCCCAAAATCGCAGATTGGGGAGCATTGATGATTGGGGTGGATAGAAGAGACCCAAAAACTCCACCGTTGGTAATCGTAAATGTGCCTCCAGTCATTTCTTCAATACTCAATTTTCCATCACGTGCTTTCCCTGCCAATCTTAGGATTTCCTTTTCGATTTGCTGAAAACTCATTTTTTCGGCATTTCTTATCACCGGTACGACTAATCCGCGCGGGGTAGATACTGCAATAGACACATCGCAGAAATCGTTGAGAACAATTTCTTCACCGTCAATTTGTGCATTTACAGATGGCCATTCCAATAATGCCTGGCACACTGCTTTGGTAAAGAATGACATAAAGCCCAAATTGACTTCATATTTCGCCTTAAAGCTTTCCTTATATTTTTTCCGAACGTCCATGATCGGCTTCATGTCTACCTCATTGAAAGTGGTAAGCATAGCTGTTTCATTCTTCACAGTGACTAATCTGCGAGCGATTGTTTTTCTCAAATTCGTCATTTTCTGACGAGTTTGATGTCTGTCGCCAGTGGGTGTTGGTGCAACTTCAGCAGATTGCGGTTTGCTTTCTGCTTTTTTGGCAGGAGCATCGGCTTTAGCTTTTTCAGCATTCAAGGCATCTTCCTTGGTGATTCTTCCACCATGACCTGTTCCTTTTACTGCCTCGGGAGAAATTCCTTTTTCGGCTAGTATTTTCGCCGCAGCAGGTGAAGGGTGTCCATCTGCATGGCTTGATTTATTGTCTTTGGCACCTTCAGGTTCCGCCGATTTCTTGCTAGTTGGTTCAGCTTTGCTATCGGCAGCGTCGTTTTCAGCTACTTCGATTTTGCAGATTAGCCCACCTACTTCTAGTGTGTCACCTTCTTGAGCGATGATTTGAAGTGTGCCCGTAGCCTCGGCTGGCAATTCGAATGTGGCTTTATCAGAATCTACCTCTGCGATAATTTCGTCTAATTTTACGGTAGCTCCATCAGCTTTTAGCCACGAAGAAAGCACTACTTCTGTGATAGATTCACCAACGGTAGGCACACGCATTTCGATGATTTCTGATTTACCTCCCGCTGATTTTTTTACTTCAGTATCCGAAGAGCCCTCTTTTTTATGTGACGGAGCTTCTTCCTTTTCAACTTTGCTAGCTTCTTCTATTGCTTCACCTTCTTCTATTGTGCAAAGAGTGGCTCCTATTTCTACCGTTTCTCCTTCTTCAGCCATTATTTTTAATACTCCTGATGCCTCAGCAGTAAGCTCAAAAGTGGCTTTATCTGATTCTAATTCAGCTATTACTTCGTCCATTTTTACTTGCTCACCATCTTTTTTCAACCAAGAGGCAATGGTTACTTCTGTGATGGATTCGCCCACTTGAGGCACTTTTATTTCTACACTCATGATACGATTGTTAGCGTGTTGATTTAGTTAGGAAAAAGCTTGTTGAATAATGGAGGCCTGCTCTTTTGCATGTGCGCTGCCATACCCTGTAGCAGGTGATGCGCTTGGCTTGCGGGAAATTACGCCCATTTCTATATGGCGGAATACCCTATTGATATACCCAAATGCACCCATGTTTTCTGGTTCTTCTTGTACCCAGAAAACTTTAGCGTCTTTATATTCTTCCAGCAAGTTTTCAATTTTCGTTTTCGGGTAAGGATGCAATTGTTCTAGTCTAACAATGGCCACATCTTTACGTTCTTGCTTCTCTTGCTCTTCTTGCAAATCGAAGAAAATCTTACCAGAACATAGCAATACTTTTTTTACCTTTTTCTTGTCTGCATACGTATCGTCTATTACCTCACGAAAACCACCTTTTGTAAATTCCTCAACCGGAGAAACCACTTTTGGATGGCGAAGCAGGGATTTTGGCGACATGACTACACATGGCTTGCGGAATGGCCACGTAAGCTGGCGGCGTAATAAGTGAAAGAAGTTGGACGGCTCGGTAATATTTGCTACCACCATATTGTATTCTGCAGATAGCTGCAAGAAACGCTCTGGTCTTGCATTGGAGTGTTCCGGCCCTTGGCCTTCGTATCCATGCGGGAGGAGAAGAACCAAGCCATTCATTCTCTGCCATTTCGTTTCCGAGCAGCTGATGAATTGGTCGATCATTACTTGTGCGCCATTGGCAAAGTCACCAAACTGGGCTTCCCAAATAGTCAATGCATTCGGATTGGCCATGGCATATCCAAATTCAAAACCCACTACACCAAATTCTGAAAGTAAAGAATTGTAAATGTGGAATTTACCTTGATTTTCGTCTAAGTTTGCAAGGCTTGTATACGCCTTACTGGTCTCTGCGTCTCTAATAACAGCATGGCGATGAGAGAAGGTGCCTCTCAAACAATCTTGACCCGAAAGTCGCACAATTTTTCCTTCATTCAGAATGGTTCCGTAAGCCAAAAGTTCAGCTGCAGCCCAGTTTAGGCTCTTTTCCTTGCCAAACATATCCTTACGTTGCTTCAGCAATTTGTCGATTTGCTTCAGTGGCTTAAATCCTTTTGGGATGGTGGTAAGGCATTTGGCTACTTTATCAATGACTTCCTGCGACACGCCAGTATCTGGTGATGATTCAAAATCTTGCGGCTTGGATCTACGTAGATTTTGCCACTCTTTTTCCAAGGGTTGGTATTGGTAGGGGAGGTTACTTTGTTTCACCAAATTGAGCCTGTCTTGCAATAACTGGCGGAATTCAGAATCCATCGTTTCCGCTAATTTAGCATCCACATCGCCACGCTCAATTAGCTTTTTGTTATACAACTCCCGTGGATTTGGGTGCTTAGAAATGATGTTGTAAAGTGCGGGCTGAGTAAACTTTGGCTCATCACTTTCATTATGGCCATGTCTGCGATAGCAAAGCATGTCGATATATATATCTTGATTGAATTTCTGACGGAATTCGACAGCCATTTCTACACAGAATACTACAGCCTCTGGGTCGTCGCCATTTACATGTAAAACCGGCGCGTCAATTACTTTGGCTACATCTGTACAGTATATGGATGATCTTGCGTCGTCATAATCAGTGGTAAAACCTACCTGATTGTTAATCACAAAATGAATGGTACCGCCTGTGTGATAACCATCCAATTTTGACATTTGAGCCACCTCATACACAATCCCTTGGCCAGCTAAAGCTGCATCTCCATGTATTACAATTGGAAGTATTTTATCATAAGCATTGCCATACATGGCATCTGCCTTAGCTCGTAAGTAACCTTCTACCACAGGATTCACTGCCTCTAAGTGTGATGGGTTTGGTGCAAGCTTCAAATTCAGCTTGTTGCCGGATGGCGTAGTGATTTCTGAACTATACCCTATATGGTATTTTACGTCACCATCGCCCATAGTCAAATCGGGTACTGCCGTTCCTTCAAATTCATTGAAAATATGCTCGTAAGTTTTACCCATAATATTGGCAAGCACATTTAATCGGCCTCTGTGAGTCATCCCAATCATGGCTTCTTTCACGCCAAACTCACCGGCTTTATTGATGATCGCATCCAAGGCAGGTATGGTGCTTTCTCCACCTTCTAAAGAGAATCTTTTCTGTCCTATATATTTCGTGTGAAGGAAGTTTTCGAATATAGCTGCTTCGTTCAGCTTCGACAGAATTCTCTTCTTTTGCTCCAGGGAAGGGTTGTGAGCGAGAGCTGCTTTTTCTGTTTTTTGTTTGAACCAATCCAAAATTTCCGGATCGCGGATATACATATATTCGAAACCTACAGCGCCTTCGTAAATATATTTCAGAGCCTCAATAATTTTATCTAATGTGGCTCTACCAATGCCGATTTCCTGTCCAGCATTAAACTCTACCTCCAAGTCAGCTTCAGTTAGACCAAAATCAGATGGTTCAAGAAATGCCTTGTGATCTCTTCTTTCCCTTACCGGGTTTGTTTTTGCCTTCAAATGACCTCTAGTACGATAGGCATGAATCAAGTTTCTTACCTTTAATTCTCTTTCGTCGGCTGAGGGAGTGCTAGGAGGTGCTTGATGCCCATTTTCTTCCGAATAGGCTTCCGAAAACTCAAATCCTTCGAAGAACTTTTGCCATGAGGTATCAAGTGATTCCGGATTGGTTTTGTATGTTTTGTACAGCTCTCCGATGTAATTACCGTGAGCGTTTGAGATATAGGAGTAACGATCCATTTGCTTATTGTTTCAAGGCAAAGATAAACAGCCTAATTGTTTATAAAAAATTGTATATTCGGTTACACAAATATTTATTGATTTTCAGTAGGTTGAATTGATGATTAAATAGAGTCAAGCCATTTAACCGTAGTAACAAAGTTAATGGCTTGATAATAGAATGGCAAGAATTAAATTAGTTTCAATAGCTTTTAAAAGAGGCTCAAGTGATCCATTGATAACGCTAGTCATCAACTAATTGCGTAAAAGCGGGAGGATTGAAAAAAGTAATTTATTCTTCTGTTATGATTATCAGATATTTCAGTATCTTTGCAGTCCAAAATTTTGAACAGCGGACGAGCTCCGCACCACACAAAAACAAAAATGGCAGTAAAAATCAGATTGGCCCGTAGAGGTCGCAAAAAACAAGCAATGTACGATGTAGTTGTTGCTGACGCTAGAGCACCACGCGATGGTCGCTTTATTGAGAAATTGGGTACTTACAATCCAAACACAAACCCAGCTACTATAGTGCTTGATGAAGAGAAAGCATTTAAGTGGGTAATGAATGGAGCCCAACCAACTGATACGGTAAAGGCTTTGCTTTCGTATCGTGGGGTTCTCTTGAGAAAACACCTTCAAATTGGTGTTATAAAAGAAGCTCTTACACAAGACCAAGCCGATGCTAAGTACGATGCTTGGAAATCAGGTAAAGACTCCGCAATCACTGGTAAGGTGGAATCGCTTGCTACTGAGAAAGCAGTTCGTGAGAAAGCGAAATTTGAAGCTGAAGCTAAAGTGAAAGAAGCTCGTGCTGAAGCGATTAAAGCTAAAAATGTAGTGGTTGAAGAACCATCTGCTGAAGAAGTTGCGGTAGAAGAACCAGCTGCGGCAGAAGAGCCGGCTATTGAGGAATCTGCTACAGTAGAGGCTACAAACGAAGAAGCTGCGGCAGAAGAGCCGGCTGCTGAGGAAGTTGCTCCAGCGGAAGCTGCGGCAGAAGAGCCGGCTACTGAGAAAGTTGCTACAGTAGAGTCTACAAATGAGGAAGCTCCAACAAACGAAGCAGAAGCAAATGATGCTCCTGCTGCCGAGGGGGATGCCACAGAAGAGCCAAAAGCCTAATAATATTTAAGGGATGAGGAAAGATGATTGTTTTGAGTTTGGGCATATCATCAAACCTCACGGTCTGAAAGGAGAGCTTTGGATTTTGCTCGATGTGGATTTCCCTGATGATTACGAAGAACTGGAATCAGTTTTCCTAGAGCAATCTGGAAATCTGATTCCTTTTTTTATCACAGATCTTCATATTAAGGGAGAAAGGGCTTTGATTCAATTTGAAGATGTAGATAACTATGAGGCTGCGGCAGAGCTTACAGGCTCAAAGTTGTTTTTACCTCTATCCATCCTCCCGTTGTTACCAGATGACCAATACTATTTCCATGAACTTGTAGGAATGCAGGTAGAAGACGATAAAAATGGAAATGTTGGTATTGCGAAGGAAGTGGCATCAAGAGCTGGACAGGATCTATTAATTGTGGACAAGGACGGAAAAGAAATCCTTATCCCAATGGTCGATACCATCCTTACCAGTGTTCATAAAAGCTCCAAAGTAATCTATGTATCCCTTCCAGACGGATTGTTAGACATTTACCTTTCTGAGGAAAATTGATTGATTCATGAGAATTGACATCATGACATGCTTACCTCGCTTATTGGATAGCCCATTTTCGCATTCCATACTCAAGCGGGCGCAGGACAAAGGACTTGTAGAAGTTCATGTACATGACTTGCGAGACTATACCACCAAAAAAAATAAAAATGTAGATGATTATGCATTTGGTGGAGGTGCAGGCATGGTAATGATGATTGAGCCTATCGATAAGTGTATTTCAGCCTTAAAAGCCGAAAGAGACTACGATGAAGTAATCTACATGAGTCCAGATGGTGAATTGCTCGATCAGCCAATGGTCAATGGCCTGACTTTATGTAATAACCTCATCATACTGTGTGGGCATTACAAAGGAGTGGACGAAAGAGTGCGGCAGCATCTGACTACCAAAGAAATCAGTATTGGGAATTATGTATTGTCAGGAGGGGAATTAGCTGCAGCTGTATTGGCAGATTCTATTATTCGGCTTTTGCCGGGAGTATTGTCTGACGAAACATCCGCCTTGACAGATTCATTTCAGGATGGCCTTGTAGCCGCGCCAGTATATACTCGACCAGCTATATATAATGATTGGTCTGTACCTGAGGTGTTGCTTTCGGGTCATGAGGCAAACATAAATGCCTGGCGATTCGATCAAGCTGTGGAAAGAACAAAAACTCGCAGGCCTGAGTTAGGCGAGGATCAATAATTTTTCCATTACATTTAGAGAATTAGAAACTTTACGTATATTTGCAGTCCCATTTTCAACGGGCTATAATCTTTTGCCAAAATGAGCGACCTGATTAAATTCATAGAACAAGAATACCAACCAAAGAGAGAAGGTTTTCCAACTTTCAAATCTGGTGATACAGTTAATGTACACGTGCGCATTACAGAAGGTAACAAGGAGCGTGTTCAGCAGTTCCAAGGAACCGTAATCCAGCGCAAGAACAAGAGTACAAATGGTGAAACATTTACCGTTAGAAAAATTTCTAACGGGGTGGGTGTGGAAAGAATTTTCCCTTTGTTATCACCAAGTATTGATAAAATTGAAGTCTTGAGAAGAGGTTCTGTAAAAAGAGCTAAACTTTATTACCTACGAGGACGCCAAGGAAAAGCGGCAAGAATCAAGGAAAAAATTACTTCATCAAAACCATAAAGGAAAGAGGCTTCGGCCTCTTTTTTATTTTCCCTCAATTGTGATTACGGCTTGATTTTGGATAATTTTGAACTATCTCAAATTTAAAGCATGCAAACCCCTTTTTACAAGTATCACGGTACTGGAAACGACTTTATAATGATTGATAACCGAGAAGGGCTCCTTGGGTCAACTTTTCGCAATCATATCCCAACGCTTTGTCACAGACATTTTGGCATAGGGGCAGATGGGGTCATTCTTATCCAGCTTCACACAGATTACGATTTCGAAATGGTCTACTACAATCCTGATGGTAGCCAAAGTCTTTGTGGAAATGGGAGTAGATGCGCCATAGCTTTTGCAAGAGATTTGAAATTGATAAAAGATAGGGCAATATTTTTGGCCTACGATGGTGTGCATTCGGCCTTTATCGAAAACAATCAAATTCACTTAAGCATGGCTGATGTCAATAAGATAGATGTTATTGAGGAAGATTACTTTGTAAACACAGGATCTCCACATTACATTAAACTTGTGCAGTCGGTACAAAACATTGACGTAGTAAGCCAAGGAAGAAAAATTCGAAACTCAGAGTCATTCGAACCGAATGGTACAAATGTAAATTTTGTTGAATTACATGTTGATGATAATTCCCTCCAAATTCGAACCTACGAAAGAGGCGTTGAGGATGAAACCTTGTCTTGCGGTACGGGTGTTGCAGGTGCAGCGCTAACCGCTTCCGAATTAGGCTTCCAAAGTCCAGTTTATGTGCGTACTAAAGGTGGTGATTTGCAAGTTTCCTTTTTCAAAAATGCGGGAGGTAGGTATTCTGATATACACTTAATTGGCCCAGCCGTTAAGGTCTTTCAGGGTGAATTCGAGTTATAGCGAAGACTGTTTACAGATAATTACCTGTTTCTAACAAAAAGAAATTAATTTTACCTTCTTATAAAAAATAATACTGATGCTGAATTTCTTGACGAAAGGTTTAACCAAATTATTTGGTACTAAATCAGACAGAGACGTAAAGGAGTTATTGCCTTACGTTCAAAAGGTAAATGATGAATACGTTAAGTTACCTAAAATAAGCGATGATGAATTAAGGGCGGTTGCTCAAGCAATTCGTGATGAAATAGATGCTTACCTAAAAGAAATTGACGATCAAATCGCCAATCAGAAAGAAAAGGCCGATAATACTCCAGATGCTGATCTTGATGCAAAAGAGGATATATTCAAAGAAGTAGATCGACTAGAACTTGAGCGTAATAAAAAGCTCGAAGAAGTTTTAGAAATTGTCCTCCCGCGTGCTTTTGCGATCATCCGTGAAACCGCTCGAAGATTGAAAGAAAACGGCAAACTGGAAGTAACAGCATTGGATTATGATCGTGGATTTGCCATAAAATGCAAGCATGTTCAAATTGAGGGTGATAAAGCCATTTGGGGCAACAAATGGGTGGTTGCTGGCAATGAGCTAGAATGGGATATGCTGCACTACGATGTGCAAATTATAGGGGGCGTAGTATTGCATCAAGGTAAAGTAGCAGAAATGGCCACAGGAGAAGGTAAAACACTTGTCGCTACCTTCCCTGCTTTCCTAAATGCGCTAGCACGAAGAGGAGTTCACATCGTAACCGTAAACGACTACCTTGCAAAGAGGGATTCCGAATGGATGGCTCCATTATTCCAGTTTTTTGGAATGAATGTAGACTGCATAGATAAGCATCAGTCCAACTCGGAAATGCGCCGCCAGGCATATTTGGCCGATATTACTTACGGTACCAATAATGAATTTGGCTTTGATTACTTAAGGGATAATATGTCTCGTGAGGTAAAAGATTTGGTGCAAAAAGGCCATCACTTTGCTATGATCGATGAGGTCGATTCTGTGTTGATTGATGAAGCAAGAACACCGCTCATTATTTCAGGGCCAGTTCCAAAAGGCGATCAGCATGAATTCCATGAGATGAAGCCTAGGATTGCCAAATTAGTTGACGTTCAAAAGAAATTAATCGGCCAATATCTGAATGAAGCCAAAAAGCTCATTGCTGACGGAAACGAAGCTGAAGGGGGTACAGCCTTATTTAGAGTGCATAGAGGTTTTCCAAAATACAAGCCACTTATCAAGTTCTTAAGCGAAGCTGGCATGCGTTCGATCCTGCAAAAAACCGAAAACTATTATTTAGCTGATAATTCTCGTTTGATGCCTGAGGCTGATGAGCCACTTTACTTCACCATTGAGGAAAAGAGCAATCAGGTGCAAATGACAGAAAAGGGAACAGAACTAATTACAGCGGAAGGCGAAGATATTAATTTCTTCATATTGCCTGATATTGGATTTGAAACTCACCAAATTAGTAAGGCGGAAGATTTAACACCAGAAGAAAAGAAGACGCAAAAGGATCAACTTATCAAAGATTATTCGATAAAAGGGCAAAGGATACACACCATTAACCAATTGTTGAAAGCGTATACGCTGTTCGAAAAGGATACTGAATACATTCTTGCCGATAGCAAAGTAAAAATAGTTGATGAGCAAACAGGTAGGGTCTTGGATGGCCGCAGGTATTCTGATGGCTTGCATCAAGCGATAGAAGCGAAGGAAAATGTGAAAGTAGAAGATGCCTCACAAACCTATGCGACCATTACTTTGCAAAACTACTTCCGTATGTATCACAAGCTAAGTGGTATGACGGGTACTGCAGAGACAGAAGCAGGTGAATTTTGGGAAATTTATAAGCTTGATGTAGTTGTAATTCCTACTAATAGACCCATAGTCCGTGATGATCGCCAAGATTTTGTTTTCAAAACAACGAGAGAAAAATTCAACGCGGTAGCAAACGAAATACAAGATCTTACTGCTAAAGGTAGGCCAGTCCTTGTCGGTACTACTTCTGTAGAAATTTCTGAGCTATTGAGCAGGATGCTTACCATTAAGAAAATAACGCATCAGGTATTGAATGCTAAACAACACCAGCGAGAAGCTGAAATTGTGGCGGGAGCAGGACAGCCTGGAGCGGTGACGATAGCTACCAACATGGCAGGTAGAGGTACCGATATCAAATTGAGCGCAGACTCTAAAAAGGCGGGAGGTTTGGCGATTATAGGTACCGAACGCCACGAATCAAGGCGAGTAGATAGGCAGCTGAGAGGTAGATCGGGCCGCCAAGGGGATCCTGGATCTACTCAATTCTTTGTTTCTTTAGAGGATAACCTAATGCGTCTTTTTGGGTCCGAAAGAATTGCTAAACTAATGGATCGATTGGGTCTAGAGGATGGGGAAGTTATTCAGCATTCTATGATCACAAAATCCATCGAAAGAGCCCAAAAGAAAGTAGAAGAAAACAACTTTGGAATACGAAAGCGATTGCTCGAATACGATGATGTAATGAACTCTCAACGAGAGGTTATATACAAAAAGCGTAGAAATGCACTATTTGGTGCGCGACTTTCTTTGGACATCGTCAATATGATGTTTGATACCTGTGAAAGTATTGTAAATAAAGCAAAAGCCTCGGAGGATCTTGAGGCATTCAAATTGGATACGATAAGTTTGTTGGGGATTTCATACGAGCTTGAAGAAGCTGAATTGAAGGCCATTAACCCAAGTGATTTGGCATACAAGCTATTTGACGAAACCTACAAGGGATATCAAGATAAGAATGCGAAAGTGTGTCTAATGGCCGTGCCAGTGCTACGCAGTGTGTTAGAAAACCGCGGTGCAACTGTCAAGGAAATCCTTGTTCCCTTCTCTGATGGCAATAAACAAATTGGTGTGATCGCCGATTTGAAAAAATCTGTAGATTCAAATGGAGAAGAGTTAATCCATAGCATGGAGAAAGCATCCACTTTGGCAATAATTGACAATGTATGGAAGGAACATTTGAGAGATATGGATGATTTGAAGCAATCTGTGCAGAATGCGGTTTATGAGCAGAAAGATCCTTTGCTAATCTACAAGTTCGAAGCATTTGAGCTATTCAAAAAGCTTACAGAAAGAATAAATGAAGAGTCGGTTACTTTCTTGAGCAAAGCCATCCTCCCGCTTAAGCCAAATGATGATGTGAAAGAAGCAAAAGCTGCTAAACAAAGAGAGCAAAATTACAAAGAGAGTAAAGAGGATTCAAAATCATTACTTTCTAGAGGAAGCGGAGCTCCAATTCCTGCAAATCGCCCACCAGTAGAGAAGACAATGCCTATTAAATCGGAAAAAATAATGGGCCGAAATGATAAAGTGACTGTTCAGTATCCGGATGGCACATTGAAAAAGGATGTAAAATTTAAAACCGTAGAGGAAGACGTTAAGAGTAATCGTTGTGTAATTATCGACTCCTAATTTTTTATGAAAAGGATAAATGGCTTATTAATCGTATTGCTAATAATAGCATTTGCAAGCTGTGTCCCTGCAAAGAGCAGTAAGTCGCCTAGTCTTCCAGCGAGCTATTCAGAAGACTTATCGAGCCTGCGTATGAAACCTCAATCTGTAGCAGAAAAGGAGGAAGTAATGCAGACCACCAAGTCGCCTTTTGTAACACCCACAAGCGATGTTACACGTGATGTAAATATCGTGCTGGATTCCTTGACTGCCAAAAATAGGAATAGAGGCTTTTTAGAGGGATATTCGATTCAAGTGTATTCTGGTGGCAGCAGGACATTGGCAACAGAAACTCGGAGTAAAATTATGGAAGCCAATGAGGACATCAACCCAGAAATTACCTACGAGCAGCCAAATTATAAGGTGAAGATCGGTTTTTATGCAGAAAGGGTTGAGGCTCTACAAATTTATCAATTGTTGAAACCTGACTATCCAAGTACGTTGATCGTTCCTGAAAGGAGGAGTTTGAGAAATGAATGATTTGAAAAGCAAAGTACAAGAGCTAGCAAAGCAATTGGCTCCTTCAGTAATTGGAATTCGCAGACATTTGCATGCAAATCCCGAACTATCCTTTCAAGAATTTGAAACGGCTTCATTTGTGGAAGCAGAATTAAGGAGCATTGGCTTAAATCCAACCATTGGAGTGGCGGGAACTGGGCTAACGGCGCTCATTGAAGGAAGGAACCCATCAAAGAAAGTGGTTGCCCTGAGGGCAGATATGGATGCTTTACCGATTATTGAAGCGAACGAAGTGCCGTACCGATCTACAAAGCCAGGAGTAATGCATGCTTGTGGTCATGATGCCCATACATCATCTCTTTTGGGTGCAGCGCGTATTTTGCATAGTTTACGCAATGATTTTGAAGGAAGTATTAAATTGATTTTCCAACCTGGAGAAGAGGTGGCTCCTGGTGGTGCTTCATTAATGATAAAGGATGGGGCATTGCAAAATCCTGCACCAAAAGCTATTCTTGGTCAACATGTAATGCCGCTTATTCCTGTTGGCAAAGTAGGTTTTCGATCAGGCTTGTATATGGCGAGTGCAGATGAGATATATATTACCGTAAGAGGTAAAGGTGGCCATGCTGCTATGCCAGATAATACCGTCGATCCAATTTTAATTAGTGCTCATTTAATCGTGGCCTTACAGCAAATTGTAAGTAGAAACGCAAATCCAAAGGTTCCTTCTGTTCTTTCTTTCGGGCATATTGAAGGCTTAGGTGCTACCAATGTAATTCCTAATGAGGTGAAGATTAAAGGGACTTTTCGAACCTTAAATGAGAAATGGAGGGCGGATGCAAAATTGCGAATTCGTAAATTGGCCGAAGGACTTGCGCAAAGCATGGGAGGCCAATGTGAGGTAAATATTGTGGATGGCTACCCATATTTAGAAAATGAACCTGAGTTGACTAATCGTTCGAAAATTGCTGCCATTGATTATCTAGGTGCTACCAACGTTCTTGATTTGGATATTTGGATGGCTTCGGAAGACTTCTCCTATTATTCTCAAGAAATTGACGCTTGCTTTTATAGATTAGGAACCAGAAATGAAGAAAAGGGAATCATATCAGGTGTTCATACTCCAACATTTGATATAGACGAAGATTCCCTCGAAATTGGAGCAGGCTTAATGGCTTGGTTGGCCATTTCAGAGTTAGCATAAAGCTTGGCTACTTAATCAGGCCAAACCATATTTATCAACTCTGTTCGCATTGTTTCGTTAATCGATAAAGCCAATATAATGGAGACTAATAATCCTATGCCTGCATAAAGTGCGTCCTTTCGAACCAGCCCTAATGCTTTCTGAATTCCTTTTACTCTTCTTGCTGGGTTAGTTTTCATCATATTGATGGCAATTTCCCTCCCGCCCAATAGGCCTAAGAATACCCAGGTGGTACTTATGGGAATAGTGCTTATCACCTTGAGATAGAAGAGTAATGCTGCGTAAACGATATCTACAATGGTTGCAGCTCTTACATCTGTCACATCTGCTTTTTCATTTACAATTCCTTGAATTTTATCGCCTTTCAAATAAAACAACACACCTAGACCAGCGAAGAGGTAGCCAGCCATAATTAGAAACTCCCACAACTCTAACTGTCTTGGCAAAACAACGGCGATATTAGAAACATCTTGCATAATCCATACTGCCCACAAAGTACCGCTAGTGATCCATTGGAAGGGTGTCCACCATTTGCTGGCAGCTTTATTTTTCACTTTATTTTCCAACCACCTAGTGATCAGAACCCAGATAATGATTGCTACAAAAAAGGCTAATATATAGCCCGTGAAACTTTTCAACAAGATACTTCCGATAGAGCTGCTTCTGGTAGAAAAAGCACTTAATAGCAAAATGGACGTAGACACAGGCATCCTGAGCCGGGTAAGGATAAGTAAGATAATCGGGGCGGCAACCTGCAAAAATTCAAAAGTAGCTGGCGCTACATCAAGGCCGGGCGTGTTCAAGCGTTGATAGGATACATCGCCATCATTTACAACAAAACTATAGGTAAGGGTGATGACAAATATGCTACCCATGTAGAGCCAAAGCCAATACCATTTACGATTTCCGTTGGAAGAAATAAACGTTCCGATAGTTTGAATACTATCGTTGGCTATAGCTGAGTATCCTGCAAGTAGAAATGCCAACCACATCGCTAAGGTCGGATTTTTAAAAACCAACCCACTGATAACTAAAAGACCAATTATTATAATTAGAAATCCTCTTTCTTTCCTTATGTTAGTATTAAGCCTCGACAATGCACTAGTTCCTACAGAGGAAGACGGAGTTGATTGCTTTGATGACATTTATAAGGATTTATTTACTTATGATGGTAAAATATGGCGGGTCACAAATTGCTGCACAAAAGTAGAAATTGTTTTCAGATTTAATGTTACCAAATTGTTAACCTCAAAATTCTCAATGGTTTATTATAATAATTTTTGCTCTTAGGTTAATAAATTTCTATTGACTAATTATTTGCCTAACTTTGATTACGTTAAAAAGGGTGATTTTAACCTTTAAATAAGATGAAATTGTTTGGATTACCGAAATTGGAGGACTTAGTACAAAACTTAATCGGGTTTCTCGAAACCCGAATAGATCTTTTCAAAATGGAGGCCAAGGAAGAACTTGCAAAGGGAATCTCTCGATTTCTACTCTTTACATTTTTTTTGCTCACGTTCAGCCTTTTTGTGATTTTTGCAAGTATTACACTTTCTCTCTATCTTAATAGTGTTTTTGGAAATACATTTTTTGGATTCGGTATTGTAGCCATAGCGTATTTGTTATTTTTTGCAGTTTTGTATTTGACAAGAAATGCTCCCTTTTGGCAGCAAATAATTTATAAAATGATTAATTATTCAGCTGAATCAATCGATAAAGAAAATGGAAGATCTGGAGATAAAAAAGAAGATTCTCAGCCAGAAGAGTGAGGATTATCTACTGAAGATGGATTCTCAAATTGGCGATATTAAGAGCGATCTTAATAAATGGGGAAAGGTTCTTGCTGTTGCCGGTGGTGCAATGATTGTTTCATATTGGCTGTTCAGTGGGAAAAAGGGTAAGTCAAAGAAGAAAGCTGCTCTAAAATTAAATGATCAGCAATATTATTATCCAGAGCCTTTACGGCAAGAATCTGGATTGTTACGAGAAATAAAGCATCAAGCGGCTTACATGATTGTTGCTTTTGCAAAACAAAAATTAGTTGACTATTTGTCATCGATCAACAATAATTCTACTAGTGAACAAGAAAATACTCAGTAATCTTCAGCACCTAAGTCGGGAGGGTAAAAAGGCCTTTGCGGTATTAATAGACCCAGATAAGGTATTAGATACTAATACGCTACAGCGATTGGCGCACATGAGCGTAGAAAATAAGATCGATTACTTTTTGGTTGGAGGGAGTCTGCTCACGCATAACAATCTCTATCAGGTAGTGCAATGGCTGAAGGATCATACAGATATTCCAGTGGTTTTGTTTCCCGGCAACAGCATGCAGATCGATCTACGGGCTGATGGCATTTTATTTATTTCTTTAATTTCTGGTAGAAATCCTGAATTACTCATTGGTCAGCATGTGATAGCAGCACCTCTATTGAAAAGAAGCCAATTGGAAATTGTGCCGACTGGTTATATGCTTATTGACTCAGGGCATCCTACAAGTGCAAGTTATATGAGCCACACATTACCAATTCCTTCTGATAAGCCATCACTGGCTGCTTGTACTGCCATGGCGGGTGAGATGCTAGGCATGCAATTGATATATATGGATGCTGGCAGTGGATCAAAAAGACCGATTGATGCTAAAATGATTTCGATGGTGCAACGATCTGTAAATGTACCTTTGATTGTGGGCGGTGGAATAACTTCAGCCGAAAAGGCTCAAATTGCCATGGAAGCCGGTGCGGACGTGATAGTAGTAGGAAATGGGATAGAAAAAAACCTCAATCTTTTGATTGAGGTTTCTGAAAAAGTGAATTTGTTTAATTCTCTATTAGACGTTCATAAGTGATTCTCTACGACGCATCTTGCCTGCTGGTATGCCAAACATCATTTTGAATCTTCTACAGAAATAAGCCGTGTCTTTATAGCCTATTTCATGTCCAATATCACGGATACTCTTTTTGGTAGTTCTAAGTAGGTTTACTGCTTCCTCCATGCGTTGATATTCAATATAATCCTGAGGATTGATACCTGTTAGCATTTTGAAATATTGACCTACGTAATCTTCAGATACATTCGCAACTCTAGCCAATACCTTGTTGGATAGATCACCGCCTAATTCTTCCTTAATATAAGCAAAGATATCAATGAGACGCGGATCCTTAAAGTAGGTCGAATTTGTTGTAAGTTGCTCTACAAACATGCGGTTGTCAAGGAGATGGCGTATAACTTCTACTACGATTTGCTCCATTAGTAAGCTAACAACTCTATCTTTACCTGGCTTATGTGAATGCTTCTCACTTATAAGCTTTTCTATCAGGTCAACTACTTTTTGATTATTTCGAATGACGAAAGGTGGAATATCTAAGGAGGTAAAAAAGTTTACAGAATTGAAAACTTTAGTTTCAAATGATATAGAACTGTAAAACTCAGAGTTTTTGTCTTTAGAATCTTCAGCAGTGAACGTGCTGAGGTATTTCTTCTTCGTAGTTAAAAACTCATCGTTGGATAGACGAACAGATGGACCAGTGCCGAAGGTAATCGTAGTCGTTCTGCCGGCAGGCATAAACAATACTTCTTCTGCCATTGCAACCTCATCGTATTTACCAAACCTTACACCACACTTATTCAATAAAACGATGCTATTTTCTACATCGTAATAATTGTCAACGGTAATCGGGTGTAATACTTTCGTTTTGGAAGCTTTAAGAAACTTAATCCCTAAAGATTCAATTATTTTATTATAATCTTCCATGGCATTTTCTTTAGTAAAGTGGATTTTGATTTATAGGGTTTTGTAATATTTCACTTAAAACTAACCAGAATATTTGAAAGTTGCAACCATAGAGCCAATATTCAGTTAAGCATAAATCTAAATATTTGTAAATCAGCTATTTATAAATAAAAAATTTATGACTATTTCAATATATGTCTGGAAATCACAAGCTTTTGAATTTCTGACGTGCCTTCATATATCTGCGTGATTTTGGCATCCCTCATCAATCTTTCTACATGATATTCTTTGACATAGCCATAGCCACCATGTACTTGTACAGCTTCGGAGGCTATTTCGTTTGCAACTTTTGACGCATATAATTTGGCCATTGCTGAGTACATTGAGAAGTCTTGTTTGAGATCTTTCAAAGTAGCAGCCTTAAAGCATAATAGGCGTGCTGCCTCGATTTCTGTGGCCATATCAGCCAATTTGAATGAGATCGCTTGATGTTGGTGGATGGGCTTCCCGAAAGCCTTTCTTTCTTTCGAATATTGCAAAGCCAACTCGTACGCACCAGAGGCAATTCCTAATGCTTGTGCTGCTATACCAATCCTCCCGCCATTTAAGGTCTCCATGGCAAAGCTGAACCCGAAGCCATCAGCTCCGATTCTATTTTCCTTTGGCACTTTCA
Source organism: Cyclobacteriaceae bacterium (assembly GCA_041689935.1). GTDB lineage: Bacteria > Bacteroidota > Bacteroidia > Cytophagales > Cyclobacteriaceae > CAXBDP01. The sequence continues at coordinate 25,591 of JBDNFI010000042.1, forward strand.
CATCTTGGAACATCAATGAATGGGTATCAGACCCTCTGATGCCCATTTTTTGCTCCTTTTTTCCAACTACAAACCCGTCAGACTCTCTTTCTACAATGAGGGCATTTATTCCTTTATGCCCTTTTTCTCTGTCTGTTTGAGCAATTACAATGTATATCGACGCACTATTACCATTGGTAATCCAATTTTTTGTTCCATTCAGAAGGTAATGATCACCTTTATCCAGTGCTTCGGTTCTTTGAGAAGTTGCGTCCGACCCTGCCTCTGGTTCTGAAAGACAGAATGCTCCGATTTTCTTTCCTGATGCTAAATCAGGCAGATACTTTTGTCTTTGTTCCTCGGTTCCATATTTTTCAATTCCCCAGCATATAAGAGAGTTGTTTACTGACATCACTACAGATGCAGAAGCGTCGACTTTAGATATTTCTTCCATTGCGAGAACGTAAGAAATTGAATCCATTCCTCCGCCTCCATATTTGGGATCAACCATCATACCCATAAAACCGAGCTCTCCCATTTTTTTAATTTGGGATGTTGGAAAAGTTTGGGTTTCATCTCTCTCAATCACACCCGGAAGCAATTCTATTTGTGCAAATTCTCTCGCCGCATCTCTTACCGCAATTTGCTCTTCTGTCAATGAAAAATTCATAATAAAATAATCTTTTGTGTTTTGCCCAAATCATCTAAATAAAGGTCGAATTAAACAAATTTAATCTCTTCCTCCAAAGAACATTGTGGCATAATACAATAATGTTACAATAGAGGCAATGGCTGCTACAATGTAAGTCATAGCTGCCCATTTGAGGGCATCCTTTGCCATGTCATACTCCGCACTTGTAACTACTCCTCTTTTATCTATCCAAGCTAAAGCTCTTTTACTTGCATCAAATTCTACTGGGAGAGTTATTACCGAAAACAATGTTAAGACAGAATAGGTGCCTACAATCAATACTCCTATAAACTCGTAAGGAAGATTTGCTAACAAGGCTCCTCCAAAAATACTTAGTAGAACAACAATGTTTAAAATTTTACCACTCGCATTTTGTACAGGGACCATAGCAGAGCGGAATTCTAACATGCTGTATGCAGTTGCATGTTGCACAGCGTGCCCACATTCGTGTGCTGCAACGGCCACCGCGGCTGCACTTCTGCCATGATACACATCTGGGCTTAAGTTTACAGTTTTGTCTGCGGGATTGTAATGGTCTGTTAGTCGCCCTTCTACGGAAACTACTCTCGCATCAGTGATCCCGTGATCTCTAAGCATAGCTTCCGCAATCTGGGCACCTGTAAGGTTTGCAGTAAGAGGTATTTGTGAATACTTCTTGAATTTTGATTTTAGTTTCGAACTTACCGCATAGCTGATAATCATGAAACCAATGAAAATGATCCAAATCATATTAAGTTGTTTTTATTTTTTCGATAATTTTTGTGGTTGAGTAGCCAGAAACTAATTCGAGAGTTTCTACTTTTCCACCGTTTCTCATTACGATATCAGAACCCACAATGTTCTCTATTGCGTAATCATTTCCTTTTACCAATACGTCTGGTATAATCTGTTCAATTAATCCGATTGGAGTTTCCTCACCAAAATACGTAACGGCATCTACAAAAGCCAATGCCGCAAGCATTCTAGCCCTTGCGTATTCTGTTTGAATGGGTCTATTTGAGCCTTTTATTTTGCTCACTGACTGGTCAGTGTTGATCGCTACAATTAGCTTTGTGCCTTTTGTGGAGGCTTTTTCTAGGTAATCGATATGACCTAGATGTAAGATATCAAAACAGCCATTAGTAAAAACAATCTTTTCACCTCCCGCTTTCCATTGGGCTACTTTTGTGAGTAATTGGTCTACTGTTAAAATTTTATCTTTAGACATCGGTTATTTTGTCTGCTTTGGATTTTTTGCCTGAAATAAATGCGACCATTATTAATGCAATGCCTCCACCAACCACCACATAAAGTGCTTGGGAGGTATGAAGGATGGTGGCAAACAAAATGCCATCAGTTTCTTCTATGCCATAAAGTACTAAAACACTGCCAACCAATAGATGAAATGCACCTACACCACCCTGCACTGGTGCAGCCATACCAATACTGCCCATCGCTAATAATGATAGCCCGGCACCCAAACCTAAGCCGCTGGTTTCTTCTAAAGAAAAAAGCACTACATAAGACATGAAAAAGTAGCAAAGCCAGATAATAAAAGTCGAAAACCAAAAAGCTTTTTTCTTTTTTAGATGGCGTATACTTGTGATTCCTTGAACCATTTGGCCTAAAAACCCTCTAATCTTTATGAAAAGCGGGTGGGTTCTTAGGGTGGAGCTACTTGCGCTCTTTAAGTAAAAGTAAACGGCCAAAACAAGAAATGGAATAGCAGTTAGAATAATGATCAACACATTCAACTGGCTTTCATAGCCTGCCAGTTTGTCTTGTAGCAGATCTAAAAAGAAATTTTTGAGTCGACCAAATTCGATAAGAAAGGTGAGTGCTAGCAATACTATTAGTGAGAGTAAATCAATAATTCGCTCTGCCACTACAGTGCCTAGTGAGGTAGTAAGCGGTACTTTATCTGTCTTTACTAGCACGCCGCATTTTGAGACTTCGCCCATTCTAGGAAACACAAGATTGGCAATATAGCCTACCATTACGGCTAAAAATGTACGGAAGGTGGATAGCCCTGTAAAGCCAATTGGCTCCAGTAGCAAGTTCCACCTGTATGCTCTGGCCACATGGCTTACAGTACCTATCACCAGTGATAGCACGATAAATCTGTAGTCTATGTCCTTTAGTTTGGAAAGCATATATTGTAAATCGATATTACGAAAGACAAGCCATAATAGACCTCCAGCGACCATTAGGGAAATCACGTATCGGAGTGCAAAGCGAATGGAGTTTTTTAGCGACATTAATTGATGCGATTACTTTCGTCAGGAAAAATCAATTTAGGTTGATGTGTTGAGCTCTCATTTTTGTCTAAAATACAGTAAGAAATGATAATAACAATGTCGCCTACTTGTGCTTTTCTTGCAGCTGGACCGTTCAAACAGATTTCACCAGTTCCTCTTTTTCCTTTAATCACATAGGTTTCAAGTCTTTCACCATTATTTATATTCACAATTTGCACCTTTTCATTGGCTACCAAATCTGCAGCTTCCATCAGTTCTTCATCTATGGTAATACTACCAACATAATGAAGTTCTGCTTGTGTAATTTTTACTCTGTGAATTTTTGATTTTAATAACTCAATCTGCATGAAATCCTTTTTTGATAATTAATTTCTAAATAAAATATTGTCGATTAGTCTGACACCCTCGATATAAGCAGCAATGCATATAACGAGTTCATTGCTCTGCTCATTTTCATCTACTTCTTGCAGGGTGATTGAATTAGCAATGTTTAAATATTCAAGTTCTAAAAAGGCATCTACTTTTATTTTCTCTATTAAATATTGTTTCGTCGATTTGGGTTGCCTCCCTTCTTGAAGCATTTGCTTGCCTAATATCAAATATTGGTAAAGGCGGGAGGCATTTATTCGTCCTTGCTCTGTGAGCCGCTGATTGCGAGATGAAAGTGCCAACCCATTTTCGTCTCTTTCAGTTTCTATTACTCGAAGTAAAATTGGGAAGTTGAGATCCCTTATCAAGCAATTGATTATCTGAACTTGTTGCCAATCTTTTTGACCAAAAAAAGCCAGATCAGGTTGAACTATGTTGAATAGTTTAGAAACAATCAACCCGACTCCACTGAAATGGCCTGGCCTGTAAGAACCTTCCATTACCTTTTCCAAAGAGCCAAACTGAAAAGAAGTAGAAGAGACTTTGGGATACATTACCTCAATGGAGGGAATAAAAAGCGCATCACAGTCAGCCTGCATTAATAGCTGCATATCTGTAGAGAGTGTTTTCGGATACTTTTCTAAATCGTCCGGATTATTGAATTGAGCAGGATTTATAAATATGGAGCAAATAACGTAATCGCACTCTAGCATTGCTTGTTTTATAAGTGCAATATGGCCGTAGTGGAGTGCTCCCATTGTAGGAACAAAGCCGATTTTTTGCGCTTGGTTTTTAAGACTTGAAATTTTTTCTCGTAAAGAATTTATTGATTCTAATACTTCCATTTCTCATTTAATAATCGGGGCAAAGCTACGTTTTAGCTAGGAATAAATGGAATTACGGGTAAATTTTAGTATTTTTGTGCGCAATTTGTTTTCCACTCTAAATTTATAGCTATTATGTCTAAGCTCCGCATTCTTTATGTTGCTAGTGAAATCAATCCTTTTTTGCAAACTTCAGAAGTTGCCGAATTTGTAAGAAAGCTTCCTCAAGGCATGCAAGAAAGGGGGATGGAAATCAGGATCTTAGTTCCAAGATTTGGGTTGATCAATGAGCGCAAAAACAGATTGCACGAAGTTGTAAGGTTGTCTGGAATCAATATTTCTGTTGGTGAGGAAGAAAAGCCTTTGGTCATCAAAGTAGCCTCTATCCCAAACGCAAAACTTCAAGTTTACTTTATCGATAACGAAGATTATTTTCACCGCAAGTCCGTTTTCTTTGATAAGGAAAATAAATTTTACGAAGATAACGACGAAAGGGCAATATTCTTTTGTAAGGGCGTTATCGAAACGGTCAAAAAACTTGGATGGGCACCAGATATCGTACATTGCAATGACTGGATGACGAGTCTTGTTCCTATGTATTTGAAAACTACCTACAAGAAGGATCCTTTGTTCAAAAACACAAAATCAATTTTTACAATTTATGACAATTTCTTTGCAGATAAATTCAGTCCAGATCTAATTAGTAAAGCCAAAATGCTTGATATCGATGATAAAGCATTAGATCAATTGAAATCTGCCGATTTAAGAGGTTTCCTAAAAATTGGCATCCAATATGCAGATGCTACTATCAAAGCAGAAGAACAAAATAGCGACAGTTTAAATGCAATTTTTGAAGAATTATCTAACTCAGACAAAAAAATTGATACAATCGAACAAAATGAAAATTTCCTCGATTCGTATTACAATTTCTACCATGATCTTGTCAGCTAAAAATAATGGGTTGGTGCTTATATTGGCCCTTTTTCTATTTTCTTCATGTGAGGAGCCAGGTATTATAGACCTTGGCATGAACCAAGACAATAGACTCGAGATTAAGATTCAGGAATTTTCACTTGAAGCTACCCAAACATTATTCGATTCCATCAATACGAGAAACCAGACTATAGTTATGTCTGGGCGCTACCAAGATGGGACTTTTGGCCAGGTAGAAGCCACCGGCTTTGCGCAGCTTGGTTTAGTGAATGTGAATAGATTTTTGCCAGAAACAGCAATCTTTGATTCAGTGAGACTGGAACTATTTGTTGATTTCTTTCATGGCAATGATTTTAGTGTTCCTCAATCATTTTCAGTTCACGAATTGTCAGAACCTATCTACGATTCTTTGCCTTATTTTAGCTACTCTTTCACAGATTACGAAAGTGTGGTATTGGGAGAAGTTAACAAGACTTTTATCCCAGGAATTGATTCGATTTTCAGGGTTAAACTTGATCAGGCGTTTGGGCAAGACCTATTTACAAAAGCAAGAGACGGAGCTGCAGAATTTGAATCGAATGCTAGTTTCAAAGATTATTTTAAAGGAATGGCCTTTGTATCCGGAGCCAATAACAATAATTCTGTCTTAGGATTTAATCTGCAAGATAGACGATCGAAAATAGTATTGTACTACAGAACTGAAACAGATACGCTTGAATATGATTTCACTTTTTTTGAACAAAATCATTTCAGCCAAATCGTGTTTTCACCACAAGGAAGTGTTTTGCAAAATATACCTCAACCATACGAGGAAGCCGATTTAGGAACTGGTAAATATTATACTCAGGCAGGTACGGGTGTCATCACAAAAATTGACTTATCTCAACTCAGAGGATTATTAGATACATTAGAAAATTACAAAATTAACCTTGCTGAGTTGGAACTCAGGGTTGATGAATCTTCTGAATTTCTTACTCCACCTAATTCTATTATTTTCTATTATGTAGGGTCAGATAATAGAATTGTAAACGTAGGTGGATCAGTTGGCGCAATTCAATTAGATGGTTCAAACCAACTTTCAGGAAATACTCCAGCCCAACTATTTTACAATCAAACAAGTAAAACATATAGAGGCTCTATAACTGGGTATGCACAAGCAGTAGCCGATGGGAGAGTTCCTTATAGTGAGGTTTTTGTATTGCCTGCTAGGTTTGGGTCAAGTTTAAATCGGATGGTAATAGATGAGTCAGCCATCAAGCTAAATATTTATTATACCATTGTCAACGAATAAAAACAAAGCATTTTTATGTGTGGAATAGTCGCTTACATCGGCCATAGAGAAGCCGCTCCAATAATTATAAAAGGGTTAAAAAGATTAGAATACAGAGGCTACGACAGTGCTGGAATCGCTTTGATGCAAGATCAATTGACCATTTATAAAAAGAAGGGTAAGGTAAGCGAGCTTGAAGATTTTATAAAGGATAAAAATCTTAAGGCCACGGTAGGGATGGGTCATACCAGATGGGCCACTCATGGAGAGCCAAATGATGCAAATGCCCACCCGCATTATTCCTCAACTGAAAGTCTAGCCATTATTCATAATGGTATTATTGAGAACTATAGCTCGCTAAAAACGGATCTTATAAACCGCGGACATGTATTTAAAAGCGAAACAGACTCTGAAGTTTTTATTCATTTTATAGAAGAAGTACAAACCCAAAATAATTGTAGTTTAGCTGAGGCCGTTAGATTGGCCCTTTCAAAAGTGGTTGGAGCCTATGCTATTGTTGTTTTAAACAAAGATGAACCCAATAATTTAATTGCCGCACGTAAAGGAAGCCCCTTGGTAATTGGTGTTGGAAAGGGTGAATATTTCCTCGCCTCTGATGCAACTCCTATTATCGAATATACCAATGAAGTAATATATTTGGATGACTATCAGATCGCTGAGATAAAAGATGGGGAGCTTCAATTAAAGGATATTCAAGATGTGAAATCAACACCTTATATCCATCACTTAAATATGGAATTGGAAGCCATAGAAAAGGGTGGTTTTGAGCATTTCATGTTGAAGGAAATTTTTGAGCAACCTAAATCCATTATGGATTGCATGCGCGGGAGGTTGGATGCAAATGCGGGTCGTTTGGTTCTTGGCGGTTTGCGTGAATACATCAACACACTTGTAAAAGCGGACCGCATTATCATCATTGGATGTGGCACTAGCTGGCATGCAGGTATGGTCGCTGAATATATGATCGAAGAGTTTTGTCGAATACCGGTAGAGGTTGAGTATGCGTCTGAATTTCGATATAGAAATCCAATAATCCATGAAGGAGATGTGGTTATCGCTATTTCTCAGTCTGGCGAAACTGCAGACACTCTTGCTGCCATTGAGCTGGCAAAATCAAAAGGAGCCATAATCTTTGGTATATGTAATGTGGTGGGTTCGTCTATTGCACGCGCGACACATGAAGGATCTTACACACATGCTGGGCCAGAAATTGGGGTGGCAAGTACCAAAGCGTTCACCGCGCAAATTACGGTACTTAACATGATCGCTTTATTGGTGGCTCAAAAGCGTGGTACGGTAGCGGAAACAAGATTTAGAGAAATGCTCGTGGAGATGGAGCAAATTCCATCCAAAATAGAAAGAATTCTAGCCCAAAATGATGAAATAAAAGCCATAGGAGCTCTTTACCAAAATGCCAAAAACTTTTTATACTTAGGCCGAGGATATAATTTTCCGGTCGCTTTAGAAGGAGCTCTCAAACTTAAAGAGATTTCTTATATACATGCCGAAGGCTATCCAGCAGCAGAAATGAAACATGGACCCATTGCGCTAATTGATGAAGAAATGCCAGTTGTATTTATTGCCTTAAAGGACAGCACTTACGATAAAATTGTAAGCAATATCCAAGAGGTGAAAGCCCGTAAAGGAAAGGTAATTGCCATAGTTTCTGAAGGAGATACCTTGGTAGCCACTATGGCAGATCATGTGATTGAAATACCTTCTACAGATGAGGCACTTACGCCTATGCTGTCGGTCGTTCCTCTGCAGTTGCTTTCATACCATATTGCGGTAATGAGAGGCACCAATGTGGATCAGCCGCGAAATCTTGCTAAATCGGTGACGGTGGAGTAGATTGATAGTTAATTCAATTGAGCCTCTTTTTTCAAGAGTGGACAAATTTTATATCGCTCTTCTCTAGTATCTTCCCAAAGGGCATTCAGAAGGTGATAAACATTTTTTAATCCGATTTTTTCAGCCCACTCGAATGGCCCCATAGGGTAATTGGTTCCCAACTTCATTCCTTTATCAATATCTGCTTTATTTGCAGTGCCTTCTTGCAAGGTAAAATATGCTTCATTTATAATCATGCAAACTACACGTGGGCTGATCATACCAACTCTATCTTCTATAAACTCCACCTCTGTTTTCAGGTCATGTAGAATTTCACTCACAAAAGCCTTTTGATCCTCTCTGATTATACTTAGTTCTAGAATTGGTCTGTTGAAAAATGTAGGCAATCCATTAAAGGCCACAAGTACAATCTCGGGTTGGCTATGCTGAGCCAATAAATTATGCAACCCAGTTTTTACTACATTTGCAAATAAAATGCAGTCACCAACTTCATATTTTTTATAGAGTTTTAGCCTTTCGGGCGCGTCATCCATACTAAAATCCCAAATGATCACTGGATTTTCTCCAGTATCTGGCAAAGGATCTGTAGCTCTGAGAACCCGAGCATCCAAATGTGGGAATTTCAGTTTAAACTCTTCGCTATTCTTGGCGTTTCCAATTACAATCGTGTGCATAATTATTATCTTCAAGGCTAAATTACATATAGATTCAGTTTTAAAAAATTGAGTTCGTTATGAGGGGCTTTATTTATTCAATTAATAATCAACAATACTATGTCAAAGCAAGTTATTATGTCACAAAATGCGCCTGCTCCGATAGGGCCTTATAGCCAAGCAGTAAAAGCAGGTAATACTTTATATGTATCTGGGCAAATTGCCTTAGATCCAAAATCTGGAGAATTGCATTTGGATAATATCGAAACGGAAACTAAATGGGTGATGAACAATCTTTTGGCTATCTTGGAAGAAGCTGGAGGAAATTTCCATAATGTGGTAAAGTGTAGCATCTTTGTAAAAGATATGGACAACTTTGCTAAAATAAATGGTGTGTATGGAAGCTATTTCACTGATACTGCTCCCGCAAGAGAGACCGTAGAAGTAGCTCGCTTACCCAAAGATGTGAATGTCGAAATTTCTTGTATTGCAATAATTTAAAATGAACCTCTGGCCAATTTATACAGAAACAATCGTACTATCCTACGACCGCCAAACTTTGCTATTAAAGTTGGACGAAGCTATTAGCCATTTTTCCGAAGGGCCAAGAATGGATAATCCCAAAGAAGATCTAGATAAATTATTCAATGGTGCATTGAATGAAACGGGATTTAAGATTTCTAAAAGAATTAAACATGCTGAAAATTTTCTTCCGCTGATAAGTGGTGAAATAGAATCAGCCTCATCGGGCAGTATTTTATTTCTCACGTATCGGTGTTTTTTTAGCACACTTATGTTTTTGGGCTTTTGGTCGGTGATTTCCCTAATAGCAGGTTTTATTTTTATTTTCCCTGGCGAAAATTTTTCTACTGGTCTCTCTTTGGTGGCTTTTGGGATAGGTCAATATATATTATCAATGTTTTTTTTCTATAGGCAAGTAAACGAAAGCAGGAAAGTGCTTTTCGATATTTTGGAGATTGAAATGGTGAATATTATTTAATCGAGCATAAAAGGCTATTATTTTGTACTTTTGCAGCCGAATAAGGAAATTATGCAAAGAGAAGTTAGAGTTAGGTTCGCTCCATCACCAACAGGAGCTCTACATATAGGAGGTTTAAGAACAGCCCTCTATAACTATTTATTTGCCAAAAAACATGGTGGTAGATTTATTTTAAGGATTGAAGATACAGATCAAACACGCTTTGTGCCTGGAGCCGAAGAGTATATAAAGGAGTCATTGGAATGGTGCGGCATTTCTCCAGACGAAGACCCTTGGCAAGGGGGTAGCAATGGGCCATATCGACAGTCTGAGCGCAAACCATCCTACATGGAGTATGCAATGCAATTGGTAGAGGCTGGGCATGCATACTATGCATTCGATACGGAGGAAGAATTAAACGCTATGCGTGAAAGGTTAAAAGCTGCTCGTGTAGTAACTCCTCAATACAATAGCATTACAAGGACTACTATGAATAATTCCTTGACTTTACCTGAGGATGAGGTGAAGGCAAGATTAGCTGCTGGTGAGCCCTTCGTTATTCGCGTTAAAATACCTAGAAAAGAAGAAGTTCGTCTTAATGATCTGATAAGAGGCTGGGTAATGGTACATTCCTCTACCTTGGATGACAAAGTATTGATGAAATCAGATGGCATGCCTACGTATCATTTGGCAAATATTGTTGATGATCATTTGATGGGAATCACACACGTGATCCGCGGCGAAGAATGGCTACCATCAGCACCATTGCATGTGTTGATGTATAAGTTTTTTGGATGGGAAGATACAATGCCGCATTTCTGCCACCTCCCGCTGCTCCTGAAACCAGATGGAAATGGAAAATTGAGTAAGCGTGACGCAGAAAAACATGGTTTTCCTATATTTCCTCTTGAATGGACAGATCCTACTTCTAATGAGAAGGTAGCTGGTTTTAGGGAAGAGGGGTATCTGCCGGAAGCGATGATCAATTTTCTAGCCTTCCTAGGCTGGAATCCTGGCACCAATCAAGAAATGTTTAGCAAGGAAGAGCTCGTGGAAGCATTTACAATCGAACGAATCGGTAAGTCAGGCACAAAATTCGATATCAATAAAGCTAAATGGTACAATCAGCAGTATATTAGGCTCATGTCTGATGCAGAACTAGCCAAATCGCTACAAGATCAATTGCAAGCTAGAAATTTGAACGTACCATTTGCTATGGTAGAAAAAATTAGCGGTTTATTAAAGGAGCGAATCACCTTTACCTACGAACTGTGGGCAGAAAGTCAATACTTTTTTGAGTTGCCAACCGAATATGATGAAAAGGTAGCTGCTAAAAAGTGGAATCCAGATGTATTGAATGTGCTTGAAAAGTTTTCAAGTGAAATTGATCATAAAAGTAAAATTTCCGCAGAGGAAGCAAAGGAAATTTTAACCAAAATACTAGAGGAACTAGGAATCGGATTGGGCAAAGTGATGCAAGGTATCCGCTTAGCACTTACAGGCGTAGGAGCAGGGCCAGATTTGATGGAATTAATTGCTCTTCTTGGACCAAAAGAAATTACTACTCGCGTAGACATAGCCAAAACTAAATTAATTACGTATCTTAGTTAATGTATGGCAAAGAAAACAGAAAAAGATAAAAAGGATAAAAAACCTAGGGTTAATCCAGAGTTGGAAGGTTTTGAATTGAATATCGATTCATTTGGTGAGTTAACCTCGACATTTAATATCGATCGAATAAATGAATTTCTAAATAGAAATGTGGAGGACAAGAAGCTTAAAGATCGCGAAGATATTGAAGAGATAAAGGGCGAAGAAAATAAGAAAGAGGATAAATAGTCCTCTTTTCTATTTTAAGCTAGGTAGCAACATAGGTACCTGATCCTGATACGATTTGTATTCATCTCCATATTCGTACACTAATTTACGCTCCTCGAAATAGATTCCAATCAGGATATAAGTAAATACTGAAATAAAATTGATGAGATTTACAAAGGTTGGAAAATAGAATAGGACTCCTAAGAATAGTAAAATAGTACCGCAATAAAGAGGGTGTCTTACATAGGCCAATAATCCATTTCTTTTTAGCTTCTTTACTGATATTGGCAAGTCGTTAAAGTCAATGCCTAAAAACTCTCTGATTCCATAACTTTTCATGGCAATTCTACCAATAAGCAAACCGTAGGTCACAAACATTAACCCTATAAACTCCAAAACCACAGATGATTCGAAGAGAATTGAGCTAGGAAGAAGTATACTAAAGCATAAGATACCAGTCAATGAGAGAAAGGCGAAAATAGTACATAAAAACCTGTAATATCTTTTAAGTATTGGTAATGCTTCTGTTAATTTTTCTTTTACTAGCTTGTTAGCAAATAAGGAATGCAAAAGCCCAAAAAGTGCCCAAGCAAGAATGAGCAAAGAAAAATTGCTATCAACAGTAATGACAAAGTTCACTTTGATTGGTATTAAATTGTTTTTTGGAATCAAAAGCAAATACGTCCAAAATTTCTACAAAATCAACTAATGAAAGACTTAAAATTAGCCATTGTAAGCGAGGATAAGGTGCCTATCGATAGAAGATGTGCAATTGTCCCCGCGCATGCCAAGGAAATTCAAGAAAAGTATCCAAACATCAAGATAGTTTTTCAGCCAAGTAAGGTGCGTGCTTTTACGGCTGCCGAATACTTATTCGATGGCATTGAAGCAAAAGAAGATTTGCTGGATTGTGATATCATGCTAGGGGTGAAAGAAGTACCAAAAGAAAGGCTGATTGTAGGTAAAACCTATTTTTTCTTCAGCCATACCATCAAAAAGCAATCCTACAATCAGAAGTTGCTAAGAGCAATTGTCGATAAAAACATAAGATTGATTGATTACGAATGTTTGGTGGATTCCAATGGTCAGCGGATTATCGCTTTTGGTCGGTATGCAGGAATAGTTGGTGCCTATAATGCTATTTGGACTTATGGGCAGCGAACCTCCTTATTCAATCTAAAAAGAGCGAAAGATTGCTTCGATTTGGCCGCTCTAAAGCAAGAGTTTGCCAAGGTGCAATTACCTCCCGTCAAAATTATTATCACAGGTGGAGGAAGAGTTGCTAAGGGAGCAACCGAAGTTTTGGAAGGCATGAATATTAAAATGGTTTCTCCTCATGATTTTATCAGTAAATCTTTTTCTTACCCTGTATATACCCAATTGGATAGTGCAGATTATCACTTTAGAAAAGATGGCGAAGCTTTTGATTCTCAGGATTTTTATGCCCATCCTGAAAATTACGAAGGTGATTTTATCAAATATGCTCAAAATGCGAATATACTAATTGCGGCGGCCTATTGGCATCCAAAAGCACCTAAGCTGTTTAGTGGAGAGGATATGCGGAGTGATCGTTTTAGTATCAAGGTAATTGCAGATATTACATGCGATATTGACGGATCTATTCCTAGTACCAAAATGCCGACGACTATCGATGATCCTGTATATGACTACTGCCCAGAAAAAGGGACGATCGAAACCGCTTTTTCGAGCCAAAAGCATATCAATGTGATGGCCATTGATAATTTGCCCTGTGAATTGCCACGGGATTCGTCGCGCGATTTTGGTCGGATGTTTATAGATGGAGTATTACCCGCCTTACTTAATGGAGATACAGAAAAAATTAACGAGCGGGCAACCATTTGCGAAAATGGTACACTAACTCAGAGGTATGCATACCTTCAAGAGTACTTAGACGGTCGGTAGCAAAAGCTTCGAAAACATATAAATTATTAGAAATGAAAAATCTATCATCCTATATTGAGCAAACTAATTTGAAGCCTATTTTTACCGATGCTGATGTTTATCAATTGGTAGAAGATGCGGCTAAATACAAGTTTCATGGGATATGTCTTCCGCCTTTTTGGGTAAAAAAGGCTAAGCGAGAAATTAGCGGGAGGGATATTGCCTTGGTGACTGTCATTGGTTTTCCATTAGGCTACAATATGACTGAGACAAAAATGGAAGAAGCCAAAATTGCCTTAAATGACGGAGCGGACGAATTAGATATGGTGATGAATATATCCGCTTTCAAAGCTGGAATGCCTTGGGTCAAAATCGAGATGGCTAAATTGGCCAACTTAGCACATCAAAATGATGCGCTACTGAAAGTAATTATCGAAACTGCGTATTTGTCTGACGATGAAATCGTGAAAGCTTGTTTGGTTTGTCGCGATGCAGGGGTTGATTTTGTGAAGACTTCCACAGGCTTTGCTGCCCATGGAGCAAAATTGGAGCATATTAAATTGATGAGAGAAACCTTGCCAATTACTGTTGGAATCAAAGCTTCTGGAGGGATTAAAGATTATAAAACAGCCATGAAATTAATCGAAGCAGGAGCAGATAGAATTGGCACTTCTTCCGGGGTGTCTATAGTAAATGAAGCAACCATACCGAATCCATGAAATCCATAAATATATCTGTATTCGGCAAAGTGCAAGGAGTGTTCTTCCGCGCGGCTACGTTAAGATTAGCTATTGAGCTTAATTTGAAAGGATCTGTGCAAAACAAATCTGATGGGAGTGTGTACATAGAAGCGGAAGGGATGGATGAAAATATAGAACAATTCCTAAGCTGGTGCCACACCGGCCCTGAGAACTCAGTTATTTCGCATGTAGAAGTTCAGGAGAAAGGATTTAGAAATTTTTCTGCTTTTTTACTGAAGCAATAAAAAAGTGCTACTCGTTTGCAACAAGTAGCACTTTCTCTAAGCATTCAGTATTATCACTTACCTCTCGGTGGTGCTGCCGCTTATGGTGTGTCCAAAGAATATTCCATTCATTATAAGTTTGTTTGTGCCAAACCAGAATGCACGGAATGCATGATTGTCCGTAAAGGAAATCACTTTGCCTCTACCCACACTGGCAATAATTACCGCAGGTGTATCACTTAGTGTTTTCAAATTCTCTTTCGATATATATCCACTCAATAATGGGTTTGCAGTGTATTTGATTGGACTAGCATACGGATTGCTTGGCTTTTCTAGGAACATGGTAGAATTACGGAATACAGGTAAATTCTCATTTACATACCCATATGTAATTGGGTGCGTGAGATCCATTGTTGTTTCAAATATGGCTCCACCTATCCCTTGCGCGCCAGCATAGTTCCCTTGTAGTTCATAGGGGCGACCCTCTGGATTGTCTACTTCACTTCTTTTGAAACCGTATTTTCCTAAGCTGTTTCTACTAAACCAACTAATAGCACCCTTTGCAGCCACAACTACTCCGCCTTGGCTCAACCATTCTTGCATTTTTTCTTTATTCATGCTGCCGTAGCTACCATTCACCATGATGATCACATTGTATCTACTCAGATCAGCAGAATTAAATGAACTTACAGGTAATTTGGTTATTGGCATATCAAATCGCTGATCCAACATAAACCAAACTTCACCAGCGTCCGTACTTGAGGTGCCATCATCTACCATTAGAGCAACTTTAGGCTCAATCATAGCAGAGAAACTTGGGCTGCCTAGATTTATCCCCTCGGTGAGTCCCATGTTAATTGCATGAACATCCACTCCGTCGTTTTCAATGATTTCTTGTATGATTGCATCAATTTCTGCTTTTGAAATATCCTGTGTTCCAAGTGGTATAACCACCGTTCCGTAGTCGTATTTTTTCCCTCTTTCATCTGTAAATGGAGCATGTGCCACTCTAGTTCTTACTCCTTTGGAGAGTAATCTATAGGCAGCCCTTGGTGCGTAATATCCATGCCATTCAAAAGCATAAGCGTAAGTTGATGATCCTCCAACTAATTCTCCTTTAGGGAAATCAGTAAAGTCAAATTCATCGCCTAACATATTGCTATTGAATGCGCCTGAATTCAATTCTTCATAATTAAGGTTGAAAGAAAGTAAATAACTCCACGCCGAAATATCATAGAAAAGACTGTCTGTAAACTCCGTCCTTTTTTCGAACATTCCTTTAAGGATTCTATATTCCTTTTGATTCATCGGTACGATGTAGCTATCTTCTGCTGTGTAAGTTTTGCCATTGCGAGTGATTTCATTGGCAGGCTTATATACAGCAATTTTGTGTCTTTTGAGCATTTCAGCCAAATGATACGATCTGGCAGGATCTTTAGGTGCACCAAATACAATTGCTTTTACTGGATCTGCCGCAGCCATTCGACTAGATTCGTTATAAAAATCTCTCATATAGGTGTTCAATTCCTCCCGCATTTCATACCCAGCTTGCCATGTAGAAAGAGTGGTTGTAAACTGATTGCGGACAGTAAATGGAAATGTAAGAACGCCATTTTCACTTTCTTGAGCATGTCCTCTGGAGGAAGCTTGCTCAAATAAGATCCCTACGGCACCATTTATATCAGGAAAAGTAGATCCTTTTCCATAATAGAAATCATCAAAATTTTCTTTCGTGTAATATAATGATTGAATCTTGTCCAAATATTTACCATGATATGTGGCAATTTTAGCCGTGAGGTCTTGGTTTTTCTGAGGTGTGAGTGGATGAGTTCGAGAAGGAACACCCGGCTGAAAAAAGAAGGTAGAGTTAGTCCCCATTTCATGATGATCGGTGAGGATATTCGGCTTCCAATCATGATACGTCTTTATTCTCGATTGAGATTCCAAAAGCTGAAGTGGCATCCAATCTCTATTCAGATCGAACCAATAATGGTTGGTACGGCCGCCTGGATATGGCTCGCTATATTCGCGATCTTGAGGATCTGACGAAATATTTTTTGATTTATGTTGATTTACCCAAGCAGAAAATCTGTGCAGACCATCAGGATTGAAAGAAGGATCGAATACGATTACCGTATTCCGTAACTTGTCCTCAACCTCACTGCCTTGGGCGGCGGCTAAGTAATAAATGGTTACAAGGGCTGCATTTGATCCACTAGCCTCATTTCCATGGACGCTAAAGCCCATGTGGATAACAGCTGGCATTTTGGCAATATCCAAATTGCCTGATTGCGCTGGCATAGTCAACTTCAAATGTTCTTCTCTTATTTCCTCTATTCGGTTATGGTTGTCCGGATGGGTGACGGTAAGTATTAATTGCGGTCGCCCTTCGTAAGTTTTACCTTGAACAGCAAGCGTGATCCTATCGGATGCATTGGCAATGGTACGCATGTAATATAATACTTGATCATGGCTTACATGCCATTCTCCAGGATGGTAGCCCAGCACCTCTTCCGGTGTTGGGATTGCGCTATTGTAGCTTACATCTTTTGGTAAGTAATAAGATAAATCTACCTGAGCAATGCTGCTAAATGATAAACAGACTGCAAAAGCAAATAGTAAAATATTTTTCATAATTTTTGGGTGTATGGATTTCTAAGCTTAAAGAAAACAATATCCGTCTTCAAAGTCTAATTTCAAAACCCTTCTTTTTGGTTGGTCAATACTTGATTTGAATTGAAAATAGAGCATGCTCAAAATACCGGTCATTTTTATGAGAATTAGATGAATTCAGGCGGGAGGTTTAGGTCTGGTGATTTTCAGATCAAATACGCTAATACAACCAGCTTTTTGGCTTAGCCATTAAATTTCCACTAAATTTATTCAATGATTGATATTGCAATTTACAATTGACAGTTAATTTGGCTTTTAATCTTAGAATTTGATTAAAATTATTTTTCGCCTAATGTGTTGTTTTTTAGAAAACTATATTTGTTTTATTTGGTTTTGCTCTAATATTGCCAAAGAGCATTTCGCGAATAAAATTGTTTTATTAATGTTAGACAAAACAGGTTAAAAAATTGTTAATTTTGCGTCGTAAACGGGTAAGCAAAAGATAATGTTTCATTTACACGTAACCTCTATAAAAAGACTTAATTTTGGAAAACAATAAAGGTGCTTATTTAGCAGATAATTTCATCTATTTGATTTTGAAACAAACCGACTTGATTAACAAATGTCAAACCAATCCCAATTTAATATGAAGCTAAAATTTTTACTATCAATTTTAATGGTAGTAGGCGTTGTATTGATCACAAGCAATGTAAATGCTCAAGGTCTTACAACAGCTGCTATGAATGGCCTTGTAACTGATGACTCTGGCGAGGAATTGTTTGGAGCAAACATTGTCCTTGTCCATGTACCATCAGGTACACGCTACGCTTCGATGACGAACATCGAAGGAAGATACTTTCTTGCAAACTTGCGAGTAGGAGGTCCTTACACACTTACGGTTTCATATGTAGGATATGAGCAAATAGTGATTGAAGGTATTAATTTATCTCTTGGTCAAAATCTGTCCAGAAATATTGAGATGAATGGTGGTATTGATTTGGAAGGAATTTCTATTTCTGGAGTAGTAGACCAAACGTTCAATAGCGATAGAACAGGTGCGTCAACAAACATTAATTCAGAAGCTCTTACTTCCCTGCCTACGATTAGTCGTAGCATCAATGACTTCACAAGATTAACGCCGCAGTCTAACGGTACGTCTTTTGGTGGTCGTGATAATAGATTTAACAATTATACCATCGATGGAAACGTTTACAACAACAACTTTGGTTTGGGAAGTTCTCAGTTCTTAGGTGGAAACCCAATCTCACTCGATGTGGTAGAAGAAGTTCAAGTAAACCTTGCTCCGTATGATGTTCGCCAAGGTGGTTTCACTGGTGCCAACGTGAATGCGATTACAAAATCAGGCTCAAACGTCTGGACTGGATCCGCTTACCAGCTTTTTAGAAATGAGAAATTTACTGGCGACCGTATCGGTGATACTCGACTTAATGTAAACGAAACATTTACAAGCATCAGAGGTCTTACCATCGGTGGTCCAATTATCAAGGATAGATTATTCTTCTTCTTCGGATATGAGGCAGAAAATGCAGATGCGCCAGGCGATCAAAGAAGAGCGTCTAGACCAGGCCTTGCTCCTGATGGACAGACAATCTCTAGAGTGCCAGCATCCCAAGCTGATTTCGTAAGAAATAGTCTCCAAGAATTATACGGATATGATGCAGGTGCCTACGAAAATGTTCCTTTTATAAATGAAGCTGAGCGTATCAACGCCAGACTTGACTTCAACATCAATACAAGCCATAAATTGATGCTGAGATACAATAGATTTACAAGTGATAGAACTACTCAGGTAAACGGGAACTCGATCCGAGGACTTCCTAACAGTGAGAGATTTAATAACACAAATAGAACTGGTATTGAAGCCTTAACTTTTGCTAATTCCAATTATCTGACTGGCAGTGATGTTAGCTCTTTTGTATTAGAATTAAACTCTGTGTTCGGCTCTAATATGTCAAACAATTTCAACATCGGTTATACTTCATCATTCACCGGTCGTAGAGTACCAGGAAATCAAAATCCATTCCCAATGATAGAAGTAATGGAGCCAGATGCTTCAGGTAATTTACTTTATTACATGTCAATGGGTGATGAATTATTCACAGTAGGTAACGTATTAGAAAATGATATTTTTAATATCACCAATAACTTCACTTATTTTGGCAATAAGCACACGATCACAGCTGGCTTCAATTTAGAATTGATGGATTTCCAAAATGGGTTTAACCCAACGTGGCATTCTTGGTATCGCTATAAGTCCTATGATTCTTTTGTTCAGTCAGTAATCAACAGAAATCCGGCTGTAATTCCTGATGGTTTCACTACGGGCATTACTTACGATAGAGATAATCCAACAGCACTTCCGTTGGATGTTACCAAATTTGGTCAACTAGGCTTGTACGTTCAGGATGAGATATTCCCAATGCCTAATCTTAAGGTAACTGCTGGCTTTAGAGTAGATATGCCATTCTTCCCAATTGATTTGCCAAGGAATAGTGCGGTAGAAGCCGAAAATTTTCAGATTCCAAATCCTAGAAATCCAAGCGAAATTATCACGCCAGATGTAAGCCAATTGCCAGGGATCAATCCTTTGTTCTCTCCAAGAGTTGGCTTTAATTGGGATGTGAATGGTGACCAAGCTATTCAGGTGCGTGGTGGTACTGGTCTTTTCTCTGGTCGTATGCCATTTGTTTGGATATCCAACCAAGTTAATGCCAATGGTGTAATGCGTGATCAAATTGGTTTATTGAAAAATCAGTGGGGAACAGGTACTAATCCACAGTGGCAAGGCTTTCAGGATGACGTGAATTTCTACCGTCCTGATCCTAACGACATCGATCCTCGAGTTCCAGTGCAGTTAAACGTGACGGATCCAAACTTTAGATTCCCTCAAGTATGGAGAAGTAATCTTGCGTTGGATGCGAAGCTTCCATTCGGAATTATTGGTGGGGTGGAATTCATTTACTCAAGAGATTATAATCAACCACTAGCAGTGAACTTGGCAAATAACCCAACGGGAGTAGTTGCAAACGTTGCGGGTGTTGATTACCCACTTTACCAGCAAAGACTTCCAAATGTGCCAGCTAGCTCAAGATTACGTGAAGTGTATTACCTAACGAATATCAATGCGGGTTCTTATGTGTCCGGAACAGTTTCGTTAAGTAAAGATTTCGGAAAAGGATTCTACACTAGTTTCGCTTATACAAGAAGTCAAACAAGAGACTATGGTTTGATTGGCGGTTCTCAAGCGCAATCATTGTGGCCTGACGTTGCGCAAAATGATCGTAACAATCCTGAAACAGGATTTGGTAGATTTGATCAACCAAACAGAATTATTTCTGTTGTTTCATTCGATACTAGATTCTTGAATGCTAAAAACAATACTCGTTTCAGCATGTTCTATGAAGGTGGTGAGCAAGGTCGCTACAGTTATACATATTCAGGAAATTTTGGTGATGGCAATGGCGTTCGTTTAATGCGCGTGCCAAGTAGCATCCAAGAAGCTCAATTGGTTAATTTGACAGCTGGAGGCAGAGTAATTACACGCGAAGAACAGTGGAATGCTTTGGATGCTTATATTAATCAGAACCCTTACCTAAATAGTATCAGAGGCGAAGTTTCAGAACGAAATGGTGCAATGCTTCCTTGGTTGCATAGATTTGACTTCCGTATGGTTCAAGACTTCCTTTTGGGTAAAGATGAAACTGGAAACAAGCTTCAACTTACTTTTGATATCTTGAATGTGGGTAACCTAATCAATAGCGAATGGGGCGTAGCTAATTCGATCAATCAAAGAAACTTGATGCAGTACAGAGGAATGGATGCTAGTGGTAATGCAACTTTTACAGCTAATTTCCAACCTGGTGTTAGCCAGTTCCCAGAAGAATCATTTAGACCAAACTTCGATTTGTCACAAACTTGGAGTGGTCAAGTAGGTATTCGTTACATATTCAAATAATACTTGCCATAAGCAAACTAAAACCAGCTCGCAAAAGTGAGCTGGTTTTTTTTATGCCTTTTAATATTCTATAAGGAAGCTTAATTGGCCTAATTCAGCAAATCATTTCGAGTTTTTTTCATTTCAACGATTATTCTACTTGAAGGGAAGCGCGCCGCTTTCATGCTAAATATGTCTTTTTGACGATTTAGCATTTTTTATCTATTCTGAACTAATTTATATCTAAATTTGTCATCCGAGTGAACTGGGGCCGACCGGTTTTGACAGTATGTGTGGTTGAGTGTAAGCATGCCGGGAGTTGGAGGTATTTCCCGAACGAACAAACTTCAAACATTTCAAACGGCGAATCTAATTACGCCCTTGCTGCCTAATCTAAGTATTAGCTAGCATGTGTCCTGATCATCCTTCGTTCTGCCGGGTGGTCGTCTGGGCATCATCACGCAGAACTGGCTTTCGTAGGGTTGTGATACGAAAGTAAGACTAATCGCAAATAAGGTTTGAGTTAAGGTTTGTTTTGCACCCGACTCGGCTCGAAAATCCAAGTAAAACTAAGCATGTAGAAAGCGCTACAAGCGCCTTATCTGGACGAGAGTTCGAATCTCTCCGGCTCCACAAACACAAAACCCGAAGCATTTGCTTCGGGTTTTGTGTTTTAATAATCTGTGATACGTTAAATGTCTATTTTTTAGACATTTTTTCATCTTCAAGCATCTCAATCAGCAAACTGATTTTTGCTTTTAGGTTTCTTCTATCTACAATGAAATCGAGAAAGCCGTGATCCAATACAAACTCTGCACTTTGAAAGCCTTTTGGTAAATCTTTGCCAATGGTTTCGCGGATTACTCGTGGCCCTGCAAACCCGATTAAAGCTCCAGGTTCAGAAATATTGAAATCGCCCAGCATAGCATAACTCGCTGTAACTCCACCCGTGGTGGGGTCAGTAAGTAAGGAGATATAAGGAATACCTGCATTATCCAGAAGGGCGAGTTTGGCAGATGTTTTGGCCATTTGCATTAGCGAAAAGCCAGCCTCCATCATTCGCGCACCACCTGAGCGGCTGATCATTAGAAAAGGTTTTTTATTCTTTAATGCGTGGTCAATTGCCCTTGCGATTTTTTCACCAACTACTGATCCCATGGAGCCGCCTATAAAAGAAAAATCCATGCAGGCGATCACGATGTCTTTGCCATTGATTTTACCATAGGCACTACGGACGGCATCTTTTAATCCCAATTTGGCCTGAGTTTCCTGTATCCTTTTTGGGTAAGGCTTACTGTCTTCAAATTGTAGTGGATCTCCTGAACTTAGTTCCGCGTCTAGCTCAGTAAATTTATTTCCATCAAACAGAATTTCGAAGTATTCCTTGGACCCAATACGCACGTGGTATCCATCGTCCGGGCATACATAGCTATTGACTTTCAGTTCACGCATGTGTATGATCGTGCCTGAAGGTGATTTATACCACAAGCCATCAGGGGCATCCTTCTTTTCTGTAGTGGGTGTAAGTATTCCTTTATCTTTTCTTTTAAACCAAGCCATAGGAATTTATTAAAATTCGAAAATCAAGCGATTGTAATATCCTTGCTAAGGTACACATCTTGGATGGCATTTAGCAATTTTGCACCCTCATCCATTGGGCGCTGGAAGGCCTTCCTGCCCGAAATAAGACCCATACCTCCCGCTCTTTTATTGATTACGGCTGTTTTTACAGCATCAGCCAAGTCTGAAGCTCCTTTAGATTCTCCACCAGAGTTTATTAAACCCGCTCTACCCAAATAGCAATTTGCTACTTGATATCGGCACAGGTCTATCAAATGATCAGTGGTTAACTCTGAATATACCCTTTCATCAATTTTACCATAGCTTGAGTTGCCCATATTCAATGCTTTATACCCGCCATTATTCATTGGGAGCTTTTGCTTGATGATATCTGCTTGGATAGTTACACCCAAATGGTTGGCTTGGCCGGTGAGATCAGCAGAAACATGATAATCCACACCATCTTTTTTGAAGGCATTATTCCTTACATAGCACCAAAGGACGGTTGCCATACCCAATTCATGCGCTCTTTCGAACGCCTCGGCTACTTCTACTATTTGGCGGGAGGATTCCTCCGAACCAAAGTAAATGGTTGCGCCAACCGCTACTGCCCCCAAATTCCAAGCTTCTTCCACCGAGCCAAACATGATTTGATCAAACTTATTTGGGTAGGTAAGCAATTCATTGTGATTGATTTTTACAATGAAAGGTATTTTATGCGCATATTTTCTAGACATCATCGCCAAATTGCCAAAGGTTGTTGCCACGGCATTGCAGCCACCTTCCATAGCCAATTTGATGATGTTTTCAGGATCGAAATATATTGGATTTTTTGCAAATGAAGCTCCTCCACTATGCTCAATTCCCTGATCCACCGGCAGTATTGATACGTAGCCCGTACCCGCCAATCGACCTGAATTAAAGAGCTGTCCGATACTTCTTAAAACTTGTGGATTACGGTTTGAATTTGCAAATATTTCATTCACAAAATCGGGTCCTGGCAAATGCAGGAGATCCTTGTTGATGGTTTTACATTCGTGGCTGAGCAGGTTTTCTGCGCCGTCTCCTAATAATTCTTGAATTTTATCTAAGGTCATGACGAGTGTATAAGAATGATTCCTTAATGGACTTCAAAGATATGTTTTTTTTGGAAAAGGATGCTGTACTGATTTTGATCAATTGATGAGTCATCAACTGCATGGCTTCTTTGAGGTATTTTCGCATGCCGATTTAGTTGAATTAAGTTTAATGAACATGAAAAAAGGATAATTGAAGTAATTTGACCGTATATTGGATTTTCATTCTTTGAACAATAGGTATCATGAGAAATTTTGGTTGGCTTTTACTCTTCACTTTTGTTTTCATCACTTCTTCTTGCGCCGATGAAAATTATATCAATCAAAAACTTGCCAATGAAGCAGTATCTAAATTGGTTGCTAATGAGCGTGTACCAGGCTTAGCAATATCCGTTTGGCAAAAGGGAAAGATTGTATGGTCTCAAGGCTACGGATACGCCGATTTGGAACAGCAGGTTCTGGTTGATCCATTGCAAACAAGGTTTCGAGTGGGGAGCATATCTAAGCCTATGGCTGCTGCAGCTTTAGCCAAAATATATGAAAGAGGCCAAATTGATTTGGATGCGTCCATTTATACATATTTGCCAAAATTTCCTCAAAAAGAGTTCGATTTTTCCACCCGCCAATTAGCGGGCCATATTGCAGGCGTGCGCCATTATAACGGTACAGAGTTTTTGAGTGATGTAGAATATCTAACTGTTTGGGAGGGTTTGGCTATTTTCAAGGACGATTCACTGTTGTTTGAGCCTGGCACAAAGTACAATTATTCTACTTATGGATGGAATTTGCTTAGTGCAGTGGCAGAGATTGCCTCGGGAAAGGATTTTTTGAATTTAGTGCAAACGGAGGTTTTTAATCCTCTGGGATTGAAAAAAACCTATGCAGATAGAAATCAAGACATTATTCCATGGCGTACTCGTTTTTATGAACTCACCCCTACCGAGGTTCAGCATGCACCTCATGTGAACAATAGCATAAAATGGGCGGGAGGAGGATTCCTTTCCACTACGGATGATCTCATCAAATTTGGAGAAGCATTTATAAAGCCAGGCTATCTGAAAAAAGAAACCTTAGACATGTGGTTGACAAGCCAAAAACTAACTGATGGAACCGAAACCGGCTATGGCATTGGCTGGAGAGTAGGGATGCTAAGTGGGAAATACAAATGGTTTGGTCACTCTGGAGGGTCCATTGGAGGCACCAGCTGGCTTATTGTTTTTCCCGAGGAAGAAGTAATTGTCGCCATACTTTCCAATATTGGTGGTGTCAATTACGGACAAGTACCCTTTGAGATAGGGCAGTTTTTTATAGAGTAGTTACGTTAAGGATAATTATAGGTGAACGAGCAATAGGTCTAATTGATTGATTTTAGATAGGTTCTTATTAGAAGAACACATCGGGATATATCTCTCTATTGCAGAGGCTGCTTTGATAGCTTCGTTAAGATCGACTCCGAATTCATGGCCTAGAATGATGGCACGTTCTTTTACCGAATCGTTAAGAGATATCACAGTAAATTCTCGAATTATCCGCTTTAGAAGGACAATTTTCTTGGTGTCAAGGCTGGCATTCCCAAGCAATTCCATTTCAGTGATTATTGAGATGTAGACATCCTTTCCTTGAAGAAAAGAACTTATCTCGTTGTTTCCGTCCAAAAGGGCAGCTAATACTCTAGTGTCAATTAATATTTTATTATTATTCATTGTGGATTATTTTAAAAGACCACTTATTTTTCCTTTATATTTTTTGGCATTAAAACCAGCCATTTTTTTAGTATGACTTGCCATGTTCAAATCTTCAAATCCTTGATTTAGCTTTTCAAGAGTCACGGGTTTCTTCACTTCTATGGTCATATTAGTATTGGTTCAATTGCTCTTTCAATATAGCTAATTCTCTTATCAATTGGAAGTGTTTTTTATAGGAATTTTATTGGGATTGGTTGCTTAAGTTAAATCAAGCCCACTTTTCAATTTTCACCAGAGGTGAAGGGTATTTTATAGTATTCGGGTATTGATCTGGTCTATTAATGTTAAAGCCTTCTATTTGGGCAATTTCGGGAATCCAAGTTCTCACATATTTCCCTTTTGGATCGTAGCGCTTGGCTTGCGTTAAAATATTGAAGTAGCGATTTTCTCTTGGGTCGTTGCCAACGCCAGCTATATAAGCCCAATTGCCCCAGTTACTACATGGATCATAGTCTACTAGGCAGTGCTCGAACCATGCTGCTCCCCATCGCCAATCAATTTCCAAATCTTTGGTGAGGAAGCTAGCTACATTTTGGCGACCTCTATTACTCATGAAGCCTGTCAACTTCAATTCTCGCATATTGGCATCGATAAAGGGGATACCCGTTTCACCCTCCCGCCATTTTATAAAGTTAGCGATGTCTGTTTTCCACTTCAGCGAATTTCCTTTGAGACCGTCTTGTGCAAATAATTTGTTACCAAATTTCCGGGCAACTAATCGGAAATAATCTCTCCATAAAAGCTCAAATATCAACCAATAGGTAGATTGATTTTTCTTTCGCTCTTTTTCATATTTAGCAATTTCAAAATAAATATACCTAGGACTAATACAGCCTAAGGATAGCCAAGCCGATAGTTTGCTTGAATAATCTGTGCCAATGAGTCCATTTCTAGTTTCTTTGTATTCGGCGATTAAATTACTTTCCCATAGGTAATAATGTAATCTAGCCTTAGCTGCTGTCTCTCCTCCTTCGAATGGAAAGGCTGAATCTGAATGCGGCTGGGGCAAAGAAAAACCAAAAGAAGCTAAACTCGGGATGTCTCCAGCTTCCAATCCTGATGGGAATTTGATCTGAAGTGGTTCAGGAAAAAGGGTTCTTACTTTGGTTGTTTTTTCAGTTTCTTTCCTGAATTCTGTGAAAATATCTGGTATATGTTGAGCAGAATAGGGGATGTCATCAATATGAAATAGTGTACTTTGCCAATAATATTCAATGGAGATTCCCTGTGCAAAAATCTTGTTTTCTAAGTTCTTTTCAATGAAGATTTCTTCTTGAGTAACCTCTTGGCTGGTAAATATGGTGTTTACTTTAAGCGTCTTCGCCAATTTCGGGATAATTTCCTCGGGCTGCCCAACTTTGATTAGCAAATCAGCACCAATGTTTCTTAGGGAGTTTCGTAAATCGGCTAAGGCTTCCAATATAAATTGAAGCCTATAAGCGCCTGTTTTAGTGAATCCCAAGTCTCCTTGAGCAAACCACCTCGGATCTATGATATATAGCGGTATTTGAAATTCACTTTTTAGAATTGCCGAGCTGAGTACTTCATTGTCATGAAGCCTCAGATCATTTCTCAACCACACAATCGCTGTCCCTTTTTTCATGATGAAATAACCATCTGTATCGCGATTGGTTTTTCTATTATGAGATTATTATGGGTTTGTCGTATTTCCAAATACCCTTTTCAAGATGGCTGTTGTTCTTTCTACAGGATTAGTTCTAATAGCTAATTCTTCCTGCGCCACCATTGTAAATAAGCCTTCCAATGCTTTTTCGGTAACATAAGCATCCAAATCTATATTCACTGGCTTCATTAGTGGAATTCGGTTGTAGCGAGTAAATATATCTGCCCAAAGACGCGTTGCATTTGTATCCTCTAAATGAGTGCGAATGATAGGACTAAAGGCCGCGGTCAGCTTTTGTTGCGTGTTTCTTTGAAGAAAGCGGGTGGCCTCATCGTTGCTGCCTTTTACAATAGCGATTGATTCTGTAAAAGTAAGCTGTCTTAATGCATCTCTAAAGATAGGACCTGCTTCCTTTGAGGCATCTTCTGCTGCTCGGTTTATCGCAGTGATTGCTTTTTGAATTTCAGCATCCAGTCCAATCGTTTTTAGCACGTCGGCAACTCCTTGTGTTTCTGGCGGAATAGGGATTCTAATAAGAGGATTACCTAAGAAGCCATCCACTACAGAGGCTTTTGTGACACCATTATTGATGCCCTTTAGCAATGCTTCATTTATACCTAGGCGTGCCTCACCTTCGGTAAGTGGGCCAGTGTTCAGTCCACTTAAGCTACTTAGATCTATAACTGCACATGAAGAGACCGTAAAAACAATCAATAAACCCGTTAAAGTAAAAAGTCGGAGAGATGATTTCATTTTGTCGAAAAATATTTATAAAATGGAAAAGCTTTTTTAAATTTAGAGGTTACACGTTGACTTACAAATAAACTCAAACTTTTATAGATTATGATTACGAAAATAAAAAGAGTTAGTCTTCTTTTGCTTGGAGTGATAATGGTGATGCCTGCTATCTCGCAAGAGAAACTTGGCTATCAAAAACCTCCCGCAGAAATTGCCAAGTTAGTAGAAGCACCATCCACTCCATCGGTGAGCTTCACCGAAGATGGTAAATGGATGCTGCTAATGGAGCGCCCTGGCTATGGATCTATCGAAGATCTGGCTCAGGATGAATTGAGAATTGCAGGCATGCGAATCAATCCTGCTACTTCTGGCCCAAGCCGATCCTCTGGAATGATGGCGCTAACGCTAAAAAATACAGCATCAGGTGAAGAGTCCCCAATCACTGGTCTGCCAGCCAATCCAAAAATTAGTAATGTGAGCTGGTCACCGGATGAAACAAAAATAGCTTTTTCGCATACAACAGATTCTGAAATCCAACTGTGGATGGCAGACGTAGCTACTCGCAAAGCAGCTAGAGTTGGCCAATTCAAATTGGTAGATGTGATGGGTTCTACCATCACGTGGCTGCCAGATAGCAAAAACATGATTGCAATGACGGTTCCAGCGAATAGAGGTTCCTATCCAGTGGCACCAAAAGTGCCATCTGGGCCTGTCATTCAAGCCACCTCCGGCGATGCTGCTCCAAGCCGTACCTATCAAGATTTGCTTCAAAACAGCTACGATGAAACCCTATTTGCCTATTTCGCGACCTCTAGTCTGATGAAAATAGGTGTGGATGGCAATGCCACTAGCCTAAATATGGAAGGGCTATATAAGAGTTTCTCTTTGTCGCCCGACGGCAATTATATCAAGGTAGAAACCATCCAAAGGCCGTTCTCTTATTTAGTGCCTGCCTATAGTTTTCCATATAATGTAGACATCCACGACATCAGTGGGAAGCTGATTACAAAAATTGCCTCTCTTCCTTTGGATGAAAATAGACCGACAGGATTTGATGCAACAGTGGATAAGCCAAGAAGCTTTAGCTGGCGTGCCGATGCCGATGCGATGTTGTATTGGGTAGAAGCGCAAGATGGTGGCGACCCAAGAAATGAAGTAGAAGTGAGAGATATTGTGTTTGCATTAGAAGCACCTTTTAATGGAGAGAAAAAAGCAATTGCAAAAACCTCCTTACGCTATGGCGGGATATCTTGGGGGGACGACAATTTTGCTCTATTGAATGAAAGATGGAGAGCTACTCGAACAGAATTAACAAGTATTTTCGATCCGTCTAATCCAAATAAACCTTTGCAGGAAATGATAAGACGTTCCTATGATGATATTTATAACGACCCAGGTTCTCCTCTTACAGTAAGAAATGAAGCAGGCCGCAGTGTGTTGTTGCGGGAGGGTAATAAGTTGTTTATGACATCCACAGGCGGTTCGCCAGAAGGAGATATGCCTTTCTTTAGCAGTTTCGATG
Organism: Cyclobacteriaceae bacterium; assembly: GCA_041689935.1. Lineage (GTDB taxonomy): Bacteria > Bacteroidota > Bacteroidia > Cytophagales > Cyclobacteriaceae > CAXBDP01. The sequence continues at coordinate 54,915 of JBDNFI010000042.1, forward strand.
TGAATACAAAGAAACAAGAAATTTTGTGGAGATCCGAAGCACCTTATTACGAGCGCCTGACCAAAGTGGTTGATTTGGATAAAATGCAGATCATTACCATGAGAGAATCTGAGAATGATGTACCTAATTATCAACGCAGAGATTTGAAGGCAAATACACGCAACCCAATCACTGCCTTCCCTCACCCAACTCCTGAATTACTAGGAATTCAAAAGGAACTAATTAAGTACAAAAGAGCAGATGGCGTAGATTTATCTGCGGTGCTTTACACTCCTGAGGGATACGATAAAGAAAAAGACGGACCACTTCCAGTGCTTATGTGGGCCTATCCAAGAGAATACAAATCGGCTGATGTGGCAAGTCAAGTAAGGGGTAGCCAATACACTTTTACACGCCTGAGCTGGGGATCGCCTCTGTACTGGGTGCTACGTGGATATGCCATTATGGATCGTACCGAAATGCCAATTGTAGGCGAGGGTGATACCGAACCTAATGATGTATTTGTGCAGCAATTGGTGGCTAACGCCGAAGCCGCAATCAATAAAATAGTAGAAATGGGTGTAGGAGATAGAAATAGAATTGGTGTAGGTGGGCACTCTTATGGAGCCTTTATGACTGCCAATTTGCTCGCTCATACAGATTTGTTTGCTGCTGGAATTGCTAGATCTGGTGCCTACAATAGAACATTGACACCATTTGGTTTCCAAGCAGAGGAGCGTACGTACTGGGAAGCACCTGATGTGTACAATACGATGTCGCCTTTTATGAATGCCAATAAAGTAGATCAACCGCTATTGCTTATTCACGGCGAGATGGATAATAATTCAGGTACTTTCCCTATCCAAAGTGAGCGTTTCTACAATGCCCTGAAAGGGCATGGAGCTACTACCAGATTAGTAATGCTGCCGCACGAAAGTCATGGGTATGCCGCCAAGGAGTCTATTTTACATACTTTGTACGAGATGGACTCATGGCTTGAGGAGCATGTGAAAAATGCACCTACTAAACCAAATCAAGCAACTTTGCCGAATAGATAATTTTTGATTGAACTCAATTTTGAATCCCAAACTGTATTATATCGGTTTGGGATTTTTTATTTCACAAGTCAATTGATATATGGTGAATTTAGTCTTTCATCAACTTTTCAAAACTAGGCGGCTCCAGTTTGCGGAAAGGGATGCGATACATGACGGAATAGCCAAAGCTAAACCCCCCGCTTTCTGCATTGCCATACCCTGGAATTTCATAGCCTTGTAGTTTAGTGGATTGGGTGTCCACACTTGCTCCTAATCTATATCTAATAGTATATCCTACAAATATATTATTTCGTACTCTCACTCTTAACCCTGCCACCAACTCCATCCAATTGGCATTCACTCCTGCTACGCTCACAGTGTCTTGCTGGATATCCCAAGTGGGTACTTGAAAAGCATGTTGTAACTCTTCATCGAATTTGGAGGCTCCATATCTTAGGCCAATAAATAAAGCATTGCCAAATGGATTCCGATGAAGAACGTTAAAGTCCGCACCCAGTCGGAGGTAGTTTCCTTCATTTAGATAAATGTAATTACTGCCTACTCCATCCACCTTGGCCCAACCCGCATCTGCTGCAATCAAAAATTTATTTATCGCCAAGTCAGCATTGAGCTCAAATGCAGATCTTTGCGGATCGATAATATTAGTAGCTAATTTCATGGCATCAACACCCACTCTTAATCCCATGGGCTTAAAGTCGTTTTGGGCTTGCAGTGAAGTAGCAAACAATAGAATGGCCGATAGTAGGCTAAAGTATAATTTCAAAATTCACTTCTGTTTGGCGTGTCATTATTGGAGTAACTACAGTAATGCTATCAAAGCTTGTGTATATTATTTCCAAATCTCTGTAAATAAGCTCAACTCCACAAAGCTCCGAGATAATACGATATTGCACATCGTAGGAAACTTCTATAGTATCTCGCAAATTATTTATTCCCTCGAAAATAAATATTGTGGAATTAGTAAGAGTATTTACGGGCAGTTCGTACACATTTTCGTAAAAGGTGGCACCAGTTGATGCATTTTCTTCCGCACCGATGGCAAATATCCGCTCATATAGCAATGGTGGCTGTGGAATAGTCAATGCCCTGAAACTTACTTTCACTTGACTTTGGGTGCTGCTACTACAATCGGTATTATCCTCACAAGCGACAAATGAGAATAAAAGAATAAGCAAAATAGGTATAGAGCGGTTTTTCAAAGACATGCAAATTAGGATTCAAATTTAGGGAATTATTCTGTTAGGCTGAGAGTTTATCCACCATGCTTACGCATACCAATTTATTTTTCTAATTTTGTGCCAAATTATCGGGAAGGAACACATTGAAGACAAAAGGATTAAAAAAAGACAAAGTAAATATAGTAACGCTCGGTTGCTCTAAAAATCTTGTAGATAGCGAAGTACTTTTTACCCAACTGAAAGGCAATGGGATCAAAGCCACTCATGAATCAAAAAAGGATGATGCAAATATCATCGTGATCAATACTTGCGGGTTTATTGATAATGCCAAACAAGAAAGTATAGACACCATACTCCGCTATGTAGATGCCAAAGAAGCTGGCGCCATAGATAAAATATATGTGACTGGATGCTTGAGCCATCGCTACAAGGATGATTTGGAAAGAGAAATTCCACAAGTAGATGCATTTTTTGGCACAAATGAATTGCCTGCATTGCTCAAAAAGTTCAAGGCAAACTATAAACATGAATTACTAGGAGAGCGAATTATCACTACTTCAAAGCATTATGCGTATTTAAAAATTGCTGAAGGCTGTGATCGTCCTTGTTCTTTTTGTGCTATTCCATTGATGAGAGGTGGTCATAAGTCACGCCCAATGGAAGAGCTTGTAGCGGAAGCCAAAAGTTTGGCTGCGAAGGGGGTGAAGGAGCTATTGTTAATTGCGCAGGATTCCACCTATTATGGATTAGATCTCTACCGCAAACGCAATTTGGCTGAACTTATGAGTCGGCTAAGTGATGTGCCAGGGATAGAATGGATCCGATTGCACTACGCGTTTCCTTCAGGCTTTCCAATGGATGTATTAGATGTAATGGCAGAGCGGGATAATATTTGCAATTACCTAGATATGCCACTGCAACACGGAAGTAGCAGTCAGCTGAAGTTGATGCGCAGAGGCATAACCAGGCCTAAAACGGAAGAGCTTATTACCTCAATTAGAGAAAAAGTGCCAGGAATTGCGTTGAGAACTACACTCATTGCCGGGCACCCTGGCGAAACTGAGAAAGACTTTCAAGAAATGCTCGATTTCGTAGAATGGGCACGTTTCGAGCGTTTAGGAATTTTCACCTATTCACATGAAGAAAATACACATTCGCATACTTATCAAGACGATGTTCCTGCCGAAGTAAAGCAAGCTCGCGCCAATGAAGTAATGGAACTGCAAGAGCACATCTCATCAGAGCTGAACGAAGCCAAAGTTGGCAAGACATACAAGGTGCTGATTGATAAAAAAGAAAGTGGATACTTTGTAGGTCGTACAGAACATGATTCGGCTGAGGTTGATAATGAAGTACTTATTCCCGTGAAGGATGGCTATCTAAGAATTGGTGATTTTCATAATATCACTATCACCGAAGCCACAGCGTTCGATTTGTACGGCAAGATTGCTGATGTTTAAAAACCTTATGAAAGTATAATGCAAGTAAAAAAAATAGCCCTAAAGGATACCCATAGTTTTTCAAGTATTTTACTCAATTACCTAAATCAACAGGAAGACTTAAAGCCATTTTATACTTTTCCTCCAACAGATGATGGCATACTTGAAGCAACAAAAACACATCCATTAGGAACATCTGAAAGGGAGATCTTACGAGATGCATTATTGCAGCAATACCAAGAGGTGGATTTGACGAAATCCTCCCGGTCGAATATCGAAAGTCTTGCGAAAGCAAATACATTTACGATTACCACAGGGCATCAGCTGAATATTTTTACTGGTCCACTTTATTTTATTTATAAGATAGTATCTGTAATCAATGCTTGTAAAAGCCTGAATCAGCAGCATCCCGATCTACATTTTGTGCCTGTATATTGGATGGCCACCGAAGATCATGATTTGGAGGAGATAAATCACTTTCAGTTATTCGGAAAAACCTTTACTTGGGAAACAGATCAGAAAGGCCCTGTAGGGTCAATGCTTACCGATGGACTTGCAGAGCTTGCGCAAAGTTTGCCTGAAGCAGCACCACTTTTTGAGGATGCATACAGAAATGCAAAGGACTTGGCACAAGCTACCCGTATATTTGTAAACGAGCTTTTCAAAAGGGAAGGCTTGGTCATTTTGGATGGGAACAATGCGAATTTGAAGCGCATGTTTATTCCTATAATGAAGGAAGAATTGAGCCAGCAGCAAGCAAATGTGGAGGTAGAGAAATCTTCTGCAAAGTTGGAAAAATTGGGATATAAGGGACAAGTTTTTTCAAGAGAAATTAACCTTTTCTACATGGAAAAGGGAATGCGCGAACGGATTGTTGAGGAAAAGGGAACGTACAAAGTGCTCCATACTGAGTTGGAGTTTTCGCAGGAGGATATTTTGGCTTTGCTGGAATCTCATCCGGAGAAGTTTAGCCCAAACGTAATTCTAAGGCCGTTATATCAAGAGACCATTATGCCAAATGTAGCCTATTTTGGTGGCCCAGCTGAGGTTGCCTATTGGCTGCAAATCAAAAGCGTTTTCGATTTATATAAAGTTGCTTTTCCAGTGGTGATGCCGAGGAATTTTGCCCTTTGGATAAACGGTGGAATTGCCAAAAAGCTCAACCAGCTGGGAATCGAAATACAGGACGTCTTCTTGAACAACGATGAATTGAAAACAAGATTCCTAGATATGCAGGGGTTCGAAGCGTCGGATATTCAGAGAGAGGAAGAAATGGTTCGCAATGCCTATGAACAAATTGTGAAAATTGCGGTGGAATTTGACGGCTCGCTCAAGGGCTTTATTGAGGCGGAGGAAAGTCGCGCTCTAAAATCTCTTGAAAACATCGGAAAGCGATTGGTAAAAGCGGCTGAATCGAGAATGGAAGTGTCGCTTCGCCAATTGCAAAACAGTAAGGATCGCCTATTCCCAAATGGTAAGCCACAAGAGCGGGTGGATAATTACTTGAGCATTGCCCTAAATTCGCCGCAATTCGTAGAGACACTCCTACAACATTTGGATCCTTTCGATACCCAATTTTATGTGTTTATAGAGAATGACTAAATCAGCACTTCGTAAGCTACTTTCTCTCCGCCGAACAAGGCTAAGCTCGCTTGAGTTTGATCAAAGAAATTCGGCATTGATTGAAAAGCTAATCGAAGTATTGAGTGGCAGGGCATTTAACTACATCCATATCTTTTTATCGATTCCACAAAATAATGAGCCTAAGACCAAATTGGTGATTGCCTGGCTTTTGGAAAAAAGACCCGAGGTGAATATTGTGGTTTCTACCGCTGATTTTAAGCAAAAACGAATGCTTAATTATCTATATACAGGACCTGAGCAATTGCGAGCCAATAAACTTGGTATTCCTGAGCCAATAAACGGCACTCTGGTAGATCCCAAACTTATTGACATCGTACTAGTGCCTATGTTGGGTTTTGATATAAATGGTCATCGCCTGGGCTATGGTCAAGGGTTTTATGACCGATTTTTGGAGAATGATTGTAAAAGTGATGTGTTGAAGATTGGCCTTTCTATCCTCCCGCCAATTAATAACTTGCAATTTAATGAAGCGCACGACGTGCCCTTAGATATGTGTGTTACGCCTTTTGAGGTTTTTAAATTCCAATAGCTTTATTCTCATCCCAGTTGAGATTTAAAACCAATTAGTCCTGCAGGTCTAAAAATCAACCCATCTTATGACGTTACTCATTCTTTTTCGCTGCTAGGGTAAATAGCTTTGGCACAAACAAATAGTGCGATGGAAAAGATAAATCAAGACACGGTAAGCAGCATCATGACACCTGACGTGCATGTGATACAAGAAAACACACCTTTGCAGGATGTGGTACGATTATTTAGAAAACTAAATATCCGACATGTACCCGTAGTATCAGGCGTAAAGGTGATTGGCATAATAAGCCGAACGGATATCAATAGGCTTACATTTGGAGCCCTTATCGAAAATCAAGAAGATGCTGATGAGGTGATTTTAGAAATGTTGAACGTTTCTCAAGTAATGGCAGCGAAGCCAAAATCAATTACTTCAAGTGCATCCATAAAAGAGTTAGCAGAGATTTTTGTGAAGCAAGAATATCATGCCATTCCTGTGATAGATAATGATGAATTGGTGGGAATAGTAACTACTACAGATGTAATTGAGTATCTGCTTACAAAATTATAATATTTTTTCTCACTCTGGGAGCGAGTCATTCATTCGGCTACTAAAACCTTTTGGTAAAAAAGTGGCAATAGGGCGAGCTTCCATTATTTTTATAGTAGTCTTGATGATAATTCTCCGCAGTGTAGAACTCTGTAGCCTTGGTTACTTCTGTGGCTATCTTCATTCCCTTGCCTTCGAGTAGCGAGATGAGTTTTTCAGTAATTTCTTTTTGCTCTTCATTGAAGTAAAATACCCCAGATCGATACTGAGTACCTATATCAGGACCTTGTCGGTTTAAATGCGTAGGATCATGGGTTTCGAAAAATAATCGAGCCAGGGTTTCAAAATCTGTTTTTTCTGGATCATAAAAAACCTCAGTGGCTTCTGCATGGCCTGTGGTACCAGAACAAACCTCGCGGTAGCTTGGATTTGACACTCGACCACCGACGTAGCCAACGGTAGTGCTAATAACACCCTGCGCCTTTTGAAAGTAATACTCAGTTCCCCAAAAACATCCCGAAGCAAATATGGCTCTTTCCATTTGTGAAATTCAATTTGTATTTTAATAATCTATAAGGTAACTGCAAAACAATGAATTTGGTTTGTTTGGAGCTAGTCAAATACCTTTCAACATTTTAGGATTAATTTCAACCCTTGAATTACTGTAAAATTCCAATTAACTTATTGAAAATTTGATTTATGACGAAGATAGATGATAAATTTTGGGATGGGGAAATTACGCAGAGTGATGTAAAATGGAAAAGCAAAGCATTTACTATAATCTATAAGTCCGATACCTATTGGGGGAAGATTTTCGATGTAGGGTTATTGATCGCCATTTTGTTAAGCATTTTTGTAGTAATGCTCGATAGTATTCCGACGGTGCGGGAGGGATACGGATTTTACCTCAATACCCTCGAATGGATTTTCACTGGATTATTTTCAATAGAGTACTTTCTTCGAGTCATCATTATCAAAAAACCCAGAAAATATATTTTTAGTTTTTTAGGAGTGATTGATTTGCTTTCCATTTTGCCATCGTTCGTTAGTTTATTATTTGCAGGAAGTCAATACCTTATGGTTATACGATCTCTGCGTTTTTTAAGGGTGTTTCGAATTTTCAAAATGGTGCATTTCCTAAAGGAAATTCAAACCTTAGGCTCGGCCTTAATTTTTTCTTTAAGAAAGATTAGTGTATTTCTTTTAGCAGTGGTTTTATTGGTGATTATTCTAGGCTCGGTAATGTATTTGGTCGAAGGAGGGGAGAATGGATTTGATTCGATTCCTTCTAGTATTTATTGGGCAGTCATTACTATAACGACAGTGGGTTATGGGGATATTGTGCCTGTAACCATCCTAGGTAAAGCCATAGCTTCCTTAATGATGCTTTTAGGCTATGGGATCATTGCCGTTCCTACTGGGATTGTTACAGTTGAATTAGCTAAATCGACCCGAAATGCAAATGAAGATTTAAACCAAGTGTGTCCTAATTGCGGGTATGAAGGACATAAAATTGGTGCTAATTATTGTTTTCAATGTGGGGGTGGTTTCGATAAAATTCGCAAAACAAAAAAGGCCGATCAATAAATTGAACGGCCTTTCCAATATATGTTAATGCTTTTAGCGGTTAAGCAATCGCTCATCCATTTTAGTATCCACCATTGGTTTTCTGCTTCTATGAGCTAAATCCCAAGAAGTATAGAATACCAAGCGCGCTCTTGTTTCGAACGCATCCCAAGCAATTTTGTCAATAGTATCACTTGGTCTGTGGTAGTCGGCATGCACGCCATTGAAGAAAAATATTACAGGAATATTGTTCTTCGCAAAGTTGTAATGATCTGATCGGAAGTAGAAACGATTTGTATCTTCAGGATCATCGAAACGGTAGTCAAGATCCATATTTGTGTACATCACATTATTGTAATCTAAAATCACTTTCAATTCCGAAGAAAGTACTTCTGATCCAATTGGGTACACGTAATTTCTTTGACCTGCTTCTTCGTGCTCTGTATCCAATCTGCCTATCATATCTATATTGATGTTGGTGATAGTTTGGCTATGGGGGAAAATTGGATCAAAATCCGTATAATATCTTGAGCCTAATAGCCCTTTTTCTTCACCAGTTACCAGCAAGAAGACCATAGATCTACGTGGGCCATTGCCTTGATCGGCTGCATTTTTAAATACTCGGGCAATGTCAATAACCGCCGAAGTCCCTGATCCATCATCATCGGCTCCGTTAAATATTTGGCCATCTGATCCTACTCCTACGTGATCGTAATGCGCAGTAAGGATAACATATTCGTCTTTCAAATCAGTGCCTTCTACCATACCAATTACATTTGCTGTAGGCACTTTTTCGACTACTCTTTCGATTTCATAAGAATACTTTATTGGCTTTAAGCTTTTATGTGAGCCATCTGCAATCATAGCAGCCATCTGCTCTTGGCTTTTGCCAATGATTTTTGCCGCATGCTCTGGAGAAACAAACCATAGCAAATTGTCTGTCAAATTTGGATTTGGTAAACCCATCCTTCGAGCGGTTGCTATGTTTCTGAATCTTCTTGTAGCGGTTTCATATTGCTCGGCTGTTTCAGCATTCACCACCATCACTGCATTTGCACCTTTTTCTTTGAGGGCATCTACTTTTGCTTCAAATCCAGCACCTGGCGCATACAATAGAGCTGTTTTGTCTTTCAAATCTAGGCCCTCAAGAGAAGCAGCTTCGCCATTGCCAACAAACACAATATCTGCTTTGCCAGATTTGCTTTCTATCACACTTCCAACGAAAAATACCTCTCCATTTACAAATGTATTGCGACCAACTTTGAATGATACTTTTCCCCAGCCGGTGTTCTCCAAATCAAAATTCTGAAGATATCCCATTTCATTTCCGTTGGGTGCGACTGGTTTTAAACCCATTTCGGCAAATTGACCAGATATGTAGGCTGCTGCTTTTCGCTGGCCTTCTTTTCCTGTGTCGCGGCCTTCCATATCATCAGCAGCCAAAATTTCAAGGTGTTTTTTCAAGCTCGCTTCTGTGATACTATTGCCATACTTCATGACATTTGCATCTTGGGCGTTTACATTCGCTGCCAACACTAAACAAGCGATACCTATCCATATTTTTTTATTCATATTCAGCTTTAGGTTTATTAATTGTCCTCAAAATTAAGGAAAATCCACTAACATTAAAATATAGATTTGCTGGACGAAATTAGCCTTAGAAAATTGTTCGAAATTAATTGTCATTTGAACAAACATTAAAGCTAAACAATGGTCTTTGAAACTATGCTTCGGCAAGTCTTGTATCTTTGGCGAAGAATGGCATTACAGTGATAAATAATGCGTTGATTTCACAAATTTTTGCAGGCAATTATTCTTACATTTGCAGCTCCAAATTGGAGTTTTATTCAGACTATTTAGATAAGGAAAAATGAAAATTAAGCTATCTACCACAGATCTATTTGAAAGAAGACACAACAGTCCCGACAAAGAGCAGCGGGAGGAAATGTTGGAAGCCATTGGTGTTTCAACGCTCGACCAGCTTATTGATGAGACTGTTCCAGCAGGCATTCGTCTAAAAAGGGCGATGAATTTGCCCGAGCCCTTATCTGAATATGAATTTCTGAAACAGTTGAAAAAGGTTGCTGCCAAAAATAAGCTTTTCAAAAATCATATTGGTTTAGGCTACTATGGCAATATCACTCCTGGCGTGATTCAGCGTAATATTCTTGAAAATCCAGGTTGGTACACAGCTTACACCCCATACCAAGCAGAAATTGCCCAAGGCCGTTTGGAAGCGCTCATCAATTATCAAACGATGGTGATGGAGCTGACCGGGATGGAAATAGCCAATGCCTCTCTGTTGGATGAAGGAACAGCTGCCTCTGAAGCCATGACGATGCTTGCAGGTCTGCGAAAAGGGAATAAAAAAACATCCACCCGCTTTTTTGTAGATGAGCGGGTATTTCCACAAACCATTGATGTATTAGCCACTCGTGCGATCCCTGTGGGCATCGATTTACAAATAGGAAAAATTGAAGAGCTTGACCTAACAGATGAAAAGTTGTTTGGCGTTTTGCTACAATATCCAGATTCAAATGGCCGTATTCACGATCCATCTGATTTTATAGCCGCAGCCAAAGAGCAAAATGTATTTGTAGCGGTCGCAGCAGATTTACTTTCATTAACATTAATTACTCCTCCAGGCGAAATGGGAGCTGATGTGGTGGTAGGTACTACGCAGCGTTTCGGCATTCCAATGGGCTATGGTGGCCCACATGCTGCTTATTTTGCTACGCTAGATGCATATAAACGATCTATTCCAGGCCGTATTATTGGCGTATCTATAGACAGCAACGGGAATAAGGGATATCGAATGGCACTTCAGACAAGAGAGCAACATATCCGTAGAGAAAAGGCCACTTCCAATATATGTACTGCCCAAGTATTGCTAGCTGTAATGGCAGGTATGTACGGGGTATATCATGGCGCAGAAGGGCTTAAGAATATTGCGGCAAAAATCAATGGACTGGCAAGAACGCTGGAACAGGGTCTTGGCAAATTGGGCTACAGTCAATTAAATGACGTTTATTTCGATACATTACGAATACATCTTGATGCGGATCAAAGCTTGAAATTGAAAAGTATTGCAGAGAATGCCGAAATGAATTTCAGGTATTATGATGCGGGAGGTGTGAGCATCTCTTTAGATGAAACAAATACCCTTGCGGATGTAAGGAGCATATTGGCTATTTTCTCTGAATTAAAGGGAGAAACATATACCGGCGAAACGGAGAAAAATAGCATATCGGACGAAGTAGAAATTACTTTTCCAGAGTCACTTACCCGTACTTCCGAGTACTTACAGCATCCTGTTTTCAAGCTAAACCACTCCGAGCACGAAATGCTCAGATATATCCGTAGGCTAGAAAATAAAGATTTGTCATTGGTGCATTCTATGATTTCTCTGGGTTCATGCACAATGAAACTGAATGCCACATCGGAAATGGTGCCAGTTACTTGGCCTGAATTTGGAAATGTACACCCATTTGCACCGCTCAACCAAACAGAAGGCTATCAGCATATTTTCAATAACTTGAGCGATTGGTTAGCTGAAATTACGGGATTTGATGCCGTATCTCTACAGCCCAATTCTGGTGCGCAGGGAGAGTATGCAGGCCTTATGGTGATCCGCGCTTATCACCATGAGAATGGCGATGACCATAGAAACATTGCGCTTATTCCATCTTCTGCTCATGGAACAAATCCAGCATCAGCCGTAATGGCAGGCATGCAAGTCGTGATCGTAAAATGCGATGAAAGAGGCAATATTGATGTAGAAGACCTTAGAGCAAAAGCCGAAAAATATAAGGATGTACTCGCGTCGTTGATGGTGACTTACCCATCTACGCATGGTGTATTTGAAGAAAGCATCAAGGAAATTTGCGAGATCATTCACCTGCATGGTGGCCAAGTATATATGGATGGTGCAAATATGAACGCGCAGGTGGGACTTACAAGTCCGGCAATGATTGGTGCAGACGTCTGTCACTTGAATTTGCATAAAACATTCTGTATTCCTCACGGTGGTGGTGGCCCAGGTATGGGTCCAATTTGTGTTGCTAAGCATTTGGCGGCATTCCTTCCTGGGCATACATTGATTGAAACAGGTGGTGATGCAGCTATTACGGCTATTTCAGCAGCTCCTTATGGTAGCGCAAGTATATTGCTTATTTCTTATGCATACATCGCTATGATGGGTGCTGAGGGATTAACAAATGCGACAAAAATTGCGATCCTCAATGCCAACTATATCAAAAAGCGATTGGAGGGAAGCTACGATGTGCTCTACACGGGTAGCAAAGGCCGAAGTGCTCACGAGATGATCATAGACTGCCGTAATTTCAAGCGCTCAGGTGTAGAGGTAGAAGATATCGCCAAACGCTTGATGGATTATGGTTTTCATGCTCCTACAGTATCATTCCCAGTGGGTGGCACTATGATGATAGAACCTACCGAAAGCGAAACCAAAGCGGAATTGGATAGATTCTGTGATGCAATGATCAGCATTCGTAAGGAGATTATAGAAATCGCAGAAGGAGTGGAGGATACCTTGGATAATGTATTGAAAAATGCTCCTCATACCGTTGGCGTTATTACTGCCAACGAGTGGAATCATTTATACAGCCGCGAGAAAGCAGCATTTCCGCTAGAATATACGCGTAGCAACAAATTTTGGCCTACCGTTGGGCGGGTGGACTCTGCTTATGGTGATCGTAACTTAGTATGTAGCTGTATTCCAATAGAAGAATATGCCGATAGTGAAGAAAGCCTAGCTTAATGCTGAAGCGAATCAAAAACAAAAAAGGTCAATCCAATTTGGGTTGACCTTTTTTGTTGTCATTTTTTCAATCCAAAGAAAAGCGAGCTACAAGAATCAATGGATCTTAGAAGGAAGCCATGATATTTCAAGAGCTTTATTTTCTGTTTTATTCATTATCCTTTTCAACTTCCTTCAAAAAGGCCATTGCTTTCTGCAATTTTTCAGCTCCAAAGTATTTATTAGACCAATTGCGCCACTTAGAGGAAGGGTTACTTGGCGATAACTGGAGGAATAAATAAATAGATATGAAAGTGAAAAATGTAATGATGGTGATTTGGATTGTCCAAAAGAGAATATCTCCATCTTGGACTAACTCCTTCGTGTACCACCAAGTACAAAAGAATGGTGCCTGCAGAAGAAGTACTCGACCAGAATTCGTATAAGAAGTGTATACCTTGGCTAATTTTTGCTGAGTTTGGCTTATGCTCTCGGTAATATTGATGGTGCTAAGTATTAGGATGTGCTTTAAGTAAATAAACACTGCGAAAATATTGAATAGTAAAATACTCCCAAGGGAAATAACAAAGTAGATATTGTCTGTGGTATGATAGACTAGAAAACCAATAAATAACAGCCATACGACACCTAATAGCATCACCCGAAGATGATTGCGTATGAAAATTGAATTTTTGATTTCACCTTTATGGCCTGCAATTCATTAATCTTCGCTGATTGATAGCCAACATTTTATCGATTTTTTGATCGTAGGATTGCCAAATATTTTTTAATTCTATTTCGTTCATCTTATTGGTCGTTTAATTGAAACTTTACTCCCAAATGCTCTTTGATTCTTAGCATTTTGGTAAAAACATTGGTTTCGGTTATTCCCATTATTTCAGCTATTTCCTTTTGACTTTTATCTTTCAAGTACAGAATCGTGAGCATTCGATCCACTTCTTTTAGCTCAGCGATAAACTTTTGCAATTGATTAAACTGGTCTTCATTAGACGGAGGATCATGTTCCGAAACAATTTCCACTAAACTGTCAGACAATTCTGTAAGGATGGTTTTTCGTTTGGAATCTTTTCGATAAAATGAAATTGCCACATTTAAAGCTACCCTGTAGGCTCAAGTAGAGCGTTTTGCTGTTCCATCATAGGTTTAGAAAGATCTCCATAACTGAACGATGATTTCTTGAACAAGATCCTTTCGGTCGTCAGGGTCTTTACAATACACACCAGCTACTTTGAATATAATCCCTTTATAACAGTCCAAAAAGGATTCAAAGTCAGGAATGGCAGCTGTGTCTACTGAATCAGTCATACTAGCCAAGGATTTTGGGCATCCCTTACTGAATACAATAGAAGTAACATTGGGCTTTCTATTTGCCGTATGTTTGCGAATGCTGTAAAATTCATAAGCTGTTGATTCGTTTATTATACTATTCGCAGCAACAGACAGAATCTCACAGTAATTAGATTATTATTTTTATAAATGTTACTAATATGCTGATTAACAAAACTATTTAAAATAAATTTTCCACCTATTATTCTTCGCTAAACTCCAGTAAATCTCCAGGCTGGCAATCTAACGCTTTGCAAATGGCCTCCAATGTACTGAATCGTACCGCCTTTGCTTTCCCCGTTTTGAGTATTGATAGGTTGGATAATGTCAACTCCACTTTCTCAGAAAGCTCATTCAAAGACATCTTTCTTTTGGCCATCATTACATCTAAATTTACTATTATAGGCATGGTTAGATAGTTAATTCGTTTTCATTTTGAATTTCAATGCCTCTTTTAAAAATTTGTGCAACCACAAAGATAATTCCAGCTAGTAGAAAATACTCTCCAGATCCACCCAGATATTCACCTACATTATAAAGTGCTACCTCCCGCTTTATCAGCCATTTGCCTGCACCGTTGATTATGATCGAAATTATCCCTATTTGTAGTGCTATATAACTTATTTCAGAGATTAATTTAGAGATCTCCATACTAAATGGTTGAACTAAATTCAGTTTTGAAAATATCTTTATGACCAAATAAAAGATGTAGGCCTGTAATCCTAAAATGTAAATGATGAGAGACATGATCGAAACGTAATACCACGTATTGGTGTCATACAAATCTATTACATTCAATCCAAGATATAGATCTTGAGAAGCTTCCGGGTTGATGAAAATGCTAATGATGGTAGAAAATAGTAATGATCCTGTTTTCACGCATAAGCCGATAAAAATAAGCCATGCCATCACGTACATGATGTTGAAAATTTGATTTGTGTTCTGTTTCATTTGAGTAGAATTGGAAATTATATTGCAAATAAAAATAAATATTTATTGATAAACAATAAAAATGTATTTTTTTTCATTAAATCTTTTTCCGTAATTCACTTTGAGCAATGAAATTATTGAAACAATTAAAATAGGCAGAGCGCATACCTATTACGGTCGATTACTCCAGAAATGGCCGTAGTTGTGACTTTTGGCATTTTTTGAATGTCAATTTCGATTAGTTGATCCGGATGGATGGAATGGAAACGCATTTTCAGTTTTCTTTTCCAATTGAATAGCTTTAGCCAATTCCATCCCCCATGTCTGATAGGTAAGTGTTGAAGGATGCACCCCGTCGCTAAAGAAATCAGAGGACTTTACTCCCGTACCAAGCCGATCTACCCAATCTTTTAAAGTGATTTTTTTACCGAAATAGAAAACCTGCTGATCATCAATAGTCAATTTATGAAGCTCCTCACCAAGTATTTCCACCAAATTGCCAATAGTGAACTTGATAATAGGTGTAAAAGCAGGAAACTCCTTGATGGGCGGCATATTACAAAAGACAATGTATACGGCAGGAAATTTATTTTTCAGCTCTGCAATAAGGGTAATAATATCCTTCTTCCATTTCGAAGGAGTATTGAGCGTAAACGCATCATTTCCACCTAGGCCCACCACGATAAGGTTGATATTCGCTTCAGTGATTTTCGGGATGATTTTATGAGCAACTTTTGCCGCAGTATATCCGCTTTTCGCATATACTTTCCATTTCACATTCGTTTGATAAATGCTTCCTAAAGTCTGTGCTAAGGAACCCGTAAATCCTTTTTCGTGGCTGTCAACACCCACTCCTGCGATCGTACTCTCACCAATGGTCAATAAATTGATAGTTGGCTTATGGGTATTCTTAAAAATGCTTTCGCCTTCGGTTCCTGAAGCTTCTGGTAAAGATGGAACTCGGGTGCGAATTTTCTTTCCTTGAAAGTACATGATAGGTAAAAGCGGGAGGGAAATTAGTAAACCTAAGATATATTTCAAGTTCATTTATGTCGATTCGTTTAGGCTAATATGATGCATATCAACCGTGTGTATTTGATTAGTGTTGGATTTCAACTGTTAATTTTCAGAATAACTTTATGCTTAAACGTATATGATTATTTTCGGTTTAGGCGCTTTCCTTTTGTTATTTAAAAGGGTTAGTACCTTTCGCTTGATCGTGACTCAAGTTTTCTTTATTCACCGTGGATTAAATTTTAACCTAATTTTTACTGAATACTTCGAGATTTTGCGTACTCAATTATAGTTCTTTCGATATTAAATAAACAGTATAAATCACATAGAAGCTCACTAATATTAATGCTTCCCACCTATCGAGTTTTTTCCTTTTGCCTGTAAACATGGCAACGATAAGGAAAATAGTTCCACCACTTAATATAGCAAAATCTTGATTGAAGACGGGATTGTACTGTATAGGATTTATTAAGGAGCTAATAGAAAGGATAAGCAGAATATTAAAAATGTTTGAACCTATAACATTACCAATTGCGATATCACTATTCTTTTTAAGGGCAGCTACTATTGAGGTGATCAATTCAGGCAGTGAAGTGCCAGCAGCAATTATGGTTAATCCGATTATTTTCTGACTGATACCTAAATCGGTGGCTATACCTATACTATTGTCAACAACTAGTTTTCCGCCAATAATTAGCCCGCCAAAACCAAAAAGAATTAAACTCCAAATCTTAATATTAGATTTTTGAATATATGGGACTGCTTGAAGCTTTTCCGTTTTCATTTGTTTGAAAATGTAATACAGAAAACACAGAAAGGAGATTAGTAAAATGATTCCGTCAAGCCTGGATATAATTGAGTTTGGGTTGATGAAAAAGTCATTTGCAAGGCCAAATAAAACTATTGTAATTAGTAAGGATATTGGGATTTCCTTCCAAGCGGTTGAGGATTGTACCGTAATTGGATATACTAAACCGGCTATTCCTAATATTATAAATAAGTTGAAATTATTACTGCCAATAATATTAGCCAAAACTATATCTGAAAGGCCGTCAACAGAAGCGACAGAATTAACAACTAATTCAGGCGCAGAGGTGCCAAAAGCCACAATTGTCAGACCAATGACCAAATCGGGAATATGATATTTCTTCGCTAGCCCTGATGCTCCATCAACCAGCCAATTAGCCCCAAAAATTAACCCTAAGAACCCCATGACAATCAAGAGCGTCGAGACAACCATGTTATTCTATTTTTATCTTCGTTGCTTTTTGTAAAAATACGTTATTCGGAATCATAATTTTTTCATTCGCATCTGTTTTCAAAATTACGTAAAATAAGCCTATATCGGACACTTGCCCATCAATATCAAATTCCTTGTCAAGGATTGTAATTGACTCTCCCAGCTTCACGGGGTGGCTTATAAATATGATTAGTGCAGACGATATATTTGAAAGAATAGACCATTGGGCAAATAATGCAATACCGACCACTGTGAGGACAGAAGTTATAAAAGTCAAAAGTTTTGATTGCTCAACTCCCCAAATCGCTATTAGTACAATGAGGAGAGTCATAAAAATGAATAAATTGCTAAACTTTAAAATAGGCCTTATTCGATACTTCGAATAATTGTATTTATTCTGAATTTTTGCTAGAGAATTTATCGTCGCAAATCTTAATATAAAGAAGGAGGCAATTGCAATTATTGTTTCTATTACTCTAATGTCCATGTAAGGTTTTCTTAAATTCAATGGCTAGTATAGAAGCATTAGTGGCATATATTCTTGCTGCCTATACCGCATTAAATATAGAATTTTATTAAATAAGCGAAGCATAAAAGCACTTCTGATTGCTATTATATTTGTGCTCTGTAATCTGCTTTTTTATTTAGAATATGCTCCCGAAGAATAAGTCAGTTCATAGCTATGCGTGTAGATTTCAAAAACAATTCCGAATGGGTCTTCTACATAGCACATTTTATAAGGTTTGTCATTTGGATAATATTCCCTTATCGGCATACGCTGTTTTCCACCTGAAGAAACAATCTTTTCTACCAGGTCTTCAATATTTGGATCTTGAATAGAGAAATGGAAAAGTCCTGTGTTGAAAGGGTTAAATTCCGGAGCTTCTTTTACGCCATGCGGTAAGGAGAATAACTCGATTCCTATCCCGTCTGAAGTAGACATGTGAGCGATTTCAAACTCTTCCCAATCGTCGCCAAATACATCTACACACATGATTCCAATAGCTGTGTCCTTTTCTTTTTTAATGGTAGAGGGCTTCATGATTACGTACCACCCCATAACATCTTCGTAAAATTTCACTGCTTTTTTAATGTCTGGAACGGTTATTCCAATATGGGAAAATGATTTTGGGTAAGTATTTTGATCCTTCATAATGCTAAATTGTTAGCTGTCGCTAGTCGTATTCAAATGCAAATTTATCTTTCGTTTATCGGGCTTTTTCTGCAGCACAAGGCCACTGCAATTCTTTTAGTAGCGCCACGATGCTATTTTAAAAAGTCAGCGTCTTTGAAAGAAGGATTCGGATAGGTATAAAAACCTTCGCCTGTAGCCACACCCAATTTCCCTTGATCAATGAAATTTTCTTTTAAGTAATCAACTACCTGTTGTTTCGCTGAATCTCCTGTTTTTTCAGCCTCCATTTTATTGATGTTGTAGGCAGTGGTAATTCCCACTACATCTAAAATTGCGAAAGGTCCTGTGGGAGCGCCTGTTGCCACCATCCATGTTTTATCAATAGTTTGGACATCTGCAACACCTCTTACCAACAGGTCGAGTCCAGCACTTAATAAAGGAACAAGCAATGAGTTCACGATATAGCCAGGTTGTTCTTTCTGTAATGGCAAAGCGACCATTCCTATCGTTTTAGCAAAGGCAACAAGGGCGTCAATTACGTCCGTGTCTGTACCGGGATGTCCCATGATTTCAGCCGTATTATGTTTCCATATTTCATTGGCAAAATGCAAGGCTGCAAATTGAGCTGGCCTACCTGTTGATTAGGAAAACTGGCTAGGCAACATGGTAGATAAATTACTAGCAAAAATAGTTTTTTGAGGAGCTACAGCTGCTAGTTTGCTATAAAAATCCTTTTTTATAGCAGGATCTTCAGGGACGGACTCAATAAGCAAATCAGCATTAGCTACAGCTGTTGCTAAATCTGAAGAAAAGCTCAATCGGTTAATTGTTTCATCTATCTACTGTTGCGAAGCATTCAAATCAGTTTTAAAGGCTTCTCCCAATTTCTTACAAGCAGTTTTTGCTTTTTCTAAAACTTCATCACTAAAGTCGTAAACCATTACGGCATATCCATGAAAAGCAGTTTGGAACGCAATCTGTGATCCTAAAACACCACTGCCAGCAACAGTTACTTTTTTGATATTCATAATGTTGTTTTTTATTTATTCGTTACAGTTAATTTCACTTCAATATTGCCACGTGTAGCGTTGGAATAAGGGCACACTTGATGCGCTTGATCTGCCAATTTCTGTGCTTGTTCTAAGCTTGCTTCTGGGACATTCACTGCTAATTCTACCGCTAAACCAAAACCACCGCTTTCAATTTGCCCAATGCTAACTTTTGCATTTACACTTGTTTCTCCTGTCTTTATTTTGCCTTTTTTAATAACTAAGTTTAAGGCACTATCGAAACAAGCTGAATATCCTGCTGCAAAGAGCATTTCAGGATTTGCGTAATCGTCATTTGCTCCGCCCATTGATTTAGGCGTTCTTACTTCTAGATCCAAAATGCCATTGTTACTTTTTACGTGGCCATTTCTACCACCTGTTGCAGTTGCTTCTGCTGTGTACATTGCTTTCATTATTGAAATATTTAAAGCGTTATTTATTTCTATTTATTACTGAGTAATGGCTTCTTCAATGAGCGTTTCCCCTGCTAATATTTCGAAAACCTGATTTTGCATTACATCGCTCTCCAATACTTCTACGAGCGTTTTGGCAACATCTGCTCTAGTAATCTTCCCAAGGGTTTCTAATTTTTCCATTAGCTGAATTTTGCCGGTGCCTTTTTCATCTGTTAGTGAGCCAGGTCTGACAATAGTGTAGACCAAACCACTCGTTTTTAGATACTCATCTGCATTTTGTTTTGCCTTTAAATAGTCTCCCATTTCTTCACTCACGGAAGGGTTGTCGGCTCCCATGGTGCTTAACATCACAAACTTTTTAATACCAGCGTCTTTCGCTGCATCAATTAGTCGCTTTGCTCCGTCTTGATCTACTCCTATTACATTTTTGCCTTTAGACCCAGCAGCAAAAATCACTTTATGTGCATTTTTTACTGCTTGGCTTAAATCCTTTTCCAGATCGGCTATTACTGTTGTTATATTCTCTTGTTCAAAGCGGTCTTTTTGCTCCTGTTTCCTGACCATGGCAATCGGCCGATAAACGTCTGAATCTTTCAGTAATTCAACAATAATTCTTCCTGTGGTGCCGTTCGCGCCGGCTATTAGTACATTTTGTTTTTCGTTAGTCATATTTTCTTCATTTATTATAAATTAATAATGGGATCTAACCCTTTTAAAGCTTAGGAAATGCTAATAATCACTTTCCCTTTGGCTCTTCCCCTAGCTAAGTATAAGTAGGCCTCAATACCATCTTCGAAAGAATATACTTTATCAGTGATAGGCTTGATTTTCCCGTCTTTCACCATCGCTGAGATAGCATCTAGCTGCTCGCCATTGGGCTGCATCCAAGTGAGTTTATAATTGGCTGACTTTGCCTCAATCAGTTTGGAGAAGTTTTCAGGCAGTTTATAGCCTTTCATGCCCATCATTGCCGCTGTTTCCTCATCGGGAACACTTGCAATGCTGGATACTTTGCCGCCCTCTTTGATAACTTGAAATGCATCCAGCGTATAGTCGCCTCCGAGCGTGTCAAAGACAATGTCTAGGTCCGATACTATGGACTTGTAATCTTCCTTTTTGTAATCGATGACTTGGTCAGCACCGAGCGCTTTCACCCAGTCTACATTTTCGGTACTGGTGGTTGTGTATACAAAGGCTCCTTTAGCCTTGGCATATTGAATGGCGAAGCTGCCTACTCCACCTGATCCAGCATGGATAAGCACACGGTCACCTTCCTTGAGACCAACGCGCTCCAAAGCTTGAATGGAGGTAAGACCGATCAATGGCAAGCCAGCCGCTTCTTCAAATGAAATATTCTTTGGCTTTTTCGAAACTACATTGCCGTCAACAGCGACAAATTCTGCCACTGTCCCCATCTGATTTTGAGGCACTCGGGCATATACCGCATCACCTACCTCAAAGCGCGTGACGTCTTTACCTTTTTCGATAATGGTGCCGCTTACATCAAAGCCGATTGTGCTAGGTAAGTCCAATGGAACCATATCTTTTAGGCCGCCACTCACTAATTTGTAATCGATGGGATTGAGTCCTACTGCCTTGGTTTCAATAAGAATATCCGTAGCGTTAATTGAAGGTCTTGCGGTTTCGCCGAAAGACAACCCGTCTTTGAGTTCTCCGTATTTTACTATTTGTAGTACTTTCATAATTCGTTTTAGTTTTTCGTTTATGCAGATGAGATTACTCATGCTGCTTTTATTTCTTATTTTTTAATTATCTCACAATGGTTGGGTTAATTCTATGTTCTTAGTTTTAATCGAGAGTATTTTGATCCATTCGTTGAGCATTTCCTTCAATTGTAAAATATCAGAGAGCTCAATATTTTCAGTCAGAAGTTCACTCAGAAGCTTTTCAGGAATGGGTCTTGCTTCATTTTTCAATTTCTTTCCTTTTTCTGTTAGTTGTATATTTACGCTCCGCTCATCTTTACCAGATCGTATACGGTTTATTAGGTTCATTTTCTCCATCCTTTTGAGTAAAGGAGAAAGCGTATTGGTGTTTAGCATTAGCCTTTCGGCGATTTTAGTAACAGAAAGCTCGTCGTCTTCCCACAATACCATGAGAACCAAATACTGCGGATAAGTAAGACCCATCTTCTCCAGAAAGGGCTTGTATGCTTTCGTCATCAGTCTGGAAACAGAGTAAATCGGGAAGCAAATTTGGTTGTTTAGTTTTAGATGTGAATCATCCATAAGAAGTTGATTTTAGTTGATGCGCTTTCTCCACGCCTTCCAAGAGCCGGCAGACCATAATGCCCATACGATCAATACTGGTTGGAAAAATAGGCGTATCAGACGAGATAGATCTGAGTCTAACGCACCAAAAGCATCTTTACCATCTTGGTATTGTGCTATGTTGCCTGGAAAGACCAAAATAAAAAAGATAGCCAATGCCCAGCCAAAACTCGCACGTTGTTTTTTCCAAAAGGCTAATCCTAGTCCAAGTATGATTTCTACAATACCCGATAAGATCACGACCAAGTCTTTGCTTAGCGGCACCCAATCCGGCACTTGGGCTTGAAATTCGATCCTATTAAAGGTTAAGTGGCTAAAGCCAGCGTAGATCATAAAAAGGGCTAAAAGGAGACGGAATATATTTTGAATGAGCGTCGTTTTCACGTATGTTTCCATTGAGTCTATTATGTCGCGTCCGTTTACATCGCAAACGATATAATTGCGCTAGGGTTTAGATACAGATCAAAATTTAGCTTAATCAATGGGGTAAATAGTAGGTACGAAGTTTATATACGAAAGCCTGTTTGGTCTATTGCCCATTCGTGTGGAGGGGCAATATTCCGTTTTTCATGGCGTGTTTATAAACCTGCTTTCTTTTGTGGGTAAATGCAATGGGCTGAATGAATAGACTTTATCCTCCCGCTTGGGTTTTAAGGTTCACTTATACAGTAAATACTAATAGGTGCCATCTTATTTTTCGTATGCCCTTTTTAAGTTTTTGATTCATTGATTTAGCGCATCAACAAGATTAAACCCTATAGAATTTCTTTTTTGTTTAATCCGATATTTATATTGACTTGGTTGTCTTCTCGTGCCTTTAAGGGTGAATTTATTAGGTTTTATTTACATTAAAGCCATTTGATTGGGCAAAGTGGTTATACTAATCCTCAAATTTTGGCGGACGCTTTTCCATCGTTGCTTTAAAGGCTTCCATCAAATCTGCAGATAGCATCATGGCGGCATTCCAAGTAGACATGTAATTGAGTGCATCTGCTACAGAATGGTCTCTTGTGTAGCGTAGAACATCCTTCGTTCCTCGAATAGATATGGGAGATTTACTAGCGATGGTTGAAGCAATTTGCATTACGGCTTCCATAAGGGTCTCTTTTGAAGAGTAAAAATGATTTACCAAACCAATATTTCTTGCTTCTGGCCCAAATACTTTTCGGCCAGTATAGGCCATTTCAGCCGCTAATCCTGGTGATATAATTTTGGGCAATCGCTGTAGCGTACCAAGATCTGCCACCATGCCTAAATCAATTTCCTTGATGGTAAAATATGCATCTTCGGTACAATAGCGCATATCGCAAGCACTAGCAATGTCTACTCCACCACCAATGCATCCATTATGAATGGCTGCAAGAACGGGTTTTGTGCATTTTTCGATAGCCGTAATGGTTTCTTGTAAGGTCAATATTAATTCTCTCACCTTTTCACCTTGTTTTCCAGCACAATTCAATTCTTGAAGCTTGCTAATCGACATCAATAATTCCAAATCGATTCCAGCGCAAAAGTGCTTTCCTTCACCGCTCAGGACAATAACTCTTACTTCGTCGGTCTTTGAAAGGGTTTCAAAAATGGTTTGCATTTCAAGCCAAGCATCCATGTGGAGTGCATTCGCTTTTTCTGGTCTATTAAAGGCAAGATGAGCGATTTTATGCGCTATTTCGATCTTAAAATAGTTGGGATTTATCATTTTATTTTAAGGGTTTATACCGTTTGGTGGCATTGGAATGTGCGGGAGGGTTTCTTAGCGCTATACTCTTTACCATTATAAAGATAATTTGAAAAATCGAATTTTAATTGATTTCTTTCCCGAGCAGAATACCAAACCCATATAATTTCACCGATTTCTAAGGCTTTTTATATTGGTAATGGCCAATTATTTTGAAATTGAATAAACAGTCTTCCAATAC
>JBDNFI010000043.1:0-22207 GCA_041689935.1 Cyclobacteriaceae bacterium
GTAAGGCTTCCATTGCTTCCTCCATCACAATCTTTACAGGAAAAGATACGAGAAATCATAAACCAGATGGACTAGTTTAAAATCACGACGGGCTACAAATAGAAAAAAGGCGAATGGGTTAACCAATCGCCTTTTTTCATTTCAGTGAAGAAGAAATTTATTCTGCGTTCTTCATGTTTTGAACTTCAATTCTGATTTCTTGGGCAAGGTTCTTCATATCTTGCATGCCCTTACGTATGCGAGTACCTGCTGCTTGATTCTTTTTATCATAGAACTTTTCGAAATCGTCTTCCATGCTCATTACTAAATCTTTTAAATGGCTAAATCTACTCATATCTGAAGGTTTTAAGGTTGATGAATAATTTCAAATAAAATTACGAAGGCAATATAGTTAATTGATTTTAATTTCAAATAATTGAATTGCTTTTTGGTCTTTTCTTTTGGTTAATATTCCATAAAACGGCCATAATTCAGATACAAATCGTGTTTTATCATAAAAGGCTGATGAAATCACCAGCCTTTTATACTTTCACAAATTTATTCTTTGAAGGCTACAGCCAGTTCATCCCTTTTATATTCTCCAGACAAAAGTTTCTCCTTGATTGCCTCAAAAGCTTTGATAGTAATAGCAACATCATCCAACGTATGGACTGCGGTAGGAATTAATCTTAGAATAATCATTCCTTTTGGAATGACCGGATAAATGACCACAGAACAGAAAATACCATAATTTTCTCTCAAATCCTTGCTTAAGGTAGCCGCTTCACCTACTGTACCATTTAATACTACAGGCGTTACAGGAGTGGCAGTGGTTCCAATACTAAATCCTTTCTCTTTCAATCCACTTTGAAGCGCATTCACAATCTTCCAAAGTTTTTCCTTATGGATGGGTTGATCTCTCAGTAGCTGTAATCTTTTGATCCCACCAATTACCATTGGCATGGGTAATGATTTAGCGAAAATTTGAGAACGCATGTTGTATTTGAGATACGAAACCACTTCTTTATTTCCAGCTACAAAAGCACCTATACCGGCCATAGATTTTGCGAAGGTTGAAAAATAGATGTCGATATCATCCATTACTCCTTGCTCCTCGCCAGTTCCTGCACCCGTGGCACCCATTGTGCCGAAGCCATGGGCATCATCTACCATTAAGCGGAAGTCAAAAATTTGCTTCATGGCAACGACATCCTTGAGGTTGCCCATATTACCAGTCATCCCAAATACGCCCTCGGTAATCACAAGAATACCCCCGCCTGTTTCCTTGGCCATTTTGGTTGCTCTCACCAATTGCTTTTCAAGGCTGTCCATATCATTATGATTAAACACAAAGCGTTTACCTATGTGTAATCGCACACCATCAATGATACAAGCATGGCTTTCTGCATCGTAAACAATAATATCGTGCCTATCAACGACCGCATCGATAATAGATACAACACCTTGATACCCAAAATTCATTAAGTAGGCTGCATCTTTGCTCACAAAAGTTGCTAGTTCATTTTCCAACTGCTCATGGTAATTAGTATTACCCGACATCATCCTTGCACCCATTGGGTAAGCCATGCCATACTGTGCAGCAGCTTCCGCATCTGCTTGGCGTACTTCAGGGTGGTTTGCAAGTCCCAAATAATTGTTTAAACTCCACGTAAGGACTTCCTTACCTTGGAACATCATTCGAGGTTTAATTTCTCCCTCTAGCTTAGGGAACATGAAGTACCCCTCCGACAAATCTGAATGTTTGCCGAGAGGCCCTCTGTTTTTGATTAATTTTTCAAAAAGATCCAATAGATTAGATTTTTAGTTTGGCGAAATTTTCAAGTCAACATACTTACAAATCTAACACTATTATAAGTTTTGTCAAAAAGAGCTATTTCTATTTACTTTGAGTTCCTATATTTCGGGACAAATTTTCCCATTATATCCTATTTTTTATGTCTGAAATGAAGAAAATTAAAAAAATACTTGTTGCTAATAGAGGAGAAATTGCTTTAAGAGTAATGAGATCGGCCAAAGAAATGGGCATTTCTACTGTCGCTGTTTACTCAGAAGCAGATAGAAATGCCCTACACGTACGATTTGCTGACGAAGCCGTGTGCTTGGGACCTCCCGCTTCAAATAAATCTTACTTACTAGGAGAAAAAATTATAAAAGTTTGCAAAGAATTAAATGTTGATGCTATTCATCCCGGATATGGCTTTCTTTCGGAGAACGCTGAGTTTGCAAAAGCAGTCGCTAAAAATGGGTTAATATTTATTGGCCCTTCTCCAGAAGCTATCGAAGTAATGGGAAGTAAATTGGCCGCCAAGCAAGCTGTTTCTAAGTATGATATCCCAATGGTGCCCGGCACCGATCAAGCCATTGATAATATTGATACTGCAAAGAAAAAAGCAAGTGAAGTAGGCTACCCGATTCTAATAAAAGCAAGTGCGGGAGGTGGAGGAAAAGGAATGCGGGTAGTGGAAAACGAAGGTGAATTTGAAGAGCAGATGCAAAGAGCAGTTTCTGAAGCTCAATCATCGTTCGGAGATGGTGCGGTCTTTATCGAAAAATTCATCCAATCACCTCGCCATATCGAGATTCAGATATTGGGTGACCATGCAGGGAATATTGTCTATTTATTTGAGAGAGATTGCTCTATCCAACGTCGCCACCAAAAAGTAATTGAGGAAGCTCCCTCGGCGGTGCTCACTCCCGAAATAAGAAAAGCAATGGGAGAAGCTGCCGTCGAAGTAGCCAAAGCTTGTAATTATTATGGGGCAGGCACAGTAGAATTTATTGTAGATGAAAATTTAAACTTCTACTTCCTTGAAATGAATACCCGATTACAAGTGGAGCATCCTGTTACAGAAATGATTACAGGAAAGGATTTAGTAAAAGAGCAAATTAGAATCGCTGAAGGCCAGCCAATATCCTTCAAGCAGGAAGATTTGAAAATAAATGGGCATTCGCTTGAAGTACGTGTATATGCCGAAGATCCTCGCAATAATTTTCTTCCCGATATTGGCACACTTCATACGTATATCAGGCCACAAGGCGCAGGGATAAGGGTAGATGATGGCTTTGAGCAAGGCATGACGATACCCATATACTACGACCCGATGATTGCCAAACTAATTGTGCATGCAGCAACTAGGGAGGAAGCTATAAACAGAATGGTACGAGCGATCGATGAATATACAATCACAGGTATTGAGACAACATTAAGTTTCTGTAAATTTGTAATTCAACATGATGCCTTTACCTCAGGGAATTTCAATACAAAGTTTGTCGAAACTCATTTCAAACCAGAGTATCTGGATAAGAAAGCAAATAAAGTTGTATGTCAAATTGCGGCAACCTTGGCGACCCTAGTATTTGAGGAATCGAAAAATGGAAATACCAAAGCGGAATTGAAAACTCAAACCACTAGCAAGTGGAAAGAAAGACTTAAGTACTAGTATTTATATAATGGCCGAAATTCTACCAATTAAAGCTTGGCGTTACAATAAACAATTGTCTGAAAATATAGAGGAGCTAACTTCTCCACTATTTGATGTGGTGTCAGAGAAGCAACGCCTCAAACTTTATCAGCACCCTTTTAATAGCATTCATCTTTCCGTCCCATCTGGGCCCTCACCAGCGCAGAATGCGGCTATGTTGATGGATATTTGGAAAAAATCAGGCATTTTACAGCAAGACGCAATCCCGGGCATTTATGTGTATTATCAATATTACAGCATGCTTGGTAGTCAAGAACAGTATTGCAGAAAGGGCTTTATTTGCCATATCAAAACCTACGAGTTTGAAGATAAAATAATCCTAAGGCACGAAAATACAATTCCCAAAGCAGTGAATGATCGGGTAGATTTGCTGAAGAACACTCAACTGCATGCAAGTGCTACGCATGGCCTTTATTCAGATGATGATAAAATCCTTGAGCAATATATGGATGAGAGCATCCAGTTTCCGATCTACGAAACGGAAGATTATCAGGGCGTTCGCGATGTCCTTTCTGTAATCCATGATATCAAAGTCATAAACATCTTTATGGAAACGCTTAAGGCCAAAAAAGTAATTCTCGCAGATGGTCACCATCGGTATGAGGGATCACTTGAATTGCAAAGGCAGCGAAAATTAGAAAACCCAAAATATACGGGAGAAGAAAGTTGGAATTATCACTTGATGTACCTTACCAATACCCAAAATGATGGCTTTCGAATCCTTCCCACGCATCGGTTGATTAAAGATTTAGAAGGGTTTGATGAAGAAGAATTTTTGCTAAAACTAGCAGACTACTTCACATTGAAGCCGATAGAAAATGCGCCGGATGTTCCAGAGGTTATCCACGGAAAAGATTGGGCTTTTGGGTTAATCCTTCCAGAACGAGCTTTTAAACTAAGGCTAAAACCCGAAGTTTTAGAAAAGATGGATTGGAAGTTTCCAAAAGAGGTACGCGAACTAGATCTGACCATACTACATTACTTTATCATCGAAAAAATATTAGGCATACCAGGTTCGCAACAAAGAAACAGTGAGAAAATCAGCTTTGAGCGTAATTTCACTGATTGCATCACTCAAGTGATAAAAGGGAAATCTCAAATGGCACTTATCACAAATGAAATTACCATCGAAGAGGTTGTGAAAGTTTGTGATTCAGGATATACCTTACCACAGAAGTCGACCTATTTTTACCCAAAAGTGATTTGTGGATTTTTATTTAGCTCAATTGATGATTCAGAATTTACCTTTTCAACTGATCCTTGCCTCAAAATCTCCTAGACGGAAACAATTGCTTGAAGAAGCTGGGTTTGAGTTTACGATAAGAACCCAAGATATTGAGGAGAATTTTCCATTGGAAATGAATCCGAGCTTGGTCACCATCTACTTGGCAGAAAAGAAAGCATTAAGCGTGGCTATACTTACCGAAAATGAAATGATTATTGCTTCGGATACCATCGTAGTAGCGGGAGGTGAAATTCTCGGCAAACCCGGCTCGCCATCACAAGCAAAAGAAATGCTTTTAAAATTAAGTGGCACCACGCATCAGGTGATCACGGGTGTTTGTTTACGAACCAAAAACTTTACCCATTCATTTTCAGAGGAAACGGCAGTAACATTTAAGCAATTATCTACAGAAGAAATTCGACATTACATCCTAAATTTCAAGCCGTTCGACAAAGCAGGTGCTTACGGCATTCAAGAATGGATTGGGCTGATTGGAGTCAGCAAAATAAAGGGGTGCTATTTCAATGTAGTAGGTTTTCCGGTTGCTAGGTTTTATGCAGAATTGAAGAAACTAACATATAACTAAAAAACTAAGAGACTGCCAGACGCTCAATTGGTCGGCATATTGAGCTCTTGGATAAAACTATTTCTAATTTATTTTACCTCCTGCTTTTCTTCTTCTGAAGTATATGCTTATTTTTGTAATGAGAATTATTACTTTTTCGATTTTGATTTTTTTCTTTCCAAGAAATTAACTGTGCATATGAAACCAAATTCTACTCTCACATTAATCACTCCACTTTTTTATCACTACTTTAAGAATTGGTTTGTTCTTTCAATCTTACTTTTAGCCGGCCTAATTGCAGGATATGATGCCAATGCTCAATCAATTTCGCTGAAGGAAAGAGAAGCTCTCATCTATTTTTACAACCAACTCAATGGTGATAATTGGACGAATAAGACAGGCTGGAAGACCGGAGGCAATTTCACAGCAAATGGCACTGAGAATACTTGGTTTGGCGTAACCTTAGGAATACAAGGCCCTAACTTGGTGGTGAAGGAGATTAACGTGCCTTCCAATAATCTAAGCGGAGTTTTAACAGACTCTTTGGTAAACTTGCCGTTTTTAGAAATTCTAAAACTCGATGGTAATCAAATAGCTGGAGAGCTCGATGCATTAAATTCCAACGTGCTTCTAACAGAACTAGGACTTAGCAACAACAATTTGAATGATACTATTCCTAGCTGGATCGGCAATTTGACACTTCTTGAAAAATTGCGTTTGGCAAACAATGGCTTGAAAAGTTCAATACCTACAGGAATCGGCAATTTGGTGAATCTTACACAATTGCGCTTGGAAGGAAATAAATTAAGTGGATCGCTACCCACTTCTTTCACCAGTTTAGCCGCACTTACCGATCTTAGTTTATCGAATAATGCTCTTTTTGCAACAGACTTCCCAACGAGAAATTTTGTGAATGGAATACAAGCCAACTGGCTTAACACACAAACCCTTGCGCCTATAAATGTGGCAAGGCAGGTAATCTCTGCTAATAAAATCTCCCTTAGCTGGGATGAAATTGATTACACGGCACAGGAGGGAGGGTATTTGATTCTTTATGGCAAAACCAACGGATTATATTCAGACTCGCTATTTATCCCTGAGAAAGATAGCGTATCTGTGACGCTTGAAAACTTAGATAATGATTCCATCTATTATTTTGCGATTCAAAGTTTCACCGAAGTACATGCAGATAATAAAAACATAGTTTACAGTAGCAACTCCATCCAAGTTTTAGGAAGAACATTAAAAAGTATTTTACCTATTGAAAGAGAGGCATTAATTGCTCTCTATAATAGAACCAACGGGGATAATTGGACTCTAAAAACCAATTGGAAAATAGGTGGTGAATTTCTAGAGCCAGGCTTTGAGCAATTATGGCATGGAGTCTCTATCATGAATATCAATGACACATTGAGGGTGCGAAGCATCACACTTACCAACAATAATCTTGATGGTGTAATACCGGAAGAATTAGGAGTTTTGGGCAAACTATTTACCCTAAATTTAAACGATAACAATCTGCGTGGAACAATCCCTGCTTCACTTGGAAACCTGAAAGACCTTACTCGGCTTCAATTAGCGAATAACAGACTTTCTGGAGGGTTGGCAGCTGCACTTGGTGGCCTTACCAAGGTTTCAATTTTAGAGCTAAACTCAAACGCATTAGTAGGCGAAATACCTGCTGAAATAGTAAATATATCTGGTGCTAGTGCATTCAATATCAACTATAATGGTTTGTTCACAAATAACCCAGCTGTCAATGCTGGAATTAGTGCAAAGCCTGCTTCGATAATATGGGCTTCTACGCAAACCAGGTATCCTTTAAATATAACAGTGAGTAATATAAAGCCTACCACAGCGACTGTAGTCTGGTCACCCATTTCTTACACAAGCAACGGAGGGAATTACTTCCTGTTGATAGGTAAGCAAGCTAATGTGTATACTGATACCATTACTATGGGAAATAAAGGGACAAATCAGTTTGAGTTGACGAATTTAGAAGCTGGAACAAATTACCATTTTGCAATTCAATCCTTCACTCCAGAACACTTGGATAATAAGAATCAAATTCGCAGTGCTTTATCACCAAATCAGGCATTTTCAACTCCCGCTATTCTGACTACGCTAGAAAGGAACGCTTTAATTGCCATATTTAATAGTACAGGTGGAAACAGTTGGACTACTCAAACAAATTGGAAAACTAACCCTTCTACCTTCAATATAGTCGGTACAGAAGGCACTTGGCATGGGGTAAAACTTGAGCTTGCTGGTAGTAGTGGTTTCCTGACCGTGACAGAACTCGATTTGAGTTTTAATAACCTTACAGGAGAAATTCCTCCCGCCGTTTACGAACTAGTAAATTTGAAGAAACTTAAGCTGAATGGAAATAGATTAACTGGCGCAGTTTCAACTAATATCAGTACTTTAAGCGTATTGACAGAGTTAAGATTAGATCAAAATGCCTTAATTGGGCCATTAACCAACTCATTCCAGATTTTACAAAATTTAAATGTGCTTAACCTTCGTTTTAACGGTTTATATACCAGCAACGATCCATTAAATACGTTTATTACCACTTTGGATGCCGATTGGAAAAACACACAAACTATCGCTCCAAGCAATTTTTCCAGTGAAGAATTATCGCCGACTTCCACAAAAATCTCTTGGACTCCAATACAATATACGGGTAATGATGGTTTCTATATTTTGAAATTTGGAACTGTACCTGGAGTGTATACCGAAACCATACCAACTAGCAATAAGAGTATTTCGGAAATCACTTTAAATAACTTGAACCCTGCTGGCACTTATTTTATGGCGATGCAGACAGTCACGCAGCCGCATCAGAACAACCTAAATATGATCACTAGCGAGAACAGTGCAGAATTTCAGTTTTTTGCATTGCCTCCGCCTCCTCCGCAGGTTATTTTAACTGCTCCTGCAAATGAAAGTAGAAACCTTCCTTTAAATCTAAACTTGCGGTGGGAAGGTCAATTAGGAATCCAAGATTATCAATTGCAGCTATCTAGAAATATTAGTTTCACCGATATAGTAAGAGATGTAGCAATCCCAAATGCAGCGAATTTCAATATTGATGGGCTGACACTAAATACGAGATACTTTTGGAGAGTAAGAGCTCGAAATGCGGGAGGTTTTGGAAATTGGTCTGCCACTTGGGAATTTAAAACATTATTAGCAACGCCATTTGCCATAGCGCCATCGAACCCTACGTGTATAGGTGTACAACCTGTGGAATTCAGCTGGCAAGCTATAGATGGAGCCAATAGGTATATATTCCAAGTCAGCACGGAGTCAAATTTCACCACGCTGGTTCAAGACAGACAGAATTTACAATCTACTAGTATTACTATTGCTGATTTGCCTGCAAACGGCACTTATTTTTGGAGAGTGCAAGCAGCCAACTCTAACGGCGATGAGAGTCTTTGGTCACCAACCTCGCGAATAAGTTTATTTTCAGAAGTATCCATTAGTGGAAGTACTTCATTCTGTACAGGTGTTGGTTCAGTCACTTTAACAGCTCCTCCGGGCGCAGTGTCTTACTTATGGTACCGAAACGGGTTGCCTATGTCTGGGGCTAGTCAAAGAGATTTCACTACCGCACAAGCAGGTAGTTATTATGTCCAAGTGGGTAGTTCTATTGGTTGTGTGTTCCTTACTCAGCCGATTACGGTCACTACCTTCTCCATTGCGACTCCTACAATTACCTTTACTGGCTCTCCGCTCATACCAGCAGGAGAAACTAAGGTGCTCACGTCGTCTATTGCAGCTTCCTACCAATGGTTTAGAAATGGAGTGGAAATTCAAGGAGCTAACCAACGAACCTACCCTGTAAATCAAACAGGCAATTACAGTGTAAGGGCCACTAGTGATCAAACATGTAGTGCTACTTCCATTATTACAAGTATTACTGTAATTCCATTACCTCCTGTGCCCACAAAAGTTGTATTAGTTACCCCTGCAAATGAAAGTAGAAACCTTGGGTTGAATTTAAACTTAATCTGGGAAGGTCAATCAGCCATACTAGATTATCAGTTACAGGTATCTAGAAATGTTAATTTTACAGATATCGTAAGAGATGAGATAGTACTAAATACAACTAATTATAATTTCGAGGGGCTAACACATAATACGAGATACTTTTGGAGGGTAAGAGCTCGAAATGCGGGAGGACTAGGTGAATGGTCTAACACACGCGAGTTTAAAACCTTACTAGCAACTCCATTTACAATTGCTCCATCTAACCCAACGTGTATAAGTGTGCAACCTGTAGAATTTAGTTGGCAAACCATTGATGGTGCCAACAGGTATATATTCCAAGTCAGCACAGAGTCGAATTTCACTACTCTGGTTCAAGACAGACAAAATGTACAAACCTCAAATATTGTTATTACTGATTTGCCTGCCAACGGCACTTATTTTTGGAGAGTCCGAGCAGCCAACTCTAATGGCGATGAGAGTCTTTGGTCACCAACCTCGCGAATCAGTTTATTTTCAGAAGTATCTATTAGTGGAACTACTTCATTCTGTGCAGGTGTTGGTTCAGTCACTTTAACAGCTCCTCCGGGTGCAGTGTCTTACTTATGGTACCGAAACGGGTTGCCTATGTCTGCGGCTAGTCAAAGAGAGTTTACTGCCACGCAGGGAGGTAGTTATTATGCGCAAGTAGGTAGTTCTATCGGTTGCGTATTCCTTACTCAGCCTATATCAGTTGCTACTAACACTATCGCAATACCAACCATTTCTTTCGCAGGCTCTTCCAATATATGCCTTGGAGAAACAAAGGAGCTTACAGCTTCTATTGCAGCTTCATACCAATGGTTTAGAAATGGGGTGGAGCTTCAAGGGGCAACCCAAAGAAATTATACTGTAAATGAAACCGGAAGTTATAGTGTGAGAAATACTAGCGATCAAGGGTGCATTGCCACCTCCCCTAGCACTTCGCTTACAGTAAATCCATTGCCAATTGCTAATATTAGCTTTACGGGTTCAACTAACTTATGCCAAGGACAAAATTTACTATTGAATGCCTCTACTGTATCAGGAGGAACTTATCAGTGGTTTAACAATAACAACCCGATATCTGGAGCCACTGCACCAGTATTCACAGCTTCATTAGCAGGCAATTATACCGTAAGAGTGACAAATGCCCAAGGATGCGCCACAATTTCTAGTGCGGTAGCATTGATGGTAACGCCAAATCCTGGAAATACCATCACCACATCAGGGCCATTGAGCTTTTGCGAAGGTGGTAATGTAACACTTACGGCTCCGGAAGCAGACTCGTATCAATGGCAGCTCGGAAATCAAAATATTGATGGAGCTACCTCCCGCAATTTATTGGTGTCACAAGCGGGAAGCTATAGAGCAGTAGCAACGAATAATAATCTTTGTGCAGTTACTTCCACAGCAGTGAATGTCTCCGTGCAACCATTACCAATAGCAATAATTACTATGAATGGCCCAGAATTGTCTGCTCCTGCTGGAGATTTTAACTATCAGTGGTTTAAAGATGGAAATGCAATGAGTGGAGAAACAAATAGGACATTTACCACCTTTACCTCAGGGTCTTATCAAGTGAGGTTGACAGCTGCCACGAGCTTGGGCTGTAGCTCCTTATCGGAACCTCAGCAATTGAGCATCACCTCATTCGAAAATGGTAGAGTTGATCCTGAAACTTTATTCACAGCTTTCCCAAACCCTGTAAGAGATATCCTTACGGTAAGGATTAGAAAGACGACTGAATTGAACGAGCCGAATGTAAAACTATTTACCATGGATGGGAAAGAACTTGGCACCTTTGCTACCTCCTCTGATGACGAGTTTTACATTGCTAGCATCAATATGAGCTCTTACCGTTCAGGGCAGTATCTACTTTTGGTAAGAAGTAAGAAAACCGTTTTGAGAAAATCGATCATAAAACATTAATAGCATGAAACTAATATCACATAAAAATATATGGATTCTTTCTCTAGCCATTTTGCTCACAACGTTTAGTGCTTGTAAGGAAGATGAAATTGATTTTCAAGAACTCAATGCTCAGAAACTAGTGAAAAGTTGGGAGATTGGCCAATCGGGAAGTGCTCGCTTTGACTTAACCAGTATCACGAGTGAGTTTACCAATTTTCAAATCACCTTCTCAGGTGATAAAAATGGGGGTGCTTACACAACCTCCGGAGGGCAAGACGTATTCGATGCATCTGGCACTTGGGCTTTTGTTCCTGAAAATCCAAATGGATTACGGCTAACAGGAAATAAAGCTGCCGCAGGAAAAAACGTAACTATGGTCTTTTCTGGAGCCAGATTAATTTTAGATTTCACAGTGAGTGGAAGTTCAGCAAGCAATTTCTCTCCTGGCAATAGGGTAGAAAGTTTGGCTGGGAATTATAGATTTGAACTAGAACCTAGGTAATAAAAAAAGGGCCTAAATTGGCCCTTTTTTGTTAGGATTCATTCATTGAGTAATCAAGAAGCGTTCGCAACTGCAATTACTTTATTCCAAACTCGCCATACATTTTTATAGCAAATCTTTTCGATCTCCTCCTCTGTATATCCGCGTTTCAAAAGCTCTTCGATCAAATTTGGGTATTCACTTACATCTTTCAATCCATCGGGTAAGGAATCTCCCACACCATCATAATCTGAGCCCAAACCCACGTAATCTACCCCAATAAGATTCTTGACATGATCGATATGATCTGCTACTACATACACTGTAGAATAATTCGGATTTTCTTCCAAGTAGGTATTCATAAATGCAGTCACCACAGAGTCTCCCGGAGCCAACCCATTTTCTTCTGCATACTCGAAACGCATATTTCTCAGTTCATCTCTTTTCATAATATATACGCTATCCAAAAAGCCAGATCCAAAATTGATTTGAATTACTCCATCATTTTTGGCCAATTCTAAGAGCATTTCGTCACTCATATTACGTTCGAAGCCGGGTGTAAAGGCTCTGCATGATGAATGGGAAGCGATGACAGGTGCTTTGGCTAGTTTCATAACGTCATAAAATGCATCATCAGAAATGTGGGATACATCCACCATAATTCCTAACCGATTCATCTCTGCAACGACATTCTCACCAAATTCACTTAAGCCTCCATGGGTATGAGCATTGTCATAAGAGGAATCACTAATTTTATTGTCTTTGCCATGAGTTAAGGTGATATAGCGAATCCCTCTATCGAAAAAATACTCGACATTCGTTAAATCATCTTCGATTGGCGCGCCATTTTCCATTCCCATTGGCATAGAAATAAGTCCCTTTGCAAAATTTACCTCCACTTCTTCGGGCGTTCTGGCAAGAGCAAATTTATCTGGATGCTTCTCTGTCAAATTCTCTACAATTACGATGAGTGAATCTGCATAGGCCTTCGCCGCACCAGGAGTCTCTTGATAAGATGCCGGAATATAGATAGACATAAATGGCGCATCAAGACCCCCTTCTTTGGCTCTTACATAATCAAAATCACCTCCTTCTGTTCTCTGTGAGATGTCGTCCATGGTGCGATTGAAGCGAAAACGCTGCATACTTAACCTAAACGGTATATCAATGTGACCATCAGTGATGATAAATTTCTTTGAAAGCTCCTCGGCTTTTGCTTTCAAATCCTCGGGTTGTTCGATGATTTGCTCCTCGGCTTCACAGGATATGAGACAGGCTCCTAAAGCTAAAATCGAAAATAGGTGGGTGATTTTTTTCATTTCAGTAGTTAATATTGATTTTATGGAAATTTAATCCCTAATCTAACTAAATTAAAACCATTGATGTATTAATTGCGGTTTTTCACAAATTCACAAATTCAGCAAATGAAATTAAGATTATATTTATCCCTACTTATACTCGTTCCTCCATGTTACGTACATGCGCAACATCCAAAGGCTCATGCACACAATGACTATGAGCATGAAAGGCCTTTATTTGATGCTTTGAAAAATGGGTTTACCAGTATTGAAGCGGACATTTATCTAATTAATGGTCTGCTGATTGTCGCTCATGATTACCCTGAAATAGTTGATAAAACAAAAACTTTAGCAAATCTATATTTGGATCCGCTGCTCAAAATAAGTGCGGAAAATGGCGGGAGAATTTACAAAAACTATCTAGAACCTGTGTATCTACTCATAGACATCAAAAGTGATGCTACCGAGACATGGCTTAAACTGAAGGAGGAATTGAGAGCTTATGAGGGTTTGATAAGCACTGCAAAGGATGAAAAAGCGGTAAAAATAATTATTTCTGGTAATAGACCGATAAATCAAATGAAGCAAGAGATCAATCCTCCCGCTTTTATAGATGGGAGACCGGCTGACTTAGGCAATGGAATCTCAAAGCACTTGATGCCATGGATAAGCGAAAATTATTTTAAAATAATTGGAAGCTTTAATATGGAGGCACCTACCCAAGAGCAAAAAGAAAGGATTAAACTACTTGCCGAAAAAACACATGCCGAAGGAAAACTACTCAGATTTTGGGCGAGTCCTGATAAAAAGGAAATTTGGGAAGCCCTATTGGCATGCGGCGTTGATTTTATAAATACCGATGATTTAGGAGGCCTCAATATGTATTTGCTTGAGGTCAGTGAGAAAACTAGCTATGAGGAGAATTAAAATATTATTAGTGTGCGCACGGGGAGATTCGAACTCCCATACCACTTAAGGCACCACCCCCTCAAGGTGGCGTGTCTACCAATTTCACCACGTGCGCAAAAGGGACGTAAAAGTACACTGCAATTAGTAATTATCAAACATAATTGGAATGCTAAATTGATTATATGACCCTAAATTTTATCAAACACCTTTCTTCAATCTTTTTAAATAATGAAGCATCCATTTAGTGATTTAAAACGTCTAATGAGCAGGCGTAAATCAAAGAACCTTCCTCTAAAATACTTCTTCATACTCGAAAATGTATTTCTGGAAGGTTCTATTTTTTTATGACACTGCGCCACCATCAATGCTGAGGCATATACCATTGACGAAAGATGCTTCGTCACTTGCTAAATACAAGTATCCGTTGGCTATATCTTGAGGTTGTCCAGCTCGCTTCAAAGGAATTTTCTCAATCATTGGCTTTCTATATTCATCTGGAATTCCAGCTGTCATTTCAGTTTCGATAAATCCAGGAGCTATACAATTTACGGTGATTCCGTATCGACCGAGCTCTTTTGCCCATGTTTTAGTCATGCCGATTACGGCTGATTTGCTTGCTACATAATTGGTTTGACCAAAACTACCGTAAATCCCAACGATAGAAGACGCACTTATTATTCGGCCATATCCTTGATCCTTCATCAGAGAAGCCACTGCTTTGGTACAATTGAATACACCATTCAAATTTACGTTGATCACTTGCTGCCATTGGTCAATAGTCATTTTCAGTAAACTTGCATCTCTGGTAATGCCTGCATTATTGATTAAAATATCGATCTTACCAAATTCGCTTTTAAGGTCGGTTACGGCATTTTCCACCTCTTCAAAATCAGCCACATTTACCTTTCTAAAACTGATATCATATCCAGATTGCTTAAGTTCATTGACTAAGTCAGCTCCATTTTCAAGGACATCCCAAAGTTGAACGCGTGCCCCATGCTTACAGAATAGTTCGGCAGTAGCCTTGCCTATTCCTCGTGCTCCGCCAGTGATGATGGCTACTTTATTTTCTAATCGATTCATTATTTATTTTATCCATTTCGATTGTTAAAAACCCTATTAACCCGTCAATGGTTTTTTCTAGGTTCTCAATATTACTTTGGATTTTACTAAACTCTGAATTGCGTAAGAATTGCTTTCCTTGTTCCATCAAATCATCAATGACTAAAGCGTCCACTTGAAGTAATTCAGCCTTTATTTTATGCTTACTCTGCTGCAGTGCCTCGTAATCATTTTCTAGTAAGGCATTTCGGTAATTTCTTTTGGTTTCTCGTAATAATTGATTGAAAGTAGATAATATCTCCTTCAAAAAATCATCGTCTCCATTGGCCATTTCTTCGCATGAACGAATATTGGGCTTTAGGCGAACATCGCTTACTGTCCTAGGTTGTTTCGAAACTTCCAAAGCAGCTTCAGGAGATCTGTCGAAAAGTAATTTCGCAATTTTATTTAATAGCACCTTAGGGTTGAAAGGTTTGGAGAGAAATTCATCCATTCCAGCGTTTCGAGCATTAACTTCCTCTTCTCCTAATACAGCGGCTGTTAGGGCAATTATGGGTAGTTTCGACCATTTTACACCGGTCATTTTCCGGATTTCTTTGGTAGCCGTAATGCCATCCATCACAGGCATCTGCAAATCCATTAATACGACATCAATCTCACTGTTTCTTAGGATTTCTAAAGCAATAAGTCCGTTTTCAGCAATCTCTACTTCCATGCCCCAGGTCATCAAAAACTTTTTAGCAACCATTTGATTCACTCTATTATCTTCAACTAGCAAAACTCTTTTCCCACTTACAATCTCTTCATCCTCAAAGGTACCAGGTTTAAATTCAGTCGAAGGCCGCTTTTCTATACCTTTTGCCTTCTCAAGTGCTAAATCGAAATAAAAGGTTGATCCTTTGTCCATTTCACTATTGATATGAATTTCGGTGTCGAAAAGCTTTATTAGTTTTTTGGTAATGGCTAAGCCTAATCCAGACCCTCCACGAGTTCTTTTTTCTGAGCTATCAATTTGTGTGAAACTTTCGAATATATACGTCTGCTTTTCCTGCTCAATCCCTATTCCAGTATCTTGGATGGTGAAACGCACAAAAACTGCCGCTTCCGTTTCGTCAAATTGCTGCGCTGTAAAGGTTACAGATCCATTTTCTGTAAATTTGATGGCATTCGACATTAGGTTAGAGAGTATTTGAATAAGCTTTACAGAATCGGAAATAAAGATATTATCAAGACCACTATCAATGTTTGTGACCAATACAAGACCTTTTGCTTTCACGAGTGTTTTGAGGGTAGATAGTAAAGATTGTATGGTATTTTGTAGGTTGAACCTGCCCTTAACCAACGTGGCTTTATTTGCTTCAATTTTACTGTAGTCTAAAATATCGTTAATGAGATTAAGTAAATTTTGGGCTGAAAAATTGAGTAGATTTAGATTCTCCGTTTGATCTTCTCTAGGCTGCTCTTGCAAAAGGAGTTGAGTCATGCCGATTACCGAGT
This sequence comes from Cyclobacteriaceae bacterium, assembly GCA_041689935.1. Lineage (GTDB taxonomy): Bacteria > Bacteroidota > Bacteroidia > Cytophagales > Cyclobacteriaceae > CAXBDP01. The sequence continues at coordinate 16,448 of JBDNFI010000043.1, forward strand.
TCATAGGTGTTCTTATTTCATGGCTCATGGTCGATAAAAAATTCGTCTTTTCCTTGTAGGCTTCCTCGGCCTTTTCTTTGGCAATTTTCATCTCTTGCCACAAACTTTCCCTTTCGACGGCACCGCCATAAGAATTGGCCAAACTAAAAAGCATACTTGTTTCTACTTGACTCCAACTTCTTTCTGCCTTGCAATCATCCAATCCCATAAAGCCCCAAAATTTGTTCTTGATGAAAATAGGGCAAATTAAAATACTGACAATATCTTGAGGTTGCAGTATTTCTTGTTCTGTTTTAGGAAAGTCTTTAACTAGACCAAAAAAGGGCTTTTGTTTACCAAGCGTATGGTACGCCCTTAATAAACCCGCTTCATGGTAGGGCAATGCTTGTAGTACTGGAAAATCAATTACCGCATTTACATCTCCTCCAGCCCATTCAAAGGTTTGGTTCATACATATTTGACCATCAGTATTTAAGATATTTTGGAAAATGTATGCCCTATCGACTTGGAATGCATTGCGTACCGTTTTTAAAAAATTAATAGAAACTGCAAAAATATCTTGCTCTGTCAAAAGCTGAAAAGTAGCATTATTCACTTCTTCCAGCATTCTATCTTGCCTTAGTAGATTTTGCTCACGAATAATTCTGTCGGTGATATCTCGTCCACTAAAAGTAAATCTTGCCGGATTACCGCTCCCGTTTATTGGAAATATATTCATCTCGGCTTGTATGGGTTGTCCGTCCACTTCTATCTCTTGGACATGATTCACCTTCTCACCCATTTGCACTCTATCTATAAAATGCTTCCATTCATCCCAGTCTTCTGCTCGAACCAATTGCTTGAATGCCATCTTTTCTTTTACTTCAATGCCATGAATTTTCTTTACTACTGATTTGAAATTCTCATTAAATTCAACACAATTTCTATTCTGATCGAATAGCGCGTAAGCTTCGTCAGAATTTTCTAAAATCTGATTCAGATTACTTTCACTTTCTTTAAGCTTGCTTTCTAATTCCTTCTGAGCGGATATATCCAATAAGATAGTACGAAATCCTATCAGCTCATTTTTTTCATACACTAAGGAGCTTGATGCTAATACGGGAAAAACGGAACCGTCCCTTCTACAAACTAAATATTCTTCTGACTTATTAACATTTTTAATATATAGATTTTTAAGATCTTGTTTCACTTTTTCGATATAATCAGAATGGACAAAATCAAAAATACTTGAAACGGATTCTATTTCATCGATACTATACCCGAAGGTTTCTAATGCTGCCCTATTCACAAATTTTATTTTCCCGTCAAAATCTGTCTCAAGGACGATTTCGGGGAGCATCTCAGCAAAAGACTTATAGCGCTCCTCACTTTCTTTGAGTTTGGTCTCGATCTTTTTGCTCTTGGTAATATCCATGGCAACACCCAGCACCATATTTTCACCATCAATTTGGATAGAAGAACCCGCAAAATCTATCCATTTAGTATCTCCATTTTTAGTAAGTAAGCGATATTCATAGCGGGAGGGTACTTTCGTTCCTTTGAGTCTCTTTAGACCTATTTTTTTTACCAGCAATCTATCTTCTGGATGTACGAGTTTCCATACATTCATTTCCAAAGCTTCCTCAATAGTATACCCCGTAAGTTCCAAAAAGGAAGGGTTTACATAGATCACTTGATTGCCCTTATGTAGGATAATCGTGGCTTGAGCCGTTTCGGCAAATCTTCTAAACTTCTTCTCACTTTGCTCAAGAGCGTGTTGGGTTTGTTTTTCCTCAGCTATATTTCTCATTATAGCTGAATAATAACTTATCTGTCCTTGCGTATTTTTATGACAAATAAGTGTTTGATGTACTGGAATTTCATTTCCCTTTTTTGAAATGATCGCTGTTTCACCTTCCCAAATACCATGCTCGGCAGCATACGGAATGGCTATCTTTCTAAGGAGATCACTTGATTGTACTGAATGTAATTTAAGCCCTAGAATTGGGCTAGCCACCATTTTCGGATCGAACCCTGTTAGCTCTTTCAAGGCTTTATTGGCATAATAAATAAAGCCTCTTTTCGTGCAAAAGCTGATATAATTTGGTGTTGCTTCTAACAACTCGTACAGCCTAGTTACTTCTTCTTGATTTCTCTTTTGTGTATCAATATTGGCTTGAATCCCTTCTATCTTGAGAGGAGCATCCTTTTCATCAGCCTCAACTATTTTAGCCCTATCCAAAATCCATAGGTAGCTTCCATCAGCACACTTTAAGCGATATTCAATTTCAATTTCTTTGGAAGCTCCATCAAAAAGTGATGCGATTTTCTCTTTCGTTCTCACCTGATCTTCTGGGTGGACAAGCTTTTCCCAAAACGAAATTTCCTTGGATTCAAAGTGTTGAGAATACCCTAGCAAAGCCAGCCAACGTTTGTTTCTTATAGCTCTTTGCCTTGAGATATCGATTTCATAGTAACCAATATCAGAAATTAGATCTGCTTTATACGTCTCAATTAAGGTCAGTCCCTTACCCATCAAAAAGTCTTTGATAGCAAGGACTCCAATTTCACTATCAAGTAAGTCCTGAAACTGCTTCCAGAACTTTTCCTTTTCAACTATATCGGGTTGCTTTTTGCTCACTTTATGATAATTAAACCAAAAAGTAGAGAATCCACGCCTTTAAAAGAAATTTTCCTTGCGTAAATTTTCAATTAAAATGCACGTATTTTACCGACCTAATTTGATCTGAAGATTTCTTGACTCTAAGAAACGGTTAAATTCTGGTATGTCGTCATTTAGCAAACGCTGATATTCAGATTGAATATTCTATTAATTTGACAAATCGTAAATTATATCTTGCGAAGGAATATTGAATATCAACTAATTACTCACCTCTACTACATAATTTAATGTAGTGCTGAGGTTATGATACAAATCCCAATAACTTATTTGAATTCTGTAAGTACCAGTCAAATAAGAAGACTTAAAGGAAATCTCCATATCATCACTGTATTCCATCCATTTGGATTGATTTTCCTTTATGATAATATCTAAACCTTCAAGAAGTCCTTCAAATTCATTATCATGGAATAAATGCATCTTAGCCATATTTTTGAGATAAGGCTCTGGTTTCCAATCATAGGATATAGATCCAGCATTTTGTGAGGATCGACGACCATCACGTGCATGTAGATTAGATATTACCACTACTTTTTCTAAATCATATTTATTTGGGTCTAAACCTAAAGCTGCTATTTTACTTCTCGTCTTTATCAACGCTCTTTCCCTTTCGTCAGAAAAAATATATTTTATATAAATATGAAGCGGTATATTCTCTAATCTAAACCGTACTTGATCACCCGAATTAACTCTATTTCCCGTTCCAAATCCATGGGAAGGTATCGAACAATTATAAACTCCAAATGCGCATGTAAAGTCTGTGTTAATCCAATCAATTGAAAATGGTTGTAATTTCATTGCATCTAAAAGCTCATCATCAGATTTGGCATTTACCACTACCTCATCCAAATCAATTAATTCCCATGAAGCAAAATCTTGCTCCAAATATTGTTGAACGGGAAAATCGTAATTCCACCTTAGCTCAGGTAAAGATTCACTAATGGATTTGGTTAATTCATCCCAATAATCTTCCATTTGAGGATATGCGACCTTTACTTCTTGTTGTTTGTTCATTTGTCCCAGGCGAACTCTCCCTTCACCACGACTCAATTGGTATGCCATAGCAGCAGACATTTCATAGCTACCATCTTCAGCAGTTGGTACAGCAAATTGGCTAGTGCTATCCATTAACACTAACCCAAAGAAACTTTTATCTAAACTTTCTTTAGGCTCCACCCATGTGCGAATAAAGGGCCTTTTATCTAGTATTTGGGCTTCCACATCTTTTGGCATCATTCCAAAGGAGGATGATCCTCTTGATATTTGAACTTGTATAAAATGATAACCTTCATCTCGAAAAGCATGTCTTAAAGAAGGGATAGTTAAACTGTATTGTGAATTTGGACTTATATTTATTTTTGACGTATCCAATTGGAGCGGAATAGGTTTATTGAGAATTTCCCTATTTTGATCTTTTGAAACTATTCGTATTACACCTGTCGGGTAGGTTGGCAATACTAATTCCACACTATCCTTTGCATCCAGGCCAAATTCCGTAATTACATTTTCTCTCCATTGAATAGCGTACTCTTGAGCATAATCCTTTGTATTATAGAACCATAATCCATCATCCATATTTACGGTTTTTTGGGTCTTAGCCTGTTGTATTAGTAAATTTGGCGGAGGAAGAACCAAATGATGATGAGTGCCTTCTGAAGTGACAAGTGATATTTTCAAATACTCATCTGCATAGTTCTTCACTTCTTTCCTTACCTCTTCCCAAGACTGTAACGCATATTCCTGGCCTTTCGCCTCAAGAGTAATTTTGGCTAGATCTGGAATCTTGAATAAGAGCAATGAACTATCTAGAACTGCCGACCTAGACAACATTAAGTCATGCCAATGCTCCTTATCGGAAGCTTGAATTGCAAAAATACTCCGAAGCCCTAAACTTTTACCAGCAGCCGTATATGCAGTTAAAAAATAAGGCCCAGAATGTAGTGTAGGGATATTTAAATTGAACCTTCCTTGATGTAGGCTGCCATCTACAAGATGAAACTGAAATGCAGCTAAGGATTCCATCTCATTGGAGTAAAGGTTCATGGGATCCAACAATTGAATCCAAAAATAGGAAGATGTGTCTTCTAGTGGCAAAACCACATCGAAATACACATCTTCACCAATTACATATTCTGTTTTAGGTAAGGAAAGAGATTGACCAATAGCAACGGATGTTGATATAATAAATAATCCAAGATATGTTAATTTTCGTATCAAACTTCAAATATTAGATAGGGTCAATGCAATCAAAAAGATTCTGTTCATATTGAAGAGCAAGCCCTTCTAGAAATGCTAATTCAGTTAATGAACATCCTGGATCATTAAAACAATCATTCGCAAGTGATTCTATATGCATTAATAGAATCAATTCATCCAAACAATCTTCAGAATACACAAAACCTTTATCTAAGGCCAAGTCCAGCCTTGTATTATCTTGGATAGATTTTTCAATATTTCCAGCAACAATTGGTAAGGTGGCCAAAAATATTAATGCCATTAAGTTGAAACCTGTTTTTTTGTTCATCATAACTATCGTGTTTAAAATGTGAATTCTAATAACACCATGAATTACTGAATTACTGAATTACTGAATTAAAATACAAGAAATTATATGAATTTTTTATTAAATATGATATTTAGTGTTGTTCTACCCTAAAAAAGAGTGCTGTGTTGGTCATCCAAACCCAATGCTCTTTGATGCATTTTTCGGGTTAGTTGTAATCGTGATAAATCATTTGTTAAACACTGTGCAAATAAGTAGTAAACTCTTTTCAATAGGGACTCTATAAGAATTGAGTGGAACTAAATAGTATTCTAATGGGATGCTTAATCCTAAGATTGTTTAATCTCTTGGAGTGGGAGATTTGACCAAGTCTAGAATTTAATTAGCCTTTACGCCTTCAAAAATCTCCAAAAAAGTAGAATCTCCTTTTACCACTCTAATGGTAAATCTTACTTTTTTGGTTTTATGAATATATAGGCCGCCATCTGTTGAAGAAATATTCGAAACACCTTGGGTTTGGTTGGGGACGTTTATCAATCCGCCTGAAAAAATCATGTCAGCATTTGCATTGAAACTGCTGGTAAAATCACTCCCAATA
>JBDNFI010000044.1:0-31517 GCA_041689935.1 Cyclobacteriaceae bacterium
AATTGCTTCATGGTACGTTATGTTTTTTGTCGAACACAACATTACCAAGAAGATAGGATGGTCGCAAGGCCTCCTATCTTTAAAAAATGAATTTATCCAAAGTGCACTCTATTACCAAAATTTATCTCGGACGACAGTAATTAATAATTTTAAAAATGGAAAATAATTGCTAAAAAACTTTCATGTTAATTCGTTAATTCATTAATTCATTAATTCGTTAATTCATTAATTCATTAATTCATTAATTCATTAATTCATTAATTCATTAATTCATTAATTCATTAATTCATTTTTTTAAGAGATGTTTCACCAAAATCTTAAAGTCATGAAAAAGTTTTTTAGTAATGTTTCGTTAACAGTACTGGCATTTGTCATGGTACTAGGTATTTCTTTGAATTCAGATATCAGAGCACAAGATCCACCGGGCACTGAAACCGTATGTTGGAATATTTACCAAGGTACTTGGATAGGTGGTTCTTTTATTTGGCGATGCTATCCTGGTCAGGCATGTGAAACAAAAAGGGCGAAAAGTTGGGAAAGTCCGCGTAACTGTTTGACCGCTATTCCAAATTGAAAAATTTAATTATTTTATTTTGCTTAGTGGTAGCGTGTTCCTCTCCAAAAGAAGAGCAAGCCATAATTATTAACGCAGAAGCGCCAGTACAAGAGGTATCTGGAATTGAGCTTCGTTGTCCTGAGCAGCTATTTTGGAGCAAAGGAAAACTTATCACGATCAATAATTGTGGCGGTAATGCTGTTCAGGTCATAGACTTGCAAACTAAATCTGAGCAATGGCTGGGTACTTTTGGCGATGGCCCCAATGAAATAGGGTCTCTTGCTACAATGGTCACCTTTGATAAGAGCGTTGGTGTTTTAGTGAAAATGCTAGATTCCAGAAAGAAGTCTATTTTTAAACTAATAGAAAATAATGGCGAGATCGAGCTAATTCAAGATCGAAAGATTCCTGATGAGATATATAATTGGTACAATTTTATTGAGCTGGGGGATGGTAGTATCGTGTATAACCATTTGTCTGGAGAATATAACATGAGCCGCTATTTAGCAAAAGGTAAAGAGTTGTTCGTGATGGATTTTTTACCTGACATCGGAACCACCAATAAAGGAGTAGATAAAGCCTATGATTACTATAATCACCTCGTTGCCAAGCCAGATGGCAGTAAGGTTATTCAACTTTTGCAGAGTTTCCCTTTTATGATTGCCTATGACGGTGACCTGAATCTGATAGAAGTTCGCCAAACAAAGCCAAGTTATGCTACACCTGACTACGACGTAAGAGGTCCAGAAAAGTTTTTTGATTTGCCTCAATATATTCTTGAAGTACATGCGGGCGAGGACTATTTTTATGTGGTGAATCCAAACGCCACTTATAATCAGACGGCTGATGCTAATTTTGCGCCTATTATTGAAATTTACAATTGGAATATGGAATTGCAAGCCACCCTCAGCTTAGACCGATTGTTAGGTTTTACTGCCATTGATTTTGATCAAAAAAAAATATATGGCCTCGCTATTGGCGAAGAGGAACTGGTACTAGCCAATGTTGATATTCCAAGAGAGTTGCACAAGTATTTTTAAAATATTTTTTATATGAAAAATTTGATGGGCTCTGCTATTTCTTTCATTCTTGTAATGCTTTGGAGTAGTACTCCAACCGTCGGGCAAAAAGCTTTAAATCCTAATATGCAAGCCTATAAGGATTATTCGATAGAAACTAGAGATAGATCAATTGCAGAAGGAAGAAATGACTCTTCCCACTTATATGGTTTTGAAAAGATTTATTATAGAACAAAATGGTATCAATTAATTCTCTTAGCCGAGATGGAGGATTATTTCTTGCGGAAAGAGTTGACAACTTGCCTTTATGTATATGATGATATATTTGACAAACTTCCTAAGGAGCTGAATAAAAAGATGTTCGATAAAAAGAATATGGTAGCCATTCAAGAATTTTTAAAGCATTATATAAGTTTCGAAAAGCATGAAACGATCATTGACATAGCCGCAGCGGGTAGCTTAGCAAACTTGAAAAATGAAAAGCTAAAGTTTGAGATGCAGGTCATTTCAACAGCTCCAGGAGCCACGCTTAAGGCCACCCTTAAGCCTGGCTCCTTAAAGATTAGTGATATCGAGTTTGGTCTATTTGGAAATAATATTTTTGGAATTGATATACTACTAGTTGATTTTTTGCCAGGGACTTTAGATTACTTCAAAGACTGATATAATTTCTTCTTATTTATTTCTGCATCAGCTTAGTCATATTTACGCCGTTTTGAGCAAAAATAGGAACTTGGATTAGCCAATGTTGATATTCCAAGAGAGTTGTACAAGTATCAACTGTTCCACATTTGTAATGTGGATCTATAGATAAGTAGGATTTGCAATCCGATTGCTTATAATTAAACAAGAATTTAAACGCAGAGAACGCTAAGGGAAGACGCCAAGATCGCAGAGAAGGTCTGAACTATGATTTTTATTATTAAATGATAGATTATGATTTTCTTTTATATTTCTTCCAAAATCATCTGCGCAAATCTGCGAAATCAGCGGGCATTTTTTTCTTAAGCTGATGCACAAAAGAAGTTAAAAATTTATCTAAGCCATCTTATCTAAACTTTCTTCTAATGTTTTGATTTTGGCTTCCGCATCTGCTTTTTTGTTCTGCTCTGTTTGCAATACTTGTGCTGGTGCATTATTTACAAATCGCTCATTACCTAGTTTTTTCATCACCGAGTGGAGGAAGCCTTTTGCATATTCCAGTTCTTTTAGCATTTCGGCTTTCTCTTTTTCTAAGTCCACATTATTGCCCGCTGGGATGGCACATTCATCCGAATTAATGATAAAGCTAAAAGACATTTCTGGTGCGTTGCCATTGAATTGGATGCTACTCAAATTACCCAATTTCTCAATCAGCTGTTGGAATTGACTGTAAGCATTTGGCTTTTCAGTTTTGATTATCAGCTCAAGCGGCTCTTTTGGTGAAATTCCCTTGCTGCTGCGAATATTTCTAATCTGAGAAATCAGCTCGAATGCTAATGCAGCGGAGTCAATAATTCCCTTATCGAATGCTTCTGCCTTTGGCCACTCTGCTACAATCAAGCAATCTTTCTCACCGCGGGTGCCTGTGCTATGCCATAGTTCCTCTGTAATAAATGGCATAAATGGATGCAGCACTTTAAGCAGCTTTTCGAAAATAGCGATACTGCTATTTAGTGTTTCTTCCGAAATAGGATCGCCATAAGCAGGCTTGATCATTTCGAGGAACCAAGCGCAGTAATCATCCCAAATAAGCTTGTACGTGCCCATTAGCGCATCCGAAATGCGATACTTTCCATAATGGTCTTCTATCTCGACCAATGCTTGATTCAAACGATTTTCCATCCATTGTATAGCTACTTTGTCGGCATCAGAAGATGGAGTTTGTACTACTTCTAAGCCTTTGAGCAGACGAAAGGCATTCCAGATTTTATTGGAGAAATTTCTGCCTTGTTCGCATAGCTTTTCATCAAAAGGCAAATCATTACCTGCCGGCGAGCTGAAAAGCATACCCGTACGCACGCCATCAGCACCATACTTTTGAATCAGTTCAATAGGGTCTGGTGAGTTGCCAAGCGACTTAGACATTTTGCGACCTTGCTTATCGCGTACAATGCCCGTGAGATATACGTCTTTGAAAGGCATTTCGCCCATGTATTCATAGCCTGCGATGATCATTCTTGCCACCCAGAAAAACAAAATCTCAGGAGCCGTTACCAATACTTTGGTTGGGTAGAAGTAGGCGAGTTCTGCATTCGGATGGTCTATCCTCCCGCTTTTTTCATCGAAGTTTTCGAAGCCATTAAACACGGCCATTGGCCAAAGCCATGACGATGCCCATGTGTCCAATACGTCTTCATCTTGCTTCAACTCTGCCAATGTAATATTTGGCGATTTTTCCTGTGCCAATTTTAACGCTTCTTCTTCCGTAGTTGCAACCACGAAATCACCACCGGGCAGGAACCAAGCTGGGATGCGATGGCCCCACCAAAGCTGGCGAGAAATGCACCAATCCTTCACATTTTCCATCCAATGGCGATAGGTGTTTTTGAATTTTGGCGGGTGGAGTAGTATTTCATCTTTCTCTACAGCATTAAGTGCAGTGCGGGAGATTTCCTTCATTTTGATAAACCACTGCAAGGAAAGTTTTGGCTCCACGACCGAATTGGTGCGCTCCGAACGCCCAATTTTGCTGATAAAGTCTTCCTCCTTCACCAATAGCTCTGCCTCCCGCATTTTCTTCACTATCATTTTGCGAACGATAAAGCGGTCTTTGCCAACATACTCTGGCATTTCGCATTTTTCATTGAGCGTGCCATCAAGATTGATGGTATCAACTACCTCCAAATGATGCTTTTTGCCCAATTCATAATCATTCGGATCGTGTGCGGGGGTGATTTTTAAGCAACCAGAGCCAAAATCTAATTCTACATATTCATCGGCGATAATCGGAATTTCACGATTGATAAAAGGAACAATGGCCTTTTTTCCAATCAAATGAGTGAATCGAGGATCTTTCGGATTTACGGCTATGCCCGTGTCACCCATGATGGTTTCCGGACGCTGCGTAGCGATGATCACAAATTCATTCGAACCTTTGATCTGATAGCGGATATGGTAAAGCACCGATTTTTCGCCATCCTCCTTATACATAACTTCTTCGTTGGAGAGCGCAGTTTTGGCTTCGCAATCCCAATTGATCATGCGCAGATCACGGTAGATATAGCCTTTACGATGTAAATCTACAAACACTTGAACTACAGCTTTATAATAGCCTTCATCCATCGTAAAACTCGTTCTGTCCCAATCGCAGGAAGCACCTAGTTTCTTTAATTGCTCAAGGATAATTCCGCCGTATTTCTCCTTCCACTCCCAAGCATATTTTAGAAATTCCTCTCTGCCGATTTCGCTCTTTTTGATGCCCTTTTCACGGAGCATTGCCACCACTTTGGCCTCGGTAGCAATGGAAGCATGATCGGTTCCTGGCACCCAGCAAGCTTCTTTGCCTTCCATGCGGGCTTTGCGGATGAGCACATCTTGGATAGTGTTATTGAGCATGTGCCCCATGTGAAGCACACCGGTGACATTCGGCGGCGGAATCACAATGGTGTATGGTTCCTTATCCGGATTTACTTTGGCATGGAAAAACTTCTGATCCATCCAATGTTTATACCATTTGTCTTCTACCTCGGCAGGGTTGTACTTGCTCGCAATGCTCATAAAATATACAAAATTTTCTATGGCAAAATTAAGTAAATTTTCTTGAGCTGGAGGAAGGATTCTTTAATTAGATTGGGAATAGCTTCCATTAAATTTATATTTGTATGAATGGACAAATCAAATCTTCAAAAAGATTTGGTGCCAAATACGTATCGAGCTGTTTATACATAATTTAAAAAGAGATAATGGTCAATAAAATAGAAACTTGGGTAGAGGTTCCAGCCAATTCAGATTTTAGCATTTATAATTTGCCTATTGGAATATTTTGCGAAAACGTAGGTGTGAAAAGAGTTGGCATGGCATTGGGCGACTTTGTATTGGATCTGAACGCTATACACGAAGCTGGCTTTTTCGAGGAAATTGATTTGCCGCAAGGAGTTTTTAAAAGCGATACTTTGAATGATTATATAGCTTTAGGCAAAACCATCACCAATGCATTGAGAATCAAAGTGCAAGAGCTTATGTCGGTTACAAATGAAGAGATTCAAGGATCACAAGAATACATTTCTTATATATTCAAAAAGCGCGCTCAGGTGCAAATGTTTATGCCTGTGCAAGTGCCAAATTATACCGATTTTTATAGCAGTATGGAGCATGCCACCAACGTGGGTACGATGTTTCGCGATCCAGAAAATGCTCTACTGCCTAATTGGAAACATATTCCTGTCGGCTATCATGGGAGAGCTTCATCGATTATTCCTTCTGGCGTAAATATCCATCGCCCAAAGGGGCAAAGAAAAGACCCCAATAAGGAAATGCCCGAATTTGGGCCAACCACCCGCTTGGACTTCGAATTGGAAATGGCTTTTATCACTGGCAGAACTACCGAACTTGGACAAAATGTGCCAGCAGGAAAGGCCGAAGATTATATTTTTGGATTCGTATTATTCAATGATTGGTCTGCTCGTGATATTCAGCAATGGGAATATGTGCCACTAGGGCCATTTTTAGCAAAGAGTTTTGCGTCTTCCATTTCGCCTTGGGTTGTATCCATCGAGGCTTTGGAGCCTTTCAGAACGAACGGGCCGAAGCAAGAGCCAGAAGTTTTTCCTTATTTGAAAACGGATGGTCCGCGTAATTTTGATATCCAGCTGGAAGTAGCTATTCAGCCGGAAGGAGAAGAAGCCACAACCGTCTGTAGATCAAATTTCAAACAAATGTATTGGAGTGTAAATCAGCAATTGGCGCATCAAACGATAAATGGCTGCAATTTGCAAGTGGGCGACATGTATGGGTCAGGCACTATTAGCGGTGCCACGCCGGACTCCTATGGCAGTATGCTTGAGCTGGCTTGGAAAGGAACCAAACCTTTGCCATTGGCCAATAACAAAACTCGGGTATTTATAGAGGATGGTGACACCGTAACCATGCGTGGATATGCCGAAAAAGATGGCGTGAGAGTGGGTTTTGGAGAAGTAAGTACGAAGGTTTTACCTGCAAATTAATTTTATGCGAACAGTCAATCCAAAGGAAGTTTCGGTCGGTAGATTTCACTATTTGATGCTCGGCACAGTGGCGCCAAGGCCTATTGCTTTTGCCAGTACGATAGATAGTGAGGGAAATGTAAACTTGAGTCCTTACAGCTTTTTCAATTGCTTTTCGGCCAATCCGCCGATTATGGTTTTTTCGCCTGCCAGGCGAGTGCGTGACAATACGATGAAGCATACCTTGGACAATATGCGGGAGGTGCCTGAGGTGGTGATCAATATTGTGAATTTCCCAATAGTAGAGCAGATGTCTCTTAGCAGCACTGAATATCCTAAAGGTGTAAATGAATTTACGAAAGCGGGTTTGACAGAGATCGCTTCTACCAATGTGAAACCACCAAGAGTTAAAGAATCGCCTGCTTCGTTTGAATGTAAGGTAAAGGATATCATAGAGTTGGGTCAAGAAGGCGGTGCAGGTCATTTAGTGATTTGCGAGGTTGTTTTGGCTCATTTTAGCGATGGGATTTTTGATGAGGACGATAAGATAGATCCTTTCAAGATTGATTTGGTAGGCAGAATGGGCGGCGATTGGTATACTCGTGCAAATGGCGATTCTTTGTTTGAAATAGCCAAACCATTGCGTACGATGGGAATGGGTGTGGATGCTATTCCAGAGGCGATTAGATTTTCCACCATTTTGTCGGGAAATGATCTCGGTAAATTGGGAAATGTGGAAGCTCTGCCGACCGTAGCAGAAATAGAAAAAATGCGGGAGGATAAGGAAATGCAAGAGTTGATACTACGCATGAAACATCATCCCGAATCACTGCAAGATCATTTGCATATAGCAGCGAAACTCCGACTTGCTGAAAATAGAGTGAATGAGGCTTGGGCTATTTTGTTGCTGGAGATATAGAAGATGTTATTAAATGTGAGTTACTCATTTTCAAAAATAACTATACTTGTGAAACCGATTGTGCTTTTAATAGGAAGCTTTCTTTTGGTGCTCATTACTACAAATACTGTTTTCTCTCAAGAGAAGGAGTTTACTGGAAATTCGATTAAAATAGGCTTAGGCATTGGCTTAAATGAAGGAAAAAGAGAATCAGGCCTGGGATTGATTTATTCAATAGGATGGCAAAAAAGTATGGGTGAGAAAAATAGGCTTCGAATAAATCCAAATATGCTTATTGGCGGGTTTACACCAATCGGATTTACGGATACAAGAGACCAATTTTTTAGAATTACCTCTTTAGGATTAAATATTCACTACCACTTGATTAGGTACAAATCGCTGTCTTTGGTAACAACAGGTGGCGGTTTTGTCAATTATTCAAGAGGCTTATTAGGGACAGGTGGTTGGCCGGATGCGGGCAATAATGGCTCTGAATATTTTTACTCTTTATATTTTGGCGGAAATGCTTCAATAGGATTACGAATTGATCCAAAAGACAGTAAAATCGCGTACGAAATAAGACCAATAAATATACACTTGGGAAATAAGGGATTTGTTTTAGGCTACTTAATGGCTGGGATAGATTTCAAATTGACCAGATAACAGGGTTGATCGGTTGATTTTTTAGCGTCTTTTAATCAGTGACTTATGGTTAAGTATTAACAATTTTTTATAGCTTTAATCTGAATTGATTTTTTCGCATACTCTCAGGTTTACCTATTCCCAAGACCTCTGATGTATTTACCCTAAAACAAAAAAATGCGACCTATTTAAAGTCACGTTTTATGATTTTTATGATCAAGTATTTTATCATTAATCAATTCCGAACTTGAGCGGAACGCCAAAGCCAAAAAAGACTGTACCATAAGTAATGTTTGGGTTCAACCTAACTTCGGGTTCCAAACTATATTTTTCTCCAAGTTTGATTGTTTTACTCAATTTTACCATTGCTCCAAATGACAAATCAGGACTGATGCTATAATCTTCAATTTCAATTTGTCCAATACCATTTAATTGATTCCAGCCTACAAAATAATCTACTGTGGGCCCAACAGCGAAATTTAAAACCTTAGAATGAAATTTATAGAGGATTGGTAAAGACAGAAAGCGTTCTGATATTTCTAAGTACAATATGCTAAGGGCATTCGGCTGGCTATTAAAAGCTAAATAAAGAGATCTCTCAGCAGTGCGGTAATACAATCCTGACTCAATTCCGCTCCTTTTGGTCATTTGGCGTTCGATTGTTAAGCCCAAAGCAGGCCCAAAATTATACTCTGCATCACTTTTCTCAATCAGCAGATTGATGCCGATTTTGGTTTGTTGCTGTGCATTTGCCTGAAAACAAATGGCCAGAATTGAAAAAATAATAACAAGTTTTCTCATAGATCTCTTAGTTTGATTTGAAAAGATTTTCTATTGATATTACATGAAATTAATTTGATCCTGAAAGATAAGAAAAGTCAGCGATTTTATTTCATTTCCAAGTTACTTTTTAGCGTTAGATTCGTTTTTTCCACCCGCTTTTATTTATAATCAATTTATGCTCTCGTCAGTCTTAAAATCTAATATTATAGGATGATCATTCCGCCATAATATGCTTATTTTCAATTTTAAATTCTTTTGATTCATTTTCCCATTATCAAAGAAATAAAAAAAAATAGGTAGCTTAGTTCGTGGTTGTTGATTCAGCCTTATTATCACTTCAATAAACTAATTCAATAATATGAAAAGAGTTTTCGTCCTTACGATTTTTTTATTACTAGGATTTGCGCAGGTATATGCCCAAGGTACCATGCTGCTTCGAGAGCCTAGTGTTAGTGCAAATCATATTGTGTTTGTAAACTCAAATGACCTTTGGGTAGTCGGAATCAATGGCGGCGATGCCCGCAGACTAAGCACCGATGTGGGTGCTGAAACCTCGCCTAAAATAAGCCCTGATGGTAATTGGGTAGCATTTACGGGTCAATACGATGGTAATACC
This sequence comes from Cyclobacteriaceae bacterium, assembly GCA_041689935.1. Taxonomy (GTDB): domain Bacteria; phylum Bacteroidota; class Bacteroidia; order Cytophagales; family Cyclobacteriaceae; genus CAXBDP01. Next base: position 9,638 of record JBDNFI010000044.1, read on the forward strand.
GATGTGTTTATTGTGCCAATAGAAGGAGGGAATCCGATAAGGCTTACTTGGCATCCGAGTTCGGATGTGAGCCAAGATTGGTCGCCTGATGGAAAGCAAGTAATTTTCACCTCTGGGCGTGAGGGATATCCAACAGCCAATACCAAGTTCTTCCAAGTGCCAGTTGATGGTGGTATGCCCGAGGCACTTATTTTACCTTTTGGCCATATTGGTGATTTGTCGAGCGATGGAAAATATATGGCCTACCAACCCTACCGATTTTGGGATGCCGAATGGAGAAATTATCGAGGTGGCCAAGCCAATCCGATATGGATTTTTGATATGCAAAGTCATGCGCTAGTGAAAACTCCACAGCTCGATCAAGAAAGACATGTAAGCCCTGCTTGGCTTGGCGATAAGCTTTATTACCTATCCGAAAGAGACTATGCCAATAATGTATGGATGTACGATATGGCTACTGGTGCGGATAAGCAGCTCACTTTCCATGCAGATTTCGACGCAAAAAATTTGGCAGCAGGAGATGGTAATATAGTCTATGAGCAGGGTGGTTATTTACACAGACTCAATCCGCAAACTGGTGAATCTACCCAATTGGAGATTCATGTAAGAGGCGATTTGAATTGGTCGAGAGCTCGATACGATGCTCCAAGTTCATTTCAATTAACGAATGCCGGTTTGTCGCCTACGGGAAAAAGGGCGATTTTCGAATACCGTGGTGAAATTATCACGGTGCCTAAAGAAAATGGTGATTGGAGAAATATCACCAATAGCTCCACAGCGGCAGATCGTGCGCCAGTTTGGTCGCCAGATGGCCAGAAAATAGCTTGGTTTTCAGATGCAAGTGGCGAGTACCAATTGATGGTGAGCGACCAAGAAGGGATGACAACACCCCAAGCCTATTCCATCCCAAATCAAAAATTTTATTTCCGTCCGGCTTGGTCGCCAGATAGTAAGTACATTGCTTTTACGGATACAGACTATAACCTATGGCATATCAATTTGGCGAGCGGAGCACTGCAATTGGTAGATACTGACAGATACGCGCATCCAGACCGTACCTTGAATCCGGTATGGTCGCCTGATAGCAAGTGGATTGCCTATGTAAGGCAAATGGATAATATGTTCAAATCGGTAAAAGTATATAGCATGGATGCTGACAAAAGCTATCCACTTACCGATGGATTGTCGGATGCGATAGATCCACAATGGGACGCTAATGGTAAATATCTCTATTTCCTTGCAAGCACCGATTTTGGATTAAATACAGGCTGGCTAGATATGAGCAGTTACAATATGCCAATAAATAGAGGATTGTATATGGCCGTATTGGCAAATGATACGCCATCGCCATTTATGCCAAAAAGCGATGAAGAATCTCCTGCCGAAGAAAAAAAGGAGGAACCTAAGGAAGGAGATATAATAGTAAAAATTGATTTTGAGAATATTGACCAACGCATTATTGCAGTAGATGTGCCTCTTCGCAATTATACAGGTACTGTTGCCGCTCCGGCAGACCATATTTTCTTTATTGAAAATACTGCGGATCAGCCAGCCAAACTTCATCGCTATAGTTTGAAAGATCAAAAATCGGTTGAGTTCCTTTCAGGAGTTGCTGCGGCAACCATTAGCCATGACCGTAAAAATTTGCTCTATCGCTCTGGCCAAACTTGGGGGATTGTAAATGCCGATGGTGAAGCGATAAAATCGGGAGATGGAAAAATCGAAACGGATAATATTCGAATAAAAGTGGATCCGAGAGAGGAATATCAGCAGATGTACAAAGAGGCATGGCGCTATCAGCGTGATTTCTTGTATGTAGACAATACACATGGCGCACCCTGGGATGAGGTTTTCGAATGGTACAAACCTTGGGTAGATTATGTACGCCATAGATCTGATATGAATTACATCATCGACATTCTCGGAGGTGAAATAGCTGTAGGCCATTCTTACACCAGTGGAGGCGATTTCCCAAGTGTAGAAAGTGTGGCGGGAGGATTACTAGGAGCAGATTTCGAAAAGGTAAATGACTATTTTCGAATCAAGCGAATCTATACAGGCGAAAATTGGAATCCTGAGCTTCGTTCACCATTATCTGGGCCTGGAATTGATGTAAATGAAGGCGATTACTTGCTAGAAGTAAATGGTCAATCACTGACAGCAGATATGAATTTGTTTAGCTTATTCGAAGCGACTGCAAACCGTCAAGTGAAAATCCGTGTAAACTCAAGTGCAACGATGGAAGGCTCTCGCACGCAGGTAGTGGTTCCTTTGAGCAATGATGGCGGGCTCCGTTCCCGTGCATGGGTGGAGGATAATCGCCGCAAAGTGGATGAAATGTCCAATGGCCAATTAGCCTATGTATATGTGCCCAATACCAGCAATCCGGGCTATACCTATTTCAATAGATACTATTTTGCTCAACAAGATCGCAAAGGAGCCATTATAGATGAGCGTAACAATGGAGGCGGTTCAGCAGCCGACTACATGGTAGACATTATGAATCGTCAATTGTTGGGATATTTCAATAGTAGGGCAAATGACAACAAGCCATTTACCACGCCAATGGCGGGTATTTGGGGACCTAAAGTGATGATTATAAATGAAAACGCGGGTTCAGGTGGAGATTTGCTTCCTTATATGTTTCGCGAAATGGAAATTGGGCCGCTGGTAGGTACCCGCACTTGGGGCGGTTTAGTAGGCACTTGGGATACACCACCATTTATCGATGGCGGGAGGATGGTCGCACCACGTGGAGGGTTCTTCGATACAGATGGCGAATGGGCAGTAGAAGCCGAAGGCGTGGCACCCGATATTGAGGTTTTCTATGAGCCATCCCAGTTGATCAAAGGCATTGATACACAATTGGAAGCAGCGATAAAGGAGGCAATGCGTCTTGTTCCATTGCAAGCCATTGACCTCAAAGGCGAACCAGCAGCACCCATCCGCTGGAAAAGACCAAAGGGGTGGAGGGATAAGTAATTTTTAGTATATCATTGCTTGGAAAGCCTATGCATGATTTCATAGGCTTTTTTATGAATTATTAGTTTGCTTCCATTCTTGGAATTCTTCATATCGAGACAAAGCAAATCCTTTATACCCGTCTTGAAAATTTAAAAAGTTTTCTGTTGTATTGATCTTGTATAGGTTTAGGCCACCTCCATCCATTTGCAAACAATCATTAATAATACCTTCTAATTCAGTAACCAGGTTTGACACATCTTCAATGTCGTCAGTAGAAAAGCCGATAATTTCGAATGCCTCCTGAGAGAAATCATTATCCGTGTGAGCGAATTTTTTATCTCTATAATCCTTAAGCTTTTCATAGAAATTAGATTTTCTAATTTTTTTTAACCTTTCTTCAATATTTTGATGATCTACATTCGTTTCGTTTGGATTATGTCGATTATTGACTTCGTCGTTTAATCTATAAAGGGAGGCAAAATGGCTTTTTTTCCTATGCTCACCTTTTACCTTGTCTTCTAAAAGCTTTGTCAACTCCATTATAAGCATGTAATGTAGTGTGATGGAATAAAATTTAATAGTATCTGAATTTGAGGTTGAATTCCCTTTATTTTTGGCTGAAATAATGAATCTTAATTCATTTAGAGCTCGATGAGCTAAGAACAAGGACATTCTGCAAGATGAAAGGCTTTTAAAATTTTCCATGCCACCAAGTTAAAGGCTTTAAAATAAAAAAAGAGCCTTAACTAAATGATATTGCGCGTTCGCAAGCGAGAAGTACATAGTGAGGTTTAATTAATCCGCACCCGCCATATCCAACATCCTCAAAAAAGTCAAACCCTGCCCATAATCCAACTCTTGGTATTCCAATCCTAATTTGCGCAGGTTTTGTAAATACAGCTGGTGATGTTGATAATAATGCTTTTCGCTTTGAAGGAACCAAGCTTTGTCGCCAAGATTAGCTGCCAAAAACCACTTTTCTAGCAATCTGCCACAACGTCCATTTCCATCATTCCAAGGGTGAATTTTTACAAATACTAGGTGAATCATGGAGGCATAGAAAAAGGTCTCTTTGATACTAAGCTCCATTTTCAGCAGAAGAGCTAGGTCAAGAAAGAATTTGTCCATTTCCTGAGCAAGTTCAAATGGCGATGCTGCTACATATTCAATCCGACCATCAGCCGTTGTTACGTACATATTGGTACTACGAAAAATACCTTGACTGCTTTTTGGTAATATATTTTTGCTGAGGAGTTTGTGAGCTATAGATATATTTTCTTTATTGAGATCATTGCTTTTGGCAAAGATATAGGCATCGTATAGATCGTCTATTTTTTGGATGTAGTCAGGCTGAAATACTACCCCATACTTCTTATGCTTGATATAGCTATCAAGTTCAATGTCTTCACCTTCGATTTTGCTGCTAAATACTGAGGATACAGAAGTATAAAAGCTGAAAGTATCGGAAGATATTTCGGCTTCGTGTAAAGCTTCAAATGAATCATGAAGGTCTTTATCCACCTGCGCTAAATAGGCAGGAAGCAAATCAGTCGGTATTATTTGAAGAGGATCGCTCATTCTGGTTGGACTGTGCTTTTAGGGCTAATAAAGGTTAAAATTCAAAATTAATTTACATTCACAGAATATTATTAGAGATTTTAAAGAAGACGATTAATTCAACATTGCTGAGAACATAATCACTTATAATACCCGCCCGACCTACGTTTTTGCTCAAATAGCTGGCGGAAGGTCATGCCAGTAAGCGCACCAAATCCTCCCGCTATTCCGCCTACTAATCCGGTAATCAATACCATTAATAGTGGAGAGGAAAGTTGGAAAATTGCCGCAATTTTTTCAGTCAATAGCGAGTCTGATTCGAAATCTATCAACCAAGCCAAAGTGAACCATAATAAGCCAATGGCTAAAAATCCACTAACAAAGGATACAAAGCCTGAAGTACGAATAAGTAAGGAGCCAATAAAGCCAGCAATTACTACGGCGAACCAAGGAAAGGATTGGCTGGCAAAGTAGGCAATAGCTGCAATGATGATTGTTTTTACTAGAAATCTCATAAGGCTTATTCGTTGCGAGGGTCAATGATTTGTGTGAAAAGGAGCTTTTCTTTTTGCATTTCCGCAATGGGTAAAGCTTTCAGATTAAGGTATTCACCTTTTGCCCAAATCTCAATCATATTGTCATAAAATTTGGAGCCGGGATTGCCAGATTGCCCACCTGGATACACGCCAAAAGCAGTAGGAGCAGGGCCAAGCTCTACAATAAATCGCCAAGAAGCACCATGTCGGTGACTAGTCGCATTGATAATGTTCTTATTGCCACCGATTTGCACACCAGAAACGGTGAAAGGCGTTAATGGCGGCAATAAATGCTGTATGGTCGTATTCTTGAAATCTGCCCAAGTGTACTCTCGACCATCATTTACAGCAGACCAATTTTGCAATGAGTCAATAGCGCTCAACAATGCTTGCTGCACTATTTCTTTGGCCGTTTCCTTTTGAGAAGTTTCAGGTAAGTCAAAAATTTCATCTTCTGGGAATTTAGCAATCAACTCTTGAAATCTGCGCTCGCTAACGGTTTTCAGCTGTTTTGAGGCAGTTCTAAATTTCTCATTACTTATTTTTAGCATTTTATCCCACCAAATTTCCCAAACAGAGGCTCCTTTTGATTCAATATCATTGAAGAAATCCCAGTTTTTCGCAAGGTCCAATACATCTGATTGTTCAATATTCAGATTCATGCCTTGTGTCATCTCAATCAAAACAGGGAGGGTTTCGGAGGCTTTTAAATTGTAATTATCATTTTGGAGCGCCATAATTTCCGAAACAGAAATATTATTCATCTCTGTCAATCGGTTATTGATTCGTCTATTTCTCCATGCTTCAAAATTGCTATCGAAACTCCAGTAGGGGTAAGTAGTATCATGCGGATGTTGATTGGCTGAGCTTACAAATCCTCTTTCGGGATTGAGTACATGTACGTTTTGATCATTTGGAATAAAGCCTTGCCAATCGTTGTCGAGTTGGGTGCCATCCATTAGGAATTTACCTTGACCTTCCCATTTGATTGGGAATTTGCCTTGCACCCACAAGGCAATATCACCTTGGTTGGAAGCAAACACAAAGTTTTGCGCAGGACTGCCATAGCTGCGTAGTGCCTCGGTAAATTCAGTGTAGTTTTTAGCTCTGTTTAATTGATGGAAGGCAAGAACTTCTTTAGAGCCTTGATGGGCAATCCAGCGCATAGCATAGCCAGTTAATTGATCATTCTGGCTGAAGTTATGATCATATACTACTGGGCCATGGTGGGTGTATATTACGGTATCTAAATAGGTTTCTCCACCAAGTATTTTCACTTCCTCAATTCTCCTTTGGGTCTTGAGCCAAGTATTGTTGAAAAAGTATTCTTGACGGCTTTCATCTCTAAATTGAATTTTGTACCAATCCACAGCGTCTCTTTGAGCATTAGTTACACTCCAAGCAATATTATTGTTAAACCCAATGATAATGCCTGGTGCGCCTGGTAAGCCGGCACCCATTACATTTACGCCTGGGGCATTCAAATGCATTGAATACCAAATGGAGGGTAAATTTAAAGCCAAGTGCGGATCACCCGCCAAAATAGGATTTCCGCTTCTAGTTTTTGATCCAGTTACCGCCCAGTTGTTACTGCCATTTAGCGGATCTGCTTTTTCGTAAATCTCGTCAGTATTCGACCAAGGAAATCCTTTTACTACAGGCTCTTTTACTATAATTGGTGTGAAATCATACACCTTAGAACTTGGAATGATTGGATCCGGACTGTTGAATATTTCAGGAAATAGGAAGTCATAACGCTCCTTGCCAAATAGCTCCACAAAATTTGTATTCTCAAGATCTGTTTCGCTTGAAGAAAGCATATCGGCCATATATTTCAAAAACAAAGCTGATTTAAATGGAGACCACTCTTCTGGTTTGTAACTTAATAGCTTATATTCAATAGGAAATTTCGCATAGTCCAAGCTATTAATATAGTGATTTACACCATCGGAGTAAGCTTGCATAATGGCAGTAAACTCCCCATCATTTTCTCCTGCTCTCAATGAATTTTCTGCTGCGAATCCCATTCCTTTTCTTCTTTGCAAGCGGTCAAAGTCACGCGCATCTGGACCTATAATTTCAGATATTCTACCGGCTGCTGCTCTTGTTTGAAACTCCATTTGCCAAAGTCGGAATTGCGCCATTACGTAGCCTTGAGCAAAATAAAGGTCATAATCGTTGCCGGCATAGATGTGTGGAATGAGGTTTTCATCAAAGATAATTTGCACTTGCTCATTCACCCCAGCGCTTATTCCAATATCCGTAAAAGGGTTTTCAGTTTTTTCAGCATTCTGCCAGAATCCAGTAGTCGGATTGAGAAATTTCCCTAGTGGAGGAACTGATCCAAATTTGGTTTCTAAAACAAAAATTAATGCACCAGTAAGAGTCAATGAGAGGAGAAACTTGAATAACTTCATAGAATTTATTTGCCGAGAAATCTAGTTTACCTTGCAAAGGTAATAGATGGTCTTTAAAATAATTTTACAGACGCGAATATTAATTTTCCCGAAGAAAATTTTTCTAACACGGTTAGCGTTCAATATAAGTCTAAAGAAGCATTTTATCCATATATATATTACCTTCGCAGCCTTAGATTATTGTATATGTTCGACGGAAAGAAGATTTTAATCACAGGCGGTACGGGTTCATTTGGGAAGCACTTTGTAAAAACCATATTGCAAAAACACCCAGGAATCAAACGTCTAGTTGTATTCTCAAGAGATGAATTGAAGCAATTCGAAATGGCTCAGGAATATGATCTCGATACCTATAAGCAGTTGAGGTTTTTTATTGGCGATGTGCGCGATAAAGACCGGATAAAAAGAGCCTGCGAAGGAATTGACATCATTGTACATGCCGCCGCACTCAAGCAAGTGCCCACTGCTGAGTACAACCCCATGGAGTGTATTATGACCAATATAATGGGAGCAGAGAATGTGATAAATGCGGCGATGGACTGTGGGGTAAAAGATGTGGTGGCACTATCTACTGACAAAGCAGCTGCACCCATTAATTTATACGGCGCGACTAAATTATGCTCTGATAAGCTATTTGTTGCGGCAAATAACATTCGAGGATCAAGAGATTTGAAATACTCTGTAGTAAGGTATGGAAACGTATTGGGTTCGAGAGGTTCGGTAATTCCGTTCTTTATGAAAAAGAAGCTGGAGGGTGAGTTGCCGATTACTGACCCTCGCATGACTCGCTTTAACATTACCTTGGAACAAGGAGTAGATATGGTGCTTTGGGCTTTGGAGAATCATTGGGGTGGCGAAATCCTAGTGCCTAAAATCCCTTCTTACCGAATTACGGATGTAGCTACGGCTATTGCTCCAGAAGCCACGCAAAAGATTGTCGGAATTCGTCCTGGTGAAAAAGTACATGAAGAAATGATTACAGAAGCTGACTCCTACACTACGTACGACTTAGGAAAATATTACAGCATCCTCCCGCAACATCCTAATTTCGATTTGAAGAAATATATTCATCATTTCGATGCGAAAGCTGTTGCAGAAGGCTTTCATTATAATTCAGGTAAGAACCCGGAATTTTTAGACGTAGCGCAAATTCGCCAACTGATACACACTCATCTTCAAACAGATATTGCCTAGTATGCACATTATTCCACATGGTAAGCATCACATTACGGATGCAGATAAAAAGGCCGTAATAGAAGCATTAGAAAGTGATTTTATTACCCAAGGTCCTCGAATTGCCGAGTTTGAAAATGCCTTTGCCGAATATGTAGGAGCCAAATATGCCATAGCTGTAGCCAATGGAACAGCCGCTTTGCACGTATGCGCCATGGCCTTAGATGTGAAGCCAGGCCAAAAAGTAATCACTAGCCCGCTTACGTTCGTAGCCTCTGCCAACTGCGTGAGATATTGTGGTGGTGAAGTGATTTTTGCCGATATAGATCCCGAAACATACACCATCGACCCTAAGAAAGTACGGGCGATTTTGGAAGCCGATGCCAAAGATATTGTCGGGATTATACCCGTTGACTTAACTGGCCGACCTGCGGATTTACCTGCATTGAGAGAAATTGCCGATGAATATGGGCTGTGGATGATTGAAGATGCCTGCCATGCTCCGGGAGGCTTTTATCATGATGCTGAAGGCAAGCAATATCAATGTGGAGACGGGAATTTGGCTGATATGGCAATTTTTTCATTTCATCCAGTAAAGCATATCGCTTGCGGCGAAGGTGGTATGATCACCACAAATGATCCAGAATTGGCTAGAAAAGCTAGATTATGCCGAACGCATGGAATCACCAAAGACCCAGCTGAAATGATTAAAAATGATGGCGGCTGGTATTATGAGATGCAGGAGCTTGGCTACAATTATCGTTTCACCGATTTTCAAGCAGCACTGGGTTCAAGTCAATTGCAAAGAGCCGTTCCAAATTTGCAAAGGAGACGGGAAATAGCACAGAAATATGCAGAAGCATTCTCAAGATTGCCTGAAATTTTGCATCAATCGGGAGATGTGAAAGGTCATGCATATCATCTTTATGTAATCCAAGTTAACCATCGAAAGGAGCTATACGACTTCCTTCGATCTTATGGAGTTCTTACACAGATTCACTATATCCCTGTTCATCTGCAGCCTTATTATCAGCAATTTGGATGGAAAATGGGCGATTTTCCACAGGCCGAAAGCTATTATATTAAATGTATCAGTTTGCCTATTTTTCCAACCTTGACAGATGCTGAGCAAGATTTCGTCATAGAGAAGGTGATTGAAGGAATAAAATCAATTGGTTGATAGAAGGTTGCCAAAAATTGAGATGCTAATTTCCATTGGCAAAAGGTGCCAATTCAATATTTTCCTATAAATTTGAGAAACATCAATTCAAGCCAGTGAAGAATTTAGCCATCATTCCGGCGCGAGGAGGAAGTAAGCGAATACCCAATAAAAACGTCAAGGCATTTTTAGGAAAGCCCATAATTGCTTATTCCATTGAAGCTGCTCTGAAATCTGGGCTTTTCGATGAAGTGATGGTTTCTACAGATAGCCAAGCGATTGCTGAAATAGCAGAGCAATACGGAGCGAAAGCGAACTTTCTACGGTCGAAAAGGAATTCCGATGATTTTGCCACAACAGCAGAGGTTTTGATAGAGGTAATTGAGGCATATAAAAAAATAGGCAGAGAGTTTTCAATGGGGTGTTGCCTTTATCCAACTGCACCATTTGTTTCTGCATTTCAATTGCAGAAGGCGCATTCTAGAATGATAGATGAACATTTGGATAGCATTTACCCTGTGGTTCCTTTTCCATATCCCATCCAAAGAGCCTTACGAATGACCGATGGTCGACTTGGCTATTTTTATCCAGAATTTGCGACAGCTCGTTCACAGGATCTGCCAAATGCCTATATGGATGCAGGACAATTTTATTTTTTCAAGATAGCATCGTTTATACGGGAGAAAAGGCTTTTGATGACTAAAACTAGTGCGATAATAATTTCCGAATTGGAGGCGCAGGATATTGATAATGAAGTCGATTGGCAGTTGGCGGAATTGAAGTATCAATTGATAAATAAACCATAAGAAAACAGATTGGATGACTAATTCATTTAAAACAGAGCAAGAAGAATTTTGGGCGGGTTCCTTTGGTGAGGAATACATCCATCGGAATCAAGGAAAAGGTTTATTAGCCTCTAATTTGGCCTTATTTACCAAAATGCTAAAAACGGCAAAGCCCGATTCTATCCTTGAGTTTGGAGCCAATATTGGGATGAACCTACGCGCCATTGAAACACTTCTGCCAAATGCAACATTAGCAGCAATCGAAATAAATAAAATGGCTTCCGATCAATTAAAAAAGTCGATGCCAAGCGTTAATGTTTTCAATCAATCTATTTTAACATTTGAGCCAAAGCAAAATTTTGATTTGGTATTGATAAAAGGCGTGCTTATTCATATCAATCCCACCGAGCTTCCTCAGGTATATCAGAAACTGTACGATTCATCCGCTCGCTATATTTTAGTAGCTGAGTATTATAATCCTTCTCCTGTTGAGATTAACTATAGAGGGCATTCGGGTCGTCTGTTCAAAAGAGATTTTGCTGGCGAAATGCTGAATACATTTACAGATTTACGATTGGTAGATTATGGATTCCAATACCATAAGGATCCCGTTTTTCCAGCGGATGATATCACGTGGTTTTTGATGGAAAAAACTACCCTTTGAAAAGGGCTGTATTCATACGAGCGGATGCGAACGACAAAATAGGGCTTGGGCATGTGATGCGATGCTTTGCCTTAGGCCAAATGATTAAAGATGATTTTGATATTCGTTTTTATTGTAAAGAAATTCCAAATGAATTAGCAGAAGAAATCTCTACTGCTGGCTTCAAAATAGAAAAAATTCAGCGGGAGGATGAGTTTTTGAATAGACTCAATGCCAATTCGATAGTGATTTTGGATGGCTATGATTTTGACTTAGCCTATCAAAAGCAAATAAAAGAAAAACAAGCCAGAATTTGCTGCTTGAGTGATTTCAAAGCCAACAATTCCTTTGCAGATATTATTCTCAATCAAGCACCCGGAGTAGTTGCGAGCGATTATCAAACATCCTTTTCCTCCCGCTTTTTATTGGGTGCCGATTATGCACTTTTACGTCCTATATTTTTTCAATCTTCCCATCAGTCCAAAACGCCTCGTTCTATTTTTATCTGTTTTGGCGGCGCAGACCCATTTAACCTTAGTCTAAAAGCATTAGAATTATTATCCTCTTTTTCCAATTTCAAGAGAATCGTCATCGTTACGGGATCGGCATTTACATTTCTTTTGGATATAGAAGAATTTATAAGAAACAGCGATCAATCCATTGAGCATTATCATGCAGTTGACGCTACAAAAATGTGTCAATTGATGAGTCAAAGTGAGTTGGCCATTGTGCCATCTAGCAGTATTATTTACGAAGCAATGGCCGCTAATTGTCAGATTATTTCTGGCTATTATGTGGACAATCAAAAGATGTTTTACGAGGGATTGAAAGCTATAAATTGCTATTACGATGCCAGTCAATTTGAAACTGTGAACCTTGCAAATGCGCTAAATTCATATTTGCGACATCCACAGCCGAAAGCTAACATAATAGATAAAAAAAGCCCTGAGCGTATCCGAAGAGCCATATCGCAATTAGCAATGCTGGCCGATTTGCGGGTACAAGAGATGGAATTGTTAGATGTAGCCTTGACATATCAGTGGGCGTCGAATCCTGAAATTAGAAAATATGCTTTTCAGCAGAAGCCAATAAAGCCAGAAGAGCATAATGAATGGTTTGCAAGAAAATCGGCTGATGAAAATGTAGTGTATTTGAAAGCATTTTACAGAAACGATATCATTGGTTCTGTACGATTTGATATGGATGGTGGAACGGCAACCATTAGTTATTTGCTAGATCCGAAGAGGCATGGAAAGGGATTTGCTCTACCAATGTTGATGGCTGCTATGGAAAGGGTAGCGTTGAAAAAGACCTTTATAAGTAGAGTTGAAGGTTACGTAATGAAGGAAAATTTGGCCTCAGTCAGGATCTTTGAAAATTTGGGCTTCCAAGTAATTGATCAAAATGATCGGTATCAATTTTTCAAATGTGATTTTAAGTATTAGGTTCGCAATTAAATTCGAATAATTTTTGTCCCAATAATAGATTTAATTTTTTGACGATGGCCACTGGAAAATCCTTGCGTATTGCAGATAGAGTAATTGGAGAAGGAAATCCTACATTTATGATAGCAGAATTATCCGCCAATCACAATGGTGATTTGGAGGTAGCTTTGGATACGGTGAGAGCAGCCAAACGAGCTGGAGCTGATGCCATTAAGTTGCAAACTTATACGGCGGACACCATCACCATTGATTGTAAAAATCTTGATTTCAAAATAGATCAGGGTACGATATGGGATGGTAAATATTTATATGATCTGTATAAGGAAGCCTCTACACCTTGGGAATGGCATGAGCAAATAATGAAAGTTGCAGCCGAAGAAGGCTTGATTTGTTTTTCTAGTCCTTTCGATAAGACTGCGGTAGACTTTTTGGAAAAGCTGAATATACCTGCTTACAAAATTGCTTCATTTGAAATTACCGATATTCCATTGATTAAATATGTTGCTTCCAAAGGAAAGCCAATAATTATATCAACAGGCATAGCAACGGAGGAAGATATAAATCAAGCATTGAACGCTTGTAGACAAGAAGGTAATAATGAGATTGTATTATTGAAATGTACATCCAGTTATCCTGCACCTATCGAAGAGGCCAATTTGCGAATGATTAATGACTTCGCGCTAAGGTTTGGAGTAACGTCTGGAATTAGTGATCATACCTTAGGTATAGCAGTGCCAATAGCTGCAACAGCTCTAGGAGCGCGGGTTATCGAAAAGCATTTTATATTAAACCATAAAATTGGAGGGCCGGATGCAAGTTTTTCTCTTGATGAAAAAGAGTTCGCAACGATGGTGGCTGCAATAAGAGTTACCGAAAAGGCTATTGGGAAAGTTGATTATCAACCAACAGGAAAGCAAATAGAAGCCCGCTCCTTGAGTAGGTCATTATACGTAATAAAAGATGTGCAAGCGGGAGATGTCATCAGCGAAGAAAACGTAAGGTCTATTCGCCCAGGATATGGATTGCATCCCAAATACTTGCCCGATATCATGGGACGTAAATTCAGAAACGACTGTGAAAAAGGCACTCGATTCTCAATGGATTTGATAAATTAATTTACTTTCAACAACATAAGCAAAGCCAACCTTCGTTCTATTCGTGAAATTTTGCGAAACAATCAGGTTTTTATAGATATTAATTTATCTTAACTTCTCGACCTCTGCGCAATTAATCCTATCTTTGAGCCGTATGCAAAGTATCCTTTCTCAATACCCTGACTACATCATTTCTAAAGCTGCGCGCATCAAATTATTGGCCTTCGATGTGGACGGTGTACTCACTGATGGCGGCATAATCTATGACAATAATGGGTTGGAGCTTAAGAAGTTCCATGTACGAGATGGGCAAATCATTGCTATATTGAGGAATATGGGATTTAAGCTCTGTGCGATTACAGGACGTGATTCCAAGGTGGTAAAGCATCGCTGTGAAGAGCTTAAATTCGATTATCACTATCATGGTGTTCAAGATAAGCTCGGTGTGTTGGATGTGATTCGTAAAAAGCTTCAACTGAGCTTTCATGAGATTGCTTATATCGGGGACGATTTGCCAGATATCAAGCCCATTTCCATTAGTGGCTTGGGAGTGACGCCAGCCGACGCTCCTGAGTATGTAAAAGCACAAGCCGATTTGGTGACTGCCGCCAAAGGTGGTGAAGGAGTTTTGCGGGAGGTGGCAGATTTAATTTTAGCTGCCCAAGATTTGATGGATAAGATTTTACGGGATAATTATTACTTGAATGAAAATTTATACGGATAAGGTTTTTTACACACCTAAAATGCAATTAGGTGTGGGAAAACCGATTTTACTTTCAGGACCTTGTGTTGTAGAAAACGAAGATATTTGCCTCGAAATAGCAGAGGAAGTTCTGCATATTGCTACAGACTTGGGTTTTGAGTATGTGTTCAAAGCCTCCTTTGATAAGGCCAACCGGACATCAGGTTCTTCTTTTCGCTCATTGGGTTTAGAGGAATCCCTCACCATTTTGGAGATGGTAAAGAATACCTATCGCGTTCCAGTTATGTCGGATATTCATGAATCCTACCAAGCTTCTGAAGTCTCAGCAGTCGTAGATGTACTTCAAATCCCAGCATTTCTTTGTCGTCAAACTGATTTATTAGAAGCTGCAGGCCGGACAGGTAGAGCGGTGAATATTAAGAAGGGGCAGTTTATGGCTCCACAGGATATGAAGTATGCGGTAGATAAGGTGAAATCAACAGGAAATCCGAACGTGACTTTGACAGAAAGAGGTACTACCTTTGGGTATCAAAATTTAGTGGTAGATTTTCGTTCTTTGCCCATAATGAGAGAATTTGCGCCAATAATCATGGACGTGACGCACAGCGTGCAGCAACCTGGCGGGGCGGGAGGTACATCAGGCGGTTTGAGAGAATTTACTCCTTATCTTGCCAATGCAGCCGCAGCGGTTGGTGTGGATGGCTTTTTTATTGAAACTCATCCAAATCCATCAAAAGCACTTAGTGATGGGCCAAATATGATCCCACTAGCTCAGTTACGCACATTTCTTACGTCTGTAAAGCAATATTGGGATATACAGAACGTGATAAAAACACTTCATTTGGAGTAGCTTTTTTGGCAATGTACGCCTTATTCTTATTTTTGAAATTGTATTATATATCGCACATGAAAGACCAGCAAGCCTCAAGGAACCTTCCGGCTATTACCTTAATTTTTTTATTACTCGCAGCGGGCATATTTTCTTGTGTTCCCAATAAACAAATCTCCTACGTTCAGGATTATGGCATAGAAGACATAAGCCTACTTCCAAAAGATACGGTCATAAAGACATTTTTATTGAAGGAATTTGAACATAAACTCAAGCCTGAGGATATTTTGTCTATTACCGTTAGTACCTTGCTGGAAGAGAACGAAAAATTAAATTATTTTAGTTTGGCATCGGGTGGTGGTGCAGGAGGTCAGCAGCAAAACCAAATGATGATGATGGGCCCTGGAGCGGCAGCCCTTACAGGATTTATTGTGGATAGCAATGGAAATATTGATTTGCCTGTTCATGGTAAATTATATGTTCAGGGCAAAACCATCGAACAAGTAAGGGAAGAAATACAAGAAATTGCAAAGGCTACCATAGCATCTGGTGTGGTGGTAGATATACGACTCATGAACTTCCAGCTTTATGTTTTAGGAGCGGTAGGTCAATCTGCTATTTTCCAGACATTCCTCCCGCGTTTGAATATACTTGAAGCCCTCTCATTGGCTGGTGGCATGGCAATTGATGCCGATAGAGAAAATATTCGACTTTACAGGAGAGACGGATTGATAGTAGAATTGATCATGATAAACCTGCTCGACGATAAATTATTTACCTCAGATTACTTCTATCTCAAGCCTAACGATATGATTGTGGTAGATCCATTGCCAGTACGTAATGTGACCTTGGCGCAATCTACAGTCACCACCGCCATAGGGTTTGGTTTAACTATTTTCAACCTAATTCTTCTTTTATCCCGCGATTAAACATGGAAAACCGTCCTGTCAAAAAAGGCCCTGATGAATTAGAGATATTACGTAAAGTTCTATTTAAAACACTGGCAAGGTGGTACTTTCTAGTGCTTTCGGTAGGCGTAGCCCTAGGAGTTGCTTTTCTGATTATTCGCTATACTACACCTGTTTATATTGTTTCTGCGGAAATGATGAAAAAAGAGGTGAAGGAAGCCTCTGAATTTATCTACGGAGCACAGCAGGCTAGAGGCGGCATGTTTAAGCCAACCAACAGTCTGAATAATGAAATTGCCCTTCTGAAAAGCTCAGGCTTAATGGCAAAAATGATTAAAAATCTAGATTGGGAAACTTCTTATTGGCTAGAAGGGTCGGTTCGTACTTCGGAGTTATATAAAAATACGCCATTTATCGTTCAGTTTGATGAAGAAAATAATTCTGTTCCTTATGGCACGATGTTCAGGCTCACCTTGATTGATGGAACGAGTTTTTCTGCAGAAGTTGAAGAGGGAGCATTTTTAAGTGCTCTCGACGGAAAGGTTTTTAAGTTTGGTGAAGAACTCGATTGGCTTGGATTTAAGTTTAAAGTGTTCCTTATCAACCAAGACCAGTGGCAAAGTTATGGTGAGGATAAGTTATTTTTTAGAGCTGAGTCGCTTGCTGGATTGGCTCGTTCTTATGGCAGCAAAATTTTTATCGAGCAGAAAAATGCAGATGCAACTGTTTTGACGCTAACGATGACTGGTATAAATCCAGCTAAGGATGTTGATTTTCTTAATAATTATATAGAAGCTTTTATTCAGTATAGCATCAATGAAAAAAACCAAGTTGCCGAAAACACCATACGCTTTATCAATCAGCAATTACTGGCTTTTAATGACTCTTTAAGCCTATCAGAAAGGAAAATTGAAGACTTCAATGTGAGCAGAAGTACGATTAGTATTTCGGATGATGCGACCTTCATTTATGAGAAAATTAAAAGCTTGCAAGAAGAAATCACTCTTCTTGAAATTGAATCAAATTATTATGATTATCTGGAAGAATACTTAAGAACAGAGGCTGAATCCACCAAACCACTGGCTCCTGCCTCAGTTGGGGTAAATGATCCTATTGCGGCGGCTTTCCTTGCTAGGTTGGTGGAGCTGCAAACAGAGCTCAGGATTAATGAAAGCCTTAAAGATCAAAATCCGGTTGCCAAACAATTATATAGTACTCAACTTATTGAATTTGAGCGGGTAAAGGCGCAAATTCAAGAAAATATACGGAATGTTCAGCTTAGAAATCAAAATCAAAAGGATATACTGAATAGGGAACTAGCAGGTGTGACTGATGAAATACGTCAAATTCCAGGTGCAGAGGCTGTTTTTCAGGGGATTCAACGTGAGTTTAGGTTAAATGAAAATATCTATGTTTTACTATTAACTCGTAAAACTGATTTAGAAATTCAAAAAGCATCAAATACCTCTGATTATCAATTGCTGGAGCCGGCAGGTAACCGTGGGCAAATAAAACCGATTCCAAATCAGATTTATACGATTGCGGGAGGAATTGGCGCAGCTATTCCATTCATCATTATCTTCCTTTTGGATTTCTTTAATAATAAAATACTTTCCCTCGAAGATTTTAGAGCAATCAGTGATATACCCTTCTTAGGGATGGTCGGTCACTCGGAGATTGATAGTAATCTAATTGTAATCGAAAAGCCTAAATCAAGTGTGACGGAGGCCTTTCGAGTCATACGATCGAATATACAATTTATGCTGGATGACACAGCCTCTACCAAGGTGGTATTGGTGACTTCTACAGTTTCTGGTGAGGGAAAAACCTTCTCTGCCATGAATATTGCCAGTGTTATCGCCATTTCAGGTAAGAAGACCATCATTGTAGGTGCGGATATGAGAAAACCTCACGTGTACAATAAGAACTTTAAGATGGATTCTCACAAAGGGTTAAGTAATTATTTGGCTGGTATGGCTACTGAGGAGGATATTACCAACAAAACGATCGTAGATAATCTCTATGCAATTACACCGGGAGATATACCACCAAACCCAGCCGAATTGATCATGAGTTCAAGATTCACCAAATTGATGGACTTGCTCAAAGAGAGATATGACTATATAGTCATTGACTCGGCACCTGTTGGGCTGGTTGCTGATGGGATGGAAATTATGAAGTTCTCTGATGCCAACTTATTCATGGTGCGTCAGGATCATTCTACTAAAAGAGCCTTGGTTGGCCTGAATGAACTTTATCAGACTGGCAAAATCAAAAATGTAGCGGTAATCTTCAATGATGTAGATTTCAAGAAGCTTGACTATGGCTACGGGTATGGTTATGGCTACGGTTATGGCTACGGTTATGGATATGGATATGGCTACGGCTACGGCTACGGTTACGGTTATGGCTACGGATATTATTCAGAGGATTTCGAGAAGAAAGATAGTGCGATCAAGAGGCTATTCAGGAGTAAAAAGAAACCTAAAAAATAATGGCGTTAAAAATATAGTTTAAATAGCCTGGCAAATATTATTCGCCAGGCTATTTTATTTCATGCTAAAAGTTTCTTTTTTCCCTCCCGCCTGTTCGCAGGAAATATTTGCTTACTACGTTTTTGTACTCTCCAGGCCTTTACGCGAGCATTTTTTATCATTATGCTACTTTTTTTAACCGCTAAGAGTGCGAAATTTTACGCAAAATGTTCGGAGCGTTTATTTTCTTCTTTGGGATCTTTGAGCCTTTTTATCGGCTTACTCGTGGTCTAATTTCTTTTTTCTAAAAAACTTAAAGTTGATTGCCGTTGCCTTATTCATATTTTTTTAGAACTGTGTACGCACCGAAACAATGAAGTTGCGACCGGGAGCTACAATTCCTGAGCTGTAAGGCCTGTATCTTTCGTCCAGAATGTTTTCCAATCCCATCATCAAACTTGTTCCATTATTCATTTGATACTGAGCCTTAAAGTTCAACGTAAACCAAGCTGGTGAAAAAGGATTCCCATTATCATCAATAGCATACAAATATTCTTTTCCTTGCTCTTCTGGAGCTAAACGATCGTTTAGAATTTCGCCATTGTACATGGCATAAAGTTCAGTGCGTAGCCCATTTTTATTGAAGCTTAGTCTGGTTACACCAAATGAAGGGGGTGAATGTCTCAAAGGAGCCTCTGTTTCATCATCCAACTCTTCGTTTCCTCTTTGCCAATTGTAGCGGGAGGATAGGCCAAACCCAGATGGGAGGGAGACTTCTATGCCAGCTTGTACACCATAAACTTCCGCAAACGCTACATTCTGTACTGCTTGTACTCTGCTCAAAGTGCCATCATAGATAATACTATCCTGTCCATTGAATTTAAAATCCCTACGCACCAAAGCATTATTGAGATAGTTGTAAAAACCAGTCACATCCAATTTTACTATATTTCCTATGGTTCTAGCAATCGCCAAATCCACATTACTTGAGTATTCTGGATTAAGATTAGCATTGGGAACAATCACCGAACCGGGGCTTGAATCGAACACTTTGCCTATATCATCAATATTTGGAGAACGGAAACCGGTGGATAAATTGGTGCCAATTTGCCAATCATCTCGTGGGTTGTACACTACGCCTACGCTTCCTGTAAAAGCTCCCGAATTAATATCCGCACTCTCAAAAGGGAATTGGAAAAAGTTATTATCAAATTCAGCGTTCAGAGCTACTTGATTATATCTACTCGATAGCTGTACAGTCAATTCATCTGTTGCTGTATATTGATAGCTCGCATATGCCGCATAAGATTGCCAATCTGAACCATCGGGATAGCGGGAGGAAGCGGGTACAGTCACATCGGTATCAATATTGGTATCACTGCCAGTAGATCCTATTGCATTGTAAACCAATTCGACCCCATAAAATAATCTACCATTTCCATTCATTCTTTTTTCCATATCCACATTCGCCGAGTAGGCATTTACTTCCTCCACTCTTGTTCTTCGGTTTGGATTATTCAAGTCTCGGTCGATACGGCTTTCTTCAAAAAACTGATGAGCCAATCGTACGGTCATTTGATCAAATAGATTATTTTTCTCATAGACATTGATATTGAGGTTATTCATCATCCATATTTGCGGCCCATAGGCCCATTCAGCCGATCGCAGGGTATTTCTTCTAGGTCTTGTCAGTCTGTCATACCGTGCGTAGGAGGATGTTTCAGAATAATGGAAAGCATAATTTATATCCCACTTTTGATTTGGAGCAAAGCGTACTTTCTGCATTATATTGTATTGATCATAGCCTGAGGGCACTTGTACCAATGGATCAGGATTTGCGAGAACTGTATCTCTTCCATTTATGCGAGCTGCGTAGGTATTTCTGAGGTACTCATCTGGCCCATTTGTGCCCATGCGCAAGTTCCCAAAAGAAGAATATGTAAGGCTGCTTAAAAAGGCCCATTTATCTAATCCTATATTCACATCTGCATGTACTGTTCCTTCATTGTTTGCAGATGAATACCGCATTGTTCCACTTCCAGTTACCAAGGTCTCTTGTCCACTGGAAAGGGTTGGTGACAAGGTATAAAAATTCATCACACCACCTATCGCATCGCTTCCAAAAATAGATGACCCTGGGCCAAATACGATCTCTGTATTTTCAATCGCAAAAGGATCCAAGGAAATTACGTTTTGAACATTGCCACCACGGAAAATGGCCGTGTTCATTCGAATACCATCTACTGTAAGCAAAACACGATTCGTTGCGAATCCCCTAATCATAGGACTTCCGCCTCCCAATTGGCTCTTTTGCACGAAGACCATCCCAGATGTTTCCAGCATATCTGCTGCTGTCTGTGGGTTTTGCAATTGCATTTCTTTAGGGCTAATGGTGGTAATTTTATTTGGCACATTGCGACTAGACTGCTGCCATCTGCTAGCAGAAACGACTACAGTGCTTAGTGAGATGTCCTCAATCGATAGAAATACCCTAAAATTATTCGCTTCTAAAGCTTCATAAGATCGAGTGATTGTGTGATAACCCACGGAGCTAAACTGTATGTCGGTAACGCCTTTGAATGCCGTAATATCAGCATGGCCACTTGCGTCTGTAAATATTCCCACATCAATACTCGGGCTATATACCGCAACCAAGTCCAATGCTTGGCGGTTTTTATTGGCTCTTACGGTTACTACCTGTGCTATCGAGTGATACCCAAGTAGCATGATTGTAAGTAGCCATAAATATTTCATCCTCATTTTAATATATATTTTTTGGTTTTGGAATTTGAAATTCATGGTGAGTCTATCCAATTTCATTTGACTGAATGGAATATCCTCCCGCTACTATTAAATAGATGGCGGAAACAACTGAGCTTTAGAATAAAGAGGACATACTAAACCTTCTAAAAAGTTTACAGAAGCTTAAATTATTAAGCTTACATAAAGGTTGCATCTTTACTTAGTTGCTATATTTTATATGGAGAATCGTATCTGAGGCGGCGGCGTAGGGATTTCGCTTAGATGCGGAGAATAGCGGATGGCAATTGCTTCCTTATTTGAATTATTTAGTTCAATATAAGTTGCATTAAAAGCTAATGTGCCAATTAAGAAAATGTAATTCGGGATAAGTCTTTCTAGCTTTGTGGCAGGCTCATGCGGCAAAGGCTCATTACTCCATGCCTTTCGTTTG
>JBDNFI010000045.1:0-75268 GCA_041689935.1 Cyclobacteriaceae bacterium
AAATAATTATTGAGTATATTTGACATCGATATTGGCTTGTTTTGCGACTTCAAGATACTGAATTTCAGTATCTTGACCAATATCATTCCTGTTTTATTTCATCGTTTAACAGCCTAAGTAATTTCACCCAACGGGTTAATACTATATTCTACTCTTCTAACATACTGATAAAACTAGCTCAACTTGAGGATATCTATTACATTCTAACGAGTTTTAAGTAAATTGTTTGCCAAACCTCCCGCTTTATGAAACTCAATAGAAGAAATTTTATCTCTGGACTAGCTGGGGCAAGCAGTCTTTTGTCAATCAAAGGGCTCAGCCAAACCATTATAAATTCGGAAGTGACCGAAAGCCTAGCCAAATTGAAAAAGGGCTCTATAAATGATGTATTACATAATGAAGATATTTGGAACGGCATAAGGCAGGCATTTACCCTCAACCCTACCATTATCAATTTAAATAATGGTGGGGTAAGTCCACAGCCCAAGGTAGTTCAAGATGCGATGGATAGGTATTATAGATATAGTAATGAAGGCCCTACCTATTTTATGTGGCGGATATTAGATCAAGGAAGAGAGCCTTTAAGAAATGCGTTAGCAGATTTTGCTGGCTGCTCGGCTGATGAATTGGCGATAAATAGAAATACTACAGAGGCATTGGATAATATAATATTTGGCTTGTATTTGAAAGCAGGTGATGAGGTGATTCTTACCAAGCAGGACTACCCAAATATGATCCAAGCGTGGAAGCAAAGAGAAATGCGGGAGGGAATAGTCTTGAAATGGCTCAGTTTTGATTTGCCTATTGAAGATGAACAGCAATTTGTGGATGCTTTTGTCAATGCAGTTACTCCCAAAACGAAGGTGTTTCATATTACACACATGATTAATTGGACAGGGCAAATTTTGCCGGTTCGTAAGCTCTGCGACGAAGCGCGGAAAAGAGCTATTTTTTCTGTAGTAGATGGCGCACACACTTTTGGTCATATCGAATTTAAAATTCCAGATTTGGCATGCGATGCATTTGGAACGAGTCTCCACAAATGGCTTTGCGCACCCTTTGGTACGGGGCTACTTTATATCCGAAAGGAAAAAATAGGTGATATCTGGCCATTGATGCCAAATGTGGATCCAAAAAGTAGTGATATTCGAAAATTTGAAAATATAGGGACACGCTCCTTCGCTCCTGAGCAAGCCATAGCTACAGCATTGGATTTTCATTTGGCCATAGGCAGTAAAATAAAGCAAGAACGGCTTCATTTCCTTACTCGGTATTGGGCCGAAAAAGTAATTTCTCATCCCAAAATAACTTTAAATACCTCCTTGAATCCCAAATTCGCTTGTGCTTTAGCAAGTGTAAGCATTGCTGGTTATGAACCGGGAGAGATTTCTAGTTACTTGTTTACAAATTACAAAATTCATACTACCTCCATCGTTTGGGAAAATATTAGTGGGGTGAGGATTACACCACATATATATACCCTTACCAAAGATTTAGATAAATTGGTAGAGGCGTTATTAGCAAAGGCAAATTCATAAATGGTGAAATATTATAGAGTATCCATAATTGGTTCGGGAAATGTAGCATGGCATCTTTCTAGGGCGTTGGAAGACGCAGGACATTTTGTTTTGGAAGTTTATTCTAGAGATATAAAAAATGCCCGTGCACTAACTAGCCGACTATATGATGCTGAAGCAGTAGAGAGTTTAGATTTTTCAGAAAGTCTTGCAGAGATATTTATTCTCGCGGTTTCAGACTCGGCCATTCAAGAAATTTCTAGTGAAATTATTTTACCAGATAATGTCATCATTGCTCATACATCTGGTGCCATGCCTATTTCTACATTAGGGTATGCACCTACTGAACACTTAGGTGTGTTTTATCCGCTCCAAACATTTAGCAAGGTGAAGGAGGTAAATTGGAAAGTCATCCCAATTTTAATCGAAGCCGAAAGTAGCGAGGCTTCTAAAGCTCTAAATGCATTAGGCGAAAGTATAAGCAGCAAGGTGCTAGCGATGAGTTCGATCAAGAGGCAAGCAATTCATTTATCGGCAGTTTTTGCATCCAATTTTACGACCTATATTTTGAGTCTATCAGAAGAAATATTGATGGAGAGGAAGCTCGACTTCGATTTATTAAAACCACTCATTGCTGAAACCATAAATAAATGTTTTGATATGAGTCCGTTTGCTGCGCTTACTGGCCCAGCACGACGAGGTGATATGGAAACCTTAAATACACATATTCAAATGTTAGATAATAATAAAAGCCAAAAGGAGGTATACAAAGTTCTCAGTCAACAGATATTAGACACCTATTTTGATGATTTTAAAAAATGAATCTGATTATTTGTTGTATTTGATTTCCATTACTTATAACTTTATAAGTGTTTTGGTATATTCTTGCGTAACTGCAAGGTTTATGTAATAACGAACACTCTTAAGCCAAAGATTTCAGTAGATTTAATTTTAAACCTATCGTCAGCCATGACAAAAATTTTTACTATCAGCATTTTTTTAACTTTTATGGCATCGATTGCCATAGCTCAAGATGTACAATGGGCCTCGAAAGTACAGGAATTTTCGAGTCAATTTCAGAAAGAGGGTTTTCCTGGTCCATATTTTTCAAATCAGCAACTGCTCAATAGTCCAAATGCAATGCCAGCAGGAGGTAGAAGAGCCAATGCTTGGATGCCTTACGAATCAGCAGGCCGAGAGACAATCAAGGTCGGTTTCCATCGCCCACAGAGGGTAAGTCAGATTGCTATTTCCGAATCCTTCAATGCTTCTGCAATAAAAGAAGTGTATGTTTATGATTTTCAGGATGTCCCGTATTTGGTGTATACGCAGGAGCCATCTTTGGTAGCAGAGAATGGTCGTGTGCTGAATATCTACATGAATCAAACACTTTATGATGTCTATTCAGTGAGGGTTATTTTGGATGGATCTGCCATTGGAGATTACTACGGAATTGACGCAATCGGCATTTCGGAATCAAAAGAGCCAATCGAAGCCAAAATTATGTTGGCTGAAGACATGAATCCTCTTTTTATCGCCGAAAGAGTTTCTGAAAGCGTAAATAGTCCCTTCAGCGAAACCTCACCTATTTATGTTCCTGATAGCAAAACATTATATTTTAGTAGAGCTGAGCACCCAGAAAATGCGGGTGGCATAGAAGATCCAATGGATATATGGTATTCTACGTACAATCCATCTACTGGGGATTGGAGTGTAGCTCAAAATATCGGAACTACGCTAAACAATAGTGGGTCAAACTTTATAACTTCGGTTAGATCAAATGGGCCAAATTTCGTTGCCATCTTGGGCAACACTTATAAAGGTGATGGAACAATGAGGACTGGGGTTTCACTCACAGCAAAACCAGCAACTGCCGGCCAAGATGCTTGGGAAGAACCTGCTAGATTTAAAATTGAAGATGATTATAATTTCAGCGAAAGAGTGGACTTTACTCTTTCCGAAAACAGAAGGGTTTTAATTATGTCTGCTCAAAGAAACGAAGGCCGTGGAGATAGAGATCTATGGGTTAGTTTTCTTCAGGAAAATGGTAATTTTTCAAAGCCTTTAAATTTGGGAGGAAATATTAACACTGCTTGCGAAGACGCATCCCCTTATTTAGCTCCCGATTTTAAAACAATGTATTTCTCTTCATGTGGACATGCTGGCTATGGCGGTATGGATATTTACATGACCAAAAGATTAGACGATTCTTGGACCAACTGGTCAACACCGATAAACCTTGGGCCACTTGTAAATGGTGCTGAAGATGAAATAGATTTCAACTCAACCCCTGACGGAAAGGAATTTTATTTCTCACGCGGAGATAAAAATGGTGACATGGATATTTTAAGATCGACTTCTCCGTTATTCAAAAACCCACCACATCAAGTGCGTATTATCGGTAAAGTTTACGATAACGAGAACAAGGATCCATTGAATGGAAGAATTGCTTATTATGATAAGGATAACAATCTAATTGGCTACGCGAATACTAATCCTTCCGGATACTATGAAATATTCCTTGATGCAGAATCTACCTACACCTACAAAATGGAAGTAGATTGCTATGAGAATTTTACATCTAGTATGAATCTAGATATCCCGAAGGATTCTACTCTTGCACTCGTTGATTTGTACTTGGATCCTATTTACTTGGAAAGCTCTCAAGATTTGGCTGTATTCTTCAATTTGGGCTCTGCTGATCTCAGAATGGATGAGTCAAATCAGCAATTTGATTTACTTTTCAACTTCCTTCGTTCGAATCCAGGTGTATCTGTCGAAATTGAAGGCCACACTTGTACCATTGGTGGGGAAGATTTAAATAACAAATTGTCTATGGAAAGGGCTAATTCTGTTCGTCAAGAAATGATCAGGCGAGGAATTGATGGATTCAGAGTGAATTCAGCAGGATTTGGTTACGCCCAACCAAGAGCTAGTAATGATACGGAAGAAGGTCGTGAGCAAAACCGAAGGGTAGAGTTTACCATTAAACAAAACACAAAATGTAATTAATAAGAACCTGAATATTAAAACACAAAAGCCACTCATTGAGTGGCTTTTGTGTTTTAATAGATTTGAATAGTTGATTTTTACCCTCCCGCTTTTTCTTATATCAGTGTCAACCTGAACCATGATCGCCCAAATAACTAGCTATTCATTTTAGGAAGAGGACTTTTTTCAATCACTACGGCTATCTTATTTCTTTGTCTTCGAAAAAAAATGATTTATCTTTCTAGAACAGCACAGAAAAATGACGAATTCAGACATAATGACTGATAGGCTAATTGACAAGATCAACTATGCCTTTCGTGTCCAGCAGAAGCAGACCAAAATTACTAGACTAGAGACGTATAAGGAGCGAATAGCAAAACTTAAAAAGCTTGAGTCCTGGATAAAAGACAATAGAGGCCGAATAAAGGCGGCTATTTATAAGGATTTCAGTAAACCCCCTGAGGAGGTTGACTTGACAGAAATTTTTCCTGTTTTGGCAGACATCAATTATAATATTAAGCACGTTCAAAAGTGGATGAAGCCGCAAAAAGTACACACCCCGCTAACTCTTTTGGGCACAAGATCATATGTACAATTTGAACCAAAAGGAGTATGCTTAATCATTTCACCTTGGAACTATCCGTTTCAATTAGTAGTTAGTCCGCTTATTTCGGCGATTGCAGCTGGAAATACGGCAATTTTGAAACCTTCAGAAATGACACCTAACACGTCAAAGTTGATCCTTGAAATGTGCGAAGAGGTATTTGAGCCCACTGTCGTCGTGGCGTTTGAAGGAGCCGTAGAAGTCTCCAAAGCACTGTTAGAGTTGCCTTTCGACCATATTTTCTTTACGGGAAGCCCAGCCATAGGCAAAATTGTAATGGCTGCCGCGGCTAAAAACCTCACTTCAGTTACGCTTGAGTTAGGCGGGAAATCTCCCACGATCATTGATGAAACAGCTGATTTGGTAGATGCAGCTGAGAAAATTGTGTATAGCAAATTTGTCAATAACGGGCAAACCTGCATTGCTCCTGATTACTTAATTGTGGATCAAACGATTGAAAATGATCTTGTGGAGGAACTTCGAAAGGTAATAAGTAAAATGTTCGATCATGACGGGAAGGGTATTGAAAATTCTCCAAATTATGCCCGCATTGTAAACGAGAAGCATTATTTCCGATTAGTCGATTTGATAGACTCTGCAGTTTTGGCGGGAGCAGAAATAGCGGCAGGAGGTAATTTTAACGTCGAACAGCGGTTTATCTCGCCAACAATCATCCAGAATATCCCAAAGGGTTCAGCACTCTTGGATGAGGAAATCTTCGGACCGATTTTGCCCATCATCATCTACTCCAATATGCAGGAATGTGTTGATTTTATTAATGATAGACCAAAACCACTCGCACAGTATATTTTTTCTAAATCTTCAGATAATCAACAATTTATTTTAAGGAATACTAGCGCGGGAGGAGTGTGCGTCAATGATTGTATGATCCACTTTATGAATCATGAATTGCCATTCGGTGGCGTAAATAATAGTGGAATTGGTAAATCTCACGGACTGTTTGGTTTTAAAGAGTTTTCCAATGAAAAAGGAATTATGAAGCAAAGAATTGGTCGCACAGCCATCAAGCCACTGTATCCACCTTACACCTCCACTTCTCGACGAATAATTGATTTCCTAATGAAATACTTTTAAGAAATGATAGAATGGAAACCTTGGCAGGAAACTTTACTCAAGGAAGTTGCAAATACTTTTGTGCCAGCCATTAAAGGTAAAGAAGGAGCATTTTGGAAATTTGAAGGTGGTACCATCGCTACGTCCGATTGGATAGCTCTGATCATAAGTCAGCAATCAAAATCTGACCAAAATGAGTTTTTTCAATTATTGAAATTGATGAAAAGTCCTTTGCTAGGGCTTACTTGGAGGGGTGGATTTAGGAATTTTATCTCCTTAAGCCATGAAGAAAGAGAACAATTGTTTTTGAGTTGGTCCAAAAGCAAGCAGGGAAAATTGAGAAAGAGTTTCGTTTCACTCAAAAAGATTTTCACCTTTCTTTCTTACGGATTGAGCAATACAAACGGCCATCCTTCTTGGGAGATTATTGGCTTTCCAGGGCCAATCTCCCAGCCTATCGACAAGGCGAAGCCAATATCCCTTTTTCACCCGCAAAACACTGATCAGATCGTAACGCAAGTTCTGGTAATTGGGAGTGGAGCGGGAGGAGGAGTAATCGCTGGAGAGCTAAGTAAGGCAGGCTTGGACGTTTTGGTAGTGGAGAAAGGCAGCTATTATAATGAAGCCGATTTTAACCAGCGTGAAGCCGAAATGGTAAGCAAACTTTATGAGCAATCTGGCGCTTTAAATTCCCGTGATGGAGGTATTGTGGCATTGGCTGGTAGCTGTTTGGGAGGAGGAACTACTGTAAATTGGGCTGGTTCATTTCAAACTCCTGACTTTATCAGGCAAGAATGGGCACATGTTCATGGCAATTCTTTTTTTGCAGAAGAGTCTTTTCAACATAGCTTAGAGATGGTTTCCCAAAGAATTTCTGTTCAATCAGGGTATGGCTACCACAATCCACAGAATGCAGCATTGTATGAAGCATCTAAAAAACTCGGACATAAAATAGGTATTGTACCTATAAATCAGAAGTTGCCTGATAGGGATACCATAGACAGATTAGGTTTTGGAAGTTTGGGTGATCAATATGGTGATAAGCAAGGCACCTTGAAAACGTATCTTCAGGATGCTTTTGAAAATGGAGCCAGAATAATGGCCAATACTGAAATACAAAAGTTGATTATTGAAGGTGGAAGAATTAAGGGCGCTGAAGGCATTTATACTGGCACGGATGGTAATAAAAAGACGATTAAAATTTTGGCTGACCGAGTGTTTGTTTGTGCTGGATCTATCCATACGCCCGCATTGCTTATAAGGAGTGGCCTTACGCATCTGCAAATTGGGCGAAATCTTTATCTACATCCTACAGTGGGTATAGCTGCTCACTATAAGCAGGAAATGAATTCTTGGTATGGACCCATGATGAGTGCTGTAAATGACGAGTTTACAAGAGTTACGGATGATTACGGATTCAAGCTAGAAACTCCTCCAATGCAACTTGGCCAACTTGCCATGTCGATGCCCTGGACCTCTGGTTTTCAGCACAAAAATATGATGCTTAGAGCCAAAAATTTAGGAAGTTTTATTGTTTTGGCAAGGGATAAATTTGCAGGCAAAATTACCGTAGATGTACATGGAAAACCTAGCATTTTGTACAATCTACATAGCTTTGATCGAGATCATTTGCTCAAGGGAATGATTGAAGCAACGAATATCCATTTAACAGCTGGCGCAGAGGAAGTATATTTTCCTCATAATAGTATGCGAAGCTATATCAAAGAGCAAGGCATAGAGCACCTTGATGACTTGGCAAATGGTATAAAGGATTGGGGATGGTTGCCAAATCAATTTATGTTATTTACTGCTCATCAAATGGGTACCTGTAGGATGGGTTCAAATGATAAAAAAGACCCTTTGAAACCAAATGGAGAAATGCGGGAGGTTAAGAATCTATATGTAGCTGATGCAAGCACATTTCCATCAGCAAGTGGCGCTAATCCCATGCTTACTATTATGGCTATTGCACATCATATTGCCAATGAGCTTGTCGGATAATTTACAGCGAGTTGAGATTTTCAAGGTATTTTTCTGCCTGAAGTATCAAAGCAGTTCTGTTTGATTCCTTCATCTTGTCCAATGTAGTGTACACGAATCCAATTCGGGGATTTTTCTCAAGTTTATCTCTATTCACCTGATAGAAATTCCAATAAAGGCTATTGAATGGGCAGGCTTTGTCACCCTCCCGCTTGGTTTTACTGTAATGGCAAGTTTTGCAGTAATTGCTCATTTTGTCTATATAATTACTAGTGGAAACATAGGGCTTTGTCCCAACTAATCCACCATCTGCAAACTGACTCATGCCTCGTGTGTTGGTAATTTCAACCCATTCAATGGCATCTATATATATTCCCAAATACCAAAAATCAAGTTCTGTTGGGTCGATTCCTGCGAGCAATGCAAAATTTCCAGTAATCATCAGTCGCTGAATATGATGAGCGTAAGCATTATCTAAAGAACTATTTATGGTATTGGATAAGCAATTCATCTTTGTGTTGCCATTCCAAAACCAATCTGGAAGTTTTCTTGTGTGTTCGAAATAATTTAATTGAGCGTATTCGGGCATTTTAGCCCAATAAACCCCTCGCATATATTCCCTCCAGCCCACAATTTGCCTAATAAAGCCTTCCACTTGAGAAATGGAAATGGTATTTTGATTTGCTCGCCAATAGTCTATCGTCTTTTGAACCACCTCCAGCGGATGTAGCATTTTCACATTGATAGAAAAGGAAAGTCTGGAATGATTGAGATAAGCAGAGCGAGTATCCATCATATCCTGATATGTGCCAAAGGCATGAAGATGATTTTGAAGGAAATATGCTAATAGTTGTAATGATTCTTTGCGATTGACTGGCCAAGGAAAATGTTTTTTATCAATATTTCCTATGCTTGCAATATTCTCCTTTTCAAGCATTTTTATGATTTCGCTTACGTCTTTATCAAATAATAGTGGATTTGCGGCATTAAAATCCTCTTTCCATCCATGTCGATTTTCATGGTCAAAATTCCATTTACCTCCCTCTGGCTCCTTATTGATCATCAATAAATCGTATTTCCGACGCATGCTTCTATAAAAACTCTCCATCAGATAACTTTTTTTTCCTTTGAAGAAAATGGCCAATTCCTCTCTTGAAGTCAAAAAATGCTCCGAATCAACTGTTGAAATAGGGATTTTTAGATCCTTTTTGATTTGATTCAATTCTTGATCTAAGCGATACTCATCAGGCAATTGATATTCAAAAGCAGTAAATCTGTTGTTCTCAACCAACCATTTAATATTTGCCGGAATACTTTTCTTATTATCAGGATCATCTAAAGAAAGGTAGATGACTTGATGCCCGTTTTCTTGAAGTTCTTTAGCAAAAGCCCTCATAGACATAAAATATGCGACAATTTTCTGAATATGATGCGTGACATATTCACTTTCGGAATGTGCTTCGACCATCAGGTAGGTGATGTCGGGGGATTGTTTAGAATACCAAGAGTGCTGGCTGTTGAGCTGATCACCAAGAATTAGACGTAGGGTTTTGGTTGACATGGAATTACTTTGCAAGTAAACTCTACCAAAGCCGCAAAGTTTGGAAAAATCTATAAAATCAACGCTTTATACTGCCTTCAACTACATCGAAAAATCCTTGAATCATTTGCTTTGGAGTAGTGCCGGTTTCTTTGGAGAGAATATTTCCTTTCACTGAGATGAGCTGCACTACGCCAGAAGCCATTGCCCAAAGTGATTTCGAAATAAGGCTTGGATCTATATTTTCTTTAAGGCTTCCATCCTCCATTCCCTCCTTCAAGCATTTTTCCAACAAATGCACGATATCTAATACCATCAAGGTGGCAATTTTTTGATACTTCTCCGGACTTTTTGGCTCGAAAAAGGACATAAACTTGTAATAATCTGGCTGCTCATGCGCGAAGGCAAAAAACGTAAGTCCCATTGCTCTAACTTTTTGAAAGCCATTTTTTGCGTTTTCAGTATCTGCAGTAAAACGTTTGAGCAAATGATTATGCCCCCTTTTTGCTATTTCTTTGAATAACTCGTCCTTGCTGCGGTAATACACATAAAGGGTGGCTTTGCTCATGCCCACTTCATGGGCAATTTCATCCATAGTTGTTTCTAATACTCCTCTTTCCATAAAAATGGATTCAGCCACATCTAAAATTTTTTTTGATCGTTGGAGTTTATTTTTAGTCCTTTTAGAAATTTCCACGTTGTTAGCTATTTGTCAAATTATAGCAGTATGCCAATAAAAAGTCATAAGTTTGAAAAAATTAATCTCTAAAACTAATGAAAATTATTCGCATAGAAATTGCTGTTGAAGTTTAGTTTTTAAATTTGCAGACAAAACCATCTTAATTAATCCAATAAGTGATTAAGTTCAACAAGGATTTTAAAAACTATTACGAATAAAGAAATTTCTCCAACCATTTTTTTGTATAATAGGTATTATGAAAAAGCTCGCCATTGTCCTCTCTTCTATTATTGTCGTTCTATTCTTATTGCTCATATTAGTCCCTATTTTGTTCAAGGAGCAAATCTTTAATGAGGCAAAATCTAGCATGGAGAAAAACTTGGATGCTAAAGTGACTCTGAATTTAGATCAAATTTCCATTAGCGGATTGAGAGCATTCCCAAACCTGAGTGTTGGAATAAGAGATTTGATTATTGTGGGGAATGGGGAGTTTGAAAATGACACATTGTATGCGGCAAGCAATACCATGTTCCATCTGAACTTGTGGAAAATTATCGTCGACAAAACTCCAGAAGTCAATCTTATTCGATTAGTGAATCCGAGTATTTCAGTGAAAGTATTGGCGGGAGGTAGAGCAAATTATGATATCTGGCTAGCCGATGAAAGCACCGAATCAGAAAGCGCTACCGATGAAGCTGCCAATCCACTTGCCCTCAAGAAATTCGAATTGGTCAATGCAAATTTCCGATACGACGATCAGGATTTGAAATTCTCAACCTTTATAGAAGGTCTCGATGCCTCTGGCGATGGTGATTTTACGGCAGATATTTTCGACGTACGTACGGAAGCCATAGCCAAAAGAGTAGACATGATGTATGATGGAATTAGTTATCTGTCCAAAAGGGAAATTGGTCTTGATGTCACATTAGGGATTGATCTGCTAAAGAGTTTTTACGAATTCAAAGAAAATAACATTCGTATAAACCAATTCATATTTACGACCAATGGCAATCTAAGCTTATTGGATGAAGGGGTAGATTTTGATATGAGTTTTGCCACAGATCAGAATGAATTTAAAAATCTACTGTCTCTCGTTCAGGGCATTTATACCGATGGTTTTGAAGGACTTTCTGCCAATGGCACATTCGATTTCAATGCTGCTGTCAAAGGGCGATATGCGTATGATGGGTCAAGGATTCCGAGCTTTAACTTTGACTTGGCGATGGTAGATGGCAATTTCAAATACCCGGATTTACCCTCTGCGGTCGAGAAAGTGAATTTGAAAATCAGTGTATTGAATACCGACGGGAATTTAGATAATACTACAATAGATATACCGAATTTCAGTGCGATGCTGGGCAAAAATCCTGTCACAGGTAGATTGAAGATTGCGAACCTACGAGATTACGAAATGGATGGTCAGCTCAAAGCGGCACTTCCGCTTGAAGAGTTGATGGATTTATTTCCGATGGAAGGATATGCCCTTGCTGGCGACTTAGCTTTAGATGTCAAGGCTCAAGGGATTTATGATAGCGCAAGAAATATCATTCCGACGATTGATGGTTTATTCAAGCTCACGAATGGAAGTATTAATACGCCTGATTTGCCTGCCCCAATCGAGCAGTTAAATTTCACAAGTACTATTCTGAATACCTCCCGCCGAATGGCTGATACTAGAGTTTCGGTAGAGCCGTTTTCTTTCACTTTCCAAGGCGAGCCTCTCGAAGGACGATTGTTGCTAACCAATCTCGAAGACTACACTTGGGATGCTTATATCAAGGGAAATATTGATTTAGCACAAATTAGTGCCTTTGCTGGCTTGGAGGAGGGTACTGTGCTCAAAGGCAAATTGAATGGAGAACTTAGTACAAAAGGGGCGTATTCGGATTTAGAAAATGAACGTTACAATCAATTGCCTACATCTGGTAAAATGGATTTGAAGGCCTTTTCTTATGTAGGAACAGATTTTCCTGAAGGCATTACCATTCCGACCGCCGAGCTAGTATTCAATCCTCGACAACTAAGCTTAAACGACCTCGAAATGACGGCGGGAGGTAGTGATTTTAAAGGTGCAGGCTATGTTACAAATTATCTTTCCTATTTCCTTGGAGAAGAGAGTATTCTTAAAGGAAGGTTTACCACCCAATCCAATTATGTGAATTTGAATGAATGGATGACAGCGGAGGATCCCAACGCACCCGTTCAGGCAGAAACAAACTTGCAGGCATTTAAGATTCCTGAAAACATAGACCTAGAGCTTATTAGTGGTATCACAAAACTAGATTATGAGAAATTTAATCTCAGCAATATCAAAGGGGTAGTGAAAGTGAAAGATGGAGTAGCAAAAATGAACAATGTTACTTTTGAAATGCTTAATGGTAAATTTGCGATTAACGGTTCCTACGATACTAAGGATAAGGTAAAACCGGCTTTCGATTTTGATTTTGCCATCAATGATATGCCTATCAAGTCGGCATTTTTGAATTTGGAAACCGTACAAGCTTTTGCGCCTATCGCTCGTCATGCGGAGGGATTATTCAATACCTCATTTAAAATCAGCGGCCTACTTGGACAAGATTTGATGCCTGATTTGGCAAGTTTAAATGGAGTGGGTCTGGTCAAATTACTCAACGCAAATTTGCAAGACGCACCTATTGTGGACGCAATTTCAAAATTTGCAAAAGTAAATCTTAAGAATATGTCCTTTAAGGATTTGATTCTTAAAACAGAATTTAAGGATGGAAAGCTTACCGTACAGCCATTCAACGTGGCTTGGGGAGATTACAGCGGGGTGATTTCTGGAAGTACAGGTTTTGATGGCTCACTCAATTATGCCATTGGACTGACGATTCCTGCGGATAAATTTGGTACAACTGCTTCTGGTTTCTTAAGCAATATGGTAAATAGACCAATTAATACGGCAAATGAGATCAAACTCGACTTGGGATTGACAGGCACCTACGCCCAGCCAAAAATTACTGTTGAAAATAGATTGGATCAAACAGTAGCTAGTTTCTTAGGGATCAATACGGGAGGAAGAACCGCTGGTCAGATGGTTTCTGACACTCTGCAATCAGTAAGAGATTCGCTTGCAATCGAATTAAAACAAAGGACAGATAATTTAAAGCAAGCAGCTAAGGACTCTCTCAAAAAGGAAGCCGAAGCGGCAAAAACAAGGACGATTAGAGGCATTACTAATATGATAAAAAAGCAGGTAGTGCAGCCTCCAAA
Source organism: Cyclobacteriaceae bacterium (assembly GCA_041689935.1). Lineage (GTDB taxonomy): Bacteria > Bacteroidota > Bacteroidia > Cytophagales > Cyclobacteriaceae > CAXBDP01. The sequence goes on from JBDNFI010000045.1 coordinate 13,617, forward strand.
AAAAGATACTACTGTAGTGAAAATGGATACTTCCAAAGTAGTGAAGCCGGACACGACCAAAAGTGGCAATTAACCTCCCGCTGTTTTTTTACCTTTTATTATATTGATGTGTACCTTTGAGGAATTAAATTTTATTGTGTAGATGAGTAAAAGTTGGGTAATTGGAGACGTACATGGATGTGATAAATCGCTGAAAGCACTTGTGGAAGAACGCATTGTCCCTTCCAGAGGCGATGAGCTTATTTTTCTAGGAGATTACATAGACCGTGGCCCTGGCTCTTGTCAAGTACTTGATTATATCATGGAGCTTGAGGCAAGCAGCGTCAATGTGCAGGCCATTATGGGCAATCACGAAATCAGCATGATCGAAGCATATCATGGAGAATTTAATATGAAGCAAAGCTTTTGGAAAAAACCAAAGAATCATAAAAAGCTTGCTTGGTTTAGCTACGGTGGAGATAAGGCGATGAAGAGTTTTGGAGTGGAGGATATTAAGGATATTCCAAAGCATTATATTGATTGGTTAGAAAAGCTCCATTATTATATTCTCACACCTTCATTTGCTATGGTGCATGCAGGCTTCAATTTCGAAATCGATGATCCATTGGAAGACAAGCATGCTATGCTTTGGATTAGGGATTTCAAAGTAGATAAGGATAAGATAAATAACCGCAAAGTAGTCCACGGGCATGTTCCAGTGCATTTAGATTTCATCAAGGAATGTGTGAACACCTCCGCCTATTCATTTGTAGATTTGGATAATGGCTGTGTGTATAATGACCGACCTGGCCAAGGCAATTTGGTTGCAATGGAGCTAGGAAGCCTGGAGCTTAAAGTGCAACGAAATATCGATATGGATTAATCATTCCCAAATGCCGTTCGGCACTATTTCCAATACATTCCCAAAAGGATCTTCGAAGTAAAATGACATCAGGCCACGTTTCCATTCCTGCTCATGGGTGATAGCAATATTTGCGTTTATGATCTTTTGGCACCAATCTTTATATTCATTTTGTGGCACTTCAAAAGCCAAATGTTGAGGTCCGTAAGCAAAATGTGCGGGTAATTTATCTTCTTCTTTAGTGACCTCTGGGATAAAGCACAATAATACTGATGTACCCGCCCGAAAAAATGCATGCCTTTCTTTTACTTCACTTATCAGTGGTAAGCCTAGCAGTCCATTATAAAATTGAATGGCTTTAGCTAAGTCGTTGATGTAAAGGCAGGTTTCCTTTATTTGCGTAATTTTCATGCTTAAAATCGGTGATTTTAGGCGAGGAGGTTGCTTTATGCATTTACTACAGGAGAAGCTAAAGTTTGCTCTTCGGTGATCAGCTCAAAATATTTTACAAACTCGGATTTTGAAATGAGTTTTGAGGCTTTGTTTCGTCCCCATTGTGAACACACTTCGTACATTCCATTGAAGTTGCGGCCTTCGTACTCCCCGTCTTTTCTAAACCCGTCTAAACCGCTCTGAGAAGTCGGCTCTTCAGTACACAAATACTTTATCTTAAATTTCGTCATTTCTAATAAATCCTACTCCCTTATTAAACACCAATTGGCGCACAAAGGTTGAAAAATTTTGCCAAATAATATTAAGCATTAAAGTTTATTTCCGTGTTATCGCCAATGTTCAAACTATTAACGTGGCCTCTTATAATCGAATCATTTCCAATAATTGATTCTTCAAGCACTGTGTAATTTAGCTCACTAAAGGAACCAATGATGCTATTTTTGACAATAGAAGAGTTCACAATACTATTGTCCCCAATGGCCACATTTGGGCCAATTACAGCGTTTCTGATGACGCAATTTTGGCCGATACTTACGGGGGGAATAATAATAGTTTTAGGAAACTTTAATTTCCTCTTATCCTTGAATTCAGGTTTGTTGAGTAAGATTGCATTTGCGCGTAATAAGGAAGCCATTTTTCCGCAATCGTACCAATTTTCAACGTCGTAGGAGACAAGAGTTTCGCCATGATCAACCATATACATCAATGCATCCGTCAAATGAAACTCGCCTAAAGTGCGGCGATCATTTTTGATAGCATCATCTAAGCCATTCATTAGAAGCAGGAGGTTGGCAATTTTGTATATCCCAACTAGTGCTTGGTTAGATTTGGGAATACTTGGCTTCTCTATCAATTTAGAAATCAGGCCATCTTTTTTAAGTTCTGCGACACCAAATAAGCCTGGCTCGGCTACTTTCTTTATGCCTATTACATTTCCCTTTTTGTGTATAAAATTTTCGTAATCCATATTGAGAATGGAGTCGCCGAGGATGATTAGCAGTTCTTCACTATTTTGTATTTCATTTTTAGCCATCCATACTGCATGGCCAATACCCATGCGTGGCGATTGGGTCACAAACTGCACTTTAATATCATGTCCACTATATTGTTGTTCTACAAAAGCGATAATTTTCTCGCTCAAATAGCCTACCACCAACACAAATTCGCTTATTCCACCGCTGATTAATCGATCCATAATATGAGCCAAAACAGGTTTGCCGGCTACAGGGACCAGCGATTTTGGCTGCGTATGCGTATGTGGCCTAAGTCTACTACCTATTCCAGCAAGAGGGATCAAAGCTTTCATGATTTTTTGGTTTAATGAATAACGCTTATTATTCAAATCCTTTTATCAAATATAGTAAATGCTGAATATCAAATTACATAGGGATCGTTTCTTCAATTTTGGCAAAAAAGAGCTGCCTAATGCAAGGCAGCTCTTTTTAGACTAATCACACACACATTAATTTCTTATTTACCGAACCAATGGTCTCTCATTATTTCAGCGGTAGTTTCATGCGTTTGTCCTCCCGCAGTTAAAATTACTCTGTAAGTACCTTCTGGAGCTGCCTCAGTTACATAGTTGACGTCTCCAAAACGGGCATTTATATCTTCTTCAGACATGCCAAACCCTTTCATTCTTTCGATTTGTCCTTTCACCTGATCGATTTCTCGTTCTGTTCTTTCACGGCTTATTTGTTGCATTGGCCACATTATCTCATTTATGCCTTTATTTTTAGTACCAGTCATGCTGTAGATTTCTCTTTCACCACGCATTAGTTTGATACTTACATCGCCACTTGGGACTTGATTTAGATGATAGCGTAACATAATTCCACCAGGCTCGCTTTCTCCTTCAAAATTGGTATATGGAGAATGATTTTCTCCTGTGTTTACCCAGCGTACTTTTGCTTTGGTTGGGAATAGATGAGACGTTTTGTTTAAGTTTGCGGCAGTCAATTCGTTCATCCAAGAAATATCCGTAATAAATGCACCTCTGCCGTGTGTACCTACTACTAGGTCAAATTCACGTGGGTGGATTACAAAATCATGAATAGGGTTTGTAGGCATATTTCCTTTCATTTTATTCCAGATTTTCCCGCCGTCAATAGACATATATATGGCCATTTCTGTTCCAACAAAAAGCAAATTTGGGTTTCTTGGATCTTCTCTGATTACGTTGATCGGTTCATTTGGAAGATTTGCCTTTATGTCAGTCCAAGTTTTGCCAAAGTCAGTGGTTTTGTAAACAAATGGTCTGAAATCATCATTTCTAAAACCAGTGTAAGTGACGTATGCTGTACCATTGATGTGGCTAGATGCAATTATTCTGCTTACCCAATAGCCTGGATTGCCTTTGATGTTTGCATTTAATTTTTCCCAGTTTTCGCCATTGTCTAAACTTACCCATACATTGCCATCGTCTGTTCCGGCCCATAGTTGCCCTCTGCGAATTGGAGATTCATCTATACTTGTAATGGTGCCATATTGTATATTACCTGTTCCGGCAATTTGCTCAGCCGTAGCCGTACTCAAATCTGGGCTAGCATACTCCCAAGTATCTCCTTTTGTAGTCGATCTAAGTAATCTGTTTCCTGCATGGTACAATAAGTTATTGTCGTGTGGAGAGAGCATAATTGGTGAATTCCAGTTGTACCTCATCTCGCGATCGTTGTGGCGAATTGATTTTCTTTCGCCAGTAACTTGATTTACTCTAGAAATGGCTCCAAATTGGGATTCATTATACAACCAACGGCTATCTGTTGGGTCTATAATATTGTAGAACCCATCTCCGCCACCTACCGTTTTCCAATCTTCAAGTCGAATATTCCCCCCGCTTCTTTTTGTGCTTGGGCCTTTCACAGAACCATTGTCTTGTAAGCCGCCATACACATTGTACGGGAAATCCATATCTACATTGATTGCATAGAACTGTGCCAGAGGTTTTTCATCTGGGTGATACCAAGTTTTACCGCCATCATAGGTAATGCCCATTCCGTGATCGTATCCTAAAATCATGTGGAGTGAATTGTTTGGATCAATCCACAATGCGTGGTTGTCGCCACCAAAATTGAATGGGCGGTTCCAGTTTTTGCCTCCATTATCGGTTGCCCACATCCGGACACCAATAACATACACGTGATCTTCGTCATTTGGATCGACACGAATTTGTTGGTAGTAATAGCCAGGGCCACCACCTACATCTATACCATCGGGACTTACTTTTGCCCATGTTCCACCATTGTCGTTCGATCTCCAAACTTCTACGCCTTTTACTTTGCCTTCAGGCTCAATACCTACCGTTAACTGACGAAGTCTTTCTTGATCACTTACGCCCTCGATATTTACGTTTTCGATATTGGCATACACTACATTTGGATTGCTTGCGGAATAAGCTAAACCGATTCTACCCAAAAATCCTGTTGGTAATCCACCTTCCAGCTTCGTCCAAGTATCACCACCATTAGTTGTTTTGTACATACCACTACCCGGCCCTCCTTCATTAAAGGTCCAAGGGGTACGAATTTTATCATAAGCAGCAGCAATGATTGTATTTGGGTCAGTAGGGTGTATAGCAAAATCCACCACGCCGATATGTTTGTTGTTCTCAAATACAGCTAGTGATTTTTTCCAAGTTTTGCCACCATCTGTAGTTTTGTAGAGACCTCTTTCTTCATTATCCGAATATAAATGGCCTAAAGCTGCTACATATACGATGTCAGGATTAGTGGGATGTACTAGCACTCTACCAATGTGGCCAGAATTAGGTAAGCCTACGTTGGCCCATGTTTTACCAGCATCGGTCGATTTATACACTCCATCGCCCCAATAGGTACTTCTGGAATTGTTGGCTTCACCACTTCCTATCCAAACTTGGTCTGGATTGCTTTGAGAAACGGCTATCGCACCAATAGATACGATGCTCTCGTCATCAAAAATAGGGTAGAATGAGGTGCCATTATTTTCTGTTTTCCATAAGCCACCTGACCCAGTAGCCATATAAAATGTAGTGGGATTGCTTTCAACGACTGCAATATCTACATACCGGCCACCTTGACGGGTAGGGCCAATTTCACGATAATGCGTTTTTCCTAAAACTTCAGGCCCTAATTGCTGCGCGTTGGATATTTGCGGCAATGCAAGCCAGCCTGATGCAAGCAACATAACGACAGCTAATGTCGATGAAGTAGCTTGTCTGAGCTTGAACAATATTTTTTTCATAGTCTTTAGAGTGAATTAATTCAACATCAATTTATGCTTATAATTTTCTAGTTCCGAATGTATTTCATCTTATTGATTAAATCAGGGATAAGCGGTAATTGAGAAATCCCTTTGGGAAACCATTCACAAATTTATTATTTGTTGAGCATTGTGTTTATGTGTATTTTTCCACATCCTTAAGCTAAACATACACTATATGAAATACACAGTTTTACTTATTTGTATCATTTGTCTTTTTAGTTGTCAGACTGAGGTTGTCAATGAAGTTGAAAAAGAGGGGAAATCTTTAAAAAGATTTGACAGGCCTGATGCATCTATTCTGAGAGGTGTTGAGATTCCAAATGCGGCTTCATTTTTCTTTTCTAGTGGCTTAGTTGCTCCCGTTTTGGATGAGGCGGCAGAGCTAACTAGTCGGGAGCGATATGGAGATACCTACACTCAATCTGTGGGCATCCTCAATAGAATAAAGGAACTTTTGACAGAAGCAAATCTCACGATGCAAGATGTGGTTTATTTACGTGTATATCTTGTGCCAGATAAGGAATTGGATGGAGAAGTAGATTGGAATGCATGGTTTAAAGCCTATGGAGAGTTTTTTGACAATGATGAAAACCCAACAAAAGTTGCTCGGACGACTATTGCTATTCATTCCCTTGCCAACCCTAAATTGCTTATTGAGGTGGAAGCTGTCGCCGTATATCCTGAATAATATTAACCAAAACTATACTATGAAAACCTTATTTTCCGTATTGATCGCAATTGTTGTATTGGCATCTTGTCAATCAAATGAGACCACTGAAATTCCAGAAGTACTTCCACAAAGTAGCGAGCCCGATTATGAAGCAATGTCCCTGTTGGGCAATGCACTAAATCCTCCCGCTGCACCTGCCGAGGTGGTAAAAGCGCGGGAGGATGCGCTGGAAGAAGCAATTATCTGGCATGGTCGCCGACTTGGCTACATGAGTCGTTTTCGAGAATCTATAGCAGTGTTTACCGAGGGCATCGAGGATTTCCCAAATTCTTATAAGCTCCTTCGCCATCGTGGGCATCGATTCGTTTCTATACGTAAATTCGACGAAGCAATTGCCGATTTCGAAAAAGCACGCTTGATAATGCCTACCGAAATAGAAGTGGAACCCGATGGAAATCCAAACGCCTTAAATATTCCGCTATCGAACACGCAGTTCAATATTCTTTATCATTTAGGCTTGGCCTACTATCTCAAAGGGGATTATCAAAATGCGGCTTCAGCGTATATTAAATGCCTGGAATATTGCGAAAATGATGATTCTGTAATTGCGACGAAAGATTGGCTATACATGACTTACCGTCGAATGGGCGCTGATGATAAAGCCGCAGAATTACTAGAAACTATTACTGCGGATATGAATATCATTGAGAATGACTCTTATTACAATAGGATGCTGATGTACAAAGGCTTAAAGCAACCTGAGGACTTGCTAAATATAGATGCTTCTAACGATCCAGATATGGGGATTTCTCTGGCTACTCAGGGCTATGGCGTGGCCAATTGGTATTTGTACAATGGAGATGAAGCCAAAGCAAAGGAAATTTTGAATATGGTGATTGCTAGTCCAATCTGGGCGGCATTCGGCTATATAGCGGCTGAGGTTGACTTGAGTAAAATGCAATAGTTTTTCAATAAGCGATAATTCATTGAAGGGATTGGGCATTTTTTGTTCAGTCCCTTTTTTCATTGATGGTAAGGCAAATAGAGAAATCAATAGACTTAACCCTAACTAGATATCGTCAGTAAACAATGCGAATTATGCCTCCCGCTTTTGCTCACTAAATGGTATTAGCAGTATAATAAAATACGTGCTGGATCCCTCTTTCCAATTATGGAGACAGGAAACAGCACGCATCTTTACCCATGAACTATTTGTCCATGATTTATCTGCAAGACTTATTTTTTCACTATCGGTAATCGTATTTGGCTCGGATACTGACGGGAGTGATGGATTTTATTAGTGGCCACTTTACCTTCGGTTTCGTCATAGTTATTACCGCCAGTGTTCATATTTCGATCGAAGCGTGGGAAGTTAGAGCTCGATACTTCGATGCGAATACTATGGCCTTTTTTAAAGTAATTGGAAGTGGCCATAGGAGTCATTTTCACCTCGTACACATTGCCTTCTTCCATCCATACTTCTTTCTCGTAGCCTTCACGGTATCGCACTCGCTGGATGGTCTCATCAAGATTATACGCTTTTCCATCTGGATATACATCGATGATCTTGATAGTAAGGTCAGTATCTTTTACATTAGAAGATAGGAATAGACTTGCTTCAATGAAGCCACTGATTTCTACGCCCTCTTGCAGAGGATCGGTAGTATATATTAAAATATCGTCTCTCAACTCTATTTCTTGCTGATCCCAAGATCCACCTTGTATGGCACTTCCTGTGCAGCAAACATTTCCGCCATAAGAGTCAACAGGATTCATAGGGTCATAAATGAAGCTGTCGGGATTGTCTTGGCTGGGGACATTGCTGAGGAGTTTTCCATCACCAAGGCGGCTATTGGCGCTGCCCTCGCTGCTTAAGAAAAATGTGGTCATTTGTGCTCCAGCAGGCGGCCAAGTATCAGATGCTTGCCATTCATTAGAGCCCATTGTAAAGTATTGCACCTTGGGCATTTCCTGCCTTACATCACTGTCATCTCCTTTGAGCCAGTAATCAAACCAGGCAAAAGTCATATCGTTGTACGGCAATGTAGCATCGCCCACGCTTCGTTCACCTACAACGGTATTTTCGGTAGCGCGTGTGAAGCCACAATGCAAGGTAGGCGCAATTACCAAATATTGGTTGTCTTTGGCTTCCGGTGTTTGAGCATTCTCTCGAATGTGGTTGTACATGGCTAAATTGGGTGCTGCGGCTACATCATACCAAGACACAAACCAAAAGGAAGGCTTTTCAAATGGCATATCATCATGATACAAACCTCCTTGATACCATTTGGGATCATTTGGTTTACGGGTAATCATTTCCTCATAAATCCCTTGCGGTCCATTTACATTTCGGATAATATCCTGCACGGGCAAATGCTTGAGCCCTTCTGCCCAATCTACACGTGGATACCGTGGAGACATATCATAAAACTTTTGTAGTCTTTGCAAATCCTCTTGAATGATGCCTTTGGCAAGTCTTGGTGCCATGGGGTCATGTTGGGTGCCATATAGCCAAGTGGTAAAAAGCATCTGACCTGCGCCACCTCTATACCAATTGCCTTGCTCATGGAATTCGCCTATGCGACCCACTCCTGCACCAAATCCTTGAGGCACAAGAGCAGTATGATTAGGGTGATCCATAGAGGCTACGGCCATTTGCCACTCTGCCGTTGATGAGCAGCCGATGGTGCCTATTTTGCCATTGCTCCAAGCTTGATTCCCCATCCAAGTGAAAGCGTCGTAGCCATCGGTGAGAGGGGTGCCAAGAATATCCCAATTTCCCTCTGAGAAGAACCGGCCACGCTCATTTTGTACCACATAAGCATACCCTCTTTTTACATATTCCAAGGCCGATTGCATGGTACGAGTTGACAATTCTCCATCTCGATAGGAGTTAAAGTTGTAGGGTGTTCTAGAAAACACAATAGGAACGGGTTGATCAGTCTTAGGTCGATAGATGTCCGTTGCCAATCGCTCTCCGTCACGCATGGGCATCATGACTTTTTGGTCAATGATTGCGATCTCTTCTAGTTGCCTTAGGATGTCCTGCGCCTGCTGGGCGTGTGATAGCACAGGTAGGAAACTGGCTATACATAAGAGTAATAATGAAATTCTTTTCATAAGCTTGGAAAATTGGTTGAATAATACCTAGCAGGTAAATTACCTGCAATGGAAAAATAAGGAAATTTATCCAAACCAAATGCCTTTTCTATAAATAACTGACTTGTGACATGTTTGCCATCAAAGCAGATCATGGAAATACTATCAAGATGATATTCAATGCTAATTTTAATGGAGGCTTTATGGGCGGAAGAGTTAAAAAAAAGGTGCTCAATTGGGCACCTTTTTTTTAATAAGAATAGTTAGGTCATTTTTATCTCTGACCAGTACGTTGTACTTGCGGGCCAATATTTTGTAAGCCTGAAGCTGAAAGTCTATCATTGTAATTTTTCAAATCAGTTTCAATAAATGTTCTGATTTGAGATTTTACTTGATTCCACTCTTGTTCTAAGTCTCCCAGTCTGTCCTTTTGACCTGAAGTCACTGGAGCTGCTGCATTATTAATGAGATTAGTTAAATGGATAAAATGATTATCCAATTTATTCTCATAATTGATCACATCTTGGAACGTCTCCTGTTTAGGCTGAATCATTAGCCATTCCATTTCATCAATATCAGAAACCATCGTGTTACTCGCTCCTAATATAGTTTCATATTCAGGATCGTCACCAATTCTTTTGATAATGGACTGTACTTGTGTACGAATATAGCGGAGGTCATTAACCCTAGCATAAATCTGTACTAAGTTTTCATTCAATGCCTCAAGGATTTTTTGCTCCTCCAAATACTGTTCTTGTGTAGCTGTTTCTCTAGGGTCTGGTTTTACTTCTACAGTTTGAGTTTGCACCTTATCACCATGGGTTAGTTTCACCGTGTATGTACCTGGCGCAATGGTGTATCCGCCTCTACCAAATCCGGCAACTAGTCCTTCTGGGCCTTCTACTGGTGGCGTGGTCAAATCCCAATACACCAAGTTGAGGCCTTCTTTAGCTTTGATTTTATCACTAGGAAGTTTTGAGTCATGAGCGAAGGTTCTAAGTGTTTTGCCTGCTGCATCGAGAAACTCAACTTTTAGTGGAGTTTCACCGTCGTGCCCATCCTTTAATGTGTAATAAGCCATTACTCCATAATAAGGGTTTTCTCCTAATCCATTTTCTGTTGCTTCCTTATTCTTGGTGAATGGCGTTCTTAACCCATCGTTTGGCTTAAATAGATGCATATCAGCGGAGGCTACTTCATTGCTTAGTTGATGCAAAGGAGTGAGGTTGTCCATAATCCAGAAGGCTCTGCCTGCCGTGGCAACTACCAGATCGTTGTTGTAAATCAACATATCTGTGATAGGTGTCACGGGAAGGTTGTTTTGGAATGGCTGCCATAAATCGCCGCCGTTAAATGAAACATACATTCCTGACTCTGTTCCCAAGTAAAGTAAATCTTTACGCATCGGATCTTCCCTTACTACTCTAGTGAAATGTTCGTCTTTGATGCCATTGACAATTCTTTTCCAAGTTTGCCCATTGTTGGTCGTTTTGAATACGTGAGGGGTAAAGTCATTTACTTTATAGTCATTTACAGCTAGATATACTGTATTTGGGTCGTGTGGTGAAACCTCTATAGCATTTATAAGCATTGTTTTGGTCAAGTTTGGAGGGCTTACATTTTTCCAGTTTTGGCCGCCATCTGTGGTTACATGTACTTGCCCGTCATCAGTTCCTGCCCAAAGTACATCTGCGCTATGTGTAGATTCGACAAGTTGCATGATTGTTTGGTAAATTTCACCTCCCGCTCCTTCTCTCGTAATGGGGCCACCACCATAATCTAAGTATTGAGGGTCATTTCTTGTCAATTCAGGGCTTACTTCTTCCCAACTTAATCCTCTATCTACAGAACGAAGAACTATATTACCCGCATGATAAATTACGTCAGGATTAAATTGCGAAACGATAATTGGCGCATTCCAATTGAATCTATATTTCTGATCCAAAGGCTTAGATCCTAATCCTAGAAAAGGATAAGCCATAATATCCTTGGCTGTGCCTGTAGTTCTGTTCCACTCATTGATGATGCCTTGGTAGCAACCTGCGTAGATGAATTGAGGGTTTTTAGGATTGAAAGCGACAAAGGCAGACTCGCAACCCCCTACTGAATAAAATGCTCCCCAAGAAATACCAGCTCCATTTGAAGCATTCGGGATCGCGATGGTAGAATTATCTTGTTGCCCACCATAAACAGTATAAGGGAAAAGGTGATCTACATTGACTCTATATATTTGAGCTGTAGGTTGGTTTTGTTGTGTGGACCAAGTTTTACCTCCATCAAGTGAAATGTTTCCTCCGCCATCATTCGCATTTGCCCAAATTTCTGGGTGCTCTGGGTTAATCCACAAATCGTGATTATCACCATGTGGAGTAACCACTCTTTCGAAAGATTTGCCACCATCGATGGATTTCATAAAGGGTGCATTAAGTACGTAAACTTTGTTTTCGTCTACAGGATCGCCGAAAACATGCATGTAATACCAAGAGCGGGTTCTTAGGATTCTCTCCTTATTAATATTAGTCCAAGTTTTACCAGCGTCATCAGATCTAAATAATCCGCCATCTTCGGCTTCGATGATTGCCCAAACTCTTTTATTGTTTGCTGGAGAAACAGAAACACCGATTTTGCCCATTAATTTAGGTAAGCCGTTTGTCAATTTTTCCCAGGTATTGCCACCATCTACCGATTTATGAATAGCGCTATTTTCTCCACCGCTGTTTACAATCCAAGGGTACCTTCTGTGTTCCCAAAATGCAGCATACAATACCCGTGGATTGGTCACATCCAAACTTAAATCACTTACGCCTGTATTTTCATCCACATAAAGTACAAGCTCCCAAGTCTCGCCACCATCCATAGAGCGATACACGCCTCTTTCTTCATTGGCACCATAGGGGCTCCCTTGTGCGCCAACATATACGATGTTGTGGTCGGTAGGGTGAACGCGAACTCTTGAGATTTGCCTAGTACGCTCTAGACCCATGTGCTTCCAAGTATCTCCTCCATCAGTGGATTTGTACACGCCATCTCCGTGTACGGTCATTACGCCACGCACGGCTGCCTCACCCATACCTACATATATTACATTAGGATCGGAAGGAGCAACAGCAATCGCTCCTACTGAACTTGAGGTGAAAAAGCCATCGGATACGTTTTGATAAGAGATGCCGGCATCTTCCGTTCTCCAAAGACCACCACCAGTGTACCCAACAAAAAAGGTAAGTGGCTTGGATGGGATTCCAGTTATAGCAACTGACCTCCCGCCTCTAAAGGGTCCAATATTTCGCCAACTCATTTCTTGATACAATGAAGCATCATAAATTGGCTGATTTTGTGATAAGATGTCTTGCGGGAGGGATAAAAGTAAGCCTACCGCTAAAATAAAATATTGCAGAATTTTCTTCATAGGTTGTTTAGATTAAAACTTTCACTTTTTAAAGATATGAAGGTAGAATGTAGAAACACAATATTACTTTTCAAAAGGTATTATTTCGATTGGTATAGCTTATTCAGAATAAATTTTTTTTTTCGGCCAAAATTAGGGACAAAACAAAATATCGTAAAATTAAATATGGATGAATTTTAATTATTCAAATATTTTAGAAAAAGGATATAAATTCGTTTTGCTTTGGTAAATACAAAGCCTACTTTTCGATACGTTTTCAGAAAAATTTGAACAATTAACCTAAACACTAACCCTATGAAGAAAACCTTACTATCCGCTTTGGCGGTGCTGTTAGCTGTCGGAATGAGCTTTGCTCAAGACCGTACAGTCTCAGGTACAGTGATGGCAGTCGATGGAGATTATCCATTGCCTGGTGTCAACATTCAAATTAAAGGTACCAGTCAGGGTACTTTTACCGGAGGAGATGGAAAATTCTCTTTGGAAGTCCCTTCCAATGATGCCGTATTAGTTTTTTCACTAATCGGATTTGCCACTCAAGAAGTGGTTGTAGGCACTCGCTCAACGATTGATATTTCGATGGGAGAGGATGTAAGAGAGCTTGGAGAAGTAGTAGTAGTTGGGTACGGTGAACAAGATCGTAGAACTGTTACTTCCGCAATTTCTTCTGTATCAGCCAAGGATATCGAAAATATACCTGCTGCCAGTGCTGATCAATTGATGCAGGGTCGTGCTTCGGGTGTATTGGTGCAATCTCAATCAGGCACTCCCGGTGGTGGTATGTTTGTAAGAGTTCGAGGCGCTACTTCAATTTCAGCTGGTAACGATCCATTGTATGTAGTGGATGGTGTGCCTATATTATCAGGAAATTTGTCTGGAGTGGGTCTTGGTGGCAACCAAACCAATGCGATGTCGGATATTAACCCTGCGGATATTGCTTCCATAGAAATACTGAAGGATGCCTCTGCTACCGCCATATATGGTGCTCGTGCTGCAAATGGTGTAGTGCTTATCACAACAAAGCGTGGTGGTAATGGCAAAGCAAAAATTAGCATCGGGTCATACTATGGTACTCAAAGTGCATGGAGAAAGCCTGACCTTGTAGATGGCCCTACTTATGAAAGGCTAAGAAATGAAGCAGCTGTGAATAATGGAGGTTCTCCAATCTATGCGAACCCAGACCAAGCGACTTCAACTAATTTCGCTGATTTAGTTTTTAGAGATGCACCCATAAGCAATACGGATATTTCAATAAGTGGAGGTGATCCAAAAGTGAAATATTTAATTTCAGCATCTTCTTTTAATCAACAAGGTATTGTCGCTCCATCAGAATTTGATAGAAAAACGGGTCGAATCAATCTGGATGTACTAGCTACAGATAAGCTTAAAGTCGGTACAAGCTTGCTATACTCAAGAAGCATAAGAAACAGATTGAGAAATGATGATAATATTGCTGGGGCATTAGGTGGAACACACTTTTTCCCGCCAAACTTGCCGGCTTTTCAGCCAGATGGTTCTTATACCAAATTTTCAATCTTCGAAAATCCAGTTGCTGTAATAAATGAAAACGATATTACCATGGTGACCAACAGAGTGTTGGCAAGTGTTTATGGTGAATATGAGTTTTTCCCAGGCTTATCTTTAAGAAGTTCTTTTAGCGTTGATTACAACAATGTGAAGGAAGATTTGTATGATAACACATTTCTAAATGCGGGTGCTCCAGTAAATGGTTCAGCTACTTCTATTGCTACTGTTGATGATAACTGGATTCAAGAGAACGTATTGAACTATCAAACAAGGATTAATGGAAGACATGACCTTGGAATATTGTTAGGAACGACGCTTCAACAATCTACCTTTGAAAGGACTACTGCAGTGGGTGAGCAATTCCCATCAAACGATTTTAAGAGAATTGCTTCTGCAGCCGTTCAGAGGGCATCTTCGGATGGCTCTATGTGGGGTATTGCTTCTTTGTTCACAAGAATAAACTACTCTTTAGATAACAAATATCTATTTACGGTAAACGTTCGTCGTGATGGTAGCTCAAGATTCGGTGAAGCAAACCAATGGGGTACCTTCCCATCAGTTGCAGTAGGTTGGAGACTTTCTGAGGAGGATTTCATGCAAAATTTACCGGCTGTGAGCGAGCTAAAGATTAGAGCTAGTTATGGTATTACAGGTAACCAAAACGGCATCGGTAATTTCCAGTCTAGAGGACTTTGGGGAGGTGGAGCAAACTACACAGCAGCTCCAGGTACTCAACCTTCTCAATTGGCAAATCCAGATTTACGCTGGGAAAAAACAGCTCAGTTCAATATTGGTGTTGATTTAGGTCTTTGGAATGACAGAGTAACTGTGACCGCTGATTATTATAATAAGCAGACAACAGATTTATTACTTGCTGTACCAGTTCCAATTTCAACAGGTTTCTCCGACATCGTACAAAACTTTGGCGAGGTAGAAAATAAAGGCTTTGAGTTAGGAATTAATGCTAACATTATTTCAACCTCAGATTTGAATTGGAGTATTCAATTCAATGTTTCTCAGAACCGCAACAATGTGAAGAAACTAGCTCAACCAATTGCTGTTTACAATAGAGATATCGTGAGAATTGAAGAAGGTGCACCTTTGTACTCATTCTGGTTCCACGAGCAATTAGGTGTTAATCCAGAAACGGGAAGTCCAATATGGAGAACAGAAACGCCAGGAGCTCAATTTGATCCTAACGTGGATAGATTCTTAGTAGGTGACGCATGGCCTGATTTCTTTGGCGGTTTAACAAATAACTTTAACTACAAAGCATTTGATGTGATGGTTTTCTTCCAGTATTCATTAGGAAACGAGCAATTATACTGGTCTAGATTCTTCCAAGAGCATGGCGGAACCAGAAACACGAACTTTCTTGCTTCTCAGCTAGATCGCTGGCAGGAGCCTGGTGATGTGACTATGATACCTCGCATGACTAATGCCAACTATGCAGCCAACTTAAGACCATCCCGTTTTGTAGAAGATGGCTCTTATGTGAGATTAAAGAACCTATCAATAGGCTATACGTTGCCTGCTGATCTTATGAGCAGAATAGGTATGGGCTCAGCAAGAGTTTATGTGAGTGGTCAAAACTTACTAACCTTTACTAATTACACAGGAATGGATCCCGAAGTAACTTCAACCGCTGGTAACTCAAGTACTCAAGGCGTTGATTTCTATGCGATTCCTCAGCCAAGAGTATTTATGGCTGGCTTTAATATTACTTTCTAATTTTAAATCCTAGAATAACATGAAACTAAAAAATATATTTTCTTGGATTGCCCTCTCCAGCGTATTTGTATTCAGTTGCGATGTGCTTGAGCAAGAACCAGAAACACAAATTTCTGATCAGGGTGCTTTTACAAATGAGAAAAGCGCAGATGCTGCATTAGCTGGTTTATATCATCAATTGCAAGCGGGAGGATATTACGGTCGTAATTTTCAAATTATCTCTGATGTAAGTGCGGATATTAGTCAAAGTATTGGTACTTGGGATTTTTATAGAGAATTAGATACTTACTCAATTGATGCATCAAATACTGAGCTGAACAACTTTTATATTACGGGCTACAGAACCGTAAATCAGGCAAATAACCTGATTGCGTCGGTACCTGGAATAGATATGCCTCAAGCTAAAAGAGATAATCTTACCGGGCAAGCGTATTTCGCCAGAGGATTAGCCTTCTTCGATTTGAATAGAGTTTTTGGAGGAATGCCAGGTAAGGTCGGTACACAGAGCGTTGTTTTGCCTTTACAACCTTCTAGAGGTGTGAATGAATCAATCTTTTTAAGTAGACCTGCTTTGGCTGTAGGGTATGCACAAGTGAAAAGTGATTTAATTGATGCCTTAGCCTTATTGCCAGAAGCTCAGGCTTCTGACGCTTTCTCAAGATCAAGGGCTGTGAAAGCTTCTGCGAGAGCTTTGCTATCAAGATTGCACTTATATCTTGGTGAGTGGGACGATGTAATTTCTACTTCTACTGCCGTAATTAGTGATTCGAGATATTCTCTAGTACCGAATTATTCAAATATTTTCTCTGGAAAGCTTACAAGCGAATCCATATTTGAGCTTGAATTTAACAATGCTGATCAAAGCGGTCTTCGTAACTGGTACTTGCCTTCAACAGGTGGTTTGGGTGGTCGTGGAGATTTGTCCATGCATACTGATTTTGTTGATCAGATTAGAGCTAACCCAATGGACAGTAGAGGAGCCATGTTTGGTTTTAATGCAGCGGAAGGAGTTTATTTTCCATTGAAGTATCAAAAAGCAGGTAATATTGACAATGTTCATATTTTGAGAATCGCAGAAATGTACTTGAATAGAGCAGAAGCGCACGCAAATAACAGCTCAATTGCATTGGCTGTAACGGATCTAAACAAGATTAGAAATCGTGCGAATGTTGCCAGCTATACGGGAGCAATGACTAAGGAAGCTGTACTTTTAGCTATCGAACGTGAGAGAGCTTATGAGTTTCACATAGAAGGTCATAGATTCTTTGATTTGGTAAGAACTGGCAGAGCCTTGACTGTACTTTCTGCCGTGAACAGAAGAAACTCTTCAGTTCCAATTGCCATTGGAGAAGCTTACAAACAAATAATGCCTATTCCGAGAGTGGACATATTAGCAAACCCTAATTTGGACCAAAACCCAGGCTACGGTACACGGTAATTGATAATAGTATAAATCTAAATATGGTAAAAAGAGGCTGTCCCAAAAATGGGACGGCCTTTTTTTTGCAAAAAATCATTTTAAATATATTCTACATTAATCCTAAATTAAGCCGAATAGTAGGTGTAGCGAAATGAAAGAATAATTTTTTTCACCCGTAAAAGAATATTGCCAAAGAATATTCTCATAAAGAATGGTGGCTAAACTATCTATATATTCCTTCTGTAATTGGAATAGTGCCATTGATATAAATATTATCCAGTTTTTTTACAATGAGGAGAAAGAATCTTAGATTGTTGTACCTAAAAAACTTTTTTCAGGTAACCTCTAACTAAAAACAATTTATTATGAAGAAAACCTTACAACTTTTTTTCCTCGCTTTGATACTTCCAGGTTTCCTGTTTGCGCAGGAGCGGGTGGTACGAGGAAAAGTAGTCACGGATGCAGAGGATTTTCCACTGCCGGGAGTGAATATTCAGGTAAAAGGAACCGTAACAGGAACTTTTACTGATGGCGATGGCTCTTTTGAAATAAGAGTGCCAAGCAATGAGGCCATTTTGGTCTTTTCGATGATTGGATATTTACAGCAAGAAGTCAAAGTGGGGGCAAGGACTCAAATAGATATTCGACTAGCTGAGGATATGAAAACATTGAGTGAAGTAGTCGTAGTTGGTTATGGGCAACAAGAACGAAAAACCTTAACCAGTTCTATTTCTTCAATAAACGTAAAGGATCTTGAAAACCTACCAATAACCAGCCCAGATCAATTAATGCAAGGTCGTGCAGCAGGTGTGGTAGTAGGTTCACAGTCTGGAGAGCCTGGCGGTGGAATGTTTGTAAGGGTAAGAGGAACAACCTCAATAAATGGCAGCTCTGATCCATTATATGTGATTGATGGTGTGCCATTACAATCTAGTAATCTTGCAGGCAGCTCATTTGGGCAGCCAGTAAACCCACTTGCGGATATTAATCCTGCTGATATAGCCTCCATAGAAATTTTGAAGGATGCATCGGCAACCGCTATTTATGGTGCTCGCGCTGCAAACGGCGTAGTGCTTATTACCACCAAAAGAGGTTCAGAAGGCAAAGCTACTGTAACGATAAATTCATTCGTAGGAACTTCAAAGGCTTGGAGAGACCCAAACTCTATCAGAGTGGACGGGCCAACCTTTGAAATGTTGCAGAATGAAGCTTATAGAAATAATGGAAGGCCCGAGCCTTACGCAAATCCTAGCCAAGCGATAGATACCAATTGGTTCGACTATATCTTCCAAGAAGCAAGCTCCTACAATCTAGACGTATCAGTAAGTGGTGGAGATGAGCGAGTAAAATACTTTGTGTCAGGCAACCAAAACTACCAAGAGGGTATTTTGAAGCCAGCAAATTTCGAAAGAACAACTAGCCGGATGAATTTGGAGTTTTTGGCAAGTGACAGATTAAAAGTGGGTATCAATGCTACTTATGGTGTCAATACTAGGAATAGGGCACAGAATGGAAATGCAATTAGTGGTGCACTAAGTACGGCATATTTTTACCCATCAAATTTCCCTGTTTTTAATACAGATGGCACCTATTACCGTCCTTTCTGGGAAAACCCTGTGGCAGTTGCGTTGGAAACTGATTATTTGATGCGAACGACACGATTTATAGGAAGTGTATTTGCAGAGTATGAGGTAACTAATGGCTTAATTTTCAGATCGACGTGGTCGATGGATAATAGCTTTGTTGAAGAAGATCAATATTGGAATACGAGGTTAGCTACCGGACAAGCAAACAATGGTTCTGCTTCAACCACAGTGACAACAGATAATAACTGGATCAATGAAAATGTGTTGACTTATCAAACCAGATTCGGAACAGACCATGATTTGAATGTGCTCTTTGGTAATACCTTACAAGAAAATAGATTTACTAGGAGGAATGCTTCTGGTACTCAATTCGCAAATGATTTATTTAGAAATATTGCCTCAGCTGCTGTGAAGAACTCGTCTTCTGTAGGTTCCTCTTGGGGTATTTCATCATATTTCACTAGAATAAATTATGGTTTCCAAGGAAAATACTTGTTTACTGTAAATATGAGAGCTGATGCATCCTCCCGCTTTGGTGTAGATAATCGTTGGGGTTACTTCCCTTCTGTTGCTGCTGCTTGGAGAATTTCAGATGAGGCATTTATGCAAAACTTACCTGCCATAAGCGATTTGAAATTTAGAGTATCCTATGGAGTCACTGGTAACCAAGCAGGTATTGGCGATTTCCAATCAAGAGGACTTTGGGGTGGTCAGAGAGGCGGGTTGAACCTCGGCGGGCAAGGGCAGCCAGGTGGGCCAGCAGCTTATGTTGATGATGCAGGTATCACAGCCAACCAATTGGCTAACCCTAACTTGAGATGGGAAACGACCAATCAAATTAACTTAGGCTTAGATTTAGGTTTGTTTGAAGACAAATTAACGGTTACTATGGATTTCTATAATAAACAAACAAAGGATTTACTATTGGCAGTGCCAGTGCCTAGAACAACCGGTTATAGTTCATTAGTGCAGAATTTCGGCGAAATTCAGAATAAAGGAGTTGAGCTAGGGATTAATGGAAATATTATTCAAAAATCTGATTTCAACTGGAACGCTAGCTTTAATATATCTCGAAATGACAACCTTGTAAAGAAAATTGCTTCTCCATTTACTACTTTCACCCGCGATTATATTAGAGTAGAAGAAAATGCTCCTCTGTATTCTTTCTGGGTGCATGTGCAAAATGGGGTAGATCCTGAAACAGGTAATGTCATTTGGGAGTCTGGAGATGATGCTACATTCAATCCGAACGTTCATAGGTACCTTTTCGGAGATGCTAACCCGCGTTATGTTGGTGGCCTTACAAATACCTTGAACTATAAGAATTTCGACATGATGGTATTCTTTCAATTTAGTGAAGGCAATGAGGTCTTGAATTATGGACGATTCTTCTTTGAGCATGGCGGAACAAGAACTACTGGATATACCACACAGCAATTGGATCGCTGGCAGCAACCTGGAGATGTGACCGATGTCCCAAGAATGGCCACGGCAAACTATGCGGCTAATTTGCGACCAAGCAGACATGTGGAAGACGGTTCTTATTTGAGATTGAAAAACTTGATGGTTGGCTATGCTATACCTACGGATGTTACCTCCCGCCTTGGCATTGGAATGTCCAGAGCAAGAGTATATTTCCAAGCTCAGAACTTACTTACTTGGACAAACTATACAGGTTTAGACCCTGAGGTGAGTACAAGTCCAGGCAACCTAGTGGCAGGCGTAGATATTGCCGTTATGCCTCAGCCAAGAACATTTACTGGTGGTTTCACGCTAACGTTCTAATCATTAAACTAAAAGCAAATGAAAAATTTAAAAATATACAGCTTATTAGCTTTGGTTCTGGTGGCCTTCGGATGTGAAGTACTCGAACATGAGCCACAGCAACAGATTTCGACAGAGCTAGCCTTTTCAAATGAAAAATCTGCGGAAGCAGTTCTGAATGGTCTTTATAATGAAGCACAATTGGTGTATTCATGGAGACCATTTATATTTGGTGATTTAGCCTCAGATGCAGTCCAATCTATCGATACTTGGGACGCATTTAACCAAGTAGATAATTATTCAAACTCTGCTGATAATTCTGAAGTAGATGACTTCTACACGCAGATCTATCGTGGTATAGATATGGCCAATCAAATCATAGCCAATGCACCAAAAGTTGAGATGCCTGCAGCAAAGATCAATGATTTTCTAGGGCAGGCATATCTATTTAGAGGCATGTTTTACTTTGAACTGGCTAGATATTGGAGCGGAATTCCTAATTCCTACAATGAAGAAGGTGTAGTAATTCGTACCACACCCTCAAATGGCAACAATGATGAAAGTTTTGCTCCTAGAGCTAGTTTTGATGCCACGTGGACTCAAATTCTATCAGATTTGCAAGAAGGGTATGCTAGGCTTCCCGAAGTGAGAAGCAACAATGCAGAGAATCGCAGAAGACTTACCAAGCCAGCTGCTGCCGCAATGCTTGCTAGAACGTATTTCTATCAGGCAAACTGGCCTCAAGCTGCCAATTATGCTTCTGAAGTCATCTCAAATGCTAGATTTTCTTTGGTTGAGCCGTTTTCCACCATATACAGAACGGAGTTTTCTGTTGAATCTATTTTTGAAATGGATTACAACAACATCGATTTTAGCGGTATTCGAGGATGGTATTACCCACCGAATTTAGGTGGTCGTGGTGGTTTATGTTTTCACTCTGCATATTATCAATACCTGATAGAGGAGCCAGGCGATGCACGTGCAAGTTTGATCGCATCACGAGTATTTAATGGTCAGACGGTCTATTACAGTACAAAATATGATTTGCTACTAAATGCAAGCAATATCCCACTTTTGAGAATCGCTGAAATGTACCTAATACGTGCTGAAGCTCGCGTAAATGGAGCTGGCGGTGGCCCAGCTGGTGCAATTACTGATTTGAATGCAGTAAGAAATAGAGCAGGCTTACCTAGTGTTAATCCATCAGGTAGTTCCTCTATTCTCAATGCTATCTGGAAAGAAAGGGATAAAGAATTTGCTATTGAAGGGCAGCGTTATTTTGACTTAATCAGGACGGGTCGAGCAATGAGTACACTTCAGAATTTATCGAGAACGGCAGGTTCCAGTTTGGTTTCAATTCCAAATCAAGGCCGACTACTCATGCCAATACCAAATGCTGATATCTTGGCCAATCCTCAAATGACTCAAAATTCTGCTTACAGGTAAAATACGATTTAATATGAAATCAATAAAGAGGGATGTTTTATCCCTCTTTATTATTTCTTATTCATTCTAACTATTTATTAAAATGAAAAAGATTTTAGATGTAATTATGGGATTAACGCTTGTCGCAATGAGTGCCCATTCAATAAATGCTCAAGGCATTTCTGCTACTGCACAGTCGGTGCAATATATTGCAATAGACGAGGAAGTTTCCGTTACAGAACATCAAGTAAATGCTGGCGGGAGGATGATCAACTATTCGGCCACATCGGGCTACATGATATTGGGCGATGAAAACGAAACCCCCAAAGGAAAAATATTTTTCACCTACTATGCTGACAAAGCAAGTAAAAGCCCTGTGAACAGGCCAATTACTTTTATTTATAATGGAGGGCCGGGCTCCTCATCTGTGTGGTTGCATATGGGCGGTTTAGGTCCGCGGCGCATATTAATGACAGATGATGGTGAAGCAATGGAGCCGCCTTATGAAGTTGTTCCTAGTGAGTACACTTGGCTTACACATTCTGATTTGGTATTTATCGATCCAATGGAAACCGGCTATAGCCGACCTGTATCTGGAGAGAACAAGGCGCAGTTTATTGGCTTTCAAAATGATATCAATTCTATGGGTGATTTTATTCGCGCTTTCACCTCAAAATATGAGCGATGGAATTCACCAAAATACCTTTCAGGCGAAAGCTATGGCACCACCCGATCAGCTGGGCTATCAGGTTATTTGCAAGACCGATATGGATTGTACCTCAATGGAATCATACTTATTTCATCTGTATTGGATTTCAGCACCATCCTTTTCGATCGGGGCAATGAACTGCCTTTTGTTGTGAATCTTCCTACCTATGCTGCTACTGCTTGGTATCACAAAAAACTAGACCCTAGCTTTACTGATCTCCCAAAATTATTGGAAGAAGTACGAGAATTTGCGAAAACAGAATATACTGTAGCTTTAATGAAAGGTGATCAGATTTCAGATGTGGACAGAGGAAATATCATCACTAAGCTACAACGATATACGGGACTAAGTGCAGACTATATCGATAGAGCAAATTTGCGGATCAATATCAATAAATTTACAAAGGAACTCCGCCGCGAAGAAAAATTGACCGTTGGTCGTTTGGATGGTCGTATTACAGGTTTTGATTACGATTATGTAGGTGAGTCATACGACTACGATCCGAGCTATAATGGCGCAATTTATGGCCCATTTGCTATGGCGATTAATGATTATTTGAAAAGAGAATTGAAAGTGGAAATTAATCAAGCGTACGAAATATTGACTGGCCGTCCCAGACCGTGGAGTTACGCAAATGTTGAGAATAAATACTTAAATGTAGCTGAAACACTGAGAGCTGCTATGACAAGAAATCAATCTTTAAAAGTATTGGTTATCAATGGTTATTACGATTTGGCTACGCCATTTGGAGGGACAGAATATACGATAGATCACATGTTTCTGGATAAATCATTGCGGGGGAATATCGAAATGAAATATTATGCGTCAGGTCACATGGTGTATATCCATAAGCCAAGTCTTGAGCAAATGACGATTGATGTGAGAGATTTTTATCAAAGGTCTTCGGGTAATTAGGCTCTGCTGAAAACCACCTCAGTTGAGTTTTTAGCTACCCCTGCTTATCAGTATTAACTGTTCCTTCTTCATAGATATTAGAAACACCACCTGATACAATGAATTTCATGACAACTGCCGGATTAATATCTATCGGCCTCACATGATTTTTAGGCACAATAAACAACTCACCAGAAAAATTATAAGAATGAGGGAAATATACAGCTACTTTATCTTTCTCGTTTATTTTGCTCAAATCTTCCTCGGTCAGAAAACCCAATTTTTCTAAATTAGAAATCGGATTTACCAATACAATCACGGGCTTATTAAACTTTCTTTCTTTTCCGACAAATGCCTTAAAGAGGTCATTCAACGCTGAATAGATAAGCTTTAATAAGGGAGTTTTTTCGATTAGCCGATTAAATAAAATTTTAAATGGTTTAGCAAGTATGCTTCTGCCTGCCATGCCAACCAGAACTAGAAAAAAGAAAATTATAATAAAACCCAACCCTGGTATGTTTATTATAAAGAATTTTTCAAAAATATTGTTTAGGATATTATCTATAAAATTAAAAATTATGTAGATAATATATGCTGAAATCCCGAAAGGCGCAATATACAGCACCCCTTGCAGAAAATAATTCATGATGTTTTTCATATACTAAAAATAGCGGTAAAGGGTGTTTTTAAAACATTTATGAGAGCCAATCTAACATCTGTAAAGACACAAAGGATACATCGTTTCGAATTCTTTCATGGGTTTGTCTATCGGCCTAAATACTAGAAATAGCTAAATTAAGCTTAAGCTTAAGCTTAATTTAGCAGAGCACAATGTGCAAGATTCAATTAGAGCAAAAGTGCCTTCGTTGCAAGTTCTCAAATTTAAACGTAAAGTAAGGGACATTTCAAATAACAAGATGTGGTCTGACTTTGATTATACTCAAAAAATATATTGAACGCTTCAACGTCCAATAGAAGCTCAAAATTATAAATTAAATGTATCGGTAATTAATGACTTGGAATGAATTTACAATGTTTCGCCGCTTTTTTGGAATTTTTCTGCAATAGAAAGGCAATTAAAAATCTGAAGCAATAAATCTAGGTTTTAGGTTTTTTGAAAACAATTATCGTCAGAGACCAACCTTTAAAAAAGCATACAATATTGCTTTCGTCTTTAGGAATTAAATTTTAGCAGAAATTGAATAAAGCTAAATCTCATTAAAGCTGTCCTGGTGATAAAATGGACTCGTTTGAGCCGTACTTAAAGGGTATATATTCATCTTAAAAGAGCGAACGCTGCTAATATGTTTGCGGAGCAAAATCTTTTTGTCGAGGTATCTGCTCTGTGGTGAAGAATACATTCTTAAATGAAAAAATAGTGGAGGGATAGTGATGCAATCTTATCTAGACTAGAAAACCAATAAATTGGGAGGTAATTCCTTGATCGGTCAATATGGAATTTGCTCCCTTAGGCTCTAAGGCTAATCCTTTATAGAATGATTGGCTTTTTTTTGTAGCAACTTTCGGTTCAGCACAGATTTCCCTATAATTACAGAAATTCTACCCTCTTGAATAATTAAGTAAAATGTCCTTTTACCTCAGAATTCTCTTGGCCTCACATTCCTTATTTTTGGAGAAGCTTGATTCCACAAGTTCCAAAAAGCTTAAAACATTCTTATAGGTTCAATTTTACCTCTCAATTTGACAAAAAGGATAAGAAAGCAGTAATTAGCTTTACTCAGCCTCAAGTTCGTAAAATTGAGTAATCATTGATTGTTTGGCTATACAGAATAGACCAAAATACATACTAAGCTTGAAACAGTTTGCTCCTAGAAGTTTTGGTGTAGACTGAATTGTAGCTGCCCTTTCCCCCAATTTGCCGTAGTCTGTTTCATCCAACCCAACTGAACTCTGGAGCTATTTCCTAAGGTATAACCCATGCCAAGGTACGTTCTATTTCTGTCAAATAGCTCTACACTTCTTCCATCGCCTATATCAGTTTCACCATTGATGAAAATCTCATTATAGAGAGCGAGGTATATTGCTCCTTTTTCTAAGGTTTCTTTATTGAGTACCACATTCAAAAATAGGTTATATCGAAACCTAGTTCGAAAATCTTGCCCATCTACATAACGTTGTTCGTATCTGAATCTGTGGGTGAATAAAAATCGGCCTGCCACTTTTTGAGTGATAAGAGCTTCCTGATAAATTCTATTTTCAGAAACAGTTTCATTCGATTCCCCAGGTGCTCCAGAGCCAATATAAGCGTATCCAAGTGTAAATAAAATGTCCTCAGACTTAGGCCTAAAAGTAAAACCTGATCTTAAAAGTAACTGCTCCTTATCTCTAGCTAAATCCCAAGCTCGATACTGGAAGTCACCCTGAATTCCAAATTGGCTGTTGTTAAATCTCTTTTGGTAAAAATACATATACCACGCACCTAACTGATCTTCGTCTACAGGATTCTGGGCTTGGAGAGCTGAGGATCCTATCATAAAAGAAAGTAGCAGTATGCCGAACTTTTTCATGCTGTATAAATTTAAAAACAGACCGAATTTCGGTCTGTTTTGAGATAAAGTTTCGTGACCTTATTTGGAAAACTTAGGTAAGGACGTGATGGTTTCTTCTATAAATTCTACAGTTCCAGTTTCAAGATTGTAAACGGCTCCTACGATGATTATTTCTCCAGATTCTGCTCTTCTGCTGAGAATAGGCTCAAGGTTTCTAAGCAGATTCACTTGCTCGATCACATTTTCTTTGATAGCAAGATCAAGTGTTTCTGTTTCCGGAAGACCCATTGCTTTTGCTCTTAAAGATGCTGGCTTGATAGCATTGATCAAAGTAACTATGTGCCCAGGAGGGTTAGCTGGCAATTGCATCGCCGCACCTACTGCACCACAAGACTGATGTCCGAGAACTACAATCAAGCGACTCTTTAAAACCTCTGCTCCAAACTCAATGGTGCCGTAAGAGGCTTGAGCCATTACTTGTCCAGCAGTTCTGGTAATAAATAGATCGCCTACTCCCTGATCAAAAATAATTTCATTAGGTACTCGACTGTCGGAGCAACCAACGATGGTCGCAAAAGGCTTCTGACCTGCTTCAAAAGCTTTCAAATCCTCAGGTATCTGTCTTGGCTTTACACTGACACCATCTGCAAATCGATTGTTGCCGTATATCAAAAATTTCAGACCATAGTAAGGGTCGGCGTAAGCATTCTCACGATCAGCTTCGTAACCCTTTGGGTCAAGCTGAAGGAGTTCATTGATTTTTGCGCTCTGATGGGCGTATACCCCAGTAAACATAGCCATCATGAAGGCTGTTAGGAAAATTTTACGGTAGTTTGACATATCTATAATAGTTGTCGGAATCTTATACTGATTTTTGATTCACAAGGTTTAGAAGGCTTATAAATAAGGGAGCAAAAAAAATTATCTTGACTTCATCTTTGATTTTTTCCGTCAATAAAATGCTTGAATAACAGATATTTATGTTTTTTGCTATCTCATATAATCAATAAATAAAATTTAATTAAAATTGAACTAAATTTAAATCATACATGCAAATGCTGAAAATTGATCGAATAGAAAGAAAATTATTTCATTTTTTTTAGATTTTAAATTGTTACCTGGTATTTATAATATCATGGATATGGACACTCGTTGGTTTGGTTGTGGATATGAGATTGAGGTAATTGACGCTGTTCGGTATTGTAAATCGGCAAATCAATAAAAAGAACTATCTTGTCTGAAATCAAATTATTTGGTTGATTAAGGGAGCATAGAGTATATTTGCTCCATAAGTACAAACTTTTCGTTAGGACATTTGTTCCTTTAGAGATTAATACAAACTATGGCATTTATAGATAGAATACTTCATGAGCCGTCATACAAATGGCAAGATGAAAATGGAGCATTAGTAAGCCCCACATTCAAAGTTCTTCTGAAAGAGGCTTTGAGAAAAGCAAACGTATTCAAAAGTAGAAAAAATTGGCTACCAGCTACAGCTATATTAATGGTTGCTTGCATGTTGCCTTTTTTTTATTTCTTTATAACCGAATACTTCAGCTTTCTTACTTTAGCGATTTTCCTATTTTATACAATGATTGTGATGAGTACTCATGGCACCATTTGGTACCATCGGTATAGCACTCACAAGTCTTTTACGTTTAGTCATCCTATCTGGAGGTTCATCACGCAAAACCTAGTTATCAGAACCATGCCGGAAGAAGTATATGTGGTTTCGCACCATGTACACCATTTAAAATCCGACCTACCAGGAGATCCTTATAATGCCACGGCTGGTTTTTGGTATTGTATGTTTTCGGACTTTAATCACCAAAGTATTTCAAGGGATTTGGATGAAAAGGAATTCGGAAAAGTAAAGCATTTTTTAGCAGGCACGGGTGTTCAAATAAACAGTTATAAGAAATATCTAAAGTGGGGAACACTTGCCACACCGCTGCATACTTTTGGTTTATGGGCACTTAATTGGTCATTCTGGATAGCCACTTTTTATGCTATTGGAGGTTTTGCTTTAGTATGTACCACTTTTAGTGCAGCCATGTTTTGGTATCTCTTGGTGCGTGCCTTTAATTATACAGGACACGGAAAAGGAGAAGTAGCCCATAAAGATGGTGTTGATTTTGACCGGAGAAACTTATCAATTAACCAGACTAGACCTGGCTTGTTTTCAGGCGAATGGCACAATAATCATCATCTTTACCCAAACAGTGCTAGAGCTGGATTTCTTCCTTATCAAATTGATACAGCGTGGATTTATATCTATTGCCTTTCAAAAATAGGGGGAGTCTCTTCTTACAAAGACTCCAAGAAGGAGTTTCTAGAAAAATATGTGTCGTAAGGGATTGTCTTTCAGGTAAACTTTTGAGATTCTATTTTTCGCTATTATAGAGAAATATGTGTTTTATTAATATGTAGTTTAGTATGATGCCTTATTATCAAGTCTTATCTTAAGGCATAACATTTTACCTGTGAAATGAAATAAGGAAAGTAACTGTTTTCACGGTTTGAAAAATGAAGGATAGAATTTTTATTTTTTACTGCTTGTCCAAGAAAATAGCTCTGGCCAAGTAGATTGCAAATCTGAAGGAGGATCTATTTAAAATAATCTTTGAGCATTTTAGAATTGTAGATTCGCAAAATGTAATTAGCTGCGAAGAAATTATCAGCTTTAGAGACCTTACCACAATCAATAAACGAAAGAAGTTTTTAACTAAAACTATCTACAAAACCCTAATAAGCTAACATCGGCATAAAGGGTATTTGGCAAAAGGGAAATGATTAAAATCATTAAATTGGACTATTGTTTACTTTTAGAGAAGGAGCATTCTTAATAGCTCCATATTTCGTTTACAGATCCTTACCTCTTCAAAGGAATATGAACCCTAACCGTATTATCTGGACTATAGATTTCAATTGATATTGGCTCATAGCTGTAGCCAGCATTTTGGGCAAAGGCAATCATTCGTTCTTCAATACTAGCGGGGCTTGGCATCACTATATTGTGTACTTCCAAGCGCGCTTCCACTACCTCATTTACTTCCACGCCCATCATCCGGAATTCATCCGGAATTTCTGAGGGAATTTCGTCGAGGATCACTCCCAAAAAAAGTTTCACTTCGTTTCTCTTGGTTTCAGCATCTCTAAAATACGTCATGCTGAGTCTCCCTTTAAGTTCGCCCTTCTGAATTCGCTCTCGCATATCGAAAAAGTATTCGCGCACTCTCTTATCTGTTGGGCGCCCTTCGAAATCCACTCCTACTATCCTATATGGACCTTGCACGTTTTGTATGCTTACCTCAATGGTGTTCAAGCCACCCAAATACACATACAAGCCTCCAAGCGATATCATAATTAACACCACTATCCCAATGGCTATTTTCTTCCTTTTCGACATTAGTTATTGAAATTATATCTGATGCCAAATGCGCCAAAAAAACGAAAGGCAAATGGATTATCTACTACCTCAGCCAAAAGGCTTACTTCACCAAAGACAGTAATTGGGAGATCGTACAGGGTATACTCAGCACCAATAATCGCTTCAGGGCCAATATCTAAATTGTAATGCCCTTCAAAAAAACGGTCTGCCTGTTGGAAATTATCTATATCCTCCCGCCTTATGGTCTCATATTCTACAGAAGCAAACCTCATGTGCAAGCCAGCACCATAGTACCATTGAAGACCATCCACATTTTCTCGAAATTTATTATGAAATAAGTATCTAGCATTTAATGCAACCGTATAATCCAACCGATGATTGAAGTAAAGATAATCATCAAATTTAGTGAGGCGCTGAAAAGATTTTTTGTAGTAATTCGTACTCCATCCATTTCCGCTAGTGCCGGCTATAAACTCTACTGCCCGAGTTGGGCTGATATATTTTTTGTAAGTAAAGCCAAATGGATCGCCTAATCTGAGGCCTATACCATTGTCAAACTCTTGAGCAAAAAGCAAAAGGGGTGCAAGCAAGAAGACAGATAATAAGAGGGATTTTCGCGCAGAATTTAGCATACACACATACTTTAATTGATCAAAACTAACTCATTATGTACAATAAATGAATCAATGCTCACTTTTCCCAATAATTAAATCCCATTGGCCGAAAAATTAAACGACTTCCTTGTACTGCATTTGATATAAAGTGTTGTAAAACCCTTCCAAAGTCAATAATTCTTCGTGGGTACCACGCTCTTTTATTTCGCCTTTGTCCAGCACGATGATCTGGCTGGCATGCTGTATAGTACTTAGCCTGTGAGCGATCACAATGGAGGTTCGCCCTTTCATCAGTTTCTCTATGGCATGTTGGATCATCTCCTCCGTTTCCGAATCTACCGAAGATGTGGCCTCATCCAGTACGATGATTTTTGGATTGTAAACCATCGCACGTACGAAGGAAATTAACTGGCGCTGACCTACCGAAAGGGTGGCTCCTCGCTCCATTACATTGTATTCGAAGCCTCCGGGCAAGCGTTCAATAAATGTTAGCGCGCCCACCAGATCGGCTGCTTCATGCACTTGCTGCATGGTGATGTTTGGGTTTCCCAAGGTGATGTTTCGAAAAATAGTGTCTGAAAACAGAAAGACATCTTGCATTACCACGCCGATATTTCTTCTCAATGCGCCAAGTTCATAATCCGAAATATCACGTCCGTCTAATTTTATATCACCCTGATTGATATCATAAAAGCGGCTCAATAAATTGATAACTGATGACTTGCCTGCTCCGGTGGCACCTACAAACGCCACAATTTCTCCTGGCTTCACTTCAAAGCTAATGTCCTTGAGCACATGGTCTGCCTCGTTGTAGGCAAACCACACTTTGTCGAATTTTACATGGCCTTCAATTTTCTCAGGCACAAACGTCCCGTTATTTGGCAAATGCTCATCATTGTCCAACAATTTAAAAATCCTTGCAGAGCTTACCACTCCCAATTGCAAAGTATTGTACCTATCGGCAATGAGGCGGATTGGACGAAAAAACAATTGGATGTACATGATAAAAGCAATCAACACCCCAACTGTAACCTCCTCACCTATTACCGCTTTAGAACCAAACCATACCAATAAGCCAATGCCAGCGGCTTGAATCACCTCCGCTACAGGAAAATATACGGAGTAATAAAGCACTGACTTCAAATTGGCTCTTCTATGCTCCTTATTAATTTCGTCAAATTTCTCGTGCTCTCTTTTTTCCGCATTAAAAACCTGCACAATGGCCATTCCGGTGATGTGCTCTTGCACAAATGAGTTAAGATTTGAAACCGCATTTCGTACTTCATTAAAAGCCGCCTTGATTTTCTCTTTGAATACATACGTACTCAAAAGCAAAAGCGGGAGGGTACTCATACTAATTAGGGTCAATTTCCAATCGGTGTAAAACATCACTGCGAGGATAACCACCAATTGAAGTAAATCACCAACCATCGCTGCCAGCCCTTCGGTAAAAACATCCGAAAGGGTTTCAACGTCCGAAACATTCCTTGTGACCAATCGGCCAATCGGCGTGTTATCAAAAAATTTGAGGCGCAGCTTAACTAAATGCTGATACAATTTTACCCTAATATCCTTAATAATATGCTGCCCCAGCCAGCCTGACTGATAGGTATGGAGATATTGCACATATGCTTGAAGGAGCAGAACCACGACCAATATCACAATCATCCAAACGAGTCCTTGGTAATCGCTTTTGGTTACATAATCATCGATGGCAATTTGGATAAGCAAGGGCCTAGATGGACCCAAAATGGCTAAAGCAAAGGTCAGAAAAATCAGTATGTAGAATTTCCTTTTGTAAGGTTTTAAAAACTTGGCTAGCCGGTTTAGAACACTCCAGTCTATAATATTGCCACTGACATTCTCCTTATCCAATTCTAATTGTTCCTTTCAAGAAAAATAGCGGGAGGATAAACCACCCTTGTTAAAAATAAACCATTTGGTCTCGCAGCTTTACCTGCTTGGTTGCGGTCTTTGGAGGCTAACACATGCTTTATAGAGGCCGGATCCGTTTTTCCTTTGCCTACTTCTAGGCAGGTACCAACCATTGCCCTAACCATGCCATGCAAAAACCTATTTGAAGAAACATGGAAAACAAGCAAAGAGTTTTCAATTACCCATTCCGCACGGCGAATATCACAAAGGTAATTATTCACTTTGGCCTTTATACGGGTAAGTGCTTGAAAATCTTGTTTACCAACAAAATAACTGGCAGCTACATTCATTGCAGCTATATCCAAATCAAAAGGCTCATATAAGGTTATACCTTGAGCAAAAGGATTTTGCTCATTGATGATGCGATATTCATAGGATCGCTCAGTTGCGTCAAATCGAGCATTAGCGTTATCTCTCACCAAATACATCGCCTTAGCTCGAATATCCAATGGCAATACCGCATTGAACTTATGAAGCGCATCACTGAAGATCAATTCCCTTTCAATATCGAAATGAGCAAATTGCTGCTGAGCATGCACGCCAGTATCGGTTCGACCACTCCCATGCACTCTGATTTTTTCCTTCAAAATGATGAAAAGTGCTTCCTCGACTTTTGCCTGCACGCTCACGGCATTTTGCTGCATTTGCCAACCGTGATAGGCCGTTCCTTTGTAGGCAAGTTCTAGGAAGTACCGCATTAGGCTAAGTTTTCAAAAATAACAGCAGCGCCTTGCCCTACGCCAACACACATAGTGGATAGGCCAAATTTCACCTTTCGGCGTTTCATTTCATGCAGTAAGGTTGCTGAAATTCTGCATCCACTTGCTCCCAGTGGATGCCCAATGGCAATGGATCCACCATTTACATTGATGATATCTGGATTCAAACCCAAGTCTCGAATGCAGGCAATTGATTGGGCTGCAAAGGCTTCGTTCAATTCTACCAATCCAATATCGTTGATAGAAAATCCAGCTCTTTTCAAGGCTTTTTGGGTAGCCGGCACTGGGCCTATTCCCATAATATCGGGCAATACACCTGCAATTGCTACCGAAACCACTCTCGCCATCGGTTTGAGATTATACTTTTTCAATGTTTCCTCATTCACAATCAGGCAGGCAGCTGAACCATCGTTGATTCCAGATGAATTTCCTGCCGTAACTGTGCCGCCTTGGCGAAAGGCAGGTTGCAAATTGGCAAGCTTATCTAGTGACGAAAAGCGAGGGTGTTCATCTGTATCAAAAATTATTGGATCTGCTTTGCGCTGTGGAATAGCTACAGGAATGATTTCATCTTTGAATTTCCCAGCTTTATGCGCCTCTTGATATTTTCGCTGAGAATGGAAGGCAAACTCATCTTGTTCCTCCCGCGATATTTTCCATTGCTCAGCCACATTTTCAGCCGTTTCGCCCATGCCATATGGGGAATACAATTTGGAAAGAGCAGGGTTTGTAAACCTCCACCCTATGGTTGTATCATACATTTCTACGGTTCTGCCATAAGCCTGATCAGACTTGGCCATTACAAATGGCGCGCGCGTCATGCTTTCCACGCCTCCCGCTATAAATGCTTCTCCATCGCCAGCTTTGATCCCACGGGTTGCATCCATGATTGCTTGTAGACCAGAAGCACATAATCTGTTTACTGTAACTCCGCCTACAGTTATAGGCATTTTGGCTAAAAGCAATGCCATTCTTGCTACATCGCGATTATCTTCTCCGGCTTGATTCGCTGCACCAAAGATCACATCTTCAGTAGCAGCTGGGTCAAAGCTTGGATTGTGGGCAAGCAAGCTCGAAATTACGTGCGCGGCCAAATCATCAGGACGTACGGAACTGAGTGTGCCGCCAAACTTGCCAACTGGTGTACGTAAGATATCGACTATATATGCTGTATTCATTAAATTTTCGTTTTAGGTGCTAAATTTGGTTAAATTGCAGGCAAATTTATTCAGTCCTATCCATGATACAAAGAATTCAAACCTTGTTTCTTCTCGGAGTTGTTATTTGCATGCTAGGCACCCTATTCGTCCCAATATGGACTAAATCTGATGTTGAAAGCAATAAAATGATGGAACTCACCGCCTTCTCATTAAATACTTACCAGGGCGGACAAGAAACAGAATCTAAAACTACTATCTATTTGGCAATACTTGCCATTGCAGGAGCAGCTTCTGCAGCCTATTCTATTTTGCGATTCAAAAACCGCTTTGTACAAATTAAGCTGGGAGCGCTTTCGTCCTTTTTGATGGCAGCGTTTTTACTTTCTGGCCTATATGTTACGAGTCAAGCAGAAAAAATAATTGACCCTAGCGCACAAGGAGAATATGTATTGGGGTATTACTTCACCGCTGCGGCTCTTGTTTTCAACTTACTTGCCAATAGGTTTATTCGACGAGACGATCGTTTAGTCAAATCGGTTGACAGATTAAGATAAAAAAAAGGGCTTTTGCAAGCCCTTTTTCACTTTAAAATTATTTCTCAGCCCATAAAAGAGTTATACATCCAGACAAGCTTTTCTTGCTCGCGAATGTAATCGCTCATTAGCGCATTCGTTCCTTCATCGTCTGCCTCTGCCGAAAACTCAAGTAACTCTCGCTGTTTCAAAAGAATGATCTGTAGCGCGGCCAATATTCCATTTACACATTCGTTTCCATCTGCCACATCTTTCAATTCCTTTACACTGGATTTTTCAATATATACTGAATATGAATGTGTGGGACGGTGACCGAGTGTAAGGATTCTTTCAGCCAATTCATCAATTTTCAATTGAAGATCGTTGTAAAGTTCTTCAAATTTTACGTGCAGCTCAAAGAACTTCTGCCCGCGAATATTCCAGTGGTACCCTCTTACGTTCATGTAAAATATAGAGTAATTTGCTAATAGATCATTAAGCTTTTCTGCTAATAAATTTGATTTGTCAGTATCTAAACCGATGGATGTTAATTGTTTTTTAGTAGTCATAAATTATCAATTTGTTTTAATATTATCTTTCAACGTATACCAAACATTGTCTGCAACAATTTGGTGCCCGTCAGCAGTTGGGTGAATGCCATCGGGCAAGTTCAGTGTTGGGTCTCCACCTACACCTTCTAGCAGAAACTCGATAAGCGGCAGTTTATTTTTTATGGCCAATTCAGGGTAAAGATTTCGAAAAGCATCTGAGTAATCTGCACCCATATTTGGGGGAACTTGCATGCCAGCTAATACGATAGTTACCTCTGGTTTTGCGGCCTTCACTTTATCGATGATGGATTGCAGATTAATTGTCGTTTGCACTGGATCAATTCCTCGCAAGCCATCATTTGCGCCCAGTTCTAAAACGAAAATATCCATTGGTTGTTTCAAAATCCAATCTACTCGTGAATTCCCACTGGCGGTAGTTTCTCCACTTACACCCGCATTTACCGTATTATAATTGTAACCAAGCGAATCAAGATACCTTTGAATAATGGCAGGGAAAGCTTCTTCGGGCTCCAAACCATAGCCAGCAGTGAGGCTATTGCCAAAAAACACGATCACCTGCTTATCCTCACTATTTTGCTGGGAGACTGCCTGCTCCTCATTTTCAACTTGTTTGCTTTCATTCTCATCATTTGGCTTATTTTCACAGGCTACATTTACCATCAATATGAACAGCAACACCGCTCCCGTGAAGCTTCTAAATAGTTTTACCATTGTTTAATAATTTCGTAATTGAATTGACACTTTCTGCAATATATAAACCATTTCAAGGGATGAATCGTTTTGCCTTGGAATTCCTCAGACAATAATATGATATTAGAAGCAATAAATCTGACTAAAACATACCCTACTGCGACGGGAAAATTGACCGTTTTAGATGCTGTAAACTTCAGCTTAGAAAAAGGCGAAACGCTCGCGATCGTTGGGCCATCTGGTAGCGGCAAAACTACCCTGCTTGGCTTATGCGCAGGCCTCGATCGTTCAAGTTCTGGTTCGCTCATTCTGAAAGGAATTAATCTTGACAGTTTGAATGAAGATGAAAGAGCAGCTATACGCAATAAATTTGTAGGTTTTGTTTTTCAGAATTTCCAGCTGATCCCAACGCTCACTGCATTGGAGAATGTGATGGTTCCTCTTGAACTCCGAGGAGATAAAAATGCCTACAAAGTAGCAGTAGAATGGCTGGGCAGAGTAGGCTTGGCAGACAGAAAAAATCATTACCCAACCCAACTGTCTGGTGGCGAGCAACAAAGGGTTGCAGTAGCAAGAGCCTTTTCGAACAATCCCGATATACTTTTTGCTGATGAGCCGACTGGCAACCTCGACGAAGAGACAGGTAATATGATCGAAGACATGCTTTTCACCATCAATCGTGAAGTGGGCACTACCTTGGTGTTAGTGACGCACGACTTGGATTTGGCGAAGAAAACCCAAAGAATGATTCGCTTAAAAGGCGGGAAAATAGTAGAACAGAAAAGCTTTAAGGAAGCAATAAGCGAGGTTTAAAGCTATGGAAAATAATAAAGTGAATTGGTCATGGCTATGGAAAATGGCATGGCGTGATACGCGAAAAAATCGCTCAAGATTACTCTTATTCATCTCATCTATTGTATTAGGAATTGCTGCCATTGTTGCAATTAATTCGTTTGGAGATAATCTTACAAGGGAAATTAATAACCAAGCTAAAGAATTATTAGGCGCTGATTTATCTATCGAAGCGCGTGATGATACTAGCTCGATCCAAATCTCCATGCCTATTCTTGATTCGGCAAAAGTAGCTGTTTTTGCCTCAATGGCAAGTTTTAGCAGCAATGATGGAGCAAGGCTTACGCAAATAAGAGCTATTAGAGGTGCATATCCTTTTTATGGCCCATTAGCCGTACAACCACTGGAAGCGCGGGAGGAATTTTTCACTGGCCAAAAAGCACTTGTGGACAGAACGTTGATGATGCAGTATGATGCAAAAATCGGTGATTCTGTAAACGTGGGTGCTCTTAGCTTCGAAATTGTGGGAATACTAGACGGCATTCCAGGGCAATCGGGTATTGTAGCTAGTGTAGCTCCTGCGGTGATTATCCCATGGGATTACCTGGAAGGCACTAAATTGGTGCGGCGAGGGAGCCGTGTAGAGTATACGAGCTATTATCAACTAGCTGATGGCACCGATCCAGATAAATGGGTAGAAGAAAATGCAGATGCGCTGCGAGATAAAGTGCTCAGAGCGGATACGGTAGAAGAAAGAAAAGAAAGTACGAATAGGGCTTTTGGTAACTTAAATAAATTTTTAGGCTTGGTTGCTTTTGTAGCCTTGCTCTTAGGGTGCGTAGGTGTGGCTAGCTCCGTATTTATTTACATCAGAGAGAAAATAACCACAGTAGCTATTTTACGTTGTCTGGGTGTTTCTGGCTTGCAAGCATTCTTGATTTATGTGATCCAAATAGGCCTTATGGGCTTTATTGGGTCTATCATAGGAGCATTGATGGGTATCGGCGTGCAGCAACTCCTCCCGCTGGTTTTAAAGGATTTCCTTCCCATAGCAGTCGATACTTCTTTATCCTATCCAAGCATCTTTTTTGGTATCGGCACGGGACTAATTGTTTCCATATTATTTGCTTTGCCTCCATTGATTCAAATTAGAAATGCATCTCCTTTATTAACCATTCGTGCCGAGTCCTCTGCTACATCAGTAGAGAAAGATTGGCTCAATTGGGTGGTTTATGCATTGATAATTGGGTTCATTTTTTTGTTTGCATACAACCAAATAGGAGCATGGCGAGAAGCATTTTTCTTTACATTGGCTCTTCTGGTAGCAATCGGAATTATTGCCTTGATTTCCAAGCTTGTTATGTGGTTAGTTCGCAGATTTTTCCCAGTTTCTTGGGGATTTGTATGGAGACAAAGCCTTGCCAATCTGTACCGCCCGCATAACCAAACATTGGTATTATTGGCCACTATTGGCTTGGGTACGGCGCTGGTGAGCACAGTTTTCTATGTGCAAGATCTATTGGTTTCGGAGGTGGCATTAAGTAGCAAAGATGAAAGACCAAACCTGCTGCTATTTGATATCCAAAACAATCAAGTGGAAAGCATCAAACAATTGATGGAGGAGAGCGAATTGGAAGTTTTGCAATCAGATCCGGTGGTAAATATGCGCCTATTGCAGATAAAAGATGTCACTCGACAAATGGCGCGGGAGGATAGCACCATTCGCATGCGCGATGGCATATTCACTCGTGAGTATAGAGTGTCCTATAGAGCAGCCCTTTCCGACACGGAAAGCATCGTCAAAGGTGAATGGATTAGTTTTGCAAATCCAGGCGAGGCTATTCCTATATCAATAGAGGAGGGCTTTGCTAACTCCATGAAGGTAGATGTAGGTGATAGTTTAGTATTTGATGTGCAGGGCGTACCTATGCTTTGTCAAGTAGCCAGTTTCAGAAAAGTGGACTGGAACCGTGTATCGTCTAATTTCTTAGTAACTTTCCCAGCGGGAGTATTAGAAAATGCGCCACAGTTTCACATCATCACTACGCGTGTGCCAAGTCCTATGGTTTCGGCCAAATTCCAACAAGCAGTGGTGCGTAATTTCCCTACCGTTTCAATTGTAGATTTGGGACAAATATTGGCGACGGTTGAGGAAGTATTGTCAAAAATTGCCTTTGTGATTCGATTTATGGCTCTATTTAGCATCCTTACAGGCTTGGTGGTATTGATGGGCTCAGTTACCTTATCAAAATTTCAACGACTAAAAGAAAGTGTATTATTGAGGACATTAGGGAGTAGCCAAAAGCAGATCCTGATCATTACCCTTTTTGAATATTTCATTCTGGGTAGTTTGGCATCACTCACCGGGATTCTTCTTGCTTTTGCCTCGACAGCGATTCTTGCCAAGTATAGTTTTGATGCCGTATTCCAGCCGGCAAGTTTACCGGTAGTGATTACCTATCTTCTAATAACTTCCCTTACCATGTTTATTGGATATTGGAACAGTCGCGGGGTGATAGGAAGACCTCCTTTAGAAATCCTTAGAGCTGAAGTTTAGTAGGGTAACTTACCAAACTTAAAAGCATGTCGCCAAGAAGGTAAAAGTGATATTTTATTAGGCTCGTATTTCCTATATTGAAATTTACATCAAGTCAACACTATACGGTATGAAAAATTTCATTAATAAAATCGCTATGCTGTGCCTACTGATTGGGCTCTTGGCTGGCAATGCTATTGCACAAAGATCAATACCCCCCGCTCCTGACAGAGCTGAAGGAGAAGGTCCTTATGGCAAATTAGTCATAAGAGGAGCGATATTAATCAATGGCAACGGTGCGCCGCCAATTGGGCCTGTAGATATTGTGATTGAAGGGAATAAAATCATTTCTGTCAATACAGTTGGCTATCCTGGCGTACCTACAAATCCCAATCGAGGCCCGGAAATAGGCCCAAATGACAAAGAAATAAATGCAGAAGGCATGTATGTACTGCCAGGCTTTGTGGATGCGCATGCGCACATTGGCGGCGTAGGGCAAGGAACACCGGCTGAATATGTCTTCAAATTATGGATGGCTCATGGTGTTACCACAATAAGGGACCCTTCGGCAGGGAACGGACTTGATTGGGTATTGGAGCATAAAGCCAAGAGTGCGAAAAATGAAATTACTGCTCCCAGAATTCTAGCCTATACAGGTTTTGGACAAGGACATGATGGCCCTATCACTACACCTGAGCAAGCGAGAGCGTGGGTAAGAAAGAATGCTGAAAATGGTGCGGATGGTATCAAATTCTTCGGAGCAAGAGCAGATATTATGGAAGCGGCATTGGATGAAAATAAAAAAATTGGATTACGATCGGCCATGCACCATGCCCAAATGAATGTGTTCGATTGGAATGTTTTGAACTCGGCGCGATCCGGTCTCAATTCTATGGAACACTGGTACGGCCTGCCTGAGGCATTATTTATAAACCAACGTGTGCAGAATTATAGTCTTGACTATAATTACCAAAATGAACAAGATAGATTTGGAGAAGCAGGTAAACTGTGGAAGCAAGCAGCTGAACCTAATTCTGAACATTGGAACAAGGTAATGAATGAATTGCTTGCGTTTGATTTTACACTTGATCCTACATTCAATATATACGAGGCAAGTAGAGATTTGATGATGGCCCGCCGTGCTGAATGGCACGATGATTATACCTTGCCTTCTTTATGGCAATTTTTTACTCCAAACCGTAAAGCACATGGATCCTATTGGTTCGATTGGGGTACCGAGGAAGAAGTTGCTTGGAAGGAAAATTATCAATTATGGATGGCCTTCGTGAATGAATTTAAAAACCGTGGAGGTAGAGTTACTGCTGGTTCAGATAGTGGGTTTATTTATCAACTATATGGTTTCGCCTACATTCGCGAGTTGGAATTATTGCGGGAGGCTGGTTTTCATCCCTTGGAGGTAATAAACGCGGCAACCTTAAATGGGGCAGAATTGCTTGGAATGGCCGATCAAATAGGAACCATTGAACCCGGAAAACTTGCCGATATGATATTGGTAGAAGAAAACCCACTAAGAAATTTCAAAGTCCTGTATGGCACTGGCCATATCCGTGTAAATGATAGCAATGAAGTAGAGCGAGTGGGCGGCGTAAAGTATACCATCAAGGATGGGATCGTTTATGATGCGAAACAATTATTACGTGAGGTAAAAGAAATTGTGGATAAAGCAAAACTTGATGCTGGCATTCAGGAGCTTAAGCAGCCAGGCACTCAGAGATAGTAAAATAAAAATGCCAGCCCTTTTGCTGGCATTTTTTTTGATAGAATATCTCGAATTTTCGGGTAATCAAAGATTAAATAAATTAACACCAGAACGGCAATAGATTTCGTTCTAACGTTAATATTAAAACTGAAAAAAATCTAAATTCTTATTTTTAACATTTAACCACAGCCGACATGAGCGAAAATTCGATGATTCGCAACCCCAATTCAGGCAAGCTCGACAAAAACCGGAATGCCAATAGGTTGAAAAATTTATTAATGATTGTGCTAGCTTGTTCGCTAGCTTTTGGAACGGTAAGTTGCAAGAGCTCGAAAAAAGCCGCAAGAGAAGCAAGAGAGAGAGAAATGGCGGAAAAAGCGCGCGCAATAGAACAAGCGAAACTAGACCTACAAGCCATCTTAGACGACGCAGGTGGAATGAGCACCGAGGCCAAAGAAAGAGAAGTAAATAGAATTAAGGGATTGAATCTTGAAGATGCTGAGGTAAATGACTTAATAAAAAGAGCTGAAGACAAAATTGCAGCCGAAAAAGCCGCAGCCATGCAACCAAAAGCAGACCCAGCTGAAAAATCAGCAGGCGAACGGCTCGATAATTATTTCCAATACATTGCCGGTGCCAACTCTATCAACCAAGCAAATAGCCTGATTGATGAGACAGTTGCAATGTTTACTTCAGATAATGCTCCTTTATTAATTATTATCAACAGATCTGGCGGCATTGTCGATTACGACCGCCCTACAACCATCAGAAAGTATTTAGAATACTTGAAAGATCAGAAAAAGAATCTGAATGCTATTGATGAATTAGTGTTCGATAATAACGGAAAAATCAAGGAAATCATTCTTATCAAAAAGTAACAAGGTCATGAGAAAATATAAATCATTAATTATACTATTTTTTGTTTTAGTTGCAGGCTTCAGTGCAAATGCACAAGACAATATAAGTCCAGAAAGGAAGAGAGCCATTGATTCATTGGCTTTAGAAAAAATACGTGATCTTGGAACCTACATTTCAAGAGTGGGCAATAAGGACACGGAATTTTCCGAGGCAAACAGAATTATTGATAGGGCTTTAGAACTATTTGCTCCGGGTAGCGAGATGGGGGTTTCTTCGCTTTATTCAAGTGATATCAAATACTACTCTATCCGTAAATATTTCGAACGCCTTATGGCATTGAACTACGATAAGGTGAACATACAGTGGTACAATATCGAATATGTGAGTGACTTGGAACTTGGCCCTGATGGTAGATATGTGGGTGTTATTACAATCTATCAAAGCTTTGAGGGTACTGGCGCAGACGGATTGCAATATAGAGATACTACTAAGAAGGATATTACTGTGTACGTAGAACGTAAAAGTACGCAAATTGCAGGGCGTGAAATTGATTTCTGGGATGTGTTACTCGGTGATATTAGAGTAACAGAAACTTCAGTATGAGAAAATTGACCCTATTGATTTTGTTTATAGCCCTGACTCAAGGTCAGGGCTATGCTCAAAATCTGAGTGAATTTTTAGGCGACGAAAGTGCTTTATACGCCGAAACTAAGCAACTGAATCAGTTTTTTAGGCGGTTTAACAACGAAGAAGATACTCAAGGCCAGCGGTATTATCCTGGCGACCCAGACTATAGAACCAAAGAAGATAGGCTAAGATATATTCAGATGCTTTTCGACAAAGAAAATAAAGGCATTACCAATGATCTTAAAACTGAGTTTTCAAACTATGTAATTGAAAGGGATCCTGGCGTTTTTCTTGATTTTCATGGAGGTAATTGGTTTGCCGAGGTAGAAACTAGTTTCCTGTATAAAGGTGAAGAAAAAAAAGTAGTCCTCTTTCTTAAAATTCAAAAGGAGCCCATTGGATCTAAATGGGTACTTACAAATGTCTTCTTTGAGCCATTTAGCAAACTTTTTGTAGCAGATTCCACCACAATGAAATTTCTACATCCAATGAGTCATGAATTAGAATTCATGAACTTGAACAAAGCATTGAGAGTGAATGAAGAACTAGAGCTGTATGCTCAAAGAAGCTTTAAACCTGATTATCTAATGCTCCTCTTCTATGAAATGAAATTGGGAAATCTCTCCTTTAAAAATGTGGATAATGTGAAATTTCATTTCTTTCAAGTAGACAATTGGTATTTCGAAATTACAAGATTCAATAGGCCTGGATTAAACAGAGGCTGGCTGATGTCGAATCTTGCCCGCATCAATGATGATGAAAAACGATTATTGATGAAATACATTTTTTATGAAGACAATTAAATTCCTGTTTAGGTATGCCCTCCCGCTTTTATGTTTTTTGGCGATCACGGTAGCTCAAGCGCAAGATAAAAAAGATGAAACG
This sequence comes from Cyclobacteriaceae bacterium, assembly GCA_041689935.1. Classification (GTDB taxonomy): domain Bacteria; phylum Bacteroidota; class Bacteroidia; order Cytophagales; family Cyclobacteriaceae; genus CAXBDP01. The sequence continues at coordinate 56,902 of JBDNFI010000045.1, forward strand.
CTGACTCCCGAAGAGTTAGAAGAATATCAATTACGTGTAAAGCAATTAGTTTCTTTCCTAGAGTTTAGTCTCAATTCCATTGGCGACCCTACTACCCTGAGAAACGAAAAAGATGTAATCATAAATGAATCCTTTCTCAAAGCATTTCGCGATGGTAAAGTGCAGATAGAGGATGATTTGGTGAAATTTAGAGAAACTCCAACCAATAAGGATGTTCAAGCCTATTTCAAAGACGTAGATTTCTTTTTCAAAGGCGTCAAGTTCAAATTTGATATTCAATCTATCGATAGCTATTTGAATGAAGAAGGCAAAACCTACTTCAGAGTGACTATGAATCGCCAGTTGTCAGGCTTAACATTCGGCGGCGATTCCCTCAATACAAATATCACTCGATATATGGAGGCGAATTTAGATTTAGCCCAAAAAGATTTAAAAATTGTTAGCCTATATACCACACGGTTAAGTCAACGAGAAGACTTGACCAATTGGTGGAATAATCTTGACGATAAATGGAAAAACATTCTAGGTAAAAATGTGCCCGTAAATGATTCATTACAATTGAATCAAATTGACTTTATCAACGATACCACATTGGTAACGCCAATGGGAGAAATTGAGGTGCAAATAAGTACCATATTCAACGGACTGAAAAGGGCTGCGGGAATAGAAACTTTAGACTTATCTGGCAGGCAAGATATAATTAATTTGGAGCCACTCAATAGGATGGAAAATCTCAAAACATTGAGAATAGCCCAGACGCCAGTAAATGATTTAACGCCCATTCGGAATTTGACTAAACTTGAAATCTTAGATGCATCTGGCACCATGCTATCAGATTTATCACCACTGCAGTACTTTTCGAGCCTAAAAGAAATAAATATAAGCGGAACACTGGTTACTGACCTAGTGCCGATTGCTGGCTTTTCTAGCTTGGAAAGACTCAATCTTAGCAGTACGCGAATAGCCGATTTCAATATTATTAAGAGCCTAAGTGCTCTCAAAGACTTACGATTGGCAGGTTCTAACATCTCAGATTTAGCCTTTGTGCAATCGCTTTCCAATTTAGAAATTTTGATGATTTCTAATACCAGTATTTCAGAACTATCCGCTCTGGCGGGACATCCGCAACTTGCAGAGCTCTTTTGCGATAATACGCCGGTGGCCTCTTTGATAGAATTGAAGAAAATGCCGATGCTAAGAAGAGTGTATATGGACAATACTCGCTTATCTATAGGCGAGGCAAATAAATTCCGAATTGAAAACAGGGGTGTATTAATTATTTATCAATCGGAAAATCTCACTCTTTGGTGGAATCAACTTCCTGAAAACTGGAAGGAGATATTGAAAGGATACGTAAAAATTGCTTCTAATGACCCCTCGAAAGAAGAATTGGCCGAGCTGGGCTATACCAACACTTTAAATATAAGCGGGAGGTCAGATATTAGCAGTTTGGAGCCTATTAGACCTTTGATATTTCTACAAAACTTGCAGGCGAATAATTGCCCAATCGAAACGCTGGAACCCTTAAGAAATCTGCGAGATCTACAGCAATTAAATATAGCAAATACCAACATCAACACCTTGGAGCCGCTCAATCAACTGAGCAATCTGAGCGTATTAAACGTTCGTAATTCGCAGATAGCTACCCTCGAAGGACTAGCAGGATTAGCAGCGTTGAGCACAGTATATATAGACTCTACTTCAATAGGAGACCTAAAGGAATTGCATAGCCTCCCAAGTTTAGAAAAAGTGTATGCAGACCAAACCAATATCACAGATGAGATAGCTATGGCTTTTTGGGAGGCCAAACCAAACGCACTACTCGTGTATAAAACGAGCGAACTCGCATCTTGGTGGTCTTTACTTGACCCGCAATGGCAGCAAATATTTCAGCAAAACCTCACGATGGATAATAATCCAAATCCTGAACAATTACACCGCTTATTTGCCATCGAGAAAATTGAAATTCAACCACAAAATAGAGTTAGTACTATTGATCCGATATCCTATTTGAAAAGGATCAAAGAGCTCAATGCTATCGACATAGGGTTGAGTAACATTGGCGCTGTTTCGTATTTGCCAAAATTGGAAATTCTGCGTATTTCGAGAAACCCCATTAGTAATATAGCTGCGTTAACGCCACTGAAAAATCTGCGGATACTCGAATTTGAAAATACAGCGGTGGAGGACTTAGAAGCATTAGAACCCTTGGCTCTGCTAGAAGAATTAAGAGCTTCAGGAACTCAGATAAGCAAGATAAATTCCCTTTCTGGCTTATATAAGCTCAATTACTTAGATATCTCAAATACGAACATTCGTACACTTAATCCTATTACTGATCTTACTGGGCTCAAAATACTGCGCTGCTTTAATACTAGGCTCAATGAAAAAAGGGTCGCTAGATTCCAATCTAGCGTTCCTGGTTGTGAAGTTCAGTACTATTAATTTCAATCCTATTTCAAATAAATACCTCCAGTTTTGAAGTAATTTGGGAGGTATTTGTTTAAAAATGGGCACTTATCAGTGCAATCATCAATATGCTAAACCTGCTGAAAACCAATTAGTAAAATACTTTGCTAAAGATTTTTTTTATTCAAAAATTAGGGTAACATTTGCATATATATTGTCGTTCAAAGTATAGAACACGTCGTTTATTACTTATTGCAGACATTTAATATCAAATGAAGAAAATTTTTACCATCTTATTTTTTACACTTGTATTAAGTTTTCCATCCATTGCTCAAACTTGGGGAGAAAATTTTAATACGAAAAGTGGTAATGACTTCACCCTTACTGGATGGAGGTTCAATGAAGATGGTACATTCTATTTTTCAACTTCCACTGATTTTAATATGACTTCCCGCCATATCAGATCTCAAGATATTTCGAACAACTCTCCTTTAGTCACTTACACTGGGTATTTATGGTTTATTGGAGGGACTTCATATACGACTACATTCAACCATTCTTGCGTTTGTTACAACATTAATAACAATAACGCCTTACCAAGGACTGAAATATCTTATGAAAGTTTCACCACAGGAAACATCGTTAGTACATCTGGCCCATTTGTATCTTCCCAAAATCAACTCAATACGAGTAGTTCAACATTTACTCCAACTCAAAACGGATGGTATAGAATCAGAATGACTGTTTCAAGAATCGCCAATAATGGCCAGGCGGCAGTAGCAATAGATAACTTCACATCAACTATTCCAACAACTTTAAATTGGATCGACACAACTGTTCCAATGGATCAAAGTATTTCTATCACCGCAAGTGAGTCGATAGTAGAAAATGGAGATAACGTGAAGTTTACGGTGAATTACACCTTAAACAATCCACAGTGGTTTACGAGAGTAAGAGGAGCACAATTCCAAGTGAACTTGCCTGCAGGATTTACCTATCAAAGCCATACTATTAACGGCTGGAATTATGATACTGGTCAAACCAATTACAATCCAAATACAGGTGTTTTCACTGTTTGGACAAATAATATCACGCCAGTAATCATACTAGAAATCAATACGGTAGTTGCAAATGCTCAAGCTAGTTCGTTTGCTTCGATATATAGCTCTAATCTACAGCCACAAAACCCTAGCTCATCTCTAGTTAGCCCTACGCCAATTTCCATAACCCCTAATGCCACCCAACCAATTGAGCTGATCAGCTTTGAGGCGAAAGCCAATGGAATGGTGAATGAGATTATTTGGGCAACTGCTACGGAGAAAAACAATGACTATTTCAGCATCGAAAGATCTGCTGATGGAATCAACTTCAATAAAATTGCAATAGTAGAAGGAGCTGGCGATTACACTGGCAGATTGGATTACGAATTCACTGATTTAAGGCCTTTAAAAGGAAATTCCTATTACAGAATTCGTCAAACGGATTTTGATGGGACGTTCAAGATCTTCGAGGCTGTTCGTGTGCAGCGAGACAATATCGAAGCTACAGGTTTCAAAATTGTGGGCAACCCAAGTACTGGCCAAAGGGTAATCATGCAAATGAATATTGAAGAAAGCACCCAAATTTCGACCGTAAAAATATTTGACAACTCGGGTTCGTTGGTGGCTCAAAAGCAGGTGAATGCTAGAGATCTATATAACAATGAATACATTTTGAATGGGTTAAACCTAAGCAGAGGGGTGCACATAGTACGTTTTGAAACAGGTGGAAAGAAATACACAGAACGATTAATGGTAAGATAAAACTCTTAGTATCATTCATCACCAATACATCCTGCTGCTTTCAATTAGGCGAGAGGATTTATAGTTTTCATCCAAATATACTTAACTCTTATTTGCCAATTGCCCACAGGCAGCATCAATATCTTGGCCTCTGCTGCGACGCACCTTAGCAATTATCCCATTAGCTTCCAATGCCTTCTCATAAGCAGCAACCCGTTCCTCATCGGCTTGCTCGAAGAGTTCATCTCCGATTGGATTGTATTGGATAAGGTTCACTTTCGAAGGCACTCTTTTGCAGTATTTCACTAGCGCACTAATGTCTTCATCCGAGTCGTTAAATCCCTTCCACACCACATATTCAAAAGTAACTCTGCTTTTTCTTTTTTGATACCAATACTGCAAGGAATCCATCAACTCATCCAAAGGGCTGGCATCATTTATCGCCATGATAGAAGATCGCTTCTCATCAATGGCAGAATGTAAGGAAACTGCCAATTTGAATTTCACATCATCATCGGCCAATTTTCGGATCATCTTTGACACTCCAACTGTAGACAGGGTAATGCGCTTGGGAGACATCCCCAAGCCTGCAGGCGAGGTGATTTTGTCCATTGCGCTTATCACATTGGCATAGTTGAGGAGCGGCTCTCCCATGCCCATTAGCACGATATTAGTTAGCGGCCGCTGAAAATATTCTTTTCCTTGCTCGCTTATCAATGCTACTTGATCATAAATCTCGTCTGCATTCAAATTGCGCATACGCTTGAGCTTTGCTGTGGCACAGAACTTACAATCTAAGCTACAGCCGACTTGAGAGGAAACACATGCTGTAATCCGCTTCTCTGTTGGTATGAGCACTGATTCTACCACCAAACCGTCATGCAATTTCACCGCATTTTTGATGGTGCCATCCACACTTCTTTGCATTTGATCAATCTCGATGGATTTTATCTCAAAATGCTTTTTTAGCAGCTCCCGAGTTTCTAACGAAATATTCGTCATTTCATCGAAATTGCGAAGCGACTTTTTCCATAGCCACTCATACACCTGCTTACCTCGAAACGCCTTATCCCCGTGCGCCACAAAAAATTGCTGGATTAGCTCTAAAGTGAGTTTTCGAATATCTTTCTTTTCGATGGGCGGCATAGTTAGGGATTTTCTTATTTTTGAGGAAATAGCATTCTTATGCAAAGATACTTCAAAGCAGAGCAAAATAGTTCCAAAATATAAAAAGCATGATACCGATTGATACGACCGAATACCATCAATTCTACCATTTGCCTCGGTTTGCCCAGCGTCGTATTCAGGTTCAGGATGTGCATGATTATATCTTGACAAAGTGCATAGGAGAACAATGGAAGGTGGAAAAAGCTGGATGTTCACTACAGGAAAGACCTATTTACCAAATTCGCTATGGACATGGCCCGACCAAAATTTTACTGTGGAGCCAAATGCACGGAAACGAAGCTACCGCAACTAGGGCCATCTTAGAATTATTTCAATTTCTCAATAGCCCTACAGCCTCGAAAAACTGGGCCAAGCAGTTGAGTATTTACTTCCTCCCGCTCTTGAATCCAGATGGAGCAGCAGCTCATATCAGAGAAAACGCCGCATGGATCGATTTGAACAGAGATGCTCTTGCTTTATCTGCTCCCGAATCATTGATTCTACACAAAGCAATCCATCATCTCCAACCAGATTTTTGCTTTAATCTGCACGATCAGCAAATTTATTATGGCATTGGCAATCCTTGCAAGCAAGCGGCTATATCTCTACTCGCCCCGCTGACCAATCCGCTCGGCACAATGAGTCCTTCGAGGCAAAAAGCAGCGAAAATGGTCGTATTGATGGAAAAATGGCTTAGAAGCGAATATCATTTGCCCGTAGGAAAATGGGCAGATGAATATGAAAAAAGGGCTTTTGGAGAATATTGTCAGGCAGTAGGCTCTTCCACCATATTGGTAGAAGCGGGAGGTTTGCCACGGGACTGGGAAAAAGTAAAACTTACGCAATACTACTTCTCTCTGCTGCTATTTTCAATTCAGGCAATTATTGATCAAGATTATGAAAAAGAAACTTTGGTTGAATATGAAGCCATTCCATTGAACAGATTAGGTGTTTTCGATTTGATTATTCGGAATGTGGAGCGGAAAATTGGAAATTCTACTGGTAAAGTGGATATAGGAATAAGGCGGGAGGATTGCCCAATAGCTGACGGAAAATCTATTGTACAAATGGGCAAAATCATTGAAATAGGTGATTTGAGCCATGCTACAGGGATAGAAGAGTGGGATGCAGCAGGTGCGGATATTGCTTCACCAAAAATATATCCTGAAACTTTTCCATCCGTCCCTCCCGTTGATAGGGCAATCGAAATAATGAATCAGGGATATGGAGCCATTCAGGTAAAAAATATTTCAAATTTCCCAGACTATGTTCACTTTCCACTATTGATTGAAGAATCAATGCAAAACCCTGTAGTCAGCCGATTTGCAACAGGTGCCACTGCTAACTTTTGCTTAGTAAAAAAGGATAAAATGGCAGCTAATGTCATCAATGGCTATCTACATTTAATTAATTTTAAATGACATACTTTTGTCGGTTCAATGCTAGCCAATTTTGATTAAAATGAAAGACGCGATTATTTTAACTGGTGGGTTGTTTATGAGCGCTTATGCCAAAACAGCCCATGGTTTATGTAGGGGAAGTGAGCGATTTCATATAATTGGTGTAATTGATGAAAAATTTGCTGGGATGAATGCCTCCCAGCTGATCCCTTCAGCAAGAGAAATTCCTATATATGAGAGTTTAAACCAATTTAACCTAGCAAATAGCGAAAAGGCAGCATATTGTATTTTGGGCATTGCCAATAAGGGTGGGCTTATCCCTGAGCTATTGAAACCCTTAATTATTGATTGCCTTAAAGAGGGCATTCATGTGGTAAATGGGCTCCATCAGTTGCTCAGTAGTATTCCAGACTTTGTGCATTTAGCCCAAGAAAATAATGCTGAATTGATTGATATTCGGAAGCCTAAGTCATTCGAGCAGCTACACTTTTGGAGCGGGAAAATAAGGAATGTGAAATGCCCAAAAATAGCTGTTTTGGGAACAGATTGTGCGACGGGAAAAAGAACTACCTCCCGTATCCTAGTAAAAGCACTTGAGCAAATTGGAATACATGCCGAGATGATTTACACTGGGCAAACAGGCTGGATGCAGGGAGCCAAATATGGCTTCATTTTCGATTCTACTCTCAATGATTTTATTTCTGGCGAGCTCGAACACGCTATTTATCAATGCTATACCGAAGTCAATCCCTCGATTATTTTCATCGAAGGTCAATCTTCCTTACGAAATCCAAGTGGTCCATGTGGCTCTGAACATATTCTTTCTGCCGGTGCAGATGGTGTAATCTTGCAAATACTTCCCAAGCGCACACACTTCAAAGGGATGGACGATTATCCTGCTTTGATTCCTAGCGCAGAAGAAGAAATAAAACTGATTGAAATGTATGGCGTAAAAGTACTTGCTGTGACCGTAAATACGGAAAATATGAGCCTTGCGGAGGCCGAAAGCTATGCGGTTGCCTTAGAACAACATTTGAAAATTCCTGTTATTTTACCATTGGAACAAGGCGTTAGCAGATTAATTCCTAATTTTCGACAACTAATAGAAGAACATGAAAATATCAAACATCAGTATTGAAAAGGTAGATTTAGGTACGAATAGACCGTACATGATTGCTTTCAAATCGGTGGATAAAGTCGATAATGTGATTGTTAAGATCACTTTGGAAAATGGAATAATAGGGTACGGAGCAGCCAACCCAAGCACCCAAGTAGTAGGAGAAAGCCTAGAAGATTGCTATATCAACCTCAAATCAAAAGCAGAAAATACCTTAATTGGAAAAGACATACGCAAATTTGAGAGCTTACTAAAAGAGCTCGAAAAGGAGTATGAAACACTTCCCGGGAGCAGAGCTGCACTTGATATTGCTATTCATGATGCTTTTGGGAAATTTTTGGATGTCCCTCTGGTGAGTTTTTTTGGGCAAGAGCATAAAAGTCTGCCGACCTCCATCACAATCGGGATCAAATCTGTAGCAGAGACTATCGCAGAAGCCGAGGAATATTTAGGATTAGGCTTTAAATACTTAAAGGTAAAACTTGGCCATAATGTGGAAGAGGACATCGAAAGGCTTGCCAAACTAAGAGAAGTGTATAAGGATGGAATACACATAAGAGTAGATGCAAACCAAGGCTATTCTGAAGCTGAATTATATAGGTTTTTTCAAGCTACGAGATCATTCGATTTGGAGCTGATAGAGCAGCCGCTAAAAGCAGATGATACAGAAGGAATGAGAAGGCTGCAACCAGCGCTACGGGAAATAATCGCTGTCGACGAAAGTTTGAAAAGCCCAACAGATGCACTAAAGCTTATAAAAATTTCTGCTGCTGGAATATTCAATATCAAACTCATGAAAAGCGGTGGGATAGATCCTGCTCGTGAGATTGCAACCTTATCGCAATGGCATGATGTGCCGCTAATGTGGGGCTGCAACGATGAAAGTGTCATAAGTATTTCCGCTGCTTTACACACGGCACTGTCATTCAAAAACACTAAATATTTGGATTTGGATGGAAGCTTAGACCTAATCCGTGATGTAGCTACTGGTGGATTTGAGATTAAAAATGGGCAAATGTCAATCACTTCTGGATCCGGATTAGGGATCAAGGCTATCGAATAATTGCCTATTACGAACTATAAATTATCGATCTACCGCTTCCATTTCGGCACTTACTACAACCGTTGCGCCAAGGTTTTCGAAATCGGTTCCCGCTGTGTTTATGGTATATTCTACATCAAATTTGGAGGATGAAAGATTACTAATTTCCATAACAACATTTCCAGGATTGATCGTGATTTCGTTATTGTTCACCCCACTTATCACCCAAGTACCGGATGGAGGAATCCCTAACAAATTTACATTTTGCACATTAAAAGTTCCATCTGCATTAAAAACCAATCTAACTTGATTCCAATTGGGCCTTAGGTTGGCGGGAACCGTAGCAATATCATAAATATTTGAAATGGGAATACCTCCAAGTCTAATGGAGTTTTCCTTAATTGCCCATGTCTTCACTAAAAGCTCAGGCGAAATGCTTTTTGGTTCTCCATCTCCCGCATCCGTACAGGAAATGGCAAAAAACAATGATAGAAGTAGAAGCGTACTAAACTGAATTTTGAGATTTTTCATGGTAAAAAGGTAAAGTTTAAAAAATATTCTTCACCTTAAAGATAAGCAATTAGGCTAGGAATTTTGGAAAACATTCTCCTCCCGCTTTTCATATCTTCTCCATGGCAATCACTGCTATTTATTGAACTAGGCTTTTATTAAAATCAGTCATTTTGACTTAAAATGATTCAATTGCTTTGATAAATATGTCAAATATTCCGCTTTCACCCACATCTTTGTACATGGATTGAGCTTTGCTTTATTTGAAGAAGAAAAACGACACGAAAATGGACTTAAAAAATTACACCATAAAGGCTCAAGAAGCTATACAAAAGGCAGCTGAAATTGCCAATGCCAATCAGCAACAAGCCATTGAACCCGGTCATTTGCTCAAAGGTATCATGCAAACGGATGAAAATGTAGTCAATTTTGTCTTCAAAAAATTGGCTGTAAATATTAACACCCTCATCGAAAAAGTAGAGCAAGTTATCCATTCATATCCAAAAGTAACCGGAGCTCAACCCTATTTGAGTAACGGCAGCTCACAAGTATTACAAAAAGCTACTTCCTATTTAAAAGAATTTGGAGATGAGTATGTATCGGTGGAGCATATTTTATGGGCTCTGCTGGATGGTTCAGAAAAAATTGCGGTATTGCTGAAAGAACTCGGCCTCTCTGTCAAAGACACAAAAGCAGCAATCACGGAGTTGCGCGGCGGATCAAAAGTTACCGACCCAAATGCCGAATCGAAGTATAGAAGTTTAGAACGCTATTCGAAAAACCTGAACGAATTGGCGAAAAAAGGTAAAATAGACCCTGTAATTGGTAGAGATGAAGAAATCCGCAGGGTACTCCAGATTTTATCGAGACGAACCAAAAATAACCCGATGCTTATTGGCGAGCCTGGCGTAGGTAAAACGGCGATTGTTGAAGGCCTTGCTCAACGCATCGTAAACGGAGATGTCCCAGAAAATTTAAAGACCAAAACCATCATATCTCTTGATATGGGTCTATTGGTGGCTGGTGCCAAATACAAAGGCGAATTTGAGGAGCGTCTAAAATCTGTCATCAAAGAAGTAACAGATGCGGACGGGCAAATTATTATGTTCATTGACGAAATCCATACCTTGATAGGTGCGGGAGGTGGTGAAGGTGCCATGGACGCAGCAAATCTACTAAAACCCGCTTTGGCCCGCGGGGAGTTGCATGCAATAGGCGCCACCACGCTCAAGGAATATCAAAAGCATATTGAAAAAGATAAAGCCCTTGAACGGAGATTCCAAACAGTAACTGTAGATGAACCAGATACTCAGGATGCCATATCCATTTTGCGTGGAATTAAGGATAAATATGAGCTCCACCATGGAGTTAGAGTCAAGGACGACGCTGTGATAGCAGCTGTAGAACTATCGCAGCGATATATTACGGATAGATTCTTACCTGACAAGGCCATAGACTTGATGGATGAAGCTGCCGCTAGATTGAGAATGGAAATGGACTCCATGCCAGCAGAGTTAGATGAATTGCAGCGAAAAATAATGCAACTTGAAATAGAGCGGGAGGCAATTAGAAGAGAAAAAGATAAGGAAAAAGAAGGATTGCTGAGCAAAGAAATCGCGGACCTTTCGGAAGAAAGAAATGCCTTGAAGGCGCAATGGGAAAATGAAAAGGCGGTAGTACACTCTTTGCAACAAGAGAAAGAAAACCTCGATAAATATAAGGTAGAAGCCGAGCAAGCTGAGCGAGCAGGTGACTATGGCAAAGTGGCTGAAATACGCTATGGAAAGATAGTAGAAGCAGAAAAGAAGCTTGAGGAAATGAAGTCCAAAATGGCAGAAATGCAGGGTGTTGGAGCCATGCTCAAAGAAGAGGTAGATGCCGAGGACATTGCGCAGGTAGTCGCTAAGTGGACAGGCATACCGGTGAGTAAAATGCTCCAAAGCGACCGCGATAAATTACTTTCATTGGAAGACGAACTAGGCAAGCGTGTGGCGGGTCAGAAAGAAGCCATTGCGGCTTTGTCTGATGCCGTACGCAGAAGCAGAGCTGGCTTACAAGATCCTAAAAAGCCCATAGGCTCCTTTATATTTCTAGGGACAACGGGGGTTGGCAAAACTGAATTAGCCAAAGCACTCGCCTCGTACCTTTTCAATGATGAAAACTCCATGGTAAGAATAGATATGAGCGAGTATCAAGAACGCCATGCAGTCAGCAGATTGATTGGAGCACCTCCAGGATACGTAGGTTATGATGAAGGAGGCCAACTGACTGAAGCCGTTCGTCGCAAGCCCTATTCAGTAATATTACTTGATGAAATAGAGAAAGCGCATCCAGATGTATTCAACATCCTGTTGCAAGTACTAGATGATGGCAGGCTCACAGATAATAAAGGTAGGGTAGCCAATTTCAAAAATACCATTATCATCATGACCACTAATATTGGCTCACAGTTGATTCAAGAGAGGTTTGAAAACTTGAATGAAAACAATAAAGAGGAGATCATGGAGCAGAGTAAAAAGGATGTATTTGAGCTATTAAAAAAATCCGTTAGACCTGAATTCCTCAATCGGATTGATGAGATAATCATGTTTGAGCCATTGAGCAGAAGCATTATTCGCCAAATTGTAGACATACAATGGAAGGAAGTGCAAGATAGAATGGAGGCAAATGGAATTGAAATTGATGCCTCAAATGAGGTTAAGGATTATTTAGGAAGGGTAGGTTTTGATCCTCAATATGGTGCTAGACCATTGAAGCGAATTATCCAAAAGCTCATTCTAAACGAATTGAGCAAGGAAATTCTATCAAGCACGATTTCTAAAGATTCTGTGGTGTATGTTTCAATAGATGAGCATTCCGCCATCACCTTCGAAAACATAAATGAACATATTATAGAGTAATCCACCTTTCGGATTGTGATAAATCAAATTGCCTCCAAATAAAAGGAGGCAATTTTAATTTAGAGGTTCTACAACAATTTTTTAGGGAATTACAATTTCATTTATGCTATACTTCGGACGAATCTTGAGATTTTATTTGTAGCCAATGGCCGTTGGATAATCTACAGCAGACTGAGGCTGACTAATTATGAGCAGAGGTTTACTAAAAAATAAAAAAAACGGTTTTAAATAACTCTTAAACTGCTATTAAACACACAAACTACTTTCTTGTTTTAAGGCTATTTGAGTTGTTTATTGAAAAAAGCTATTGTGCGTTCCCAGGATAGATTTGCTGCGGCTTCATCATATCTTGGCGTAGTATTATTATGAAAGCCATGATTCACCTCAGGGTAAATATAGGCTTCATATTCCTTGTTATTATCCTTAAGAGCTTTTTCATACGCTGGCCATCCTTCATTTACTCTATTGTCCAAGCCTGCATTATGAATCATAATCGATGCATTTATTTGAGCTACTTCGTCTGATGAAGGTTGACTGCCATAATAGGGTACCGCTGCAGATAAAGTAGGCACTTTTACCGCCATCATATTTGATATCCAGCCGCCAAAACAAAAGCCCACCACTCCAATTTTTCCAGTACAGTTTTCATGAGATTTAAGATATTCAAATCCAGCAATAAAATCCTCTAGCATATCATTTCGATCGAGTTTGCTTTGAAGCGCTCTACCTTCGTCGTCATTACCCGGATAGCCACCAAGCGGAGTTAATGCATCAGGAGCTAAAGTAATAAAGCCTGCAAGTGCTGCTCTTCGCCCTACGTCTTCAATGTATGGATTGAGGCCTCGGTTTTCATGAACCACAACTATACCCGGCAATTTAGTATTGGTGTTTTTCGGTTTGGATAGAAGGCCGCGAATATTTCCTCCTCCCTTGGAAGATGCGTAAGTGATAAACTCTGAATCTAGTCTTGGATCATCTTGATTTACTAAAATAGAATCAACATAATTTGGCATTATAAAACTGAGCAGTGATGGAAGAGTAATCCCGCCGACAGCATACAAAGATAATTTCCTGATAAATTGCCTTCTTTCAATTCTATTATGTGCATAATCATCATATAGGTCAAACACCTCTTGCTTAACATCTTCCTTTTTTAAGTTTTTCATGTTATAAACATAATTAATTTTTCAAACCTATTGATTCTTAATTTTATATAATACTTGAAGACCAAAATTTGAGCCTGCATTTCTTTAGCTTGGCCGATAGATAAATTCATAAGCGAATTCGAATTATTGCATTATTTGTGTCTTTAATAATTTTATAAGGGCAAGCTAAAAATTCACCAAGGAGGAAGTGAAAACAACATGCTGTAAAACTTTACGAGTTCACAGTTATACGTCAATATTCTACCAATAATCAATGCTTTATCGGGTTGCTGCGTTTTTGCTTTGTGGACAGAATGGTGAATTAACCAAGAGAACGGTTTTCCATTCCCACAATTAATTCAACATGCTTTGCAAAAGTTGGCCTGCATACCTTTTAAAATCCTTATAAACTTATGGGGTTTTAGCATTTGATATAGATCCTTTCGTTAAGTGGCGAGGCCAAATTTGTATCAAGCCTATCAAATAAAAGAGCCCGAAACTTAAGGAGATTAATGAACTGAAGAACATGAATGTCAATTTCCCTTGTAGTTCGTTTAAGTATGGATCGTCAATGTAGATCACAAGTGGAATTCCAAATATACCTCTGATAAGAAAAATTACTGAAATAATCGCCAACGCAGGTTTTGCAAGAGGCAGTCGTCTAATAATTCCGGCTCCTGAAAAAGCGTAAATGGCCCATATTGCCAAAATGATTGCAATTACCCCTGTTATCATAGCAGGATAAGTTGAACCTTTTTCATGCAATTGAGCCATTCCTTCACCTGCTCCGAAAAATCGATACCAGTCTGCCCCGCCGATAATGATTGCTACATGCAACAATGAAGCTATAGCAGTTGACACTCCTCCGACAAATAATACTCTATTTATCTTCATTTCATTGATTATGATGCATAATGGGTCGTGTATGAGGATAAAAGTGATAAACTTTCAAAACCACACTGAGCCAATTTGTTTATTCAATATTTCAAATTCTTAGCCAATATGGCAAACAGGAATTGGCGGTGCTGAAATAGCGAGCCACAATTAAATAACAGAATAAGTCCGCATTTGATGTCCTACGATATGATTTCCTGTAATGGTAAATATAAAAAAAAAGATGATCGTTCCAACGAATGAAAGTTCTCTTTATGAGGGAATTTTTCCCAAAAGTATAGCCATTGGAAAGATGGTTTGGCGGGAGGTATGCACAGATGTTTAGCTTCTGGTAGAATGTAGCAGTTTCAATGGTCTAAAATCGAAATTCAAAATAATCTCATATTTTGTCTCACATCTCGAGTACCTTTTTTACCTCGCACAACAATTTAGGGTTATTTATAAGGCAATAAATTTAATGTAGTCTATCTGTAATTCAAACGGACCTTGTTTTTTATCAAATAATATAATTCCTAATTGCAGGATATCATTTAGTTGAGATTGGGGCATTTTTTTTCCTGTTTGTTCTCCTATTCTATATTCTTTAAAATCTTTAAGTGGTAACTGTACTGTCGTCCATTCGTTGCTGTCACTAGAAAAAGCGTGTTTGTAATTAGGATACCACCAAGCACGATAAGCGTCGAGCTGAAAATAAAAAGAACGTCCCGTACTTTTAAATTTGATTTCAACCGCATCATACTCTTCTAGATTATAATCCATGTAAGGACTACGATAGCTTACAAAACCACCATTGTTTTGTAGCGAGGTAGTACCAGAAAATAAGATGTAATCTTCATAAGGAATGGCAGTACTTTGGGATAAACCACCCATAACGCCATCATTAACTACCCTCCAGTTGGAGCTATTACCATTAGACCCGAAGTCAATCTTATCCATACTTCCCAAAAAGAACAAAGCTATTAATAAACTGCTTATCAATTTTATCATAGATTTAAAGTCGTTTAATTGTGCACAACTACCTCAAGGATAATGATGTATAATATAAAATTGCTTTTTTATTGGTCAAAAATTGTTATGCTAAAAACGTTCTACAACCTAAAAATGAAACTCCAATTTCCCAATCTTTGTTCAAACCTTTTCTATGCGGTTCGGTAACTACAATTTATTTTTAGAAGTTTTTGAATTAAGGTTCGTCAAATAATTTTAAAGTTTTCTATCCGGTTCTTCAGCAAATAATTTTTCTTAATCATTCACATGAGTATCGGGTTTAACTTCTTTATCTTCGGGCATATCCGAATAATCAATCCCAATTCGTGGCAGTTGATTTTTGTCTTCACTTTTATGATCTGAATTTTCGCAAGCAATTAAATTCAATAATAATATTCCGATTATAAGTCTTCCGATTTTCATTTTTCGCCTTCTAGCTAACCGATTTAACAATCTTCAAAATCGGTTATTGGGATGCCTAGCTCTTGTCTTACAGACCTAATTTACCAGTTTGTTTTTTCATTCGCTTTACCAGACTAAGGTTTCTTATCTGATCTCGCAGGTGGCATCTTTCTGGATTGATGCATGGGACTCCATTCACCACCAATTTCAAATGATTAAGCCGCTCTCTGGCTAGAGTCCGTGGCCCTCTAGAATATACTTAATAGCTCTTTCTGACTGTCCAAATGCTTTATTAGTCCAAATTACCGCAACCATTCTCTAGAGTTCGCATGAATCTCTTTCTGAGTTAATATTTCTCTCTTTTTTTCTTACTGTTCAGACTCATCAATGTATGAACAGCAAGGAAAGCTGTTCATAGACTTCTTCTAGAGTTGATTTGGGAGTCAACTTATTTGTAATTTGTGTGAGATATTTTCTTGGTGTTACTTTTTTCATATCATGAAATTAACAATTTGGATGTCAACAAAAATCCTTTGTTCGAAATTTTATATGGCAATTTAGCTTCCTGCAAACATAAAGAAAAGCCCTCCAATATCGCATAACTTCAAATCAATATCTTTATCGCTTATTTCAGGCACGCAGCACAGATCAGTCAACAATGTATTTAGCGTTAGCCTATCGGCTAGCCATATACTTAGTTATTAGCAATAGTATTTTTTAATTTATCATTCAATCCTTCAATGAATTTTCTCCGTTTAATTAGTTCCTCGATATTACTTTCAAACGTTTTAATATTATTAAATTTTGGAAAAGATATTTTTCGTTTTCCAATCGAATTTGATATAAGAATATTAAAATAATTAAACGTCAAGATAAGTTTTTGAATAAAATCAGTTTTAATAATGTTTAATCCAATTTTATGAGCCGTTCTTTCATTTAGAATATACGTAGTTCCATTAATTTTGAGAGAAGTATTATTGTCCTTTTCACAAACATCTATTAAATTCAAAATTCCTTCTAAATACTTGTGGAGTACAAAATTGGTTCTTTGCTTTCCGCTTAATGTTTTGTCTATAGCAAAAACATAATCAAATAATGAACCGCCGTGAATTTTGATGATTCCTTTTTCTTCTTTTTCGGCAACAAAAAGAGAAGAATAGTAAATCAATTTACCCTTCTTTTTAAGAGCTGGAATATCAAAAAAGGGTGCAATTATTGAAAGAGTTATGCTTAATGAAAGAAAACCAAAAAAGTAATAACCACTCCAAAGTGACACTGCTAAAACTATCAAATTCAAAGCGAAAGCAGCAGCACCTATTTTCAATTGAATTTGGTGTTGTTCTTTGTGAGATTTAGAGTAGTATTTGTGCTGCATTTTATAGTATTGGTTAAAGGTCTGTCATATTGAAGCTAACGGTTAGCATAAAGAGGCTATTTAACGCTTTCGTACTATGTGTGCGCATCGAATCGTGAATATAGCCTATGAAGCTGGACGTTCCCAAAGGGCGTATTCCCGTAAGCGCTTAGGTCGTGCCTGGATGCTAAAACAAGCGTGGCATGGTTGGGTGAACAACTACCGATTGGCAAGTATTCAAATCAAACTTAAAACGGTTGACGAACGGTTACGCAACCGACCACGACATTGTAAATGGTCTCTAGATTTTGAGAGAAAAAGCTAGAGTGGGAACGTAAGAACCTAATCCGTTTGGTGATAGAGCAAGGACAAGCGGATGCTTGGAAGCACAAAACGTGAGTTTTGAGCCAGCAGGTACGGCAGGGAATGGGAGGCTGGCATCCGATCTTGAGAGCTACAATAACCTTATCAAGACTAAGGCGAAGAGGGTAGCAATCAATGCAAGACTATTACTCAAAAACTCAATCTCAAATTCAATGAACCACTCAGTACGAGATTTCCCGATGAATTTGGTGGTGATGCCTGTATGATGTCATCGTGTTGCAGAAGCTTTAAGCGAGGGCACAAGCTTCAGCGCAAGCATTTGAGAGGTGGATTCCGTCCTTTAACGATGGCGGAGCAATCTACTCGACTGTAGGACGGGTTTGATACCACTTTGTTATTAAAGCATAACCTGAAAAACGACAGAATTTCATGTTATCTTTGCCTTATATAATTAATAATACCTCCTTTTAAAATGATTTCCACTTGTCTGTTACTGATGTTGAATGCTAGCTGGATTTCTGTTCCTTTTCCAACTACGGTAGCGGTTATTGAATCCTTATTTTTGATAGTTTCCCTGATGTTTTCTATCCGTAAAATATCCCCTTGTTCCAGTTTGTCCCAATCATCTATGTTTTTAAACTCAAAAGGAACAATACCAAAATTGATTAGGTTTTGCCAGCCAATACGTGCGTAAGATTTAGCGATAGTAAACTTTTGCCCCAAATACTTGGGAGCTAAAGCAGCATGTTCTCTGCTTGAGCCTTGGGCATAATTTTCACCCGCTATAACACAAAAACCGTTATAGTTTTTTTGATTTTCAATCACACGATTATAAAAGCTTTGATCAATGGCATAATATGCAAACTTGCTTATCTCCGGAATATTTGAACGTAAAGGCAGCACATCGGCACCTGCTTTCAGTATTCCATCGGTTG
>JBDNFI010000046.1:0-9124 GCA_041689935.1 Cyclobacteriaceae bacterium
AAACCTTTAGCGGGTTCAAAACAAGAATCTTAGCAAAAATAACTGCCCTGACATTGATTCAATTTATCAACAAGTTTATATTCGATAGGAACATTAACAATATTAAAATTCAAATCACTTAATTTCACCCAACGGGTTAATTGATTTTCAGTCTTATCAGACCGTAGAGCAAGGAACTTGTCTTGAATCAATTTTTACAGAATAATATTAACAAAAAAAAACTCGCCTCGCCTAACAGCGAGGCGAGTCAATAAATGAAAAAGTGGGTTTGGGCTTTTAAAAAAAAATGAACCAAAATTCAAAAATAGGTAAAAAAATAGTTGTCAAGCCCTTATTAAAAAATCGTTAATGTGACCCTATTAACAATACCAAAGTAGAGGCGAATTTTGAATGAAATCTGTATTTTTTACGTAGTTAAGAAAATTCTACTTCTATAAGATAAGTGCTTTTAAAGAAATGAAAATTTAGTTTATAGTTGTTTGTATCGCAAATTTTGTTGATGATTGATAAGCCAAGTCCAGTTGATACACTTTTGCTAACTCCGGATTTATATCTTTTGAAAAATTTTTCTTCAGAATCAATGATCTCTTCTCCACTATTTTTTATCATAATCATATTTTCCAAAACACGAATTTCTATATACCCTTCTTTAATGTTATGGTAGACTGCGTTTTTAATCAGGTTGGTTATTAAGATTTCAAGCATTAGTTTATTGCCTTTTACATGAATAATAGGTGCTATATCCTGATGAATTGTTAATTGCTTTGCGTCAATCTTATCTTCAAAATAACCTAAGACCGTCCTTGTTAAGCTTGAAATATTAATGTCATGCTGTTCGACATATTGATTATTCTCAATTCTACTCAAAAGCAGAAGCGTTTTGTTCATTTTGGAAAGCTTATTTGCCGCTTCATTTATTTCTAATAGGAGCTTTACATTACTTTCAGATAGATCGGGATGCTGAAAAGCCAGTTCAATCTTATTTTTTATTACCGCTAAAGGAGTTTGCAGTTCGTGGGATGTGTTTTCTACGAAATGTTTTTGACTTTCGAAGGCTTTTTTGCTCTTGTAAGTCAGGTCTTCAACTGCTTTATTTAGTTCGTTAAATTCAATAATATTCGTAGGTTCATATTTTATTACATCATGTTTTTGCAAGTCAAAGTTTTTTAGGTTGTTAAGGGTCAATTCAAATGGTTTCCATAGTTTATTAAGCAGCAGCTTATTGAAGAAATACAGGAACCCCAACATACCGAAAAAGAAAATAACTACTCCAATCACTAGATTCCTGAGTAGTGTAGTGTCCTCTACTTTTTGGTCATAAATGGTAAGTACATAATGGATGTTGGTTTCAGGATTTCTGTACCTGGTTGAGAGTTTTCGATACTTATTAGGAGACTGACTTATGCCAGTTGATAGGAGCGTATCTTTAAATTGATCGACCATGGTGGAGTAGCTGACTATATTTACCTCCCGCACATCTACATTAGCATCCATTTGTTGGATACGGTCGATTTGGTCTTGGTTTTGGTTCAGAAATTCTATTAAAGTGTTTTTCCTTGTCTTTAATTGTTCGTCTTGATTTGCAGTAATGCTATTGCTAAGGAAAGCATACAGCAGTATGGTCCAAACTGTAAGTACCGGAAATAGGATAAAAAGGAAGTTTCGTAATGTAACTTCAAGTAATTTCATGAAACAAGTTGATCTACAACTATTGTTAAATTAATCAGTTTCAAATTTATAGCCCATTCCATACACTGATTTAATGTAATCTCTGGACCCATTCTCAATCATTTTTTTCTTTAAATTCTTAATATGGCTATATAAAAAATCGTAGGAATCGGCCTGATCGATATGGTCACCGTATAAATGCTCGGCGATTGAATCCTTTGGGATCACTCTATTCTTATTGGCAATCAAATATTGGAGTAGCTCAAATTCCGTTTTGGTAAGCTTTATTGGTATATCATTGATTCTTAGTATTTTTTCTGTGTAGTCTAAGATCATGTTATTCAAGGTGAACTGATTAGCTCCTGAAAAAGATTTACGACGATAAACAGATTTAATCCGAGCATTAAGTTCTGATAGATGAAAGGGTTTTGTTAGGTAATCATCTGCTCCCAGTTCTAGCCCAGCTATTTTATCTTCCAAAGAATCTTTGGCAGAAATAATAATTACTCCTTCCAGCTTATTCAATTCTTTAAGCTTTTCTACTATTTTCAATCCATCGCCTCCAGGTAAATTTAAGTCTACTAATATGCAATCATATTCATATACAATCACTTTATCCATTCCTTCAGCAAATGTGGTTGCTTCTTCGCAGATATAATCTTCCTTTTCCAAATACTCCTTAATATTTTTAAGGATACTTAGCTCATCTTCAATTATTAAAATTTTCATTTTTTTCTCTCATTTTGTGGCTCAAAATCAAATTATTTTTCACGAGTTTTAAAGAATAGCCATTTTAATATCTAAAGTCTTAGTTTTACTTTATTTCTGTATTTGATCAAAAGATAGCTAATTGATTTTTATTATACCTTTATTTGAAAGCAAACCCATTTAAACTTTGCTATTTATGAGTGAATTCTGTCTTTTTTCTGAAAAAGAGCTTAAATTGATCCTTAAATTTCGCGAAAGTGAAGTTAAAGCCGGCCAAGAAATAATTGTCCCTTCTTCCAAAAATATCAAATTTGAGCAAGCTTTGATACACTTAAAGGAGCAAGGCTGTAAAATAGTCCTGTTAGGAATTCCTGAATCTATAGGTGTAAAGGCTAATTTGGGAATGGCAGGAGCAGAAAATGGGTGGAAGGCATTTTTAGATGCATTTATTAATACTCAGTCATTTGATGCCGCATCATCTTTAGCCATTCTAGGCCAATGTAAGGTGGCTGATTTGCAAGCTCAAGCCATGCAGCTACACCCAGCCAATAAACTGGAGCTTAAAAAACTCAGGAAATTATGCGCCAAATTGGATGTTCGCATTGAGCACGTATTGACTAAAATAATTGCGGCAGAGCTTATTCCAGTTGTGATTGGTGGGGGACATAATAATGCCTTTCCTATTATTTCAGCGTTCAGTAAACACCAAAATGGCGCAATCAACGCGCTGAACATAGACCCACATGCTGATTTCAGGCAGCTGGAAGGGAGGCATAGTGGCAATCCTTTTAGCTATGCCCATGATGCTGGCTATTTAGATAAATATTTTGTGTATGGACTTGAAACAGCCTATAATTCCGGCGAGATGCTCAATAGGCTAAAGCAAATGAATGGAGCATGGATTTCTCGTGATCAAACAAAAAATGTAGAAAATAGCCTTTTGGAAGTCACAAATTACTTCCAAAATATTAATAAAATAGGGCTTGAATTAGATATGGATGCAATTTCGGGTGTTTCGGTAAGTTCATTAAACCCTATGGGCTACACAGCCTTTGAAGCATGCGAACTGGTTCGGATGCTCACCAAAAAACTAAAACCCATTTATTTTCATTTGCCCGAGTCGGCTCCTCGGCCAAACGAAAATAGTTGGATAATAAATGGCAAGGTAAGTTCTGCGCTAGTTAGATCTTTTGTAGAAGGACTAGCCTGTTAAGGTAACCTCAAAGCCAAAATAGGCAAATGGGTATGGTAGCTGAGCGTTACACTCAAGCTCTTTCCAAAAAATGATTCCCAAATAGATTTTTTATGTGGAACGACTACTAGGATGGAGTTTTTCCTGTTTTTCGTAAATTCAGTGATGCCCTGCTCTGGATCATTATTAATCACCAGATGATGCTTAATGTCTGTAAATTCTTCTTTCTTTTTGAGGTAATCTTTGTAGCCAGCGAAGCGAACTTCGGTCTCAAAATTTTTCGTCTTGGCAATGTGGAGCGTATGTAATTTTGCATTAAAATATTTCCTCCACTCAATAATCTGCCTGATCACAAGCAGGTCATTTTCTTGATAATCCGTAGCGTAAATAAAACTATTGATCTTTGTGAATTTAGCTTTATCAGGAATTGCCAATACAGGACAGGCGCAATGTTTCAACAATTCAGCTGTATTGCTGCCGATTAGGGTCTTTTTGATCCCAGATGCACCTTGCGTGCCCATCACCACAAGATTAATCGAATGTTCCTTCACAAATTTTTCCACCACACTCACAATTTCGCCTACTTCTACATAAGAGACCAATTCTAAGCCGACAGAATCTTTCTTAGTCTTTAGCAATTCCATCAAATCCTTCAGCCTTTTTTCTGAATCTTTTTTGTAGGAATTTAGCACCAAGTCGAGCCTAGACGCAAAGTCATAAGGAGTAACAAAAGTATTGAGAATAAATACTTTGGAGCTGGCTTCTTGGGCTAGCTTAAGCGCAAAGTCTAGCGCTTTTAATGAAAGGGGTGAAAAGTCGACAGGAATAAGAATATTTTTCATGGTAGATTGGTAGGGTGAATGGAAATTTTAAATTTACTGATAAAAAAAGGAGTCACATAATTTTCCTCCCGCGAATTATAGTTCACATTTGTGTTTAAAGATAATAGATGTTCGCCTGTGTTTTCTCCAATAGAGGAAATTAACAATTTTTTAACATTGACGGCAATGATGTTTTTGAAAGGAGTATAAAATGGCCATAATTAAAATTAATGGAGTAGAGCTGTATTACGAGATTCATGGAGAGGGTGCAGAAACTATTGTTTTTTCACATGGATTACTATGGAGCGGGCGGATGTTTCAACAGCAAATAGATGCATTAAAAGCAAGCTATAGAGTAGTGGTGTACGACCATCGTGGCCAAGGCCGAAGCAGCGAATCGCCCAGCTCATTCGATATGGAAACGAATTATGAGGATGCTTTGGCCTTCATTAAAGCCCTCAATCTAGCGCCATGCCATTTTGCAGGGCTTTCGATGGGTGGTTTTGTCGCTATGCGCTTGGCTGCTAGAAATCCTGAATGGATAAAATCCGTGATTTTGATGGATACTTCTGCTGACGAAGAGCCGCATACTTTTAAATATTCATTGCTTAATGCCCTAGTAAAAGCATTTGGTGTAAAAGCTGTGACCAATAAAGTAATGCCTATAATGTTTGGGAAGAAATTTCTTGAAGACCCAGAACGCACGAATGAAAGGACGTATTGGACCCAACAATTAGAGAGCAATAAAAAGTCTATCACCAAAGCTGTGAATGCGGTAATTTCGCGTAAATCTGTTTATCATGAAATTCCAGTTATCAAATGTCCAGTGTTGATTTTGGTGGGAGATTTGGATGTAGCCACAGTGCCCGAAAAATCCATTCGTATTCATAATCAAATCACTAACTCCAGACTCAAAGTAATTGAGGGTGCGGGACATAGTTCAAGTATTGAAGAACCAGAAAAAATAAATCAAGCGATTTTAGCCTTTTTAGTAAACTCTTGACGCAGTTTGAGGATTATACTATCATCATTGAGAGAAATGATCAGATGAGTAAGCAAAAAAAAATATTTATCGTAGTAGCAATCATTTTCTTAGTGATCGTCCTCATGGTAGGATACGATATATCAAGAAAAACCTCCTTTCCAGGGTCGAAGGGATATTTGAAAGAATCAGTAGCACCAGAAAAAACGAATGGCAGTAAAAAATAATAAGATCGACGTAGATAAAATTGACTTGGAACGTGAGAGGGATAAAATGGCCGAATTTCCTGGCCTATTGCCCTATGCACATACTTCGGGCGGCGCATTGATAAAGCCCGACGATAAGGGCAAATTAAAAGGCAGAGCAGTGTCTGCAATGTATGAGCAAACAAACGTACAGTTAAAGCAGCTCTACAGTCAAATGGAATTGTTGGTACAGCAAGCCCAATCGCTAAAAGAAAGAGTGAAAGTAAGTGAGCGTATTTATAAAGCCCAAATTGGCTTTGAGCCTCTAATTGGAAAGATTTATTTCTTGTATGAATCTAAAAACGGATACGATGTTTTGTCATTAATCGGCCCTGATGAATGGGGAAGGTCTACTCCATTCTCTCGTTTCCTTGCTGAGATCAAAATGCTAAGCGATCATACTTGGGAAGTCATTTTCATCGTGGACGAGGAAGAGCATTAAAGATCATTCCATCTTGTAAATTAGGGCTGCTTCCTTTCAATCGACGGAGGTTTTATGTCCGAGTATTACCTCCCGCTAAAAAGCCCATTCAATTCATAATCAATCCGTTCAACAATCAAGGCAAAGTCCTCAACCCTGTTTGCAAAGTCGAGATCATTTGTATTGATAATTAGCAATCGCCCTTCACTATAATTTTTTATCCAATCTTCATAGTGATTGTTGAGATGGGTTAGGTATTCTATCGAAATAGATTGCTCATAATCCCTCCCGCGTTTTTGAATTTGACCCACTAGCTTTGGGATGTCAGCCCTCAAATAGATCAGCAGATCGGGACTTTCGGCGTAGCGAATCATCGATTGAAATAGATCTAAGTAATTATGGTAATCTCGATCGCTAATTAATTTACTCTGATGCAAATTTCTGGCGAAAATGTACGCGTCTTCATAAATCGTTCGATCTTGAATAATCGGTGTTTCACTTTTCCGGATTTTTTGAATTTGTGCAAAGCGACTAATGAGGAAAAATACTTGCAAATGGAAAGACCATCTTTTCATATCTTCATAAAAATCCTTTAAATAGGGATTATTATCTACCGACTCCAGCTCGGCATTCCAGTTGTAATGAGCGGCAAGTTTCAGTGCAAGGGTAGTTTTGCCACAACCAATATTTCCAGCAAGTGCGATGTGCTTCATATAATCTATAAATAGATGGCAAAGCTATAAAATGTTTTGCTTGGAGGGAATAAAAAAACGGCGGAATCAATTTCCTGCCCTTTCTTACTTACAAAAACCCCGTATGAAGATTTACCCTCCACAAATGTAGAGAACCCTCTTCACTTGAAAGTCTAGTAAACGTTACCATTATATTATCAAATATAATTTAGCTATTTCCATAATATGGTAGCCGTAAAAAGCGGGAGGGTGTTTGAAATTATTTCACCAAATTGCGAGTCTTATGCCGTTAATCGAACATTCAGCTTATAAAAGTCCTTATTTCTGGCCCAATGGACACATCGAAACCTTAATACCTGGGATCTTCAGGAAAACCAACGGAGTGGTGTATGAGCGAGAAAGAATTTTTACTTCAGATCAAGATTTCTTGGATTTGGATTGGAGCAAAGTTGGCAGTCGTAAATTAATGATCGTATCTCATGGGCTTGAAGGAAACAGTAATAGAGCCTATGTTCAGGCATTTGTGAAATATTTTAATGTGCAAAATTGGGATGCTTTGGCTTGGAATTGCCGTAGCTGTAGTGGCGAAATGAATCTCACGCCTAAACTCTACCATCATGGAGCATCTTACGATTTGGATGAAGTGATTCAGCATGCCATTACTACCAATAAGTATGATGAAATATTGCTGGTAGGAGTGAGCATGGGAGGGAGCTTAAGTTTGCGTTGGCTGGGCGAGCAAGGAGAGGAGGCCAATCCTATTGTCGTTGGGGCTGCGGTTTTTTCAGTTCCGTGTAGCTTGCCAGATAGTTTGCGGGCTATTGAAAAAAGGAGTAATCGCATTTATGAAGCTCGGTTTATCAAAAAACTCAAGAAGAAGGTTCTTCAAAAGGCTGTGAAATATCCAGAATTAGTCGATTTGCCCATGGCGATAAAGGCAAATGATTTTCGGCAATTAGACAAATCTTACAGTATCAATGTATATGGTTTCGATAATGTGGATGATTTCTATGAAGATATCAGTGCCTATTCCTATATCGCCAAAATTACACGACCTACCTTAATAGTAAATGCACTGAACGATCCTATGCTTATGGGGCAATGCTTTCCAATTGACATTGCTAACTCCTCAGAGCACGTGTTTTTAGAAATGCCGCAGGAGGGAGGCCATGTGGGTTTCAAGCAAAAAAATAGCCCATACTCATGGGCCGAAGTAAGAGCTTGGGAATTTTATAATGAGTATTGTTTGAAAAGGTAACGGTACTTTTAGGGTTTGTAATCGGTTCTTTTGGTCAATCCTAACGCACTTTTTGCAAAGCGTGCTCCTCTATTTTAGGATGTGTAATCGGTGCTTTGGGTCGATGAATCAGGTTTGGCTGTATAGCAGTGCTAGACGAAGAGAAAAATAAATCGGCACGCTTTGCAAAAGCGCGCCAGAGGCCGCCTAGCTTTCGTCTTCTTCCTTCTTTTTGCTCTTCCTATGATCTCTCAACTTCTTCGCGCCATATACGGCACCTGCGCCAAGCAATAAACTCAAGCCGCCATCTATCGGATTGTCTAATACGTCTGGCGTGAAACTCGGAGGGCCACCGAAGGTCTGAGCGTAGCTTAGGACGGATACGAACAGAAGGCTGAGGGGAAGTAGGATATATTTCATCTGAGTATGTGTTTGCTTGTTTGGGTTTGTTTTCCGTAAATCAGCGGGAGGTTGATTTATCCTCCCGCTTTCTTTATGTTTTTTTAGTTTACTATTAGGCGTTTCACAATCCGCTCGGTGCCATGGGTAATTTCCACTAGGTAGATTCCCTTGCTAAGCTGACCGAGGTTTACATCTAGTTCACTGCTGTTTGCCGCTAATCTTTCGTTTCTTATTTCTACACCGGCTATAGACACGATTCTCACTCTTGTTTCCGCTACATTGTCCGGAGCTTGGATGCTGATACGAACCTGCTCTTGTGCCGGATTGGGCAGCAAGAAGGCTTGGAAGCGACTGCTACCTACTGCTAGGCTGGTAATCACTTCTATGCCCATTACAATATCGAATCTATGCCCTTTGCTATTTGGATCTTCGGTTACGGCAAAGTCGTAGCTCGTGCCTTTGGCTAAGTCGATGTATTCTTCAGTAAAGCGATCGTACAATCTGAGCGTTTGGCCTTCTGCTATATCGAAGTCGGGTAGGCTTAGGGTGTAGGTTCTGGCTGGACTTAAGATGTGGAGTGGAATGCGGTTGGCATCACTCTGGTCATTGGCTTCCTGGTACGGACGGCTGTCTATGGCCATGGCGTAGTCATCGGCACTTACGGTGAAGAAGTTTACTTCTGGATTGGCTAGTTTGGTTGCATCTTGTGGATCTTGGCTATTGCCTGTGTCATTTGCATCAAAGAACACTAAGCTA
>JBDNFI010000047.1:0-61219 GCA_041689935.1 Cyclobacteriaceae bacterium
TAACGCTCATTAGTAATGGTGGTATGGGAAGGAAAAAGTGTTTCTAAGCCAGCAGTGTCAAGAGATAATAACTCTTTAAAAGTGTAGTCACTTCCCTTAAACAAACGCATGTAAGTGTTTACCGTGTTGCGAGAGATACTCAGAGAAGTTCCTATTTTACGGTTGCTGTAACCGTCTAAATGTAAGATGATAATTTGTTTTAAGTCCATTGGATCAAGTGTATTTGCCATATCGCTGTTTTAGCGATAAGGTAATTGCTTAATCTCTCAAAGTGGCTAGTAAACGAATACCAAGGGTGGCACAAAACGAACCGATCATATTGGCACGGTTTGAACCGAAATCACTGGCATAATGACTCCGAAATCACTGGCACAAAACGAACCGATGTAACCAGGTAATTCCTCCCGCTTTTCACACTAAATGCTTCCCAAATTCCATCCCTGCGCAGCAGATAGTAATACCTGTCGTTAATCGCCTCAGTCATTTTACCCTTATCGAAACACACTTGCTCCATATTCCCTTTGAAAAGGAAACGAGGAGTGAACTTGGATAGCACCTTTCCAAAAGATTTATTCGATGCAACTTTAAATATCCAAGGCCGATCCTCAGCTGCTTTTGGAATTCCTGATGCATTCAATAAAATCATTTTCTCTACTCTTTCGGGATAATTTGCGGCTGTATTCCATTAATTAATCCTCCAAGAGAATTATCCACCATATAGTAATTCTCTATTTGAAGATGATCCAGCAAGGTAATTACTAGTCGGGAATAGGCCTCGTAGGAATAATCGCGGCTCGGATGAAGCCCAGATAGTCCAAAGCCTTGCAAATCCATACGGATAATGGTAAAATCAGATTTAAGTTGATTTGCCCAAGCATCCCAAGTGTACAGGCCAGAAAAAGTCCCGTGAATAAGCACAAGCGGAGGTCCACCTTCTACGCTATAATGTACCTTCATCCCTTCCCAGTCCATCCATTGGGAACTTAGCAGCAAAAAATCCGCTTCCCGCTTTTCAACTTTTATGTCTGGCCTATAAAGCAGTATTGCTGCCAATAGTAAAATTGACAGCAATACGAGGCTTATGATTTTAAGCCTTTTCGTCTTAGGCTATTTAGCTCCCAAACTACTGAAATCAACAGGTAAAAAGTCGGTGTAAATTATCTCAGGTAATTCATCAAATACCATGATGTCGGTAATTTGTCTTTCCCCTCTATCTCCCGAGAGCATAATTTCTCCGTGTTTAGTCCAGTCTTTCCAAGGGTTTACAAAGCGTGGAATGGTATCAGTTGCATTAGGGAAGTATGCCCATTGGTTTACTAATTTGCTTTCGTCACTTACCCAAACATGATATTTGTTTTGAGGTGTAACGCCTACACCCTGGAAAGTAAGCATAAGGAGTTCGGCATTCTCGCCTAATTGAGTAGTATCTTCTCCTATATACTTTAGGGCAACTCCAGAATCTTTCAGTTTGTACGGCATCAATAGCCAATAGGAGTCATTTACCCATGCGCTATAGGCACCATTTATTAATTGCTGCAAGGTATCGGCATCGGTAATTTCTCTCCCTGCTTTCATTGCTCTACCTATTTTGCTATTGATATTTATGAGCATGGTCAATTCCTGAGAAGGTGTTTCTATCCGTACATCTCCTGTATGTTTGTCCCAAGTAAGCTGTCTGGCTCCGAAGAAATTCCAGTGAATATGATGAACCATATCCCAGTTTTTTCTACCGCCGAGTGCCACCATCACCTCATTCGCAATATCTATGGCTTTGGGATCTGAGCCCACTAAATTGAACCCTTCGGCTGGAGGATTTCCATATTCCTCCTCAATGGTTGTTGATTCGGTACTTGGCGTATTACAACTAAAGAGCATTGCAAAGACCACTATTACAGGCAAAACGTTTTTCTTGAGCATAATTATTTTTTGATTGTAGGGATCCAAACAATTGCAGTTGTTCCATGCATTCCATCGCTTTCAATTTTCAGTTTTCCTTTGTGTAAATTCACAATTTTATTGACCAAAAATAAACCCAGACCCCTTCCTTGCTGTTCGTTATTACTTCGATCGAATTGCATAAAAGGGCCAATATTCTCCAAAAACTCCTTTTTGATTCCAATGCCGTTATCTGTAAAAACAATCATAAAAGAGTCATTTTCTACTTTGCTATTGATTTCTATTTGTGATCCCTCCATTGAAAACTTAATGGCATTATTGAAAAGCTCTGTGCAGATATATTCGATGTTTTTCCTTGACATTTGCACATCACCACCTTCAAGATCAAGGCTAATATCAGGGCTTCTAGCTAGGTCATTTCCTATTTTTTGAGCTATTTCTTTGATAACTGAGTCCGCATTTTCTGTCCTCCCGCTAATATATGATTCGATAGATGCTTGGTCTTTTTCAATCTGAGTTAACTTATTGTAGAGTAAATCTTGCTCAAGAGTATGTTGCAATCTTATCGCTGATTGATAGATGGCTTTAATCATATCTTTATGTTCAAAGCGAGTGAGCTCATCATAATAGTCGAGCAGCATTTTGCTACTGCCTACTATGCCGTATAATGGTGTATTAATTTCATGATTGGCTGTCCGATTTATCAAATCACGGGTTTCATTCGCTTTTTGCATAATCATCTCCCGAACAGCAACTTGTTTTTTCAGCCTTATTTGAACAGCCTCCAGCAACTCCTTCAGGTCGAATGGCTTAGTCAGATAATCATCTGCTCCAATGGACATAGCATCACGGAAATTCCTTTTCTCAACTTTTGCCGTAAGAAAAATAAAAGGTGTATTGGAAATGGAGTGATGCTCACGTACATTATTTAATACTTCGATACCATCCATTTCGGGCATCATAATGTCACAAATAATCAAGTCTGGTTTGGATTGAATGGCTTTCATAAGTCCTTCAAGACCATCATTGGCTGTATTTGTGGAATACCCGTTTATTTCCAAAAACTCTGAGATATTTTCTCTTACGGTATTATCATCTTCAATAATAAGAATATTTGACATCGGATTATTTTCGATTTGGTATTTCTATGGTAAATATAGTACCTTCTCCCAATACGCTTTCAACAAAGATTTTTCCTTTGTGGAGATCTACTAATTGCTTCACGATCACTAACCCTAGACCCGTACCTTGAATATTTGTAACATTGCGTGCCCTGAAAAATGACTTGTATAATTGATTCAGCTCATCAGAAGGAATACCAATGCCGAAGTCTTGCACTTTTATACTTAAATTATCTTCTTCTACATAAACATCTAACCTTGGTGCGGGTTTATTTTTAGAATATTTGAGTGCATTAGAAATCAGATTCGATATCACTGGATTCATCAATTCAGGATCGATCCAAAAGTTTTTTTCCGAGCCTGTGATACTAAGCGCTACTTTTCGTTCTACTTCTTGACTTTCATGCAGTTCCAATACTTGAAGGCAAAGTTCATTTATATTTACATCCTCAGGCTCAAATGGAGTTTTCCCAGCTTCTGCTTTACCCAAGATTAATATGTCATTCATCAGAGAAGTGAGGCGTTTCGTTTCTTTGATAATTTTCTCATAATGCCTCATCAATTTCTCCCGAACGGATGACTCCGTATTTTCTGAATAAATACTCAGCAGTTCTATGCTAGATCGAATCGCCGTAAGAGGCGTTCTAAATTCGTGAGAAGCCATGGTGACAAATCTGGATTTCAGCTCATTAAGTTCCCTTTCTTTATCCAATGCCTTTTTCATTTCCTTTTCGGCTTCTACAAAGTTCATTACATTTCTGCTAACTGTTTGAATACCGACCAATTCCATTTCCAAATTGAAAACAGGCTTTGTTACCGTTTCGAACCACAAGGTTTGTCCAGCCTTGGTTTTGAATTTTAATCTTTGTGAAATCATTTCCTTTTGAAGCAAAAAAGAAGGGTCTATGGCTTCGAGATACTTCTTTTCATCTTTGCCAACGAGTAGACCATAAGGCATTTTGCCTTCCCATTCCTGTGGGCTAAAGCCAAGCAACTCTATGATTGAAGGTGAAATATAAGTGAACTCTCCATCAGGATCGTGAATACAAACCATATCTGAGATATTCTCCGATATCATTCTATACTTTTCCTCACTTTCTTTGAGAAGGGATTCTGCTTTCTTGCGATCCGAAATGTCATAAAATACCATAATATGGCATGGCTTACCTTTGTATTGGATGGGGCGAACAAACACGCTTACCCAACGGATATTCCCTAGCTTATCCACTGTTTGGTATTCTACACCATTCAGAGAGCCTCCATTTGCCATTTGTACTTTATGTTCACGCAATTCCTTTTTGTATTTAAAGAATTTAACTAGAGGTTTGCCCTGTAATTCTTTTTGGCTTTTATATTGGTAATGTCCGATCAATGCATGATTTACGTATACGATTTGGTTTTCGCTACTTTCGGTGATCATTACTGGGATTGGTAATGTCTCCGCTATCGTTCTGAACCTGTTTTCACTTTCTTCGAGAGCCTCTCTTATTTTGATTCTGTCTGTAATATCTCTTGCTGATACTTGAATTTGGATAACTTCCCCTAGTTTATTTGTGACAGGATGAAGCAAGGTTTCGTACCATCTTGTATCTTTTGCTTTTGTCACAAACTTCACTTCTGCAAGAGATTTGTCATTCGTGTTAATTGCTTTTTCAAATTCTGTCCGAAAAGCTTCCAAAGAAGCTCTTTGAAGCAAATCGAAAATGGTTTTCTCCTTGAGTTCGGTAGATGAAAAACCAAGATTTTTTATAGAAGGAGATATGTATATAAATTGGCCATCAGTACCGAGCAACAGAAGGATATCATTCAAATTTTCGGATAAAAACCTAAACTTCTTTTCGCTTTCTATTAGTTTCAGATTTGCTTGAAGCTTATCGTGAATATCTACTATTGAACCAAAATAACTGCTTTCGCCATATTCGTTGGACTGCTGAAGAAAAAGCTCCACCCATCTGAATGTATTGGTTTTATGCTTTAAGCGAAATTCGCCGTGTGTGGATTCTGAGTCCTTTTGTTGGGTATTATTCCAAAGCTCCAAGGCGACATCTAAATCTTCTTGATATACAAAATCGAAGAAATTTTTACCTCTCGCTTCTTCATATTGATAGCCTGTAAGATTTTGCCAAGCTGGATTTGTAAAGATAATCTTCCCTTTCCCATCGAATTTAATGATTGCCTCCGACAAGGAGGTTACTACTTTTCTATATTCCTTCTCTTGGTCTATTAGTGCGAGTTCTGCCTGCTTCATTGCTGTGATATCAGCTACTGTGCCGTCAATTCTATGTACTTCCTTCGAAGGGAAAAGTGATTTTCTGCTACGAATTCGAATCCAACGGATCACACCACTTGGCTTTATGATTCTATAAACTACCTCTTCAGCAGGTTTGCCTTTAGCCGTATTTTCATAGGCTTCCTTTGCTATTTTTTTGTCGTCGGGATGCGCAATTTGATACCACAAGCTTGGGTTTTCTCTGAAGTCCCTTTTCTTGTAGCCAAATATCTTATCAATGGCATTACCAAAGAACGTCCTTTCTTTTTTGACCACATTATATGACCATACTATATCATCTATCGAGCTAAGCACTTCGTCCCGTTTCTTTTCGCTTTCTTGTAAGGCAAGTTGAGCATACCGCTGCTCCGAAATATCTTTGATACTTCCGTAAGACCCTTTTGTCATTCTACTTTGCTCATCAATTTCGGGTCTGATAAATAACTCTACCCAGATCACCTTGCCTTCTCTTGTGACCATCCGCATCTGCTGAAATTCCATTCTGCGGACTCCCGAAATGATTTCCCTTATTATACCCAATTTGTTTTCTGCTTCAGCAGGATGGAAATATCCGATTAAATCTTCCCAAAGAGAATTTTCAACATTATAACCCATCAATGTTTTCCAAAATGGATTAAGTAGAGTGAACCTACCGTAAATATCTGTTTTGAAAATTACTTCTTGTAAGCTGTTTATCAGATTACTATACTCTGCTTCTTTGGCTGCTACGAGTTGTTCAGCAAGCTTTTTTTCTGTAATATCTCTGTTGAAACCAATAAACCGATATGGATTATTTTCCTTGTTGAAAAGCACCTCACCCCTACCGTGAATCCACTTATAGGTACCATTCTTTTGTCTTAAACGAAACTCCACATCATATTCAGGAATTTCTCTTTTGATATATGCATTTTTGATGCGGATTACATGAAAATAATCTTCTGGATGTAATTGATCATAAAAGCTTTGCAAAGTAGCTGGGAGATCATTTGGGCTATAGCCGAGCATTTCAAACCATTGAGATGAATAGAAAGCTTCATTCGTTTCGAGGTTCCAATCCCAAAGCCCATTTCGAGTTCCTTTAATAGCCAATTCATATTGGCGATTTTTTCGCTCCAAGCTTTCCATCAAATCCTTTTCGATTTGATTGGGCTGGGAAAATAAAATAAGAGAATGCGGGAGGATATTCCCTGGAACCTCAAAATAAGGAATTAGCGTAACCTTAGACATTGTATTCTGGTCGGCTACGTTCTTGAGTTCAACAAGGATTTCGTAACTGCTATGCGTGAGAAGATTATCTAAAATTTGACTCAAACTGATAGCATCAAATAATTCATACAAATATCCTTCGACAAAAATCTCATGGTTGTGAAGTCCAGTAAATTCCCGGAAAGCGACGTTGGCGAAATGTACTTGACCGTTTTCGGAGGCGACTAACACGCCTTGCTGTAATTTATCCAAACTTATAACAGAAGGATGCTCCTGCCATTTATTGGATTCTTGACTTATTTCGTTTTTGGAATTGTCCATTTCCTATATTTCAGATGGAAAAGATAAGAAATATTCCCAATATCCTAACTTACCCTACTCCAATTCACTTCCGATTTTTTTTGTCTTTCTATTTGATCCAGTATTCCTCTATGATGCGGCAATGCTAATTGTGGGTCTTTTTGAAGCACTTCGATTGCAGTGGCTCTAGCCTCTTGGAGAATCTTGCCATCCTTGGATAAATCTGCAACCAACAAATCGAGAATACCACTTTGCTGTGTACCTTGTATATCGCCTGGGCCACGAAGTTCCAAATCCTTCTCCGCAATCTCAAACCCGTTATTCGTGCGCACCATCGTTTGGAGCCTGACTTTAGCTTCCTTACTCAATTTCATACTCGACATTAAAACACAATACGATTGGGAGGCTCCTCTTCCGACTCTCCCTCGTAATTGATGTAATTGAGCTAATCCAAATCGCTCTGCATTTTCAATCACCATCACCGATGCATTAGGCACATCTACACCCACTTCTATCACCGTAGTGGCCACCATGATTTTGGTTTCGCCGCGTACAAATCTCTCCATTTCAAAATCCTTGTCTTCTGGCCGCATTCGGCCATGCAATATTCCCACAGGTATCCCCGGAAAAGCCCTTTCCACAGACTCAAATCCATCCATCAAATCCTTCAAGTCCAATTTTTCAGACTCTTCGATTAATGGATACACAATATAAATCTGCCTGCTTTCACCTACTTGCTGACGAATAAAGCCGAATACATTCAATCTATGGCTATCGAATCTATGACTTGTAATAATAGGCTTTCGGCCTTTTGGCAATTCATCAATCACTGATACTTCCAAATCACCATACAGCGTCATGGCCAAGGTACGTGGAATAGGTGTTGCTGTCATCACCAAAATATGTGGTGGAGTGCTCTTATTTTTTTCCCAAAGACGAGCTCTTTGCGCAACGCCAAATCTATGTTGTTCGTCAATTACAGCGATGCCCATTTTCTTGAAAACCACCTTTTCTTCGATAATGGCATGCGTACCTACCAATATCTGTAACTCTCCACTTTCGAGCTTATCAAATATTTCCCTTCGTTTTTTTCCCTTAATCGAACCAGTAAGTAGTGCGATTTTTACGCCAATCAAATCAGCAAATTCACTTAGCCCAGTGTAGTGTTGGTTGGCCAGTATTTCTGTTGGAGCCATCAAACATGCTTGGGCTCCATTACTAATCGCTATAAGCATGGATAGAAACGCAACGATTGTTTTGCCACTCCCCACATCGCCTTGCAATAGCCTATTCATCTGCTCTCCACTTTTCATGTCGGAGTGAATTTCTCTTACCACCCGCTTTTGTGCCTCGGTGAGTTCAAAGGGAAGATGATCTTGATAGAAAATCTTGAGCAAGCTAACGTCTGGGAAAATCTGACCTTTCAATTTCTCAAGTCTGCCCAACTTCATTTTCAAGATTCTCAACTGTATGTAAAACAGTTCTTCAAAAACAAGCCTTGCTTTT
This sequence comes from Cyclobacteriaceae bacterium, assembly GCA_041689935.1. Lineage (GTDB taxonomy): Bacteria > Bacteroidota > Bacteroidia > Cytophagales > Cyclobacteriaceae > CAXBDP01. Next base: position 8,299 of record JBDNFI010000047.1, read on the forward strand.
GCCTTTTTAAACATTTCGGCAGAAGATGGGAAATGGTAGTGACGAATCGCTCTGGCTTTCTCGATGAGGCTATATTTCTCAGTGATATATTCGGGCAGGGTTTCTCTTATTTGCGGAAGGGCGACACGCAGCAATTCTTTTATGACGCGAGAGAGTGCACGACTATCCAGAAATCTGCTTTTTAGCTTTTCTGTAGTAGAGTAAACAGGCTGCAAATAAGCTTGCTTCTGTGTACTTTCCGTAAGCAACTCCATCTCTGGGTGGGCAATACTATGATTAGCTCCATATTTGGCGGGTTTCCCAAAAACGATGTAAGCCGCACCTGGCTTTACCATCCGCAATACTCCTTGTTGGCCTTTGAACCAAACCAATTCCAATTTACCAGTGTCGTCTTGGAAGGCCGCGGTCAATCTTTTCTTATTGCCTTCACCTTGCCAGCCGATAGCAAATATTTTGCCTTTGATTTGCACAAAGGGCATTTGCTCGTTTACCTCTGAAATGGTGTAAAATTTGGTGCGATCCTCATGCCTAAATGGGTAGTGCTGTATAAGATCGCCACAGGTGAAAATGTTAAGTTCCTTATTTAACAAGGCTGCTTTTTGAGGGCCTACTCCCTTCAGATATTCAATTTTGGTGTCGAAAAATCCGGCCATTATTCATTCTTCCACTCAAGGGTATTAAGCATGTGAATCATATCTTGCTTAAGATAATCAATAACGGGAGCAAGAGAATCATTTTTAGTAGCGGTATTGAAATACAAAGCTGCGCGCAAAAAATGACTGCTAGAATCCGTTGAAAAAAACTGAAATGGTGTAGGCACTTCTCCACTCAGCTCGGCAATAACACCCGTTTTGCCCCGAGGAGTTTGAATGATAGATTCCTCTATCGAATAGGCTCTTACTTGATGTTTCGATGTCAATGTAAATGCATCATTCAAATATTCGGCAAGCTCCTTCTGACTATTCGATAGTGGTTTGTACGTTACCTGAATACTTGCGTCAAACACTGGATACGCAATATCCAGCCAATATTTTTCTGTCAATTGTCCTGTATCGGTGCTTACAATTGCGAGCGTGTTTATCTCAAAACGATAAGGAAGGCTATCTCCTAAGCTTTGATATGCATTTGGTGGGAGGATTATTTTATTGTAGCCATACGGTTTCGGTAAATAAGAAGATTCACACCCTGCAAATAGACATACGAATAAAAAGGCAAGCATGAAAAGTGGCTTTGGCAATCCCTTAATCTGTAAAATCTGAACTTTGCTTAGTATTCTCTGCATTGATAAAAACTCTAACTCTTTTTATTCTTTTATTATCTACCGCAATAACGGTAAAAATAAACTTGCCGTATTGGATTTTCTCCCCAGCTCGCGGAAATTTAGCTAATAACTCAAGCAAAAGACCTCCTAGTGATTCACTATCTCCTTTCACCTGTTCAAAAATTTCGGGGTCTTCTTCGATCACTTTACAAAAGTCATTGAGCGAAACTTTGCCTTCAAAGATGAAGGTGTTTTTATCTAGTTTTTGGTGTACAACCTGCTCATCATCAAATTCATCATTTATTTCACCAACGATTTCCTCAATGATATCTTCAAGAGTGATTAAGCCTTGAATTCCTCCGTACTCATCTACAACTAGCGCCATGTGTACTCGCTTTTGTTGAAAATCACCTAACAGGGTTTCTACTCTTTTGTTCTCAGGTACGAAGAATGAAGGTCGGAGCATTTCTTGCCATAGAAAATGCTCATCCTTATCTATATGTGGCAAAAAGTCTTTGATATAGAGAATCCCTTCAATTTTATCAATTGTCTCTTTGTAAACAGGCACGCGGCTGAAGCCAGTCTTATTGATTTTATCCATTAGCTCGTGGAAATCCAAATCAAAATCGAAGGCGGTAATATCCATGCGGGAGGTCATTATTTGCTTGACCGTGAGCGACCCGAAATTCACAATTCCTTTGAGAATTTCCTTTTCTTCTTTTGAGGAACTATCTGAGTCTGTGAGCTCCAATGCATGGTTCAGTTCGTCTACAGAAATGTCGTAGCCTTTGGTTTCCACCCGCTTTTCTATCATATCGCCCATAGAGATAAGAAGCCAAGACAATGGCCTAAAGAGAAGATTGGCTACATTATAAAAAGGAGACATAAATACCGCAAACCGCATTTTGTTTTGGTTTGCATAAATTTTTGGTGTCACCTCACCGAAGAAAACAATAGCAAATGTGATGATTGCCGTAAGGAGCACTACTACAGATCCCTTAGCTGAATCTAAACCATAAAGTCGCCAAGTGAAGAAAGTTGAAATGGTGACAATCGCTACATTTACAAGGTTATTCAGTATAAGTATTGTTGCCAACAGCAATTTAGGTCTGCTCAGCAAACGAGGTATTCTTCCTTTTCCATGAGAAGGATTTGCTTGGCAATATTTGATTTCTTCTTGCGTGAGCGCAAAAAAGGCAACTTCTGAACCTGAAATCAATGCGGATAGTGCTAGCAGAATAACCAACACTATCACATTGAGTAGTATAAATGTGGTCGTAGGTTCCTGAAGAACCTGTAATAATAGAAAACTCGAATCGGGGTCTTCCAAGGTATTTAGTTAAATTTTCTGCAATTTAGAAAGGAAGATCGTCTTCTTCACTATTTGCACCAGAAGGTTGTCCTGAATTTCTTGGTGTGAGCATTTCCAAAGAGGTTACACGCACTTTCGTAGTGTATTTATTATTCCCATCCTTGTCTTGCCAAGTATCCGTTTTCAATTTTCCTTCGATGTACACCTTATCACCCTTTTTCAAGTACTGCTCGGCTATACCCGCCAAGCCATCCCACAGCTCTAATCGGTGCCATTCAGTTATTTCCTTCTTCTCACCGCTTTTATCTTTATACCGTTCGGTTGTAGCGATGTTGAAATTTGCAACTTTGGTGCCGCTTTCAAGTGCTTTTACTTCTGGGTCTGAGCCCAAATTACCAATAAGGATTACTTTGTTTACTGCCATGATCGTTTTATTTATGTTAAAAATTTATTTAAAAAATTTGTGATCAACACCGGTTTAGGCAAGGCTTCTATTTCTTTTAAAGAATAGAAGCCTTCTTCTTCTTTTGGCTCCTCTAATACTTGCTCCTTTAGTTTAATCTCGGCCAAAAAGAATTTGGCATAAATAACCTGATGCGATAAAATATGCTTCATCTCAGGTATTTCAGTTCTAAATATAACGTAATTTTTAAATATTTCAGAATTATTAATATATATTTTTAAGGAATCAAAGTCGATTCTTTCTTTAGTCTCAATCATTGGTAAATCAAACAACCCCTCCCAAATATCTCCTTTAGCTCTCTTTTTCATATAAATTAAGCTTTCTTGTTGCCAAATCAAGTAGTGAAAAAATCGAGTTCTAGCTTTAATCTTGGCTCTCTTGAATGGTAATTCTTTTTGAGATTGATTGGCATAAGCGATGCATCCTCCCGCAAATGGGCATTCGCCACACATTGGTTGGCTTGGTTTACAATGCAGTGCCCCAAACTCCATAATCGCTTGATTAAACAAGTCAGGATTTTCCGTTGAAATCAATCTGTTACAAATTTCTCGAATTTTGGATTGAGTACTATTTTCAGAAATATCATCGTACATCCCGAAAAATCTTGTGATTACTCTCATTACATTGCCATCGACCACTGCCTCAGGTTCTTTATATGCAAAGGAGGCTATGGCCGCCGCTGTGTAAGGCCCTATGCCTTTTAGCGTCAACAATTCTCGATAACTACGAGGAAATTTATTGTTCAATTGATGGTGGATAAATTTGGCACACGCATGCAGATTTCTGGCACGGTTGTAATATCCGAGTCCTTGCCAAAGTCTAAGCACCTCATTTTCTTCAGCCAAAGCCAATTTGTCTATAGTTGGAAATTTTTCAACGAAAGCTAGGTAGTATGGCAGTCCTTGAGCGACTCGCGTCTGTTGGAGAATAATTTCAGAGAGCCAAATTTTATATGGGTCTTTTGTGTTGCGCCAAGGTAAATCACGCTTGTTTGTTAAGTACCAAGCTATCAAAACATTGGCAAAGTCATTTTCATCAATTTTATTCATTCGATCTTTTAACTATATCTCGTTGCTCAAAGCTACATTTTTATGAAATAGTTTTTTAAAAAGCAAGCTTCATTGTACATTTGTGATCCCAAAATCGTTGGGTTTTAGTTTATTAGGAAATTTCAAACCAATTAAAAAAGTGACTAAAGCAGAAGTAATCGCAGAAATTGCAGAGAAAACAGGTGTAGACAAATCAGATGTAAGTACTACCGTAGAAGCATTTTTCTCTGTTGTAAAATCCTCTCTATCAAAAGGTGAAAACATTTATGTTAGAGGATTTGGTAGCTTTATTAATAAGAAAAGAGCTAAGAAAATTGCTAGAAACATCTCCAAAAACACGGCTATTGTAATAGAAGAACATTACGTTCCAAGTTTCAAGCCTTCAAAGGTTTTTGTTGAAAAAATCAAAAGCAGTAAATTGGTAAACGACAGCGGTAAGTAAATTTTCATTAATACCCTTAATATCAAATGTCAAAAATCCAACTCATCCTCGTCATCGCATCAGTCGCATTGGTAGCTATTATTTTTAGTCTACCAAAGGTTGTTGTGGATAATGAAGAAGAAGCGGGAGGAAGACAAGCCAATACTGCTGGACAAGAATCGGACATGGAAGCGGGCGGTAATATGCTTGCTCACATGTCGGATTTTACAGGAGAAGAAAAGACAGAAATCACAAAATATCGAAATACAGTAAGCAGTAGTCCAGTAGCTGCAGAAATAAATGATGCTGCTGGCAAATTGGCTGAGCTTTACAAAAGATATAATCGATTCGATAGCGCAGCACATTACGCAGGAATCTTGGCTAATAATCAGCCTACTGACCTCAATGTAAAACAGGCAGCTTTTTTGTATTTTGATGCATACAGTTTTTCTGTAACACCTGAAAAAGTACGATCTAATTCAGAAAGGGCTACAGATCTTCTGCAAAAGGTTCTTGAGAAAAATGCCGAAGATTTAGAAGCTAAAACGAGGCTAGGTCTCATTATGGTGAATTCGCCGCAACCAATGCAGGGAATTCTAATGGTGAGAGAAGTGTTAGACAAAGACCCTGAGAATGAGTTTGCATTGTTCAATATGGGACTACTTTCTATAGAATCTAGGCAATTCCCAAGGGCTGTTGATTATTTTGAGCGCTACCAAGCAGTAAATCCAGCAAACGAAGAAGGCCAACTATACCTAGCAATTAGTTACCTTGAGGCCGAAAACAAACCAAAAGCCCTTGAAACCTTCACTAGGCTTAGGGACAGGGTTACAGATCCTGAAATGATCAAGACAATCGATCAGTACACAGAGAGAATAAAATAATTTTTTAACAAAAAACATTACAATTATGCCTTGCGGTAAAAAAAGAAAAAGACATAAGATTGCTACTCACAAGAGAAAGAAGCGTCTAAGAAAGAACAGACATAAGAAAAAATAACTCTTGATTACAGATAAAAAACCGTGCTTTATTAAAAGGCACGGTTTTACTGTTTTGCTCCGAATTAGGGCAAAAAAAATTTATGTAACACTTAACACTTTACGACATTGAGTAGCGAACTAATAATAAATTCCGCTCAAGATGGATGTCGTATAGCCCTTTTAAAAGACAAAAGCTTAATTGAGTATCACTACGATAAAGATGAAGATCGTTTTACAGTAGGCGATATATACCTTGGAACAGTCCGGAAAATAGTACCGGGACTCAATGCTGCATTTATTGATATTGGCTATGAGAAAGATGCCTTTCTTCATTACCAAGATTTAGGTCCGCAGTTTAAGTCATTGGTAAAATACACCAAATTTGTACAAGGGAATAAAGATGCTACAGGCAAGCTGAATGGATTCAAGGCAGACCAAGACATTGATAAATTGGGAAAAATTTCTCAAGTATTATCAAAAGGTATGAAAATACCTGTTCAGGTAGTAAAAGAACCCATTTCAACAAAAGGACCACGACTTTCATGTGAGTTATCATTAGCGGGCAGGTACATGGTACTTGTGCCCTTTTCATCTGCAGTAAATATTTCAAAGAAAATATCAGAGCAGGCAGAAAGAAAAAGATTATCGCGCCTCATTTCATCCATTAAGCCAGAAGGTTTTGGGGTGATAATTAGAACGGTTGCTGAAAAAAAGGAGGTTGCTTTACTTGATAAAGACCTCAGGCAACTACTTGAAAATTGGCACGAAGGAGTAGCTAAATTAATAAAAGCTCAACCTAAGGACAAAATTATTGGTGAAATGGGACGTACATCCTCGTTATTGAGAGATGTATTGAACGAATCATTTGATAGTATCACTACGGATGATCAAAAGATTTATGATGAGGTAAAAGGCTTTCTACACAAAATTGCGCCTGACAAAGAGAAAATTGTCAAGATGTATAGTGGAAAGGCGAAGATTTTCGAGCACCTGGGTGTCGAAAAGCAACTCAAAACACTCTTTGGCCAGACAGTAAGCTTGGCAGGAGGTGGGTATCTCATCATAGAGCATACGGAAGCCCTCCATGTAATTGACGTAAATAGTGGAAATAAGTCCAATTCTGAGGCTGACCAAGAAGCGAATGCCTTGGCGATTAATATGCAAGCGGCAAATGAAGTCGCTAGGCAATTACGCTTAAGAGATATTGGAGGAATTATCGTAATCGATTTCATTGACATGAAAAAGCCTGATAATAAGCGAAAGCTGTATGATCAGATGAAATTCGAGATGGAATCAGACAGGTCTAAGTTTACCATCCTCCCGCTTACCAAGTTTGGGCTGATGCAGATTACCCGCCAGAGGGTAAGGCCTGAAATGAATATCACCACTAAAGAGCTTTGTGCTGCTTGTGGCGGTACTGGCAAAGTATCAGCAACTTTAGGAATTGCGGATCAACTTGAGCAACATTTGGAATACTTACTTCTTAAGCAAAATGAAAAGTCAGTTTCTGTAATTGTTCATCCCTATTTGTATTCATATTTTACCAAAGGTTTTCCTTCTAAGAGAACCCGCTGGTTTTTAAAATATAACAGATGGATACGAATGGTACAAGATTCGTCGTTAGGCCTTTCAGAGTATAAATTCATCAACAAATTTGGTGAAGAAATTGAAATGCAGCTAGAGGCTGCTGAATAATGCGCATAAAATTATTGCTATTTTTAATCATCGGTACCTTGGTTTCGGTTGCATGCTCAACCGAAACCGACACCATTGATACCAGCACTGTAACCCTCGAAGTAAGTATCACCCGGTTGGACAAAGACTTTTTCCAGTTGGACACCCAAGAAGATATTCTCAATTTCTTGGTAACACATGAAGATGTTGCCGCAAGATTTTTGGGCTACACGCCTGATGACATAGAGCTCATTGAGCAATTGCATACAATGCGATACGACCCTGCCATTGCAGAGCTTTACGAAGAAACTCAAAAGGTTTTTGCAGATATGGGTGATTTTGAAAGTCAACTAGAAGAGGCTTTTAAGAGAATCAAGGTTTTATATCCAACATTTGAAGCACCGAGAGTATATACTATGATTACCGGAATGGGTAGCGATTTGCTAGTTACGGATAGTATGGTGGTAATAGGGCTCGATTTCTTCTTAGGCGAAGGTGCCAAGTTTAGACCGATAGACGTGCCAAATTACATTCTCCAACGCTATAATAAAGATTATATCATTCCTGCAATTGTCACCTTGATTTCGGATAGATTCAATACCCTTGACTTGAGCGAGAATAGCATGCTCAGCGAAATGATTTCCTATGGAAAAGCATATTATTTCACCAAACTGATATTACCCGCTGAACCCATCGAAAACATAATAGCCTACACAAGTATACAATTAGCCGACATAAGAGAAAATGAAGCCGTTATTTGGGCACACTTTATCGACAAGCAGTTACTATTTGAATCGAGCCACTTTGTCAAAAATAAATATATGGGCGAAAGACCCTTTGTGGCTGAAATAGGTAGAAGATGCCCAGGTAGAATTGGCGCATGGCTAGGGTGGAAAATAGTAAATGCCTATATGGAAAAAAATAAAGAGCTAACTGTACAGGCTCTTATGGAAACTGAAAATAGTGAAGCTATATTTTCAAACTCTGGCTACAGACCAGGTAAATTTTGAATAAACTGAATGGTTTTTTCTATTTGAAGCGTCTTATCGAAATTATTTTCAGCTACTTTTCTGGCATTTTGTTGCACTTGGCCTAGTCTACTATGGCTCTCTAAGAATGGCGCTAGCTTTTCGAAAAATTCTTCTGGGCGCTCAGAATTGTAAGAAAATCCACAATCCTGCTTTTCCACCAAGTCTTTCATCCAGCCACCAAAATTTAGGATGATTAGTTTCCCAGCAGCCAAGCCATCAAATAGTTTATTTGGGCTCCCGGTATTTAGAATAGAAAACTGAGCATAAGTAACCAATGCAGCATCAGACGACTCAAGTAAATCTTTCGCATGGCTTTTCGAATTATGCGCTATAAATTCAAGATTATGCAACTTAAGAAAATGAGCCTTCTTACGTAAAGGCTCACGCTCGGCTCCTTCTCCCATTATCACAAAACGTAAATTGGGTGCTTTAATCAATGCCATTTCAGCAATTTCCAGAATCCTATTTAAGTCATTTGCTCGCCCAATTGCTCCAATGTAGCTTATTCGAAAGCTGTTCTGATCCGTCTTATAACCCTCCCGCTTAAAATCAAAGTAATCAATATCAGCAAAATTTGTAATCGTGGTTAATGGAATTTTATTGTCTCTTAATTTTTCACTAATCGCCATTTCAATTGCCGGCGAAAGAGCAATAATTCCAGCTGCATTTGCGTATATTTTTCGTTCTGCGCCGAACAACATCCGCTTTAAAATAGGATTTTGGATATACCCTAAGTCAATAGGCGCATCGGGCCATAGATCACCTACCTCCACGAGATAGGGCTTATTAAGAAATAAGCCTATAGCAGCAACGGAAAGTGGAGTAGTAATTAAATAAAATAGATCTGTACTTGAATTGCTTTTTCGGGCGGTCAAAAATGCTTGTCTTGCAAATTCTATAAATGCGTGAATTCGTCGCCAAAATTTATAATGATTGTAATAAGAAACGGGTAGGTACACTACATTAATACCCTCCAAATTGAATTCCTGCTTTTCCTTCTTATTCCAAGAGCTAATAACAGTCACTTCAAAACCTCTTTCTACCAACCCTTTTGCTAAATACCAAGAACGAATACCCCCTCCATCTTCAGGCGTTTTGAAATACTGATGAATGATGGTAATTCTCTTCATGCTCGAAAGATAAAAACAAAAAAGCGGTAGGTTACATTAAAGAGGTTTGTTGCTTTTCGAAATACCTGCACATAAAGCTCAGCTTGCACTCTTTGCACTTTGGCGATCGGGCCAGGCAAATGTATCTTCCATGCAGTATTAACCAATGATGCGCTTTGGGAACAAGTTCTTTTGGAATATGCTTCACTAATTGTTTTTCTACTTCGAGAGGTGTTTTGGCTGTAAGTGGCACAAGACCCATCCGCCTCGATACCCGATACACATGAGTGTCTACCGCCATAGTAGGCTGGTTATAAATAACGGATAGAATTACATTAGCCGTTTTACGACCTACGCCAGGCAATCTTATAAGGTCTTCCATAGTTCCTGGCACCGCACTGTCGTATTCATCGACTAATAGCTTGGCCATGCCTATGATATGCTTGGTCTTATTATTAGGATAACTAATGGACCGGATATACGGAAATACCTCATCGAAATGAGCAATAGCTAATGTCTCTGGAGTAGGGAATCTTTCAATTAAGGCGGGGGTAATCATATTTACCCGCTTGTCTGTACACTGAGCGCTTAAAATTACGGCAATGAGGAGCTGATAAGAGTTGGCATAAACCAACTCTGTTTCAGGTTCCGGCATTTCGTTGGAAAAGTACTCGATCAGTGCTTTATACCGATCTGATTTTCGCATTCTGAATTGTTCTTTAAACCGAATGCAAGTTAACGTTTTTTGAATACGCTAAAATCGATTCCACACATCTATCAGATGGACTTGTGTAAAAACTCCTCAGATTATTCACCGCTAATAAAGTTTCATTGTGTTGGTCAATCACTTCTTGATCGACCAATAGCGAAAGCTCTATTTGCTGATTTTCCTCTGGGCTTGTTTCTTCGTAAATGTATCTGATAATATCATTTTGGGTAGATGTTTTGATCATACGCTATATTATTTTTAACCATTTTTTTCTTCAGGTTAATCAGTGCATAGCGCATTCTTCCCAAGGCAGTGTTTATACTTACGCCTGTGGATTCTGCAATTTCGTGAAAGCTCATTTCCATATAATGTCGCATTATCAATACCTCCCGCTGCGTATCAGGCAACTCTTTGATAAAGCGCTTCAACATTGCATTAGTATCATTTCGAATCTGCACGTTCTCCCAAGATTCCTCCGTAAATTCAAGACTATTGAACACGGACGAACCATCCTCCATAATGATGGTAGGATACCTTTTTGCTTTTCTGAAATGATCTATCGCAAGATTGTGAGCAATTCTTTGAACCCACGGTAAAAACTTACCTTCTTCATTGTACCTTCCTGACTTAATGGTGTTAATCACCTTAATAAAGGTATCCTGAAATAAATCTTCCGCTATGTACTGATCTTTTACAATCAGGTATATGGTGGTGAAAATTCTGTTCTTGTGGCGTTCAACCAGCTGAGCAAAAGCATCTTCGTTACCATTTTTGTAAAGCGCCAGCAGTTGGCTGTCGCTCAAACCATAATCTCTCATGTGTTTGTACTTTTAGTAAACGTAGAGCTTTATATCATATTGTCTGGTTTAGTAGGTTAGCTAAAAAAATTATAATAGTCTCAAATGTATCCTTTCAACGGTTACTTGCAAAACTTTTTAATTGTTTTTTTGAAATAATTGGTAAAAAAATCGCTCTTGGACATGATTTGCCAATACAATTAAGGGTTTTTCCATAGGTTTAGTCAAAAGCACAGCCATAAAATTTTAGAAATAATATCCGAAACCATTTGCTAAAACGTACTTTTGTAACAATATATGCTCGATTCAAAATTGGAAATAAAACCATTCGATCCTGAAACAATAGACCCTAAAGAGTTTATTATCATTCATAGGGCTCGCGTAAATAATCTTAAAAACCTTTCTGTTGCCATCCCTCGCTACAAGCTCGTTGTAATTACCGGACTTTCAGGCTCAGGCAAATCTTCTTTGGCATTTGATACGCTGTTTGCAGAAGGGCAAAGGATGTATGTAGAAAGCCTAAGTGCCTACTCAAGGCAATTCTTGGGTCGAATGCAAAAGCCAGAAGTGGATTTCATTAGAGGCGTGTCGCCAGCCATTGCTATTGAACAAAAAGTGAGCAATCGAAACCCCCGCTCAACAGTAGGCACAAGCACGGAAATTTACGATTACCTCAAACTTCTATTTGCGAGAATTGGAATTACTTACTCTCCCAAATCTGGGGAAATTGTAAAAAAGGATTCCGTAGCTAATGTGGTCAACTTCCTGTTGGACCAAGAACTAGACACGAAATTCTTTGTGCTTTGCGAGCTGAAACCAAGCAAAGAAAGAAATCTAATACAAGAGCTTGAATTGCTTCTTCAAAAGGGTTATTCAAGAGTAATGGTGAATGGAAAAGTTTGGTTTATTGAAGATATTATGACCGAAAACCCAAAATTAGGGAAGAAGGATATAATTGAGATTCTGATTGATAGAGGTGTAGTAAACAAGGAAGATGAAGATGCTATTTTTAGAACTTCAGATTCCATACTAACGGCTTTTTTTGAAGGAGAGGGAACTTGTATCATCCAAATACTTGAGGGCGAGCGTCGAGTATTTTCAGATAAATTTGAGCTAGATGGGGATATATTTGAAGAGCCAAGTGTAAACTTTTTCAGCTTCAATAATCCTTATGGTGCCTGTCAAACTTGCGAGGGTTTTGGCAAAGTGCTAGGGATAGATGCGGACTTGGTAATACCTGATAAGAGCTTATCCATCTATGAAGGTGCTATTTTGCCTTGGCGATCCGAATCCTTTGTGAATTGGCAACAGCCATTGGTAAAGAATGGAATTCATTTTGACTTTCCTATCCATAGACCATACAATGAGCTTACGGAAGAGCAGCAAAGATTAGTTTGGGTGGGTAATAAATATTTTGATGGAATCAATGCGTTTTTTGCGCACTTAGAGTCCAAAACACATAAGATCCAATATCGGGTTCTGTTGTCTAGATACAGAGGCCGAACTGTTTGTCCGGATTGCAGAGGAAGTAGATTAAGAAAAGATGCCTCTTATGTGAAAATTGGCGGCTATTCGATCACAGACTTAGTATTGAAGCCAATAGACAAACTTGCCGACATATTCAATTCACTAACCATCAGTAGTTTTCAAGAAAAAGTAGCGAAAAGAATCTTACTTGAAATAAAGAACCGAATTGGCTTTTTGGAGCAAGTTGGGTTAGGGTATCTTACGCTAAACAGACTGACATCCACCTTATCGGGAGGTGAATTTCAGCGAATAAAATTATCTACCTCGCTGGGCAGCGCGTTGGTTGGCTCTATGTACATATTGGATGAGCCAAGCATTGGCCTTCACCCCAGAGATACCGATAGACTCATTGGTGTATTGAAATCGCTTAGAGATATTGGCAATACGGTAATTGTGGTAGAGCATGAAGAAAAAGTGATGCATGCGGCAGATCAGATAATAGATATAGGGCCGGATGCTGGTAATCATGGCGGCAATTTGGTGTTTCAAGGAACTATGGAAGAACTTAAAGCTTCATCCGCTTCGTGGACAGCCAAATATCTGAACGGAACGGAAAAAATCCTCCCGCCTTCCTCCCGTCGTCAATGGAAGGACGCTGTAATTATAAGAGGAGCAAGGGAAAATAATCTCAAAAATATTGATGTCCGTTTTCCATTGGATATCCTCACGGTAATATCTGGAGTATGTGGTTCTGGCAAGTCTACTTTAGTCAAAAAGATTTTGCATCCTTCTATTGCTAAAATATTGGGCGTAGGAGCGGAAGCTACAGGTAAATTTGATAAGCTGGAAGGTGATTATAAAAGAGTAAGTCAAATTGAATTTGTGGATCAAAACCCCATCGGTAAGTCCTCCCGCTCCAATCCCGTAACTTATGTAAAAGCCTACGACGCAGTGCGGCAATTATATGCTGAACTTCCATTGAGCAAACAAAGAAGCTATAAGCCTGCTTTTTTCTCGTTCAACGTGGACGGAGGGCGCTGCGAAGATTGCCAAGGAGAAGGCACCGTGAAAATCGAAATGCAATTTATGGCTGACATTTATCTCACCTGCGAAAATTGCAAAGGCAAGCGATTCAAATCCGAAATTTTGGATGTTGTATATAATCACAAAAACATTTCGGAAGTATTGGAGATGACGGTGGACGAAGCCCTTATATTTTTTGACGCTCAGCAGCCCATCATCAACAAATTGAAGCCCCTTCAGGATGTAGGTTTAGGATATGTTCGTTTGGGTCAATCTTCAAACTCTCTTTCAGGTGGTGAAGCACAGCGTGTGAAATTAGCTTCTTTTTTAGGTCGTGGAGGCAAAACAAGCAAAGATCATATCCTCTTTATATTTGATGAACCAACAACGGGTTTGCATTTCCATGATATCAAAAAGTTATTGGGAGCAATAAATGCCTTGGTTGATCAAGGAAATTCAGCGATTATAATTGAGCATAACATGGAAGTGATCAAATCGGCAGATTGGATTATCGACCTTGGCCCAGAGGGTGGAGAAGCGGGAGGGTATGTGGTATTTGAAGGAACACCCGACGAAATGAGAAAAAGTAATAAAGGCTATACCTCTAGCTATCTTGCGGAGAATTGGCATTAAAAAAAGGCTGTTCCGATTGGGAACAGCCTAATTAATATTTCGATTTGTTATTTGCCTTACTTTACCAATTCCTTTCGACGAAGAATTGTCTCGACAAATTTCCTTTCGTTATCCGAATTGAAAATACGGAAGGGAAGGTAAATAAATTGTGCTTTGGAAAGAACGAATAGAAAAGCATCTTTTCTAATTTCGGCCTTTTTGACTTTGTTCCAAGCTACAGGCATTCCTTGTTTCGTATTCACCCAGATAATAATATCCTTACTGGTAATTTGATAGCTCAGTTTCTCAAAAAGCATTTTTGTTTGCTCCATTTGCGTAACTCCCGCAAACTGAATGAGCCAAAACAACCAATATAGTGCTAAAGCAATAAGGCCGCCTATCCACCACCAATTAGATGGGATTACGAAAGCCATTGCACAAATGGCTATAAATATGAGCCACACCCACCATTGCTCTTTAAGAATATTTTTGAGACCTATCTTTATAAATGTGCTGGTTTCCAGCTTATACTTTCTCGTTTTAACGATCATTACACTTTTGAATTTAATTCCTTGTTCTTAAAAAGGCTCGCAAATATCCGATTTTAAAAGGAATTCAAGAAATAAATATTCGATTAAGAACCAACTGCTTTGAGGCTTAAATCTAAGCTCTTGTATGAATGAGTGAGTGCGCCTACTGAAATATAATCCACGCCTGTTTCTGCCACTGACTTGATAGTTGCCTCGGTGATTCCTCCAGAAGCCTCCGTTTCGAATCTACCATTAATTAATTCAACGGCTTCAATAAGCATCCCAGGTTTCATATTGTCCAATAAGATTCTGTGAACTCCGCCCACTTCCAGGACTTCTTTTACTTCCTTAAGACTGCGCGTTTCAATTTCAATCCTCAAATCTTTGCCATTTTCCTTCAGGTAGGCCTTTGTTGCACGTATGGCTTTGCTGATTCCTCCGCAAAAATCCACGTGATTGTCTTTCAACAGAATCATATCGAATAAGCCGAATCTATGATTTACACCTCCACCAATGGCTACTGCCCATTTCTCCATCATTCTAAATCCTGGCGTTGTCTTTCGGGTATCTAAAAGCCTTGCTTTAGTATGGTTTATTAGTCGGTTCAAATTGTGGGTATAAGTAGCAACGGCACTCATTCTTTGCATGCAATTGAGCACTAATCTTTCGCCGGTCAAAATACTTGCTGCTGGGCCTTCTACCAAAAATACTACTTCACCTTTGTGCATTCTGGTGCCATCCATTTTCAAAATTTGCACACTCAGTCTTGGATCTAGCCTTTTGAAAATCATTTCAGCCATTTCGGCTCCTGCTATAATACCATCTTCTTTACAAAGAAGTCGAGCTATCTCAATGGCACCTGGTGGAATAGAGGCGAGTGTAGTATGGTCACCATCACCAATATCTTCTAATAAAGCTCTATCAATAAAATTATCTATTCCTTCTTTCGAAAGGTAAGGCAGGGTTTTCCAATTCATTTAATTATTCTCTGCTGAAGTCTAAATTATAAATTTTATATACATCATTTGCCTTGCGCACTCGCATCAAAACTCTAAAATTTCCATTGCCAGAAAGATATTTGCCAATCACAAATTGAAGACCGTCTTTTGGCCCTCCTTCATGAATTATTTGAAAGCTAGTGGGAGGATTCTTTTGGAAAAAATCTTTTAAAACAAACTCTGCCTGCGCGCTACTAAACGTCTGTTGATCCTTTTCAATGGTTATATCAACTCTATCGTGAAGCATTTTTACCAACTCTTTAGCATTTCCTTTTTCTATTTGAACACCTGCCTCAGTTAAAACTGAATTTTGACCGAATACAGCATTTGTAAAGAGAAAACTAATAACGAATAGGCTTGTTAGGTAAACTAAACTTCTATTGTATAAATGCATAATTATGAGGTTTTTAAAAATATATGTGTGTCCAAAACTGTGCCACTTGCAAGAAATAGACTTTGACCATAAATAAAGTCTAACAAATCAAATTTAGCAAACGAACTGTATCTTTGAAGAATGAATAGGAAAGTATTACTGATGATTCTTGATGGCTGGGGAATTGCCAACAACAAAAGTGTCTCTGCAATAGATGCAGCAAATACGCCCTTTATCGATGGGTTATATTTAAAATACCCGCACAGTAAATTACAAGCCTCGGGATTGTATGTAGGCCTTCCAGATGGGCAAATGGGTAATTCCGAAGTAGGCCACATGAATATAGGTGCTGGTCGTGTTGTATATCAAGACTTGGTCAAAATCAATAAGGCCATTGAAGATGGTGAAATCCAAAAGAACAAAGTGCTACTAGAAGCTATTGATGCATCGAAAAAACCTGATAGAGCCCTACACTTTATGGGATTGCTTTCTGATGGTGGTGTTCACTCACATATAGCTCATTTGATTGAGCTATGTAGAATAGCTGTAGAAAAAGGAGTAGATCAGATATTTATTCATGCATTTACAGATGGGCGAGATACTGACCCCACAGGTGGGCTGCATTATGTGCAAGAACTACAACATGCAATGGAAGGCACACAAGTGAAAATTGCATCAGTCGTCGGAAGATACTACGCAATGGATAGAGATAGACGTTGGGAAAGAGTAAAAAAAGCCTATGATGCACTTTGCCTAGCAAATCCTCCAATGGGCGACGCTGTGCTTAATTTGAACCAGGCCATTCAAGAGCAATATGATAAAGGTATCACAGACGAGTTTCTACCCGCACTTATCCCCGTAGATATCAAGGGAAAGCGTATCGGGTATATCAAAGAGAATGATGTGGCGATTTGCTTTAACTTCCGCACTGATAGAGGTAGGGAAATAACAGAGGTCCTTACACAGCAGGATTTTCCGCAATATGGAATGAAAACCCTCCCACTCCATTATGTTACCCTCACCGAATATGATCATGGCTATAAAAACGTAAGGCCAATTTTCACGAAAGATGATCTCAAAAATACTTTGGGAGAAGTGATTAGTAAGGTAGGGAAAAAGCAAATTCGAATTGCTGAAACAGAAAAATATCCCCACGTCACTTTTTTCTTTTCTGGAGGAAGAGAAGTTCCGTTTCAAGGAGAAGAAAGAATAATGTGCTCCTCACCAAAAGTAGCCACGTATGATCTACAACCAGAAATGAGTGCTTATGACATTAGGGATGCCATCATTCCAAATTTAGAGCGGGAGGAAGTAGACTTTATTTGTTTAAACTTTGCCAATCCAGATATGGTGGGACACACAGGCGTATTTGAAGCCGCGGTAAAAGCTTGCGAAGTCGTGGATTCCTGCGCAAAGGATGTTGCTGAAACCGCCTTGAAACATCACTACTCCGTTATCATTATTTCAGATCATGGCAATTCTGACATGATGATAAATTCTGATGGCTCACCCAATACAGCTCATACGACTAATCCTGTACCGTGCATTTTGCTTGATAGTACATTCAGCTCTTTGAGAGATGGAAAATTAGGTGATTTAGCACCAACTATTCTTACATTAATGGATATTGATATTCCCACCGAAATGACTGGAACCTGCTTAATATGAATAAATTATTCGCATTTTTATTGTTACTGTCATTGGCGTTGCTAGGATGCCAAACTCCGGATCCTAAAATTTCCGCATCGGAAAAAGATTATCCAGATGTGCCAAATGCTATTCGCTTGGCTATCCAAAACAACTTGGACGAGGAAATGAGTTTGGTGAAAACAGTAAATACCAGCGGGAGTGTAGAAGAACAAATCTTTGAAGCCGACAGTACAACATATTATGAGGAGGTGAGCCTGTTGCTTCAGTATGACTTGAATAAGCCTGCTTATCGAGGTGTGTTTGACATAACAAAGGAAAACGCTTCGAATGGAGATGAAATTGTGACCCTAACAGCAAAAGAGACAGAGTCACCAAATATTATCCGTGCACAATTTACCTCTCGCAACCAGGCGTTATTACATGCCATATGGGTTGTAAAGGACAAAAATTATGTATATCACTCCGAGAGAGTATTCGATATATTCTTTACTGAAATCAATGCCAAGATTATCCTTGACAGCTATCAAATAGTTGTTGGTCAAAAAATAATTGCCCAAGATAGTGTTTGGTATTCTGTAGAAGCTCGATTTATAAAAGACTAGATTATATTTTGTAAAAGGCTTGCAAAAAGCTCATATTTTCACCGTCATCTTTTAAGATCATAATGGCGCATTCGGGTTGATATGTAAGCAGCCTTTCTGAAACTGAGCCAAGCAATACTGAGGCAGCTCCTGATCTGCCTTTAGAGCCAACTATGATTAGGTCAATATTTTCATCACTTGCAAAGGCAGATATTTTGTCCGAGGGCTTTTTGTCATCATCAAGTGTAAATACTTTATGAATTTTTACATCCGTTTTGTGATAGGGCTTCAGAAATTTTTCCATATCCTTTTGGGCATGGCCTTCCATGATTTCCACAAATTGATCGTATGATTTGCCTGTTTTGGAGAACCCCTTTGGCACGACATACACATTTTGGCAGAAAACTTCTCCATTGGCTTTTTCAGCTAAGTAAACAGCCTCTTTAATCGCTAGTTCTGAATGCTTTGAAAAATCTACAGCTACCTGAATTTTAGACATCGTAAGTCGGCAATGATCTGGTATAAATAAAACAGAAAAATGAGATTTATGCGTAAGTTGTCTTGCCGCATGGCCAGTTCCTTTCAATGCTCTTTTTCGACCTACAATAGCCAGATTTATATTTTTTTGTTTTCCAATTTTAAGTAGCTCATTGGATTTGTTTCCCTCCCGCACCAAGATTTGACTATCAAATTCTTTCAGATTGAAATCAAATTTGGTAATTAACTCCTCCATTTCCTTTTTAATGACTTCATCCACAGGAATTGCCAAATCAGGGTAGCGAGTCTTCAATTCATCGGATACTTCTAGGGGTTCAACTATTTTGACAAAATACATTGCCTCTACAGGAATAAGCTTAGTCAATAGACTTGCGTATTCGATAAGCACCTTGTCCATATCTGAAAAATCAAGGGCGACTAAGATTCGTTTATGCTGACTCATAATTTTGGAATTGAGTATTTAATTTTCTCCAAGTTAATGAGAATTCCAAGTTCAATAAATGATTTTGGTTATTAAATGTCTTGAATGGCAAAAGGATTCTGTATTATTTGTGAATCAATAAGTATTGTAGGTAAATTTGCGCCATGTGGAGAATACGGTATTGATAAATAATAAAAAGGAAAAAGGCCGTAGGGATTCCTTTCTAGCAAAGCTCCAGAGTAAATGGAAATTGAAAAGTATTTTTCAGGTGGTATTGGTTCTTGTGGTGTTTGCGCTTACCGGACTTACCACTGTTTCTGCTAAATTATGGATTTATAATATCTTTAACTTAAGCGAAAATATGAGTTTACTTGGCCGAATTGGCTTTTTCATCCTCATTACTTTACCCACTTACCAAACTCTATTGCTATTTTACGGGTTTATTTTTGGCCAGTTTTCATTTTTCTGGCAAAAAGAAAAACTTATGCTGAATCGAATTAAATCTGCCTTTACAAAAAAATAAAAAGCCTCAATGGCCAGAAAATTAAATAAATTGTCCGATTCTGAAAAGCGCCCAGTCAATAAGGCATCCCTAAGTAAATTGGGGAGAATATTCAATTATATGAAGCCTTATTTGAATAAGTTCATACTAGGGCTCGTTTTTCTACTTCTGTCCAGCCTTACACTTTTGGCCTTTCCTGAGTTAGCTGGCAGGCTGGTGGATGCCGCCTCAGGAAACTCGGACTGGTATCTGAATGATGTCAATCATATTGCGCTGGTGCTTTTAGGAGTTCTGCTCGTTCAGAGTTTTTTCTCTTTTTTTCGCGTGTACCTATTTGCTAGAGTGAGCGAAAGAGCGATGGCCGATATACGATTAGATTTATATACCCGACTGCTTTCCCTCCCGCTTGGTTTTTATGACAAGCGCAGAACGGGTGAGCTTTTTAGCAGAATCACTTCAGATGTTTCTCAGCTACAAGACACCTTTTCCATCACCTTAGCCGAATTTCTTAGACAAATTTTAACCTTGCTCGTTGGCATATTTATTATTTTCTTTACCACCCCACAGCTTACACTATTTATGCTGGCCACATTTCCAGTAATTGTAATTGTGGCATTTATTTTTGGCAAGTTTATCCGTTCATTGTCTAAAAAAACACAAGATGAATTAGCAGCCGCAAATGTGATCGTTGAGGAAACATTAGTAAGTATTCAAACAGTAAAAGCATTTACAAGCGAACTATTTGAGACAAGAAGATATAATTCGGCATTAGACAAAGTAGTGAAGATTGCGCTAAAGGCCGCCAATTACCGAGGCGCTTTTATTTCATTTATAATATTCGCTCTATTCGGTGGCATCGTAGGTGTGATGTGGTATGGAGCAACCTTAGTGTCAACTGGTGAAATAAGTGTTGGTAATTTACTTTCATTCATTTTATACACCACATTTATCGGTGGTTCCATTGCAGGCCTTGGCGATTTATATAGCCAGATACAAAAAGCCATTGGTGCTTCTGAAAGGGTCATTGAGATTTTAGATGAGCATGGAGAAGAGTTAGAAAAAACGGGCGATGAGCCAACTGTAAACTTAGAAGGGGATATTCAATTCAATAATGTCAGATTTACCTATCCCACTAGGATGGATATAGAAGTATTGAAGGGAGTAAATCTAACGATCAATAAAGGGCAAAAAGTTGCCCTTGTTGGGCAAAGTGGGGCTGGTAAGTCAACCATTATGCAATTACTGATAAAATTTTATGCTCCGACTGAGGGCGAAATTATTATAGATGGGCAATCCATTAATAATATTCCAGTTTCGGCGTATAGAAAAAATATTGGTATCGTACCTCAAGAAGTATTGCTTTTTGGAGGGAGTATTGGTGAAAATATTGCGTATGGCAAACCAGGTGCTAGCAAACAAGAAATAGAACAAGCCGCCGAGAAAGCATACGCTTTGGAGTTTATAAATTCATTTCCCGAAGGAATGGATACCTTAGTTGGAGAGCGAGGCGTAAAATTAAGTGGTGGACAACGCCAAAGAATTGCCATTGCTAGAGCAATTTTGAAGAATCCAAAAATATTAATTTTGGATGAAGCTACCAGTTCACTAGATGCAGAATCTGAATTTTTGGTTCAAAAAGCATTGGATGAGTTAATGAAAAATAGAACTACACTGATCATTGCACACCGATTGGCGACCATACGAAAAGTGGATAAAATCTACGTATTGGCCGATGGGAGGGTAATTGAGGCGGGTACTCACGAGGAATTATCGAAAAATGATGAAGGAACTTATAGCAACTTAGTAAGACTACAGTTGCAATTAGATTGAAAATGTGTACCTTCAATATAAGATATATAGAGAAAATAAAATCAGCGCAACGCGATTGAAGAAATTTAACTTCTTGTTAAATTTGTCCAAAAAGTTTGTTTAAGTTGCTTTTTGATTTAATTTTAACCTTTTAATACGTAACATCACAAATCACCATATTACTATGAGAAAAATTGCTACCACTTTTTTGGTTTTGATGGGTTTCTTGCAGGCCTATTCGCAAAACGTGCAATGGGCCAGCACCGTTATGGAAGCATCTTCTGAAAGGTCACTTGATTTCCAGAAAGATTATGCTCTTGGCAGACCCGGAATGATCCCTGAAGGCAACACACAGCCAGTTTTCTGGAGCCCAACAGGCGACAACAGCAAAGAATTTATTAAAGTTGGATTTGAAACTCCATTAGTTGTAAAACAAGTAATAATCAGCGAAACCATGAATGGTGGTTCTATCTCTGA
Organism: Cyclobacteriaceae bacterium; assembly: GCA_041689935.1. GTDB lineage: Bacteria > Bacteroidota > Bacteroidia > Cytophagales > Cyclobacteriaceae > CAXBDP01. Next base: position 30,046 of record JBDNFI010000047.1, read on the forward strand.
AATTTACGGATACGATGCAAATGGTAGAGAATACCCTTTAAGAAAGTATAATGCCATGTCACAAAATGGAAAGAAAATGACTGCGGCAACTATGCCTAGCGGAAGTTCTTTCGAAGTTTCTGCTATCAAGGTTGTATTTGATGGCTCTAAAGTATCAGGCCAAAAAGGCATTGATGGAATTGGTATCACAAACTCTGCTAAAATTAGCTACTCACCAGAAATACTTGGTGAAGGTGTTAACACCACAGATTATCATGAAATCAACCCAATCCTTACTCCTGACGGAAACAGACTTTACTTCAGCAGAAGAAATCACCCTGAGAATATTGGTGGTGTAACTGACCGAGTGGATATTTGGTACTCAGATCGCCAAGGTGATAACTGGGGTCAAGCGATAAACATGGGTGAGCCAATGAATAATGCAGGCTTCAATTTTATTGCTGACGTAACTGTAGATGGCGAAGAAGCTATTCTTGGTAATGTATACGGTAAAAAAGGGAACATGAAATTTGGAGTGTCACAAGGTGTAAAATCTGAAGACGGCACTTACGGTGAGCCTACAAAACTCGATATCATTAATTTTCATAATTATGATGATGAGTTCAATTTCACTATCAGCAAGAACAAAGAGACTATGATCATTTCATCTGATATGGATGAAACTGAAGGTGGAAGAGACTTATACGTATCTTTCCTAAAAGACAGAGAAAAAGGTCAGTGGACTTACCCTATGAACTTAGATAGTGTTATAAATACAGAAGGTGATGAATTGACTCCTTACCTATCCCAAGATAATGTTACCTTATATTTCACTTCAAACGGTCACGAAGGATACGGAAACGGTGACGTTTTCAAAACAACTAGACTTGATGACACATGGACAAACTGGTCAGAACCAGAAAACTTAGGCCCATTTGTAAATAACAATCATGATAATGCATATTACATACATCCAGAGTGGTCTGAATATGGTTTTCTTGCCATCGGTGAAGATGGTGTAAATGCGGACATTTACACACTAAGACCTGAAGTTGCAGATGATATCGCTATGGTTGAAGTGAAAGGACGCGTATTGTCTAATTGTGATGCAAGTAAGCCACTTGGTGCTACTGTAACACTTACTGCTAATGGCAAAACTTACTCTGCTCAGTCAGACGCTAACACAGGTGCATATTCAGTATTAGTAGAGTCAGGTCATAATTATACTATCTCAACTAATGCCGAAGGTCACAAAGCATTTTCTGAAAGTCTAAATATTGAATCTTCTGAAATATTCAAAGAGGTTAATAAAGATCTTTGCCCAGAGCCAGAAATTATTATCCTAAGTACTACTAAGATTCTGTTTGACTTCGATAGAGCTACGTTACGTGCCGAATCAAAAGCTGAACTTGATAGAACTTATGAGTACCTACAAGAAGCTAAAGTATCTTACATCATCATTGCTGGACATACTGACAGCACTGGTCCTGAAATGTACAACATGGGTTTATCTGAAAGAAGAGCTAAAGCTGTTGTGGATTACTTAATTAGCAAAGGATTCGCTGCCGATAAAATTAGACCAGAATCGTATGGCGAAACTAAGCCAGTAGATACTAATGATACTAGAGCAGGCCGCCAAAACAACCGTAGAACTGAGATTACAATCTACAGATAATAGATAGAAACAAATAACATAATCAAAAAGGAGACTTCGGTCTCCTTTTTTTATTTCTCAATGAATGAAAATACATTAAATTTGGTTAGTCATTTAAATTATAAAATGTCTATCGGCATGTTGAATCTATCACCAGAAGGATTATTGAAAAGTTTTAAACTCAGGTTAACCCCTTGCAGACAAGAAGTGATATCCTTGTTTATTGACGTAGATTATGCCTTGTCTAATTCATCATTGGAGGAAAAAGTAGGAAAAGATTACGACCGAGTGACCATATATAGAACATTGAGAACCTTTCTTGACAAGGGGATAATCCACAAAGTCTTGGATGACGAAGGCACTCCAAAATATGCCCTATGCAGAGAAGCATGCGACACACATGACCATAATCATGATCACATCCATTTTAAGTGTTTAGAATGTGGAGAAACTAATTGCATTGAGTCGGTGATCATTCCTAAGCTCAATCTGCCAGATGGCTATAAGTATAAAGAGGCGAATGTATTGTTACAAGGAATTTGTAAAGAGTGTAATGCTTAATTGTTAAAAAAGAACTTCTTCTGGTTCTTCCAGTTTTGATACTGGGCCGCTAGGCCAAACTACTCCCGGCGGGAGGTCAATTTTAGGCCTATTAGGCAATTTAAATCCACCGTCCCCATCATCTGAACCACCCCTCCCGTTTGATCCTCTTTTGCGCATCAGCAAAAACATAAAGTATACCAAAATCAGGTAAACAATTCCACACAGCACCATGTCGATAAAATAGATCGCCATACTCGATTCTCAATTTTCCAAAAGATATAAAACTTCACTCAATTAGAAAACACTCTTATTTGAAATGTGTTCGCACAAATGCTAAATGAAGGCAAAGAAGATCAACCAAACGACTATTAAAATTGGTAATAGAATTGGAATTGAGAATCTTAAGATGTAGCCAAAAAAGGATGGCATTTTTACACCAACTTGTTCCGCGATGGATTTCACCATGAAGTTTGGCCCATTACCGATGTAAGTCATTGCGCCAAAAAAGACCGCAGCAATTGAAATTGCCTTCAGCGAAAGAACACTATCTGGATAAGCTCCTCCCGCAAATTGCCTTACGTCTGCAATCGTATTAATATCGGCCCCTTGTGCGGCCATTGAAGCAGCTAAAAAATTAAGGTAGGTTGGCGCATTATCTAAAAAGCCAGATAAAAGACCTGTTCCCCAATAAAGTGTATTGTGATTAATCAAAGCAGCTCCACTTTCTGACTTCGCAAAATTACCAACCAATTCAAGTGCTGGAAGCATCGTTGCAAAAATACCAATAAAAATAAAGGCCACCTCGCGAATAGGTTCAAAATTGAATTCATTGCCTTTATGTGCCTCTGCATTTGCGTATTTCCAAGAAAAGAACGCTACAGATAACATAATAATCTCCCTCAAAAAGGAGAACTTCTGACCATCGTAGGCTATATATGGCACGCCGTCAATTACATTAGGATCTAGAAATACAGCTGCAATTACTACCCCCAGCCAGATAAAGTTCCTTAAACCAATGATGGATATTTTATTGGTAAAATCTGCGACATCTTCCTCATCTTCTAGGGTGCTTGTCTTATTTCTTTTATCAATGAAATAGAAAATAGTTGCTAAAATCAAGCATATAAAAAACCATGGTATTAAATTATGCTCCAACGTCCAAAAGAATGGAACACCCTTAAGAAATCCTAAGAACAGAGGCGGATCTCCAATTGGAGTTAATGACCCTCCAACATTCGAAACCAAAAATATAAAGAAGATAATATGATACGGTTGAACTCTCCCTTTATTCAATCTAATAAACGGTCTGATCAAAAGCATCGAAGCCCCTGTCGTACCTATGAAATTGGCGATAAGTGCCCCAATCAACAATAAAGCAGTGTTTGTAAGGGCTGTAGACTTTTTATCTACTTTTATCAAAATACCGCCAGAGGCGATAAATAAAGAGGCTAGTAGAGCTATGAACTGAACATATTCAGCGAGTGCATGAACAGGACCGTGTGTATTTTGAAGACCATATAAATAATATGTGATCACTATTGCCCCCAATAAAACTGCAATGATTGGGTAATTCTTATGCCAAAAGTGCTCGTAAAACAATGGCCCTGTAGCAATCATCAAAAGCAATATTACGAATGGCAGCACAGACCATAAAGGAGCAGATGGACGATCGCTATTATGCGCTTCCTCTTGTGCATGCTCAATATTTTCATCTTGCAAATCTGCCTGGGTGTTCTCTAGGAACACACTTTCCGATTTTAAATCAGCGGAAAAAGCAGCATTCGACACACTTGAAATGCTAATTAAAAATATTGTATAAACTAATAGTTGTATATAATGCTTCAAGGGCATGAGGGGGTCAGTTTTTAAGTTTTCTGGTGCTTAATTTCAAATTCATGGTTAATATTATCAATTTCTATTAAAATCAGAATTAATATTTGATAATCTGATACCTTATTACACCAACTGCGATAAAGCAGATTCTAAAGAAGTCTTAATAAGGCCTTTCTTCTTAGGATTCAGTTGATGAACTTTCGATAGCGCGTTCAATACCGTTTGGCTCACATCTTTAAATATCGCTTCATCCGTAATTTCGATATCCATATCGCCGCTCATAAGGTATGCGAAAACTCTAGCCATACCGCAATTAGCAATGAAATCTGGAATTACTGCAACCTGTTCATCTGCAAACGAGGAAATTGGGCCAAAGAAAATTTCTTCATCATTAAACGGCACATTTGCTCCAGCGGATATTAGTTCCAAACCTCCCTCGATCAGTTTGTCTAAATTATCCTTACCGACTAGGCGGGAGGCAGCTGCAGGCACAAATATTTGGGCTCCTAATTCCCACGCCAATTTATTCATCTCGTCAAACGGAATTAAATTATTACTCCTCAACTTATTCCCATCTCTATTCAGGAATAAGTCCCTAACTTCCTCAACCTTGAAACCTTCTTTGTTTATTAAGCCTCCATCTCTATCAATAATTCCGATGATTTTCACGCCCGCCTTAGACAAATAATAAGCAGCAGCAGCCCCTACATTTCCCCAACCTTGTACTAAGGCTGTTTTGCCTTTGTAATCATTCTCCCACAAATTATAGTAATGAAAAATAGATTCAGCCACGCCGTAGCCGGTGATCATATCGGCGACTGTGTATTTACGCTTTTGGTCAGGCGTAAAGCTAGTATCTTCAATCACCTTTGAGACACCCTGTCTCAGCTGCCCAATTTTGTGGATTTTCTGCTTTTCGCTTGGGTTAAAATGCCCATTTACAATCCCTTCTTGTGGATGCCAAAGGCCAAAGTCCTCAGTTATTGGAATTACATCATGAATTTCGTCCACATTCATATCTCCACCCGTACCATAGTAATTCTTCAACAATGGAATTACAGCTTTGTACCAGCGCACCAAAACATCATTTTTGCGTGGATCAGAAGGATCAAAATTGATTCCTGATTTTGCTCCTCCAATGGGCGGCCCCGATACAGTGAACTTCACTTCCATCGTTTTGGCAAGGGCTTCTACTTCTTTGCGGTCAAGACCTTTTCGCATTCTTGTTCCTCCACCCGCAGCACCCCCTCTAAGGGAGTTTATCACCACCCAACCCTCGGCATCGGTTTCAGGATCATGCCATTCGAATACAATTTCAGGTTTCTTATTTTCAAATTTCTCTAATAAGGCTTTCATGGATTTTCTTTTCAGCTCGAAAATACTAAAATTAAAATGGAAGCTTCCCGCTAATTTGACCTGATGAGGAATCGCTTTTCGCCCCAGTCACACTTGCCAGTATATTTACCTGATTTTCAGCACAGAGCAATCCCAAAAAGGCAAAAACTAATGCTTCTTTAAAGTCTACTATTTCGTGAGATGGTATTTCAATGGTAAATTCTGATCCTAAATAAGACCGAAGAGTGGAGATAAAAAATCCATTGTGAGCTCCTCCGCCAGTAATTAAAACTTTACACTTGTTCTGTCTTAGCATTTTTAGCCCTTGGGCAATTTGGTATGCACTATGATGCACCAAACTATGCAAAACGTCAGCAGCTTGGTTTCGGTAGCTTTCAATTACAGGTAATATGTGCTGTTCGAACCATTCAGAACTCAGGCTCTTTGGGAAATCTTGTCTGTAAAATGGTAAATTGTTTAATTCCTCCAGTAAGGATTCAATTAATATTCCCGATTTGGCAATATTACCATCCACATCATAATTCATTCCGAGCCATGCACAAGCATGATTCAAACCCATATTGCATGGAGCTAAATCAAAAGCAATTCTACGTCCTTTCATATTTGCCGACACATTGGCAATTCCACCTAAATTAAGGCAAAAATCATTTTCTGCAAATAGTAATTCATCGCCAATTGGTACCAATGGAGCTCCTTGGCCACCTTTGGCTACATCCAATGTGCGAAAATCGGAAATTACAGGTAAGCCTGATGCTACTGACAAGTGAGCCGCAGACCCAATTTGCATCGTTAGACCCCGTTCAGGCTGATGAAAAACAGTATGGCCGTGAGATGAAATAAAATCTGCTTGGCTGGCTAAAGATTCAGAAAATGCCTTGACCTGTTGCCCCATCCATTTTCCTAATTCTATATCTGTAATCGCTAAGTCCAGCCCATTTAGCTTTTTCAATTTCCTCAATCGTATTTTCCAACTTTCCGAAAAAGGCACAGTTTTAGCTTTTTCGATTTCAAAGTGCCATTGCTTCTTTACCACCCAAAATTTACAACATGCCATATCTAGCCCATCTAGCGAGGTGCCGGACATCAAGCCTATTATTTTCCACTGCTTACTCATAGAAATTTTTTTAAAATCTTAATTACCTAAAATGAAATGAATGTACAACTTAGTAGAAATTAGGGCATAGCTTTAGGATTATCCTATATTTGAAAAGATTTCCAAGATTATAATAAAAGCATTGATATGCAATTTGCCATCGATATTGGTAACACTTTAAGTAAGGTTGCAACTTTTGAAGGCGTTGAATTAAAAAAGCGGGAGGAATTTAATTCAGTCGAAGAATTGATTGCCTCACTACCATCAAACTTTTCTGCCTTCTCTAGCATCATAAGCAGCGTTAAGCAAATTCAACTTCATCCAATTTTTGCGCATTCATTGCACTTAAATCATCAAACTAGCTTACCTTTTATTAACCACTACCAAACTCCCGAAACGTTAGGAATGGATAGAGTGGCAGCAATTGCAGGAGCTTGGGAATTATTTCCCAAGCAAAATGTATTTGTCATTGACATTGGCACATGTATCACTTACGATATTCTGAATCAGCATGGTGGATATAATGGTGGCATGATTAGCCCTGGATTGGAAATGCGATTGAAGGCAATGCATGAATTTACAAGCTCCCTCCCGCTTGTTTCAAAAAATGATGACGCTGAAATAATTGGAAAAACTACCAAAACTTGCTTGCAAGCTGGCGCAAAATTTGGTGTGGAAGCCGAAATCGATGGCTTAATAGACCGTTTTAAAGAAGATTATCCTGATTTAAAGACAATTATATGTGGAGGAGGAGGTAAACTTTTTGAAAGAAGAAAGCAATCGTCCATCTTTGTCCTCCCAAATCTTGTGCTATTGGGATTGAACTGCATTTTATTATACAATGAATCTAAGAAAAAGAGTTAACCTATTAGTTGTCCTCCTCTGCTTTATCACATTGAGTTCACTTGCCCAAGGCTCCCGCTCTCCCTATACTAATTTGGGCATAGGGGATATCCAAAAGGGAGCTCTGATGAATAATGCAGGTATGGGTATGAAAGGGACGGCAAATGGTAGTTTCTTGTTTTTAAATACTGCAAATCCAGCCTTATTACCTTTAAATAATATTTTTACTTTTGAGTTTGGTGGCTTTGTTGAGACACGCACCATTCAGCAAGATACGTTGAGCGAAGATTATGTTTCTGGCACCTTTTCTCACATTGCCTTTGGATTACCGATAATTCCAAGTAAATGGACCATGAGTTTTGGACTAAATCCGTACAGCACAATCAATCATCGGGTTCAAAAAGTTGGTGAATTAGCAGGGTCGCCCTTTCAAGTACTTAATGATACCGAATTGACAGGCGGGATAACCGAGGTATATATTTCTAATGGTGTCAGAATCAATAAATATGTTTCTTTAGGAATAAAGGCTTCTTACTTATTCGGCTCAAGACTTGAAGAAACCGAAACTAGACTGCTAAACGAGAATTCTCCCATTTCAAACGTGAGTACAAGATTTTATGATCGCGTCACCTATTCCGACGTCAATTTGACTGGTGCGGCGGCATTTACAATCCCACTGGAAAACCAGAAGCAAATAATTATAGCAGGAACATACTCTTTCGATGCCGAAGTAAACACCAATAAATTCTCCAAACTTGACCAAATTCGTGGGACTGATGGAGTTGTTTTAAGTAGTGACACAATCCTCACGCGGCAACCTGGCTATTTTAAATTGCCTTCTTCAATGAGTATAGGAGCAACATTTAGCAAAAGATTAAATTATTTGGTTGGTGTAGAATACCATCTTTCAGACTGGTCGCAATACGCTACTGAAAATTTGGCGGCTGGTTCGCTTGCACGAAGCTCTACTTTTTCTGTAGGTGGAGAATATACACCTAATGCTGCTGCTCTCAACAATTATTTGCTACAAATGACATATCGAGCCGGTTTTTCCTATGAGAATACCCCCTACATCGTCAATGGAAAACAGATTAAGGAAGTTGGCATTAATTTTGGCATATCTGCACCGTTAAGATTCAATAACCTAAGCCTTTCGATGAAAGTAGGTTCCCGAGGAAATACCAGTGGGAACATGATTTCTGAGAGGTTCTTTAGAATTGGCCTTGGCATCACAGTGGGTGATGAGAGCTGGTTCTACAGAAGTAGGTTTAACTAATGGAAAGGAGACCCTTATGAACTTATTTGGAAAAATGTGGGTGACCATAGTCGTGTTGGCACTTTCGCACAACTTTGCTCAAGCGCAGCAAGGCTGGAATTGGCCAGCAGATCCTCAACTTCGAGACCTTTCAAAGGAGAAATACATCGTTTCTAACGACTACCGCAAAGCGGGCCAGTACGCTTTGGCTGTTCCTCCTCTGCAGTGGCTATTGGAAAATACGCCCGAATTGAATAAATCCATTTACATCAGCGGAGTAAATATCTATTCTGAGTTGGCCGATATGGAAACTGATTCTGCTAGAAAAATACTGTTGGCAGATTCAGTACTTAAACTTTACGACCTACGAATCCGATACTATGGAGAAGAAGAAAGCGTAATCGATAGAAAAACGATGGATGGATATAAATACTTTCGAGAAGTACCCTCCCGCTATGCTACCCTTATTGCTGCCTTCGAAAGGTCAATTGAACTCAATGGCATCAACATGAACGATGGAAACATCATCGCATACATGGATATTGTTAAAAGAGCTAAAATTGAAAATGACGAGTATAGCGATGAACAAGTCATTGAAAAACACGAACTTATTACATCTGTAATCATCGAAAAATTAGAGGCAGGACAAGATGCGGAAAAACTTGAGTTGTTTCAAAATCAAATTGATGCCTTACTAAGTAATTTGGTAAAAATTGATTGCGATTATATCCAAAATACCCTTGGCCCAAAATTGACAGCTAACCCAGAGGATATCAAAACGGCAAAGCAAATTGTAGTATTCTCCTTGCAAAATAAATGCACTGGAGGGGACTTGTTCATGACAGCCACTCAAATAGTATTTGAAAAGCAGCCTGACTATGGTATGGCAAGATTGCTAGCTACAAAAAGTAAGCAAGAAGGTGACTTCGAAAGTGCTTCAAAGTTTTTTACAGAAGCGGCAGGTTTAACCAAAGACAATTCAAAAAAAGCAGATAGTTTCCTTGAATTAGGAGATATTGCTGCTCGAACAGGAAGAAAACCTCAAGCAAGAGCACACTACTACAAAGCACTAGAGTTCGATCCTTCCAAAAGAGAAGCATATACCTACATAGGAAGTCTTTACTACAGTAGCTTCAACCAATGTGCTGGTAAGGAAGATTGGGTAGCCGATAGAGCCGTGTATATAGCAGCCTACGAAATGTTCAAAAAAGGTGGCAGCAACAGAATGATGGCGACCATGAAAGAACAATTTCCTTCAGCAGAAGAACTGTTTACAAGAGGATATGAAGTTGGGCAAGAGTTTAAGGTAGGCTGTTGGATAAATGAAACTGTAATTTTGCAGAAGAGATAAAATATAAATTATTAAAAATTGCGGTTAAATCGACAAAATGATTTAGCCGCCTTTTTATTATATGACAACCCGAACCCTTACCCTATTATTTGCCTTTGTATTAGCATCGCTTTCAATAGCATGCGAAAGAGAAGCTGTAAATATGGATGAGGTAGAACCCTATGAAGGCCCATGGCTTATTTCCTTTAACACCATCACCTATTACAGTGATTCGGCTAAGGTAAGGGTCAAAATCACCTCAGATACCCAAGTGCAATTCGAAAATGGAGATGCCGAATACCCAGACGGTCTATTTTTGATATTCTACGAAAAAGACGGTACACAATCCTCAACCTTACGTGCCAACAGGGGTTATTTCAATAAAAAAGATGCTTTATATACGGTTGAAGACAATGTTGTAATAAACAGTATGGTTAAAAAGCAGATTTTAAATACCGAATTGCTAAATTGGTTACCAAACGAACGAAGGATATATACAGATCGTTTTGTAACCATAGAAACCGACGATGAAATACTAAAAGGGCACGGTCTTGAAGCTCCAGAAGATTTCTCAACATATAGAATATTAAGGCCAACAGGTAGCTTTGCTGTAAAAAACTAATAATGAAACTGTTAGACGTAATTATTTTCTCACTTTGTGTGGTACTTTTTATTATTGGTGTGTGGGAAACGATCACTAGAGGATTAGGAAGTTCCTATTGGTTGTTTATGTTCTCGGTAGGTTTGCTATTTTTGTATCAATTAAGAAAAATGAAACAACCCAAGAATTCCGAAGACCCTCCTCCCAGTAAAGGCGGGAGGATAAAATCCAAAGGAGCTAAAAAGTAATATTATGGCTACAATTCCTTTGGTAATAATCATCCTCTGCTTGCTATTATCCGCTCTTTTCTCGGGTATGGAGATAGCCTTTTTGTCAGCCGATAAATTCAGAATCGAGCTGGATAAAAAACAAGGTTCCTATTCTGCTAAAATACTATCTAACTTTTACAAAGGCCCTTCCAAATTCATAATCACCTTATTGGTAGGTAATAACATTACCATAGTCATCTATGGTATTTTCATGGCCTTAATTTTAGAGCCAGTCATACAGGATTGGTTTGCTTTTATGGATGACTCCGTGATGGTAGTCCTAATCATGCAAACAGCTATTTCTACAATTGTGGTGCTGATATTTGGTGAGTTTCTTCCAAAAAGTATTTCATTAATCAATCCAAATGCAGTCCTTCAGGCGTTTTCGATTCCGCTAATGGCTATTGCATACCTACTTTACCCAATAGTACAGACAATAAATTTCATCTCTAAAATTATTATAGAGAAATTACTTCGCTCGGAATATTCAGAAGACCAACCTGTATTTGGCCTGACAGATCTGAATAACTTTCTCAAAAGGCACATTACCTCCACCGATACGGACAACAATGTTGAAGTAAGTACCAAAATATTTAACAATGCTTTAGAGTTTAAAAAGATACGCGTGAGGGAATGTATGATACCGCGTACAGATATTGTGGCAATTGATATTGAAGATGGCATGCAAGCCCTTAAAAATGCGTTCTTTGATAGTGGACATACCAAAATCCTTATTTTCAAAGAATCTATAGATGATATTATCGGCTTCTGTCATGCCCTTGCCCTTTACAAAAAGCCAACAGAGGTTGAAGATATCCTATCTCCTATATTGATTGTGCCTGAAACGATGCTCGCCAGTGAGTTGCTCATACAATTTACCGCTGAGCGCAAAAGTATTGCTTTGGTTGTAGATGAATTTGGTGGAACGGCGGGCTTGGTTACCATTGAGGATGTCATTGAGCAAATTCTGGGCGAAATTCAAGATGAGCACGATGCGGAAGACTGGATAGAAGAGAGAATTGACTACAATAAATTCCTGCTAAGTGCGCGCCACGAGATCGATTACCTCAATGAAAACTATAAATGGAATATTCCCGAAGGTGATTATGAAACGTTGGGAGGATTTATTTTAGCCATTACAGAAAATATTCCTACCCTAGGGGAAGTCATAAAATCACCTCCATTTACCTTCACAATCATGGGAATGAACGATGCGAGGATTGATACAGTGAAAGTTACCATAGAAGATAATTCCCTAAAAGAGGATTAATAAAAAATCCATTTCCATTAAGTTTTGATTTTCCGTTATTCTCTACCTATTTTTGCGATTCTTTAAAGAATAGAAGATGGGTTTAATCAACAAGATTCGCGAAAAATCCGGCATAGCGGTAGGTATCATTGCCATAGGCTTAGGTCTGTTTGTAGTTGGCGGTGATATACTTTCACCTAATTCAACATTATTAGGTGGTGATCAAACGGTAGTTGGAGAAATTGCTGGCAGAGAAATCAGCTATCAAGAGTATGTCAACGAGATCGAAGAATACAAATACAACTTCTCAGCTAATACGGGCAGAACCCCAAGCGAGATTGATATGTATACCGTAAGAGAGCAGGCTTGGCTTTCTCTAATAGCCAAATATGCCTTCCAAAGAGAATATGACAAGTTAGGAATAGAAGTTACGGATGAAGAAATCATCGACATGGTTCAAGGCAATAATATAAGCCCTGAATTGATGCAAATGGCTACTAATCCAGAAACAGGTGAATTTGATAAGAGCTTCATCACAGGATACCTACAAAACCTGAGCAGCTTACCAGCAGATGCACAAGTAGCTTGGTACCAATTCGAAAGAAATCTTGGACCGGGTAGGTTCAGAGTAAAATACGATAAATTAATAACGGATACATACTTTGTGACATCAGCCGAAGCTCGTAGAGAGCATGTGTTGCAAAATACTGTGGCAGATGTAAAGTATCTATACATCCCTTATTACTCTGTAAGCGACTCTGCTGTATCATTGACCGATGCAGAGCTAACGACTTACATGAAAAATAATCCGGAGAGATACAAAACTCCAGAAACGAGATCAATCGACTTTGTCACCTTTCCTCTAGTGGCAAGTGCGAAAGATTCAGCAATCTACAAAGAAGAAATCATTGCATTAGGCGACGAATTAGCCACGGCGACGAATGACTCAACCTTTGCTAGGATCAATTCAGAAGGTTCTTTGTCTTATGAAACTTATACTGAAGCTCAGTTACCTCTAACCCTCCAAGGTGTGGAGTTGCAAGAAGGCGAAGTTTATGGTCCTTATATTTCTAATGGATTCTACGAAATTCATAAAATTTCAGAGATTCAAACAGATGGAACAAGATCGGCAAGAGCAAGCCACATCTTATTTAGAACTGACAACAAACAAGATACTGATGTAAAACGCAGCGAAGCCGAAGGTGTGCTTGCTCAGTTGAAAGCTGGTGCAGATTTTTCAATATTGGCTAGAGAATACTCAGATGATACATCTGGAGCGCAGGGCGGTGACCTTGGCTGGTTTAGTGATGGAGGCATGATTGCCCCATTTAATGAAGCAGTTTTTGCTCAATCTAACACAGGTCTTATTCCAAGATTGATCGAAAGTGAATTTGGATTCCACATAATTGATGTAACGGAAACTCCTACTTCTCTAAACTACAAAATCGCAAGTATTCAACTATCCATTGAACCTACCGACGAAACCAGAGATAATGCCTTCCGTGATGCTGGTAGATTTTCCGCTGGTGTAGGCAATTACGATCAATTCAAATCGATCTCCGCAGAAAATAATCTTGCAGTCTATGAGGCATTCGACATTACAAATTCTGACCGCAGCATTAATATTCTCAACAATGCAAGAGAAATTGTAAGATGGCTATTCAACGACGCTAAAATTGGATCACTAAGCGAGGTGTTCGAACTGAATGACCAATATGTAGTGGCCATAATGACTGGCAGAATTGAAGAAGGTTTGACTCCTCTAGTGTATGCACGTGCAGATGTGGAGCAACGTGTGAAAAATGAGAAGAAAACGAAAATTATTCAAGATAGACTAGCTTCCCTTTCAGGTACGCTCGAAGAAATAAGAGATGCTTATGGTCCAGATGCAAGAACTGAAATTAATGCTTCTCTCACATTAAATGGAAATACTCTTGGTCTTTTTGGATCAGCTCCTACTGCTATTGGTAGAGCATTTGGTCTGCAAGCAGGTCAAAGAACAGCTCCAATAGGCGAAACAAGTGGTGTTTTCGTAGTAGAAGTCAATAACATCACCAACGCCCCAGAAATTACCGAATTAGGTATTTATGGAGATATCCTCAGGCAAAGATATCCCGATCGAGCAGGCTTTGCGATCAATGAGGCCATTCGAGAATTTGCCAATATTAAAGACTACAGATACAAATTCTTCTAAAAATACGAATCGGCCTTAGGGCCGATTTTTTTTATCCTAATTTTTTTATTTATGCGAAGGCCAAAACCGACATTGGAAAGCTTAAAAGCCAAACTCGATGAACAAAGCTCCTTTCCAAGTCTTTATATGTATAAATTCATTGTGCCAAAGGAGAAGGTAAGTGAAGTAAAAAAGCTTTTTCCTAAACACGACGTTAGCACAAAGCCATCATCAAAAGGAACTTATGTGAGCGTTACTGCAAAAGTAATGGCCAAATCCAGTGAAGAAATTATTTTAGTTTACAAAGAAGCTTGGAAAATTGAAGGAATTTTTTCACTTTAAGCAAAAACAAAACTATTATGTGGAAAGAAACGAATAATAAACTTACAAGAACTTTTGAATTTGAGAACTTCGTGGAAGCTTTTGCTTTTATGACAAAAGTGGCTTTCCTAGCGGAAGCTCAGGCTCATCATCCCAATTGGAGCAATGTGTACAATAAGGTAACCATTGAACTAACCACGCACGATGAAGGCAATACGATTACAGAAAAAGATCGTAAACTCGCCAAAGCAATTGACAAATTGTAAAAAATTCGAATGTCAGAAGCTAAAACGGAGCTATATCTAGTTCCTACTCCTATAGGCAATATGGAGGACATAACCCTCCGAGCAATGAGAATATTGCGGGAGGTAGATTTGATTTTGGCCGAAGATACTCGAACGACAGGATTGCTCCTTCAGAAGCTTGAAATTAAAAACAAGCTGTACAGTTACCATAATTTCAATGAACATAAGGTCGTGCAAGGGATTGTCCAAAGACTTTTGAATGGAGAAGTAATGGCTTTAGTCTCGGACGCTGGAACCCCTGCTATATCGGATCCGGGTTTTTTGCTGGTAAGAGAATGTCTCAAGAGTAATATCAAAATCGAATGCCTACCTGGCGCGACAGCGTTTGTGCCGGCATTGGTGAAATCAGGGTTGGCAGTAGACAGATTTACATTCGAAGGTTTCCTCCCGCACAAGAAAGGCCGGCAGACGAGGCTCAAAGAATTAGCTGAAGAAACTCGCACGATGATTTTTTACGAATCGCCACATCGAATTATCAAGAGTCTTGAGCAATTTATGGAGCATTTCGGAGAAGACAGGCTCTGTTCGATTTCCAGAGAAATCAGCAAATATTACGAGGAAACCATAAATGGTACTGTGAAAGAAGTCTTGGAACATTTTAAAAACCAAGACCCAAAAGGTGAGTTTGTAATGGTGGTTCAAGGCAAAAATTGATGCGGCAATTACTAAAATCACTCATAGCTAGTCCATTTTACTTTGCTAAGAGTTCAGGTACCTTATTAATGATAAGTGCCATTATCCTGATGGTTCTTGCCCTTTGGGTGCATCCATTCTTTCTGTTTTTCACGCTCGTTCCGCTATTATTTTATATCCTTTCGGAACGTACGCCGCTTAATAGCCTAAAAGAATCAATTCCAGCGATGCTTCCATTGGCCATTATTTTTCTGATTTGGTCATTGCTACTAATAAAATCCTTCGGTTTACCTTGGGCTGCTTTTCCCACCAATTTTATTGGAATGACAGCCGTTGCCTACCTTACCCATATTTCATGGCGCATTGGAAAAAATACGTCTGGCTATTTTGGCTTCATTTTTTATTGGCTAGCCTTCGAGTACTTAATGCACAGCTACCTCCCGCAATTTGCCCAACCCCCTATTGGGGAATTGCTTGCGATTGACTCTCAATTTGTGGGCTGGTATGTAGAAACAGGTGTAATGGGCGGCACTTTGTGGCTATTAATTGCCAATTTGCTTGGGTTTAAGTTTTTGCAAGGATTTTTGAGCGCCACCTACGAAAAGCGAAAAAAACTCTATGGCATTTTATTTCTACTAATTATCGTCGTTCCCATTGGTATTGCCTATTTGTATTTCGCTGAAAGTGGTGTCGATTATTTGATTGCCGATGGCAAAGACTTTGGGCAAGTATTCATCCCTTCAGAATGGAAGGAAAAACCGAGCAAATACAGTGAAATTGGTGAATTTATTGGCCTTATTGGTGCATGGATGGCGCTCTTCTTAGCAGCCTCCATTTTGGTAAGAGAAAAGACCCGAATCAAAAGTCATGGAAAGAGACCTAAAAAAAATACTTGACCAAAGCCTAATGGTCATTGAGCAGGCTGCTGATTTTATCTCAGCAGAGTTCAATACCATCAACAAAGATCAAATCGAATACAAAGGCTTCAATGATTTGGTATCCTATGTAGATAAAGGTGCGGAGAAAATATTGGTGAAAGGGCTACAACAAATAATGCCTGAGGCAGGAATTCTTGCCGAAGAGGGAACGGGCAAACAGGCCGATGAACAATATACTTGGATCATCGATCCGCTCGACGGTACGACCAATTATCTACATTCCTTACCTATATTCTCTATTAGTGTGGCGTTAATGAAGCAAAATCAACCCATCGTCGCAGTAGTATATGAGATCAATAGGAGAGAGGTTTTTACAGCAACTCAGGGAGGTGGTGCTTTTTGCAATGGCAAGCCCATTCGCATTTCTAGTGCCAAAAATATAGGCGAAAGTCTGATCGCAACTGGTTTCCCATATTATGATTTTGACAAAATGGAGAACTACTTGAAAATCTTACATGCTTTAATGAAAACTTCCCACGGATTGAGAAGGCTTGGAAGCGCGGCGGTAGATTTGGCTTACGTTGCATGTGGTAGATTTGAAGGCTTTTTCGAGTACAACCTCAAGCCTTGGGATGTAGCCGCAGGTACACTACTTGTGAAAGAAGCGGGAGGTTTGGTTACTCAGTTTGAAGGTGGCGACAATCCAATATTCGGCAAAGAAATAGTTGCATCGAATGCTACCATCCACCAATCCCTGATCAATACCATCAAAAATTATTGGTAATCAAGCCCATACTTTGGTGCCTTCAGTACAGTTTTTACACATCTCAATTTCGGTGCGAGATATAATCAGTGACTTTCGGAAATTATTATAAGAAGGACTATGCCAAATATCCTTAAAAGATTGGCCATCTACATTTCCCATTTCATGCTCAGCATCCTTATCGAAACAGCAAGGTATCACCTTGCCATCCCAAGTTATTACACTCGAATGCCACATTTTCCAGCAGTGGTTTAGCAACTTATTCTTAACATCCCATTTTCCATTGGCTTTCTGCTTGTAGCGAGAATACTTATCGATAGTCGGAATTAATTCAGAGCCATTTTCAAAATCATAAATTTGTGCTGTTTTGAACCCAACTTCATCTACTCCCAGCTCTTTCGCCAATTGCTTCACATCTTCGATTTGGTGCTGATTAGGTTTTACCACCAAAAACTGGAAAATGATATGTGGAGTAGCAGACTTCAATTCTTTTTTCCACCTAATTACATTCTTGGTACCTTCAATTACTTTCTCAAGTTTTCCTCCTATTCGATACGATTGATAGGTCTCTTGCGTAGTCCCATCAATGGAGATAATTAATCGATCGAGACCTGATTCTACTGTTTTGCGTGCCAAATGATCCTTAAGATAATGCGCATTGGTAGAAGTCGCTGTGTAAATCCCTTTATCCGAAGCATATTTCACGTAATCCAAAAACTTAGGGTTAAGATAGGGCTCACCTTGAAAATATAAAATCAAGTAAATCAATCGCGGAGCGAGCTCATCTATGGTCTTTTGGAAAAGCTCTTCTTGCGCCATGCCAGTAGGTCGCGTAAAATTCCGCAAACCACTTGGGCATTCTGGACAACGCAAATTACAAGAAGTTGTCGGCTCAAAAGAGAGACTTATGGGCATGCCCGCTGGAACTGGATTTCGAGTAATACGGCTATAAAAATAGCTCGACAGCACTTGGGTGGCATTCCAAAGCCTAAGTAAAGTGAGTTTTCGAGTAAAATTTAATCCGTCTTTAAAGTTTTTATTCACAATGAAAGGTATTCTTACAATGATTCAAATCAAAGGTGTCTTAAATGTTTCTCACAAATTGAGAATAATTTGTAATTTCATGCCACCATGACCGCACTATTAAGCGCAATACTTCTTTTCGTTGGATTTTTTCAAGGCACCTTACCAACGCTCACTCCCGAGTCAACTATAAGTATAATCACTTGTGGGCCTGGCAATGAAGAAGCCTTTACCGCTTATGGCCATACAGCCATTCGTATCAAGGATCCAAGCCTTGGGTTCGATCGAGTGTACAATTACGGCACATTTGATTTTAAAACCCCAAACTTCTACGGAAAATTCGCAACAGGTCGTTTAAATTATATGCTAAGCGTAAGTGCATTCGATCGCTTTATTGCCGAATATCTGTATGACGAAAGATGGGTGAAGGAGCAAGTCCTTGATCTTGATGCTATTAAAAAGCAAAATGTTTTTGCCTTTTTGGAGAATAATTACTTGCCCGAAAATAAGTATTACCGCTACGACTTCTTCTACGATAATTGCGCAACGAGGGTAGTAGACGCACTAATTGAAATCTATGGCGATGGCTTGGTGCTTGACAGTACCAGCTATGAAGATATCACCTTCCGAGAAATGATTGATCGCTACCAAGCGCCCTTTCCATGGGCTGATTTTGGCGTAGACTTGGCTCTAGGCTCGGTGATTGATACTAAAATGGATTTCATGGATTTTCGTTTCTTGCCAGACTATGTCTTCAGCATACTGGCGAATGGAACCTACAATGGTGAACCATTGGTGTTGCAAACAAAAGATTTGGGGTATCAGAAAGAGGATTTTCATTACTCCTCATGGTTTAGTCCAGCATTAATGGTTGGTCTATTGCTGTCGGTGTGCATTCTATTTTCGATTAAAGATCTTCGAAGAAAAAAAGCGTCCAAAGGATTTGACATCATTCTATTTACTGTCACAGGCTTATTGGGAGTTTTAATATTGTGGCTGTGGTTTGGTACGGCTCATTCTACCACCGTCAAAAATTACAATCTGCTTTGGGCAAGTCCTCTACATTTTGTTGCAGCTATTTTCTTAATTTTCAGCAAAAAAATGAAAGATTGGGTAGCCAGTTACTTTTTGGGAATTACCTTACTCACAGCAATGACGTTGATTGGTGCTATATTTATTCCGCAGCAGTTCCACCTATTATTTTTTCCTTTGATGCTTGCGATCATGCTACGCTCTTGGATAATCTATTACCTAAGTAACAAAATCGCCAAGGTCACAGTGAAATAGCTGCTCCTAATTAGGCATTAAATTGCTGATCCTCCCGCAACATTTGCCAGATCAATTCGCTTTCATAGCCCTTTGTTTGTGCAAAGCGAGCCGTCAGATTTTTACGTTCATAATCCTTCTTTCCTCTTAGCTTTTCCCATTTGGATTGCAAAATCAATTTCAAGCTTTCAAGATAGGCCGTATCATCGATGGCTTGCATTGCCTTTTTCATGCAGTAATCAGAAATTTTATGCTGCTGCAATGCATGCCTAATTTTGATTTTACCCCAAGCTTTAATCCTAAATTTTCCTCCCGAAAAAGCTATGGCAAATCGCTCCTCACTGACAAAACCTTCAACAATGAGTTCACTAATAATTTCCTCTACCTCAGAGCTATATAAGCCATGCTCATACAACTTCTGCCTCACTTCATGTTGCGATCGCTCTTGATAGGCACAGTATTTCATCATCTTTACCGAAGCTTGCTGAGGCGTAAGCTTCTTTTTTTTCCTTCCTTCGTCATCGTCCAAAAAACTTCCAATTGCCATTATTCTTCTACCTTTAAGCGGAAAGCATTAATTTAGCTCAATATTCAAAAATAACCTATGCGTACCAAAATAATAGCCGGAAACTGGAAAATGAATAATGACTTCGACGCTGGATTGAAACTGGCTTCGGAAGTTTTTTATATGGCAAATGATGAAATATTAAACCCAAATATAAAAGTAATAATGGCCCCTCCATTTATCCATTTGGAAGCGCTAAGTAGGCGAAAACCAATCAACCACAAACTGGCTATTGCCGCCCAAAATTGCAGCGAACACAGCCACGGAGCGTACACAGGCGAAGTTTCGGCGGCCATGATCAAATCTACAGGTGCTGAATATATCATCATAGGCCATAGTGAGCGGAGGGCGTATCACCATGAGAATGGCGAGCAACTTGCCAATAAGGTAAACCAAGCACTCCAACAAGAACTTATTCCGATCTTCTGTTGCGGAGAGGAATTGTCCATTCGTGAGGCGAATACACCTATTGATTTTGTGAAAAAACAGATCGAGGAAGCTCTTTTTCATTTGGATGCGGAAAGTTTCAAACCATTGGTGATTGCCTATGAGCCTATATGGGCAATAGGCACCGGCAAAACTGCCAGCTCGACACAAGCACAAGAAATGCACGCCGCCATTCGCGATTGCATAGCCCAAAAGTACGGCAAAGAAATAGCGGGAGGAATGTCCATTCTTTACGGTGGTAGCTGCAATCCAGGCAATGCGTCAGAACTATTCGCCCAAGCAGATGTAGATGGCGGCCTTATTGGTGGAGCTTCTCTCAAAAGCAGAGATTTTCTCGCTATTGCTAAAGCTTTGCAAGCATCCTAATCGCCTCATTCATCAATCACATATCAGATCACAGACAATATGTACACCGAACTTACCTGCGATTGCAAAGAAGACTATAAAGAAATAATCATTGCCGAGTTGGCCGAAATAGGCTTCGATTCCTTTATGGATGATGAATTAGAAAGCTTCTTTTACGCCTATATCGAAACAGTAAATTATGATAAAAAAGCCGTAGATGAACTCTCACTTCGATACGATATGGCAGATTTTATATATACCACTAAAGAAATAGCCAAGGAAAATTGGAACATCGAATGGGAGAAAAACTATGACCCAATCGAGGTGGAAGATCAAGTGTATATCCGAGCGCACTTCCATGAACCGCAGCCCAGCTTCACTCATGAAATTGTAATCACACCAAAAATGTCGTTCGGTACTGGCCACCATGCTACCACTTGGCAAATGGTGAAATTGCAATTAGACATTGACCATAAAGAAAAGGATGTATTGGATGTTGGCTGCGGTACGGGAATCCTATCTATCATGGCAGCCAAATTAGGCGCGGCTACTGTTCGTGGGTTCGATATCGACGAATGGGCCATTGAAAATAGCATCGAAAATGCGGAGAATAATGGCTTTCCAAGGATCCGATTCGAAATTGGTACGATGGATTCGCTGCAAATAAATGGTACATACGATATCATACTGGCAAATATCAATAAGCATGTGCTCACAGCAGAAATCCCAAGCTATGTGGAGCATTTAAAAGCAGGAGGATATTTGCTACTTAGTGGCATTTATGAGCATGACATTGCCGATATTGAGGCCATTTGCCAGTCTATAGGTTTGACTAAACACAAACAAATAGTAAAAACCAATTGGGCGGCTTTGGTCTTCGGTAAATAATTGACTGATAATAATTTACTTTTTCTGGATTTGGCTCAATTGAAACCACTAGCACGTGATTTATCGTTGTGGGTTTGACTATCTTGTATATTCATGTCAAAACGGATTTTCATAACGGTTCTATTCTCTTTTTTTCTATCTTCAATTGGTTTCGCTCAAGAAATCAAGTTTGAGATAGTAGAAGGCGACACGGTATTTCTACCTCGTTTTGAATCCGAAAGAGACTCCTTATTTTTCTATTTTCCTGAGACATTTTCTCGTTTTATGGGCATGGCGCAACATCCATCTGCCACCCAGGCGGCTCGCGACCTTAATCGCCATTGGGATCTGGAATTTGGAAAATTGAACGATGAGCAAAAAGAAATACTCTTTGATATGACCTATATGGCTTGGAGCAAAAACTTCGAGGCTGTTCCTGATTTAAGTAGTTTTTTCAATCTTTTTTCCAGAATTCTGGATGAAGAATTTATCACTGAAGAGCAAAGAGAAAGTTTATTGGCCGTATCCTCCCGCCTTATTCAGCATAGCGATAGGTACAAGTGGAATCAATTTATGAATCGGGTGACTTCCTTTCTAAGCGAGCAGGCACTTTTTTTTAGCACGGCAAATAGTCTTTACGTTTTTGAACCGGAATTTACCATCGAATGGGAAGACGCAGGCATTGCTATGCTCGAAAGCAATTTTGAAACAAATCCTCGAAATCTTCCGAATATCAAAAGCTGGACTAGCAAAAAGCAGAAGCTACTTGGTGCCGAAGGCTCGCCAGTAATTAAAATTTTGCCTACTGATCTGTTGATTGTGAAAGGCATAGACTCGCTCCAAATAACAGAAACAGAAGGCACTTGGTATATTTTGGAAGATCTTTGGTATGGAAAAAATGGCACTATTGACTGGGAAATAACTGGTTATGAGCCCGAAATGGTTGTGAGTGAATTGACAACATACGCCATGCGCACCAATTATCCGGAAATCATTGCTGAAAACACCTTTCTTAATTATCCAGAAAAATTACCTCAGCAAGTAGAGGGTTCATTTATTTACCGAACCCTGAGAACTCCAGAAGGCAGACTGGATTATCCCCGATTTACCAGTTATACCAACGATATAGAATTGATCATCCGTGCGGAAACAGATTTTATATATAAAGGAGGCATTGCCCTTAAGGCCAAAGAGCTAAAAAGTAGTTTAGAACCTGGCGAATTAGCCGAGGTACGCATTTATAAAGGAGCTGAACTTAGATTAAGGGCCAGTTTGGACGATGTGGTTTTCGAAGATTCATTGGTCACTTCCACAAGTGGGCGAATGGTCGTCTATCATAGTGGTGATTCTATTTATCATAATTCTATTCAGTTTAGGTATCGGCCCTACCATTCCGAACTTACGCTGGTAAAAGATCGCTCGGCCTTCCGACATTCCCCCTTCGTTTCCAGCCATTTCAAGGTCGATATATTTGCCGACATGCTAAAATGGAATACGGCAGAAGACAAAATTCATTTCCAAATATTAAGCGCACGCAATGTGGTGCCGGCTGTGATTGAGTCGCACGATTATTTTGATATTGCTACTTATAATAATCTGGGTGAGTTCTACCAGTTCAATCCACTATTGGTCGCTGTAGCCCATGCTAGGGAAATCAATAATGCTACCATTTCTATTTACGATTTGATGGCCAAAACAGGCCGCAGCAAAGAAGTGATCCACAATGCGATGATGAATCTGGCAACGGCCAATTTTTTGGAATATGACACAGAGTTCGAGCGGGTAATCATCCTACGCAAAGGATTTCATTATGTGCTTTCCAGCCGTCAGCAGAAGGATTTTGATCGAATTTTGATCAAATCAATCACCAATGCTGCCTCCAATGTGGTATTGAATATTGGAACGAATGATATGGATATCAATGGCGTGGAGAAATTTTTTATTAGCGAACAAAAAGGAATTTACATCCAACCAAAAAATCAATCTGTAACCATTGCAGGGAACCGTGACATAGAATTCGACGGCGCTATGAATGCAGGGAATTACGAATTCAATGGCGAGGGAATCAAATTCAGCTACGATGAATTCAAAGTAGATTTGCCTAAGATTGATTCCATTAAATTGACGGTTGCTCAAGCTCAAAATCCGAACGATTCCATTGCAGGACCACGATCGGCAAAAGTAAATAATCAATTGACTCAGACCTCGGGATCCATTATTTTGGACAATCCCAAAAACAAATCGGCAAGAAATGGTTCACCGGAATTTCCAGCTTTTTCGTCGGACGAGGGCTCAATCATCTATTTTTCGAATCCCGAAGTGCTCAAAGGTGCGTATGACAAAAGTATGTATTTCGAAGTACCTCCATTCCGGATTGACAGTGCCAATAGTTCAGATGCGAGTAATATGAAATTCGATGGTAGATTTATTGGCGGCAATGTCATTGAAGACTTTGACGTAACAGTAGGCGTGCAAGCCGACAAATCTTTTGGCTTTAAAAAGGGACTAAGCGCAGAAGGCCTTTCGCTTTTCAATGGCAAAGCCAAGGTATACGATCTGCTAAAAATGAGTTCTTTAGGATTACAATCTGCTGGCAAAATGAGCATTTTCAATGGCTTGATGGCTTCTGACAAATTTACCATTTATATGGATTCGGTGATTGCCAACAATGTGAATTTTGATTTGCCCTCTTACAAAAACAATGGATTTTCGATTCCTGAAATAAAAGGATTGACACAAAAAATGAGATGGAATGCAACTGGAGATACCTTGAGTATGGGAACAGATTCTCTTAATTCCTTTTCGCTTTTTGCCGATAAGGTGGTATTTGAAGGTGCCCTTGACATCACTAATCGAGGAACTTTTGCGGGAGGATTTTTGAAGATTTCAGATGGGGAAATTTTATCCAGTAACATCACTATGGGCAGCGATTTTATACGAGCAGACGGTGCTTCATTAGTCATAAATTCCGATGAAATAGATTTCCCGCTCATGCGTGGAAACAACCTACAAGCGACCTTTGGAAATGTAAATAATGAAGTATTGCTAAAACCCATGAATGGGATTTCTGAAATATTGGACTTCCCATTTACTGAAATGAAAACAGAAATGTCGGAAGCCATTTGGAATATTGACAAAAATACGATTGATATTAAAAGCCCGATTGGCTTTGATGGAACCTCTCGCTTTGTAGCTTCCCGTGCCGATGGCGACGATTTGGTGATTGATGCCGCCGGTGCCGTTTATGATTTGAATACTAAAAAAATTCTCATCAGCGGAATTGCTAAAATACCAGTAGCCGATGCCTACTTGATTCCTGAAGGTGGTTTATTGTCTGTAGGAGATGGCGCAGATATTCGCAGTTTCAAAAATGCTACCCTACTGCTGGATACCATCAATGAATACCACAAAATCGTAAATGCTGATGTGACTATCCTATCGAAAACACGCTTCGATGGGTCGGGATTTTATGAATACAAAAATGAAACAGGCAAAACCTTCAATATCAAATTCGATAATTTCGAGTGGCGAAGTCAAAAAGATCCCAAAGGAAACCCTAGCTTCTCCTATACATTTGGCGCTGGCTATGTGACCGAAAAAGATGCCATGGAAATATCGCCCAAGGTTTTCTACAAAGGCGATGTGTATATGTATGCCTTCAAACCCGCCTTGGAAATGGAAGGCTTTATCAAACTCGATTTGCAAAGCTTCCCTGATAACAAGGCCTGGATAGAATATAAAACCGACGGTGAACTGGCGGGTATTCAAATTGACCTTGAGAAAAGCGTAACAGAATTTGGAACGCCTGTTTCCGCAGGCTTGCATTTCGGACTATCCAATATGTATGGCACGTTCGTTTCAGACAAAAAGGATCAATTCGACCATGATTTATTCAAGCCAAAAGGTCAGATGAGTTTTGATAGCAAAACCAATGAATACATCATTCGGGACGAAATAGCTTTTAACTCGATGGCCTTGGCGCAAACGTATTTTGCACTAAATGATCAAACAGCTGATATCCGCTGGGAAGGTCTCCACAATTTTACGGAAAAAGCCACACCTATACGCGTAACGGGTGCAGGAAAAGGAACAGGCAATCTGAAAAATAATGAATATGAGTTGGAAGCCATGCTCCATTTTGATATAAAAACTCCGAAAGCCTTGTTGGATACTTTAGGCTTTGCATTCAAAAATGTAACTGAGTCGCAAGGTTTACCTCCCGCTCTTTTGGATCGTACTGGCATATCATACCAAGTAGCCCATCTTATTGGTGAAGCTGCTGCAAATAAATGGGAGCAAGGATCTATTTTGCAAGCCACACCTCTTTATTCAGCATCTGAAAAAATTGCTAATGGCATCGTGTTATCCAATGTGCAGTTACGCTGGTCTGCAGATAAAAAGGCCTTTTATAGTTCAGGCCCAGTGGGTATTTCGCATTTCAATAAACGTGAAATTAATGCTGAGGCAGAAGCGTATATCGAAATCAAGAAATCTGGTTTTGGCGATATAGTGAATGTGCTCTTGCGCTTGAGCAATAATACATGGGCATATTTCCGGTTAGAGGATAATAGCTTGGTCGTATATTCATCCATACAAGTAGCCAATGAGTATATCGAGCAAAAAAGCAATTTGTATTCGGCAGCCGCTGGCGAATTGGTATTTCAGCCAGGCGAACTCAGAGATGCCAAAGCCTTTGCAGAATACTTTTTCAAAACCTATAGAGGAAGTGGCGAGCTCCCAGCATTGGATATGGATACGGCAGCTCTCAAAACTGAAAAGAAGAAGAGTGGATTTTGAGGCCTAGGAAACTAAAATCGGAAGCTGAATTTACAAATTAATGAAGTACAATAAGAACTATCAGTTAACCCAAAATTTCACTCAAAACCTAATTCTAAAGTTTCGTAAATTATGATTCTGACAACTTAATAATGCGAATTAACCATCTCCTCGCCTTCCTTATTAATCATTATTGATTGAGGAGTCCGATTAACTTATCTTTGTATTCTTCGTTGAAAAATTCTTATGCTTATATATGTTTTTTGTGTTTTAGCTGCATATCTGTTGGGTTCTATTCCTACTTCTGTGTGGGTAGGTCGTATTTGGTTTGGGTTGGACATACGAGAGCATGGTAGTGGAAATGCCGGTGCTACCAATACTTTCCGTGTTTTAGGAAAAAAAGCTGGCATTTTTGTAATGTTGGTCGATATCCTCAAAGGCTTATTAGCCGCTACCCTAGCATTAATTTTATTGAGGCAAGGCTATATCGAAAGTGAAATGCTGATTTTGTGGAAACTCATTTTGGGTATCTTCGCGATTATTGGACATATATTACCCGTTTTTGCAAGCTTTAGAGGTGGCAAAGGTGTCGCCACACTTGCCGGAATGATGATGGGCGTGCAATGGGAAATTACGCTTATTTGTGTTTTCATCTTCCTCATTTCCTTATTGTTCAGCAATTACGTTTCACTCAGCTCCATGATTGCTAGTTTGAGTTTCCCACTGCTTGTCGTCCTTGTTCCTGGCTTTCAGCAGGACAATTTGATATTACCAATTTTCGGTTTTGCCTTATTTGTAGCGGTCGTTTTTACCCACCGAAAAAATATTAAACGCCTTATACGAGGCGATGAAAACAAAACATATCTTATCAAAAAATAGCCTTTTCTATGTCTGATCAAATCAAAAACTATATCGAAAGCAACCAAGAGCGCTTTTTGAGTGAGCTTTTCGAATTGTTAAGAATTCCATCGGTAAGCGCGGATGGTGCCTACAAAAACGATGTAATCAAAGCGGCAAAATTTGTAGAGCAAAGTTTACTAAAAGTCGGAGTCAATCATGTGGAAATATGTGAAACGGCTGGATTCCCGATTGTATATGGCGAAAGAATAGTGGATGCAGCATTGCCAACAGTACTTGTATATGGCCACTACGATGTGCAGCCTGCCGATCCACTCCACTTATGGGATAGCCCTGCATTTGAACCTGAAGTCCGCAATGGAAAAATATTCGCTCGTGGCGCATGTGATGACAAAGGACAGTTTTATATCCACATCAAGGCATTTGAAACGCTAATGCAAAACGGTGGCCTTCCTTGCAATGTCAAATTTATGATTGAAGGCGAGGAGGAAGTTGGCTCTAATAATCTCAATATATTTGTAAAAGAGAATAAAGAAAAGCTCAAAGCGGATGTTATTCTTATTTCTGATACGAGCATTTTCGCTATTGATTGCCCTTCGATCACTGTTGGCTTGAGAGGCATGAGCTACCTCGAAGTAGAAATTACCGGCCCAAATCGGGACTTGCATTCTGGCGTGTATGGAGGTACTATTGCTAATCCTATCAATGTATTGGCGAGGATGATTGCTAGCTTGCAAGATGACAATAAGCACATCACCATCCCTGGCTTTTACGATAAGGTGGTAGAGCTCAGCGCAGACGAAAGAGCTGCCCTTAATAGTGCACCAAGAGATGAAGAAGCTTACAAAAAGGAACTTGATGTAGCAGAATTGGAAGGTGAGGCTGGCTATACACCACTTGAAAGAACAGGCGTAAGACCAACTTTAGATGTGAATGGTATATGGGGAGGCTATATTGGCGAAGGTGCCAAAACTGTATTGCCATCCAAAGCACATGCTAAAATTTCTATGCGCTTGGTGCCAAACCAACGTCCCGAAGAAATCACAGAATTATTTACTAAGCACTTTAAGGCAATTGCGCCAAATAGCGTAAAAGTAAAAGTAACACCACATCATGGCGGAGAGCCTGCCGTGGTTTCTACCGATTCCAATGGGTACCGTGCGGCAAGCGCGGCATTTGCCGAAGCTTGGGGCAAAGAGCCAATACCAACGCGGGAGGGTGGAAGTATCCCAATCGTGGCCCTTTTCCAACAAGAACTCGGCTTGGATTCTATATTGATGGGCTTTGGACTCGACTCTGACGCAATACATTCTCCAAACGAAAATTTTGGCGTGTATAATTTTGTGAAGGGCATCGAAACCGTCGCGTTATTTCATGCCCGTTTTGCCGAAATGAATAAATAATAAGTTGAACCATTGCTTCCCTAATTTCCTTTATTTCAATATGTCATACCTGCGGATAGTTTTCTCCTCATTATTGGTTCTCCTTGCCCTGAGCAGTATTGGGCAAGTGCAGCCTCCACCAAAGTGGACATATTCTTTCGGTGTGAATGAAGCAAAAATAGGAGACGAGGTTGAGCTAATTTTTAAAGCTGAAATTCCCAAAAATTGGTATGTCTATTCCAATGATTTCGATGAAGACTTAGGGCCAATGCTCACCACCGTTCGCTTAGAAGAGCATCCGTCCTTCGAAGTGATCGATCAGCTTCGACCAATAGATCCAAGCCGTAAGTACGACGATGTGTGGGATGGCGAAATTAGCTACTTTATGGGCACGGGTGAGTTTCGACAGCGCATCCGCATATTGCAAAGCGACTTGAGCATTGCAGGCAATATCGATTATCAGATGTGCATTGAACTGCCGACAGACAGCCGTTGCATCCCTTTCGATGAGGATTTTACCTTTCCTTCTATCAACATTACTAGCTCAGGCGACGAGGAAGTAGCCAATGCAGGAGAGGTGGAATCCATAGAAAGTGAAGAGCAAATTGCGCCTCCAACTGAAGTGGAAACTTCCCCTATCAAGACTCGTGAAGCAATTACCCTTGAGCCTATTGCAGCCAGAGGAGACACAGGCGAAATGAGCCTTTGGGCATTTATGGTTTTATGTTTTTTGGGCGGAATAGCCGCATTGCTCACCCCGTGTGTGTACCCAATGATCCCGCTCACAGTAAGCTTCTTTACTGGCAAATCGAAATCTCGCAGGCAAGCGCTTATCCAAGCCTTTTTCTATGGATTTTCTATCATTGCCATTTATACAATCTCAGGGACGATTGTAGCAAAAATTAGCGGCCCTGAGTTTGCCAATTGGCTCAGTACTCACTGGGTGCCCAATGTAGCCTTTTTCCTTATTTTCATCTTTTTTGCCTTAGCCTTTTTGGGAATGTTCGAAATCACGCTGCCAAGTAGCTGGGTAAATAATGCGGATAAGCAATCAGATAAAGGCGGATATTATGGAACATTCTTTATGGCGTTCACTTTGGTGTTGGTTTCCTTTTCCTGCACCGGGCCGATAGTGGGCACCATCTTGGTAGAATCGGCGGGAGGGTTGGTGCTAAAACCTATCCTAGGCATGTTTGCATTCTCGATGGCTTTTGCCATTCCATTTACGCTCTTTGCCATATTTCCAGAGTGGCTCAATAGCCTACCAAGATCTGGCGGCTGGATGAATACCGTAAAAGTGGTGCTGGGTTTTCTAGAGTTGGCATTAGCATTTAAGTTTTTGAGCATTGCCGATCAAGTATACCATTGGGGCATACTGGATAGGGATATTTTCTTGGTCATTTGGATTGCCGTATTTATTGGTCTTACCATTTATCTATTTGGTTTTATAAGGATGCCACATGACGATAAAGTGGAAAAACTCGGCGTACCAAGATTACTCCTAGCACTTACAAGTCTTGGCTTTGTCATCTATCTACTGCCTGGCTTATGGGGTGCTCCTCTCAAAGGAATGGCTGGCTACCTCCCGCCTATGAAAAGCAATATGTTTACTTTCGCAGGTGGAAATACTGCTTATAATACCGATGGCGAGAATCAACTTTGCGATATTCCCATGTATGCCGAACTGTTCGAACTACCTCACAGACTACAAGGCTATTTCGATTATCAACAAGCTTTGGATTGCGCCAAATCGCAGGGCAAACCACTTTTTATAGATTTTACAGGCCATGGCTGTGTGAATTGCCGCGAAATGGAAGCGAGAGTTTGGTCCGACCCAGCCGTGCTCAAAAGATTGCGGGAGGATTTTGTGATTGTAGCCTTGTATGTAGATGATAAAAGCACCCTGCCCGAAAACCAATGGTACACCAGTGAATACGATAATAAAGAGAAAAAAACCGTCGGTAAGCAAAATGCAGACTTCCAGATTACTCGCTTTAATAATAATGCCCAGCCCTATTACGTCATCCTCAACCACCAAGAGGAATTGCTCATTCAACCCAAAGCCTACGACTTGAACCCGGCCAATTTTGCAGCCTTTCTCGATCAGGCAAAGGCAAATTTTGAGGCGGGAATTTAGAGCAATAACTCTTTCTATTCCAAAAAACTGCTTTTCTCATAAATCATTTATTAATAATGCTTTTTACAGAAACTATTTAGTATACTTGCTATGATTAGGTTTTATTGAATACATGTCAAAATCTTCATTAACACCTTCTCGTTGAAGATTATACCTTCTTTGGATGTAAAAATTAAATCAAAGTTCATTAGGCCTTCGCTAATTAGTTTGCATACTAATTTTCGTATAGAATTCTAAGCTAAATTGTAAGCAACAATAGAGATTTTTCATATGCCAAATCATCAAAATAGACACTATCCCGAGAAGTGTGTAAGTAGCATTTAGGGATGGTTAAAATTTCAAACGATTTTCAACTATAATCATAAATTGGTTTAGGATTACGCTCCAATTTCGAATCGGCATTGTCCACTTTTTAGTGGCTTCGTGTACA
>JBDNFI010000048.1:0-28109 GCA_041689935.1 Cyclobacteriaceae bacterium
CAATTCTTTGCACAAAATTAACTGAATATTCGGCATGAGGATAGAATAAAAGCAAAAAGGCCAAACGTATATCCTAAAAACCCGTTTATTTTGTACATTCAATCTCTGTTTGACCTGAAGAAATTCCTTATTCCAATGCAGCTTTCATACATTGTGCGCGTTGGTCAAACCTATCGTTTAGAAATAGAATTATGAAAAATACGCTTCTACTTATTACATCTTTGTTATTTATCACCTTTGGCAGTCCATATAAGGCCGCTGCCCAAACGCCCCTTACCGAAATCAATTTTGCGCATATTTATAATCCAAATACTTCGTACATCTTAGACTATCGAGTTGCTTCGAGTGAAAATGATTATAAACTTTTTCTCAAACTTGACATTAAAATACAAAATCAATTACTTAGTAATTTTCAAATTTTCTATGGATTTAAGGATTCGTACACAGGTAACGAAATTACTGACTATAAGCAGGTTGATCTAGCAGATGCCAAAATTACTGGAGAAAGAAATATACATTATCTTGGTATTGATTTTGAGAATACTGAGAAGAATTCCATCCTAATCCTTCGCATAATTCAGACGCAGGGCCAAAAGGAATTTCTTCATGTGATCAAACTTCGCAATAATGAAAAGTCGCTTTATACAGGGATATTGCCCTTTGAAAAAGATAGAGAAGTTCCGCTTTTTAGAAATTACGTAAATGGAGAAGAAGAATTTAGAATAAAGCAACTCTTTGGGTCTAGTGAAGAAATCGCTTTTATCCATTATCCAGAAACATTTTTAGCCGCTGAGCCTCCCTTAGTAACACAATCTACAAGATTTTCGCCCGAACTCAGGCAAGACTCCTCTTTTGTGAAGCGGGAGGGTCAAGTGATTAGGTTAACCGGCCAAGGCTTTTATTTTATCCAAGCCGATTCCACCACCAACGAAGGGATTAGTATTGTGTTAACCGATCGATTTTTCCCAAAAGCAGCTCTCATTGACGATGTGATTGAGCCATTTGTTTACCTCAGTAGCTCTACCGAATACGAACAATTAATGACTGCCGAAAACCAAAAAATTGGTTTGGATGAGCATTTAGTGAAAATTAGCCGCTCACAGGAGCGATCTAAAACCATTGTGAAAGATTATTTCAGAAATGTGGCTAGAGCAAATGCACTTTTCACCAATTATAAATATGGCTGGAAAACAGATAAAGGCCTTATTTACAGCATCTACGGAAATCCCGATGAGGTAATGCTAATCAACGACTCCGAAGAGTGGAATTATCTAAACCGTGCAGGAATTCCAAGATTGCGTTTTACCTTTACACGTATCGACAATATCTTTTCTCCTGAGCACTACGTCTTGATGCGTGATCGCAATTATGCAGAATTTTGGTTCAGATCGATAGACTCTTGGAGAACAGGCAGACAAGGACAATGAGAGAAAATAACAATGCGGACCGTAGCGAGATGATTTTTGGTACACGCGCGGTGATTGAGGCCGTAGTGGCTGGGAAAGAAATTGAACGGATTCTACTTCAACGTGATTTGAGGAACGAACTTATTCAAGAGTTGATTCAGGTATGCACCCGCTATAACGTGCCAGTGGCCAAAGTGCCGGTAGAAAAACTCGAAAAAATCACTCGAAAAAATCACCAAGGGGTTATTTGCTTTATTTCGCCCATCCAATACGCAAGTTTGGATGGCATAGTCGATGGGTGTTTTTCTACTGGTAAATTACCCTTCCTACTCCTACTCGATCGGATCACTGATGTGCGAAACTTTGGCGCCATTTGCCGGACAGCGCTTAGCGCAGGAATTGATGCTGTGGTGATTCCAGAAAAAGGAGCTGCACAGATAAATGCAGATGCTGTGAAAACATCCGCAGGCGCATTGCATCATATACCTATTTGCCGAGTGCCAAGCTTGCACAAGACCGTGCAGTACCTACAAGACAGCGGCGTAAAAGTGGTTGCTTGCACAGAAAAGGCTGCTGATTTGGTGTATAATGTGGATCTGTCTGGCCCGTTAGCCATGATCATGGGATCGGAAGAAGATGGAATTTCGAATGATTTGATAAGAAAAGCCGATGACTTGGTAAGGCTACCCATGTTTGGCCCAGTAGCTTCACTCAATGTATCGGCAGCTACCTCCGCCATGCTTTTCGAAGCAGTAAGACAGCGGGAGGAACTGGTCTGATTAGATATATTTATCTCCTTTTTTAGCTTTTACCTCCTTTACAAACTCCCGAAATTGTTTCTCATCATCTTTTTTACATATCAGGATTACGTTGTCATTTTCGGTCACTAAGTAGCCATCGAGCCCTTGTACCACAATAAGCTTATCGTCTGAGCTACGGATAATTGAATTTTTGGTGCCGTAGGTCATTACGTTGCCTTCTACCACGTTTCCTCTTTTGTCCTTCTCCTTAATATCATGCAGAGAAGCCCAAGATCCCAAATCGGACCAACCGAAATCGCCCAAAATCATAAAGACATTTTCTGCCTTTTCCATAATGGCGTAATCAATCGATATACTCTTGCATTGGGCATACGCTGCGTATACAAAATTCTTCTCGTCAGCAGTATAATATTGCAAAATGCCCTCCGAAAAAATCTCATCTAACTCTGGCTGAAAGGCTTTGAAAGCATTTTTAATCGCTGATATTTTCCAGATAAAAAGTCCTGCATTCCAGACAAAATCACCACTTTCGATAAACTTCACAGCTAGATCGTATTCAGGTTTTTCGGTAAAGGTTTTCACCTTTTTTATCTCCTCATTCCCATCCTGGATGTATTGTATATAGCCATAGCCCGTTTCTGGTCTATGCGGTTTTATACCTAGTGTAATCAATTTCTCTCCCGATTCGGCTCCGATAATGGCCTTTTCAATTACCTCCACAAACTCGGTTTCCTTAAAAATAGCATGATCGGATGGGGCTACAATAACGGTAGCTTCTGGATTGCGAACGCCAATTTTGTAGCAGGCATAGGCTATACATGGAGCTGTATTGCGTTTATTGGGTTCTAGCAAAATCTGAGCATCTTCCATCTGGGGGATTTGCTCTTTTACCAAATCATAATAATCCTCATTGGTGACGATGTAGATATTTTCAGGAACACAAATGCTCTGAAAACGATCCACCGTCATTTGGATAAGGCTTTTGCCGGTACCTAGTACATCAAGAAATTGCTTTGGATGATTCGTACGACTATATGGCCAAAAGCGGCTTCCAACACCACCCGCCATTATCACTACATATATATTTTTATTCATTTTATGCGCCTTGTTTGCGAGGCTGAATATACCTAATAATAATTTTTAAGCTTCCATTTCTGGAAAATTCAGTATTGAATTAATACGCTGATATGATTGAAATTGAGAATTTGAACTTCCATTTCGCGAAAATTCAAAAATACTGACCCTGCTGGATGGCTTACTTTTTCGACCTGAATTAAAAATGATTCTATTGAGATTTCTACTTACTGCTGTTATAATTTCCCTTCTCAAATTTGACAATAGAAACTTCGTATTCAGGCGCAGGGTGAGCAATACATATCCCATAAATTACACCCACCTCCCAATCTACATCATAGCTAACGATTTGTACATCAAGGGTATATTTAGCTAAAATTTGATCATCAAAGGAAATAAGAAGTAATGGAATTCAATAATAAAAGCTGTTGAAAAAGAATGAGCCTCTGCTCAACCATAGAACGTCACTTTATAATTTCACCGGTGCGGACATTACAAAAAAAATAGGAAAATCTTGTATCTTTAAAGCATCGCAAAACCTTTTCAATGTGGTCTTGACTTTCCAGGTAAATTAAATGTTGGAGTATATGTTTCCTCAGATCACACATTATTTTCTTGTAAGTTCCGTTGCTTATTAAGTATATGTCACAAAACCTCCTCCATTATTTAAGTATCTTCTTCTTT
Organism: Cyclobacteriaceae bacterium; assembly: GCA_041689935.1. Classification (GTDB taxonomy): domain Bacteria; phylum Bacteroidota; class Bacteroidia; order Cytophagales; family Cyclobacteriaceae; genus CAXBDP01. Next base: position 3,926 of record JBDNFI010000048.1, read on the forward strand.
GTTTTACACACGGCCTTGATACTTTTTAATCTTTTTGGCTGGCTTTTCGCCAAAACGAAAAAACTACATTTTTACAGCTTGATATTAATGCTCTTCTCGTGGATTGTACTTGGGTTTTGGAAGGGTTTCGGATATTGCTTCCTCACCGATTGGCACTATGATATATTGAGAGCTTTAGGCGAAAGCGACCTTCCAAACAGTTATATATCACTTTTGGTAAAGACCCTTACTGGATGGCTACCAAATGCTCATTTAGTAGATTCATTTACAGTAGGGCTCACTGTTTTGGCTCTGATCTGCTCCGTCTACGTTAATTTTTTCAAACAGAAAAAATCATAAAACCTTTCGAGGAACCTCTTTTTACTGGTTTATTGAATATTTCAATGAGGGAAAGCTGAATCGTAGAAATTTCTGGTATGGATTTAACTTATTTTTTTGACCGAAATATTACAAGGCTTGAATCCTCAATTTATAAATCGTAACCACATCGGGTTCTTCATCCATTGCATCTACATTCTGAGTTGCCCATATATTCCCTCCCGCATCTACCATGGTCAGATAGCCAATTCTTTCTGGTAGTGAAATAAAAGCGTTAGCGGCTTTACCATTCTGCATAATTAAATACTTTGTAGGGAGTGCTTTACGAAGTTTAACCCATGCTTCCTCATCTTTACCATCGCCTGCTATGGCTTGCCTCGCATCCAGCGTGAGGCCAGACGAATAAACGAAAACTTCCTTATCGCCTACTTGCAGATAACTTCGGATGGTTCCATCAATTTCTCGAATATCGCCTTGTTCATCCATTCCTTTTGGCCCTAAGCTAAATCCTTCATGAAGCACAAAATCATCAAAAGGGATTTGCCTATGCGCTATCTTTCCTCCTTCCAACGCTACGGTATAAAGTAAATTTTCACCGGTGATAATTGCTTTCACTTCCTCTCCAACCACTTGAAAACGAGTATCCAAAAAATAATGCGCCTTTCCATTTCGGAAAATACTTGCTTCAGGCAATCCTCCTATCGGTGAAAATTCGTCGGTTTCTGGATTATACATACTGAGCAAATTATACGCCTCGTAATAGGTGGACTCGGTATTATCCATTTCAGTATGGGCTCCGTAGAACAGCACAAGCATCGACTTTCCATCAATATTAAGCACCTGCAAATGTCTAAATCCGGGATAAGCCGACAAATCGAAACCCATAGGAATTCTTTTGCGCCGCAGCGGTTCAAATTGATTATCAGTAAAGAGTAAAGCACCAAAACTACCCATGAGTGCGAAACCATCATCAAAGTAACAAGCTGATAATAGGTTCGAGCCCACTTTTGTAGGCCCATCAGATGGGTGCTTGAAGGTCTGTAATATCTTACCATTCCCATCCGTCTCCATTAATATTTGACCTCGTCCTCTGCGCTGCATCATCAGTATATTTCCATTTTCAGGATGGATGTCTTGTATGTATGTTTCACTTGGCAGGGTAGAGATAATTAAGGAATCTACGATTTGCAACTGGTACCCACTTGATGCAGTATTGATTGCCTCGCCGGAATTAGCATCGATTGCTTCATTGGAAGCCGAATCACATGCCCAAAAACTAAGGCATAGGATATAAAAGCATAGGTATTTCCTTATCATTTGGCCTGAATTTTCAATTTGTAAAAAGTCACCACTTCCGGCTCTTCATCAAATGCATTCACATTCTGAGTTGCCCAGATATTTCCGCTTGGATCGCTGGCGGCAAGTGAACTTACTCTCTTTGGCAAGGAAAGCACTTCACTCACCAATATACCCTCTTTAAGGATAATAACCTTCTGAGGATTAGCTCCTGCTACGGCCTCTCGATCATACCCTACACCATCGGGGTTTCTATATTGTTGCAACTTTTCGGCAGATAATCCTGATTTATACGTAATCACATCAAAACCATCCAAATTTAGATAGCTAACTATCTCCCCATAAATGTAGCCTTGTTTACCTTGCTCTTCCAACCCATCTACACCAAGGGAATACCCCTTGAACATGATTTATTCATCGAATGGAATGACTGAACGAGAGAGTTCACGTCCGGCAATATCAAATGTATAAAGCACGGTGTCATTACTTACAATGGCCTTAGTGATGTCACCGGCTGGCTCAAAAAACGTTCGGATAAAATAAAATGCTTTACCTGACCGGAACATACTGCCCTCGTGAAAGCGGCCATACGATTCGAACGTCTCATTTGCTGGATCTACCAATGTGAGAAGATTGTATTCGTCGTAGTATTCTGCTTCAATTACTTGCTTTTCTGTCTCGACACCATGCTGAATAAGTAAATGCTGCCTCCCGCCCTTTTCTATGGTTTTCAGATCGTTGCTTCGGGAGTAAATCATACCGGATGACCGGACAGGAATCTTTAGACTCTTTATTACAGCAAAGTCCCTATCGTAGGTAAGAAGAAATCCATAACCCATTATGGCATATCCGTTCTCAAAAAAATCAGCTGAAAGGATTGGGTAGCCAGCACTTTTTGGACCTTCTTTTGGGTATTCAAATTCTTTGAGGAGGGCTCCTTCCTGGGACATAACCACTACCAACTCCTGATCTCCCTCTGATGTCATTATCAATAAATTGCCATTTTCAGGATGCGTGGCTACAATGGATGGAGAGCTAAACATCCGATTTATCTGCACGGAATCAACAATCTCGATATGGTAATTATCTGATTGGAGCGTGTTGCTATTTTCTTGCTCGCATGAGAATAAGAATATGATGCCTCCTGCAAGAAGGAAAAACGAGGCTGAATTTTTCATAAGTTATTTTTATACACCTCAGATGTTGAAAATCGTAAATTAGTTTTAGTTTCGAGCCATAAAATTCATCTATTGAACTTTTGATTTAGCCGGAACAATTTTCAATTTATAAATCGTAACCACATCAGGTTCTTCATCCAGTGCTGATACATTTTGAGTCGCCCAGATATTGCCAAATGAATCGCTGACGCTAAGCTCAATAAATTTTTCAGGCAGTGATAATACATCACTCACAAGCTCTCCATCCTTGAGAATTATAACCTTTTGAGGGTTAGCTTTATTCACTTCGTTACGGTCATATCGCTCGCGATTTGGACCTACTAAATCAAGATATTTATCTAACAAAATTCCTGACTTATACGAAATCACATCCTTATTCTCAACTTGGAGCAAACCTAAAATTTCACCGGGCACATCTCTCATTTCTCTTTGCTCTGGATAACCTGCCTCTCCCAAAGAATATCCTTTGAACATAATGTATTCATCGAATGGGATATTAGTTCTACTTAATTCGTTCCCAATATCATCTAGGGTATAAAGTACAGTATCATTGCTCGCGATTGCTTTTGTTTTACCGTCAAAAGGCTCAAATAACGTACGGATAAAATAAAAAGCTTTGCCTGATCTATACATACTAGCTTCATGAAACGCACCATAAGATTCGAATGTCTCACTCTCAGGATCTACTAGTGTTAGTAAGTTATACTCGTCGTAATATTCTGCTTGAATAATCGTCTTTTCTGTCTTCGCACCATATGCAATTAAAAAGTGTGACCTCCCATCTTTTTCAATCACTTTTAAGTGTTTGCTATTGCTATAAATTACACCACCTAAATTAAGAGATATCTTTAGTCTTTTCTTCACCTTAAAATCTGCATCATAAGTTACGATAGTCCCAACACCCATTATGGCATATCCATCCTCAAAAAATGTAGCAGAAATCAGATTAGAACCTGCGCTAGTTGGACCTTCTTTTAAGTGCTCAAATTCCTTAACAATTTCTCCCCTTTGGGAAATTATAAGCACCATTGTGTTTTGTCCAGGACCAATATTTGATAATAAAAGCAGGTTGCCATTTTCTGGGTGTGTAGCTACTATAGTGGAGTATCCCAACATTCGGTCGATTTGGATGGAATCCGTGATAACAAGACTGTAATTACCAGATTGGGTGACTAATTTTTCCGCAGACTCTTCACATGAAAAGGTGATAAATGAAGCTACTGCAAGCAAGAAATAAATAGATTTCATAGTGTTTAGAAATTTTTAGTTCTGTACAATTCTCAATTTATAAAGTGTAACAACTTCGGGTTCTTCATCCATTGCATCTACATTTTGAGTGGCCCAAATATTACCCTTTGTATCGCTTGCACTAAGCGAACTTATTTTTTCTGGCAAAAAGCTCACCTCACTTACTCGTTTTCCATCTTTGAGGATCATAAGCTTCACAGGATTTACTTTATTCATTGCCTCTCTATCATAGCCCACACCATCGGGATTTTTATATTGCTCCATTCTTTCTGCGGATAAACCTGATCTGTAGGTAATCACATCAAAACCATCGAGATAGAGATAACTCGTAACCCGCCCTGGAGAATAGCCAATGTTTCCTTGTTCCTGCAAACCGGCATGCCCTATTGAATAACCTTTAAAAACTATATATTCATCGAAAGGAACGGTGGTTCTTTTCAACTCCTCGCCACGATGATCTAATGTATATAGGACGGTATCATAGCTGGCGATTGCTCTAGTTTGATCGCCATTCGTTTCAAAAAATGTTTGGATTAAATAAAAAGCTCTATTCGACCTGAAAATACTTCCTTCGTGGAATTGACCATATGTTTCGAATATTTCATTTTCTATATCAACTAAAGCGAGGAGATTGTATTCATCATAGAATTCTGCTTCGATAATTGACTTTTCAGTTGCTGGGCCATAATGTATCAATAAGTGTGGTCTTCCATCCCTTTCAATGTATTTAGGGTGATTACTATACATAAATACCATAGAAGCATTCTCATAAGGAATTTTCAACCGCTTTTTCACATTAAATTCTTTATCAAAGATTAAGATATTTCCGTAACCAATAACAGCATATCCATCCTCATAAAAATTAGCAGAAACTAATAATGATCCTGCACTAGTTGGGCCTTCTTTTAAGTGTTCAAATTCCTTAACTATTTCTCCATTTTGGGAAATAATTAGCACCATCGATTTATCACCCTCGTCGGCTAATAATAATAGGTTTTCGTTTTCTGGGTGTATTGATGCAATTGCTGGATCACTAATCAATCTATTGATTTGAATAGAATCAACTATTTCTAGTGAGTATTTGGAGTTGCTAGTAATCTCATTATTGTCCTGACTTCTTTCACAGGCAATAGAAATAGCTAATAGGCAAAAAAGGGCTAAAATTTTCATAATTGAGGAGTGGTTAATGTATAAAAAAAACCCGTCCTCAATTAAATAAATTATTTTGATAAATACCTTATACTTTTGGAAAGCACGACAACTAATTAAACAATTCCCTCCCGCAAAAGATCATGCAGGTGGATGAATCCGGCAATTTTCCCTTGGCTTTTTACAACCAATTGGGTAATATTTTTCTCCTTCATCTTATTTAAAGCGATTACTGCATACTCTTCGTCATCAATACTCTGAGGATGTAGCGTCATAATATCTTTAGCAGTCAAATCTTCAATGGAGGAATGCTTTTGCAACATCCTTCTCAAATCACCATCTGTAATAATTCCTGTGAGTATCCCATTCTCACCCAACACAGCCGTAGCACCCAATCTTTTGGAGCTTATTTCAATAATCACTGCGCGTATCGAGTCATTTTCTTGTACTATTGGCAATTGATCTTTGAGGTAAATATCATTTACACGCATATACAATTGCTTCCCCAAAGCTCCACCAGGATGGTATTTGGCAAAATCTTTAGAAGTGAATCCGCGAGACTCTAGCAGGCAAACCGCAAGAGCATCGCCCAATGCTAAATGCAATGTGGTGCTGGTGGTAGGAGCTAGGTTATTTGGACATGCTTCTTCTTTGATGGTTGCGTCTAAAACAAAGTCGGCTTGCTTGGCCAAGTAAGAATCAATATTGCTCACCAAGGCAATTAACTTTGCTCCTCTTTGCTTCAAAAGAGGCACTAAAACTTTAATTTCTGGGGTGTTTCCACTTTTGGAAAGGCAAATTACTATATCCCATTCTTGTATCATTCCCAGGTCGCCATGAATAGCATCCGCAGCGTGCATAAATAGAGAAGGCGTGCCTGTTGAGTTCAAAGTAGCCACAATTTTTTGGGCAATAATCGCACTTTTGCCAATTCCAGTAATGACAACTCTGCCTTTGCAGGCCATAATTTCTTCAACAATAGAAATGAAGCTGCCGTTTATCCTCAAAGAAGCTTCATTTATCGCCTCAGCTTCGTTTTGCAAAACACTTTTGGCGGTTTCTATTAAATTTTTACTTAACTTCATCTGTAGCAAGGTAAGGAAATTTTTGTTTGCTCAAAGATACTATAATACCGAGATTTGAAGTCTTAAATTGAAATAAGCTGAACGTTTGTGGAGGATATAAAAAAAACATTAAAGGACGTATTTGGATACGGAAAATTCCGAGGGAATCAAGAACTCATTATTAGAAACATACTTGCAGGGAAAAACACCTTTGTAATTATGCCCACTGGAGCAGGAAAATCGATGTGCTATCAATTGCCTGCCATTATAAGACCCGGCACCGCGGTGGTCATCTCACCGCTTATTGCCTTGATGAAAAATCAGGTGGATCAGCTCAATGCCGTAGGTGTGAATGCTCAGTTTTATAACTCTACCCTTACCAAAGCCGAAATGAATCGGGTACGGAAGGAAGTGCTTGCAGCGCAATGTAAGCTACTATATGTAGCGCCTGAATCACTTACCAAAGATGAAACAGTGGAGTTTTTGCGTAGAGCAGATATATCCTTTGTAGCTATAGACGAGGCACATTGTATCTCCGAATGGGGGCATGATTTCCGTCCAGAATATCGGAGGATTAAAACCATTATTGGGCAATTGGGCGACATGCCCATTATTGCCCTCACTGCTACAGCTACGCCTAAGGTACAGATAGATATACAGCGAAATCTTCAAATGGAAGATGCTGATATTTTCAAATCGTCTTTCAATAGAGATAACCTTTACTACGAAGTAAGAGGCAAAACGAATACTAAAAAGCAGCTTATTCGTTATGTGAAATCGCATCCGGACAAAGCAGGGATTATCTATTGCCTGAGTCGTAAAAAAACAGAAGAAATTGCTCATTTGCTAAAAGTGAATGGAGTGAAAGCAGCACCCTATCACGCTGGCTTAGATCCCGATGTAAGAGTAAGAAATCAAGATAACTTTTTGAATGAAGAAATAGATGTGATTGTGGCAACCATTGCCTTTGGTATGGGTATAGATAAGCCTGACGTGCGATTTGTGATTCACTACGATACACCAAAATCCCTAGAAGGATATTATCAAGAAACTGGCCGAGGTGGCCGCGATGGATTGGAAGGGAACTGCATTATGTTCTTTAGCCATAAGGACATTTCTAAACTTGATAAGTTCAATAAAGATAAGCCGGTAACCGAAAGAGAAAATGCGCGAATCCTGCTGAATGAAATGGAAGCTTATGCCACGTCTACAGTTTGCCGCAGAAGACAATTGCTACATTATTTCGGAGAATATTTAGGGGCTGACTGCAACTTTTGCGACAATTGCTTGAAGCCTAGAGAAAAATACGAAGGCGAAGACAAACTAAAACTAGTAATAGAAACCGTAAAGCAAACAGGGGAACGATTTGCTGTTCCCCATCTTGCAAAAGTCATCGCTGGCGAAGAGGATGATTATATCAGCAGTTATGGGCACGATAAGCTCAGTGTATTTGGTTCAGGGAAAGAATTAGATACCATTTTTTGGCAGTCGTTTATTCGCCAATCTATGATCAATGGGTACATGTCGAAAGATATTGACAATATCGAAATTGTTAAAATCGCGGACCGCGGGAGGGCATTTTTGGAATCGAGCCATGCTGTAACGTACTATGAGGATCAAAACTATTCTAACCTTCCAGACGAAGAGGAGGAAGATACAAATAAGGAGCCGTTACGTACCAAAGCGCATGACGAGAAATTATTCGAAATGCTCAAAGCCCTGCGTAAAAGGCTAGCAAAAGAAAAAAACCTCCCGCCTTATGTCTTATTTCAAGATCCATCGCTGGAAGAAATGGCAACTATTTATCCAACTTCTAAGGATGAATTATCGCAAATCAATGGCGTAGGCATGGGTAAGGTCACTAAGTTTGGTCCGCCTTTCTTAGAAATGATCAAGAAATATGTTCAAGAAAATGACATTATCACCATCTCCGATGTAGTGGTCAAAAGCTCGTCGAATCGTTCTAAGAATAAGATTTTCATCATTCAGCAAATCGACAGGAAAGTTCAATTAGAAGAAATTGCCGAATCCAAAGGCATGTCGATGGATGAACTGATTCAAGAGATCGAACATATTTGCTACTCAGGTACCAAGCTCAATTTGGACTACTATATCAGTGATGTATTGGATGAAGAAAAACAAGATGAAGTATTCGATTATTTCTTGAGTGCCCCTTCTGATAATATAAGTGATGCCTTGAAAGAACTTGGGGAGGACGATTACTCAGAAGAAGACTTGCGACTAATGCGCATCAAGTTCCTTTCTGAATACGCTAACTAACACTATGAATATTTTACTTTTAGGCTCCGGCGGCAGGGAGCATACGTTGGCCTGGAAAATAAGCCAAAGCCCCATTTGCAGCAATTTATATATCGCGCCAGGTAATGCCGGCACCAAGGTTTTTGGCCAAAACATTGATTTGCAAGCAACCGATTTCGAAGGCATAGGAAATTTTTGTATCACTAGCCATATCGACTTACTTATCGTCGGCTCAGAAGAACCGTTGGTGAAAGGGATTAGGGAGTTTTTAGAAAATATTCCATCTCTCAGCACCCTCAAAATAATTGGTCCGGGCAAGGAAGGGGCGACTTTAGAAGGAAGCAAAGATTTTTCAAAAGCGTTTATGCAAAGGCATGGAGTGCCAACGGCCTCCTCCAAAACCTTCGAAGCGTCTCAAATTGATGGCGCGCTAGCCTATATTCAACGCCACGCACTGCCTGTGGTCCTCAAAGCAGATGGATTAGCCGCTGGAAAAGGCGTGGTGATTTGCGAAACGCATGAGGATGCTTTTGCCACGATAAAATCTATGCTGCTAGACAAGCAATTTGGCGAGGCGAGTAATAAAGTAGTGGTGGAGCAGTTTCTGAAAGGGATTGAGCTTTCGGTATTTGTGCTTACCGATGGCAAAGATTATGTGATTCTGCCGGAAGCAAAAGACTACAAAAGAATAGGCGAAGGAGATACCGGCCTTAATACGGGTGGCATGGGATCCATCTCGCCAGTACCCTTTGCGGATGCAGCGTTTATGCGCAAAGTGGATGAGCAGGTAATCAAACCGACTATTGCAGGTTTGCGAAAAGACAAAATATCATACAAAGGCTTCATATTCATAGGATTAATGAATATGAACGGCGAGCCTTGGGTAATAGAATATAATGTGCGAATGGGCGATCCTGAAACACAATCTGTAATAGCCCGAATCGATAATGATTTGGTAGATTTATTCCTAGCTTGTGCAGAAGATAGACTTGCCAATTATAAAATGAATATATCTGAAAAAACTGCCGCTACAGTAGTATTAGTTTCTGAAGGATACCCGGGCGATTATCCAAAAGGAAGAAAAATATCCGGACTTGGCGAAACGCATGAAGCATTGATTTTTCATGCTGGTACAAAAGCAACTGACTACGATATTGTTACAAGTGGAGGAAGAGTACTTGGCATTACGGGATTGGGTGCAGATATAAAAGAGGCATTAGACATTGCCTACAAAAGCATAGATAAAATTAGCTACCAAGGAATGAATTACCGAAAAGATATCGGGAAAGATTTGCAGTAAGCTTTACAGACCAAACCACGGAATGTTCAGAAAATTGACTAATTTGGTGAACTGAATAAAGAATATATTATGAGCGGATGTAGTAGTTGCAGCACTAATAGTACAAGCGAAGAAGAAGTATCTGGCTGTAAAAGTAATGGAACCTGTGGCACAAGTAGTTGCAACAAAATGAATGTTTTTGATTGGCTTTCGGGCATGGATATTCCCATGATCGATAGATACGATATAGTTGAGGTAAGATTTAAAGGAGGCAAAAAGGATTATTTCCGAAACAGCGACAGAATTGACCTAACCACTGGAGACGCGATTGTCGTCGAGATGCAATCTGGGGTTCATTTGGGCCATGTTTCGCTAATGGGCGAACTAGTGCGACTCCAAATGCAGAAGAAAAAACTTAGGGACAACGACGAAATTCTCAAAGTTCTTCGGATTGCTCATCAAAGGGACTTAGAGAAAGCGCAGGAAGCGAAAAACCGTGAAGCCAATTCACTATACAGAAGTAGAGAACTTATTCAGGAGCTGAAACTTTCGATGAAACTTTCTGATATTGAGTTTCAGTCTGACTTGAGCAAAGCTACATTTTATTATTCGGCAGAAGATAGAGTAGATTTCAGAGAACTTATAAAAACGCTCGCTGGCGAATTTAAAATTAGGGTAGAAATGCGCCAAATTAGTTTGAGGCAAGAAGCTGGAAGACTTGGCGGGATTGGATCTTGTGGAAGAGAATTATGCTGCTCCACTTGGCTAAGCGATTTCAAAAGCGTTGGAACAAGTGCAGCACGGTACCAAAATTTGAGCCTCAATCCATCCAAGCTAAGTGGACAATGCGGGAGATTAAAATGCTGTCTCAATTACGAATTGGATACTTATATGGATGCTCTTAAGGACATTCCAAATGTAGAAACGAGCATTAAAACAGCCAAAGGTGAAGCCCGCCTTCAAAAAACGGATATCTTCCGTAAAATCATGTGGTTTGGTTTTGCAGGCGATAATAACTGGTATCCTGTAGATACTCCCCGTGTAGCAGAAATTATCGCCCTGAATAAAGCAGATATAATCCCAGATACACTTTATGAAGATCATGTTAAGAGCAATTTAGCAGAAGGAAATTCAATCAATAGCGATTTAGATCAGCTGGATAAAAAATATCAGGGAACTGCCAAAAAGAAAAGAAAAAAGAAAAAGAAAAATCCTGGAATGGACAGCGAAACATCGCTGAACACTGGCAAACCAACGCCTGCAGCCACGCAGAATACGCCAGAGATTACAGACTCCAATGCCAATAAATCTGCGAATAAATCGAGACGGCCAAAAAGTAAATATAGAGGCCCCAGAAAAAACAATAATCCGGGCAATGAATAAAGGAATATATCTAATATTGACGATATCCTTATTTACGGTGTTCGCTTGCGATACCGACCGACATTTCGAAGAAAACCAAGATATACCCAAGCTGAGCTGGACGGAACAGGATCCCGTTCAGTTTGACGTTATAATCGATGATGCAAGCCTGAAATATAATTTAATAGCAAATGTTAGAAGTGGACTAGATTATTCTTACCAGAACATCTATATCCAATGGCAAATAGCTGATAGCCTTGGGAATTCCATAGATAACGGATTGCAAAATATCGACCTTTTTGATGCCATAACGGGCAAGCCTTTGAATAAAGGGATAGGCAGCATTAACACCAATCAAAAAGCCTTTATCGAAGATTTTCAGTTTCCGTACACTGGAAAATTCTCCATACAATTTGAGCAATTTATGCGAGTGCCCACCTTAGCCGATATTTACAATGTTGGCCTGAGAATAGAAAAATCAGCCGCCAATTAAGAGAAACATCCTCCCGCCTTTTCCATTTACAATTAGCTCATTTTGTTACATCTATATTAGCAAAGTGAAATTTGTAAATTCTTTATTGAGTCGTTATTATTAGCGTAAGGCTTATTTCAATACTTATAAATTCGTTATTGAAACACTATTTTTCCTAGCAGTTCGTCTTAAATGTCTGGAGTATTTGAGCGATGCTGATTTCGACTCTTTCAAATCGCTTTGATTAAAAGAAATCCAGCAAAAGTAGGAAAGCAAAAAGCGAATGGAGATGATGCCCAATCACTCCTATTTCAAAGGACTATCCTTCTCCTTTTTCATTACGTTGTACACGATTTTATCCATTCGGCCTGGCATCCATTTATTGAAGAATACGGCCAATTTACCTTGCCCTGTAAGCACAATTACTCGCTTATTTTTCCGCAAAGCGTCTAGGGTATATTCAGCAACTTCCTCGGCGCTCATCATTTTGGCTTCCTCCCGAGGCGATTCACCTTGTGATTTTCCGTCTGCATTCAAGGCCGCATTTCTAATGTTGGATTCGGTGAAACCCGGGCAAACCACCAAGGTTTGCACACCCCTATGCATTACTTCCGTGCGAAGGGACTCCATAAAGCCATTCATAGCGAATTTACTGGCAGTGTATGCTGTGCGGGCTGGCGTGCCTCGGTATCCATTTATTGAAGAAATAGCCACAATTGCGCCTTTATTTTCAATAATTGATGGCAGACAATATTTGGTGGCATAAACTGCGCCGTACAAATTGATATCCATTACTTGCCTAAATACATCCATACTCAAATCCTCAAACAACGCCCGCATCGAAATGCCTGCATTGTTCACCAGCACATCTATTCGACCAAATTTATTTAACACCACTTTGGCCATTTGCTCATTATCTTCCTCAGAGGCAACATCTGCCAAAATGGGAAAATGCTCATCCGTAATCAGGCTGATTTCTTCGGCTGCGGCCTCAAGCTTTTTCTCATTACGTCCTGTATAGCAAACGATTGCACCATTTCTTGCAAATGCCTTCACTAGAGCAAGGCCTATCCCAGAGGTTGCGCCTGTCACAATTATTACCTTTTTTTCGAAATTCTTCATTGCTTTGTAAATAATGAATGTATAAAAGTAGAAAAAGCTAGAGAACAACATTACATTTAATCAAAAATCATCAAATGGAAACGTCCCGTATTATCAACCATCTAGGAGAAAATAGAGAAGAATATTACATGGCCGCCACACCACCTATTGTGGCATCAGCTAATTTTTGCTTCGATACCGTGGAAGGAATGCGGGAGGGTTTGGCCCATGAATCAGAAATTCCATTTTATACTCGTGGCAATAACCCTACGACCAATGTACTTCAAAAGAAAATGGCGGCATTGGAAGGCACAGAGGAATGTCTCGTTTTCGCCTCTGGTAGTGCGGCCGTTTCGGCAGCAGTCATGGCCAATGTGAAGCAGGGCGATCATATTATCTGCGTGCGAAAGCCTTATAGTTGGACCAATAAGTTATTGACCCTTTACCTCCCGCGGTTTGGCGTTACTACCACTATGGTCGATGGCACCAAAGCAGAGAATTTTGAATCCGCCATCCAGCCAAACACCAAATTGATTGTCCTCGAAAGTCCTAACAGCTGGACCTTCGAATTGCAAGATGTACCTGCTGTGGCAGCCATTGCCAAAAAGCATCACATCACCACGATAATGGATAATAGCTATTGTACGCCAATCAATCATAAACCTGCTGAATATGGAATTGACATTATTTGCCATAGTGCAACCAAATATATTAGCGGCCATAGCGATGTGGTGGCCGGCATACTTTGTTGCAGCAAGGAAATGTATAAGAAAATTTTTGCTGCCGAATTTATGACTCTAGGCGCAGTAATTTCTCCATTCAACTCCTCCATGCTTTTGCGTGGATTGCGAACACTCCCAATCCGACTAAAGCAGGTCGCAGAAAATACACTGGCCGTGGTGGAATACTTAGAAAATCATCCTATGGTTGATAAAGTTTTTTATCCATTTATTCCTTCGCATCCGCAATATGAGTTGGCCAAAAAGCTAATCAAAAATCCAGGAGGGCAATTCTCTATTACACTCAAAACAGAGCATCCAAAACAGATTGAATCCTTTTGCAATAGTCTTGAGCTATTCCTAATGGCTTGCTCATGGGGTGGCTTCGAGTCACTTATATTTCCTGCCATCACACTCTACAGCTCCGAAAACTACCAAACCAAAGACCTTCCCATCAATATGATCCGCTTCTATGTAGGATTGGACGACAAAGATGAATTAATTGCTGACTTGGCTCAAGCCTTTGATAAGATGAAACATGCTTGAGGTTGGTGGATTTTTGAAGCAAGCTAATAAGAGAGAGAATACAAATCAATTAAAGTCTTTTGATTAAAATATTTCTAAACCAAACATCATCACCATGATCTTGTAGAGAAATTTTACCGTTTTGGAAAGTTCCAAAACCTGGCATGCTTTTGAATTTGCTACCTGCAATTAACTGTTTCCAAGATTCATCCCAAAGACTTGTTTCTACGATGGTAAGCCCATTCAATATAAACCTCAATTTGGAATTTTGGCTAATGATTTCGACTTCATTCCACTCTCCAACTGGCCTTACTGGCTCCGAGCTAGATTTCACCAGGTCATATAAATCACCTGCTCGATGACTTTCAATTTGTCCATCTGCATGTCCAGAATTGTCCAAAATTTGCATTTCGGGACCTGTATTCCAGGGGTACGGAAATTTGTCTTTATCTTCATTTACATAAAACATAATTCCACTATTTCCATTTTCAGAGATCTTCCACCCTAGTTTTAAATGAAAATTCTCAAATTCAGCATTCGTAACAATATCCCCACCTGCCAAGGTTCTTTTTCCATCGGCATCGCGGCTGGCATTGAGATATAATGTGCCATCTTGAACTTGCCAAGCTGGGCCTATTTGATCAGATCCATAATTGTTCCAGCCCTTGGTTGTTTGCCCATCGAACAAAGAAAGCCAATCTCCTTCTACTTTTTCCAAAATGATACGCTCCTCTACCTCAGCTTCTTTATTATTATTTTCAGATTGATAAGCCATTATGCCAATGGCCACAAGAGTAATTGCCAGAGTTAACATTCCTTTTTTCATAGTCGTTTGTATTAGGTTAAATTTATGAGAGTTCTATTTTACTAAAAGCGTTTGTTCAACTAATCTAATCCCAAAATTTTCAGATTTTCAACTTCGCTAACTTCATTTCCTGCAAAATCGTCGAACGCCTTATCTGTTTTTCTAATCATGCAACTTTCAATAAAAAGGGCTCCTTCCTCAGCACCTTGCTCGGGGTGTTTAATGGGACATTCCCATTCCAAAACCGCCCATCCTTCAAAGCCATATTGTGTAAGTTTACTAAAAATTGACTTAAAGTCAACTTGACCATCGCCCAATGATCTAAATCGCCCTGCCCTATTGACCCAAGACTGATACCCGCCATACACCCCTTGCTTTGCCGTTGGGTTAAATTCCGCATCTTTTACATGAAACATTTTGATACGTTGGTGAAAAAGATCGATAAATGACACATAATCCATGCATTGCAGCAGTAAATGGGAAGGATCATACAGCAAACAAGCTCTTGGGTGATGCCCTACAGCTTCCAGAAACATCTCGTAGCTTTGTCCATCGTGTAAGTCTTCTCCCGGATGAATTTCGTAGCACAAATCCACACCGCAGTTTTCAAACTCATCCAAAATTGGTTTCCACCTTTTAGCGAGCTCCTCGAAGCCAGTCTCTACCAATCCTTGTGGTCGTTGCGGCCAAGGATACACTGTAGGCCAAAGTAGCGCTCCACTAAAAGTAGCACAGGCATTTAGCCCGAGGTTTTTGGAGGCCTTGGCAGCAAGAATCAATTGTTCCACTGCCCACTGCTGCCTCTCCTTTGGCTTTCCTTTCAGCTCACTTGGTGCAAAAGCATCAAACGATGTATCATAGGCGGGATGGACTGCCACCAATTGTCCTTGCAAATGGGCTGACAATTCAGTTATCTGTAAGCCCGCATCTTCTACTATTGTCCTTATTTCGTTTGCGTAAATTTGGCTTTCCGCAGCCTTTTTCAAATCTATACATCGCGCATCCCATGAAGGAATTTGCACTCCTTTGTAGCCTAATCCCTTTGCCCAATGGCAAATGTTCTTCAGATTATCGAAGGGTGCTTGGTCTCCCAAAAATTGAGCAAGAAATATCGCTGGGCCTTTCATTTGATTCATATCAACATTTTTAATTTTTTACTAGAAATCTTTTTGGTGCGGATAAAAATGAATCTTTTAATTAGGACAAGGAAATCCATTTTATATCGCTCTTATGGCTTTCCACTACTTTTTCGATAAAAAGCATTCCTCTTAGCCCAGCTTTTATCCCTTGAAATTCTGGCGTACTGAGCTTGCTTTCAGTCTGTTGAAAGCGGGAGGAAATGACTGCTGCAAAATTCATATATAGATTCCCAAATGCCTCCAAATACCCCTCCGGATGTCCGGCAGGGGTTCGGCTATTTTGTATCGCTTGCGCCGACAAATAAGATTGCCCAGCACGCAAAACCTGCATTGGTTTATTCGCAAATTTCAATAATAGTGAATTGGGCTCCATTTGATGCCATTCTAATCCAGCTTTCTCACCATACACTTTGATCGATAAATTATTTTCCTCCCCCACTGCTACTTGGCAAGCTGTAAGAATGCCACTTGCCTGATCTCCAAATTTCAGCATAACCATCCCATCGTCATCCAGCTTTCTTCCCTCCACCATGATATTTAGCTGAGCAGAAATATGGCTAACTTCCAACCCAGTAATATATTCAGCAAGGTTGAATGCATGCACGCCTATATCGCCCATTGCACCACATATGCCAGACTTGCTTGGGTCTGTACGCCATGCAGCTTGTTTGTTTCCCTCCTCTTCCAATAAAGTACTCAACCAGCCTTGGTGATAATTAACAAACACTTTTCTGATTTTTCCCAAAACTCCATTTTGTATAATATTTTTAGCTTCTTTCACCAGCGGATAGCCCGTGTATGTATGGGCAATGGCTAAGAGCAAGCCACTTTCTTCTGTTTTTGATTGTAATTGCTTTGCTTCGTGTAGGCTCATGGTGATGGGCTTCTCTATAAATACATGGAAACCCATGTGAAGGGCAAGCATAGCTGGCTCAAAATGCATGTGATTGGGAGTAACGATAGAAATAAAATCCATTCGCTGATCTGAAGGCAGCTTACTTTCCTGCTCAATCATTTCTTGATAGTTAGGATAAATCCTGTCGGCTGGCAAGTGCAGTTTCCTCCCGCTATTTAAGGACTTGGCAGGATCCGCGCTAAATGCTCCACAAACCAATTCAATGTACCCATCTGCTTGCGCGGCAAATCGGTGTATCGCACCAATAAAAGCACCATCTCCTCCACCAAGCATCCCCATTCTCAATTTTCTATTCATCTAGCTATTCATTAGTTAACATTATGGTTCTACTGAAACCCCAATTCAAATTAATAAAAACGGTTGCAAAAGTTATTTACTTTCTCCAAACTTACCATTACGAAAACATTTCACATTTTAAAGCTCCTTTTACGAAAGCTCCCAATTGGCTCTTTAGAAATTTAATATAATAATACTACATTTAAAAGACAGACCATAAACCTCAACTAAAAACCATGACCTATATTGACAGGAATCGTCTTTTTGTGGCAAGTTGCCTTGCATTATTGGTTACTTCCCTCACATTCGGTATTCGAGCTGGAGTATTACTAAGCCAAGGAGAAGAATTTAATTTAACTTCCAAAGAACTAGGAACCATTGTGGCAACAGCCTTTTGGGGCTTTCCCATTGCGGTGATCATCGGTGGAATGTTAGTGGATATCATTGGCATGAAAAAGCTCCTTGTTGTTGCTTTTCTGTTTCATCTCATCGGTATTTCCATGACCATTTTCGCAGATGGCTACTGGACGCTTTTTATATCAACTTTACTCATAGGCATGGCAAATGGTACGGTGGAAGCAGCCTGCAATCCGTTGGTTACCGCCCTCTATCCCGAGAAAAAATCTATTAAACTCAATCACTTCCATCTTTGGTTTCCAGGTGGCATATTTATAGGTACTCTAATCGTTTTCGCATTCAATAATTGGCTTGGAAATGAGTATTGGGTAAAACAAGTAGAGGTAGCGGTGATGATCATTCCGACGCTTGTATACGGCTATTTATTTAGTAGACTTCAATTTCCAGTCACAGAAAGAGTAGCTGCTGGAGTATCAACAGCCCAAATGTATAAATCCCTTTCACATCCATTATTCATTTTTATGATTATCTGTATGTTTGGTACTGCCATTACGGAGCTATTTACTGGACAGTGGATTGATGTACTCCTTTCGAATATTACCGACAATGCCATTCTTATCCTTACCATCACCACTGGAGTAATGGTATTAGGCCGAAGCATGGCCTCACCAATACTTGGTAAATTCTCCTCTCAAATGGTGTTGCTCCTTTCGGCCATTTTCTCTGCTATTGGCTTATATATTCTTGGCAATTCAAGTGGTGAGTTGCTTTTCTTAGGAGCATTTATTTTTGGAGTAGGAGTTTGCTATTTCTGGCCTACCATGATTGGCTTTGTTGCCGAAAATCTCCCTAAAACCGGTGCCGTAGGAATCAACCTAATGGGCGGAGCAGGCATGCTAGCTGTGTCGCTTTACTTGATATTTATGGGGGAGTACTACGATAAATTATTATTAAAAATGCTCCCTTCTGGAGCCCAGCTCCAAGAATATCTGAATGCCGCTGAAAATAGCGATATGGCTAATGCATTGGTAGAAGCCAAGGTGAAAGCAGGCCCTGACATTATAAATACGACCCTTTTTATCCCCATCATATTGATTATTGCCTTTTTAGGTTTGGTCGTTTTTATGAAGAATTGGAAAAGCGAATCCAAGCCATCATTGCATAGTTAGAAAAAAATGCATAAATTTTTGGAAATTTCATCTATGACTCTAGCTCAGCATCGTCGTTCTGCCATAAAGAAAATTTTACTGAGCAGTGCTGCCTTAGCAACGACATCAGCCATAAGCCAGCTAGAATTTAGCCCGCATTCGTCCGAATTGCATCAATTAAAAGGGAACATCCATCATGCAGTTTGCCAATGGACCTATTCCTTTTTATCCTTAGAAGAGCTATGCGCATTGGCAAATACTCTTGGGATCAAAGCCATTGATCTAATTGGGCCAAAAGATTGGCCGATTTTAAAAAAATATGGATTGGATTCCTCCATGTGCAATGGAGCAGAGATTAGCCTAGTCACAGGCTGGAACGATCCGCAATATCATAGCCAATTGGTGGAGAGCTACCTTACCCATATTGATTTGGTGGCAGATGCAGGATATAAAAATCTTATCTGCTTTAGTGGAAATAGAAATGGAATGGATAATGAAACCGGCTTAAATAACTGTGCAAATGGCCTAAAGGAAATTATAAGTCATGCTGAAAAGCGGGAGGTAGTGATTCAAATGGAGTTATTTAACTCGAAAGTTGACCACCCAGACTACATGTGCGACAATAGCACTTGGGGAATTGAGCTTTGCCAAAGGCTGGGTTCCGAAAACTTCAAGTTGCTTTATGATATTTACCACATGCAAATAAGCGAAGGAGATATCATCCGAACCATTCGAGATAGCCATAGCTATTTTGGGCATTATCATACCGCTGGTGTGCCTGGTCGCAATGAAATAGACCAATCACAAGAGCTCAATTATTCGGCTATAATGCAGGCAATTATAGATACAGGCTATCAAGGCTATGTGGCGCAAGAATTTATCCCTACTGGGAAATCACCTGAGGAGAAAATAAAGGCTTTGAAAAAAGCAATAGAAATATGTGATGTATAAAACCAACCAACCTAGAATATGGCTGATAATACCTATGATGCAATTGTGATAGGCTCCGGGATAACCGGAGGCTGGGCAGCAAAAGAACTTACTGAAAAAGGTTTGAAAACCATCATGCTTGAACGAGGCAAAGATGTGAAGCATGTGAAAGATTATGAAAGTGCAAACAAGCACCCTTGGGAGTTTCCTCATGCAGGCGGCAGAACTCAAGAGATGATTCAAAAATACCCTGTGTTGCGTAGGGATTATCCGCTCAACGAAAAGAACTTGAATTGGTGGACAAATGAAGAGGAAAGTCCATATACAGAGGTGAAGAGGTTCGATTGGTACCGAGGCTATCAAGTGGGTGGCAGATCACTACTTTGGGGCAGGCAAAGCTATCGTTGGAGCGACTTCGATTTTGAAGCAAATGATAAAGATGGTATAGCGGTAGATTGGCCAATTCGCTATAAGGATATAGCACCTTGGTATAGCTATGTAGAGCAGCATGCGGGCATCAGTGGCTCAATAGAAAACCTCCCGCAATTGCCTGATAGTGTATTCCAACCTCCGATGGAGATGAATTGTGTGGAAAAGGATGTTGCCGAGCGGATCAAAAAACAATACAATGACCAACGTAGAATGATTATCGGCAGAACAGCTAATTTAACCTCTCAACTTGATGGCAGAGCACCATGTCAATATCGAAACAAATGCTGGCTAGGCTGCCCGTATGGTGCCTATTTCAGTACACAATCCTCTACGTTGCCTGCAGCTATGAAAACAGGCAATCTCACTTTAAGACCATTCTCTATCGTAACCAAAATCATCTATGATAAAGACACCAAAAAAGCCAAAGGAGTAGAAGTGATTGATTCGGAAACCAACCAAACGTATGAATATTATGCAAAGGTGGTTTTTGTATGCGCTTCGACCATAAACTCTACTTGGTTGTTGATGAATTCTGCTACCGATGTATGGCCTGATGGCTTAGGTAGTAGCAGTGGAGCGCTTGGTCATAATTTGATGGATCATCACTTTAGAGTAGGTGCAAATGGCAGAGCCGAAGGTTTTGAAGACAAATACTATTTTGGATCCAGACCAAATGGCATATACATTCCGCGCTATCGAAATCTATTTGGCGACAAGAGAGATTATCTGAGAGGCTTTGGGTATCAAGGCGGTGCTAGCAGAGGCGATTGGAGCCAAAAAGTGGCAGAATTAAGCATTGGGCCGAAGCTCAAAAAAGTAATGTCGGAACCTGGAGATTGGACAATTGGCATCAATGGATTTGGAGAAGTATTGCCCTATCATGAAAACAGAATTTTCCTTGACCCAGAAAAAAGAGATAAATGGGGACTTCCAGTAATCTCTGTGGATGCGGAACTGAAGGAAAATGAGAAACAAATGCGTGTAGACATGAAGCAAGATGCGGTAGAAATGCTCGAAGCAGCAGGCATTAAGAATGTACGTGGCTTCGACAGTGCCTACTATATGGCGATGGGAATCCATGAAATGGGTACGGCAAGGATGGGTAAAGACCCAAAAACATCGGTACTCAACAAACATAATCAAGTGTGGGATGCCAAAAATGTATTCCTTACCGATGGCTCTTGCATGACTTCCTCCGCTGCTGTGAATCCATCACTTACCTACATGGCTCTTACAGCAAGGGCTGTCGATTTTGCAGTAAGCGAACTCAATAAAGGAAACCTCTAACCTTCATTTCTATGAAAAAGAAAACTGAAACAGCCGCCTCGAGAAGGAATTTTATAAAAAACTCAGCCATAATTGCCTCTGGATTTTATATCCTACCGCGCCATGTATTGGGTGGAAAAGGCTATGTAGCTCCAAGTGATAAATTGATGGTGGCAAGTATAGGTGTTGGTGGCATGGGAGGATCGGACATAAGAGGAATCTACAAATCAGGCAAAGCAGAAATTGCGTTTTTATGCGATGTAGACGATAATAGAGCCAAAGGATCAAGAGAGGAATTTCCAAAAGCAAAATATTACAAAGATTGGAGGGAACTCCTTGAAAAAGAAGGGAAAAACATAGACGCCGTCTCTGTTTCTACTCCGGATCATAACCACGCTGCACCAGCATTGGCAGCCATGCAATTGGGCAAACATGTATATGTGCAAAAACCTATCACACACGATATTTATGAAGCACGGGTACTCACGCAAGCTGCTGAAAAATACAAGGTGGTAACCCAAATGGGAAATCAAGGGTCATCCGGAGATGGTGTAAGACAACTCACCGAATGGTACGACGCTGGACTGATTGGGGATGTACACACAATCTATTGCTGGACAGACAGGCCAGTTTGGCCGCAAGGAATCCCTTGGCCAAACACTGCTGCTACAATTCCAGCTGGCTTGGACTGGGATCTATGGCTGGGCACAGCACCAAGAAAAGATTTTGTAGAAAAGCTTGTTCCTTTCAACTGGCGAGGTTGGTGGGATTATGGTACAGGCGCGTTGGGAGATATGGGCTGCCACATTATCGAACCCGCTTTTAAGGTACTTGGATTGCAATACGCCACGGAAGTGCAAGCAAGTGTGGGATCTGTGTATGTAGATGAGTTTCGTAGAGGCTATTTCCCTGACAGTTGTCCTCCATCGAGCCACGTGATATTAAATTTCCCAAAAACCAGTAAAACCAACGGCCCCGTAAAGGTACATTGGATGGATGGCGGCATACAGCCAGAGAGACCAGAAGAACTTGGCCCAAATGAAACTTTTGGAGACGGAGGCAATGGAGCGTTATTTATAGGCACCAAAGGCAAAATGATGTGTGGAACCTATGGCCTAAACCCGCAACTGCTGCCCACGAGCAAAACTGAGCAAGCCAATGTCCCCATAAAAATAGCTAGAGTGCCCGAAGGCTCTAGTGGCCATTACAATCAATGGGTGGAGGCCAGTATTGCCGGCTATGGTAAAATGGAATTAAGTTCCCCGTTCGAAATCGCAGGCCCACTTACCGAATCGCTCTTGATGGCGAACTTGGCAATCCGTGCCCATGATATCAGAACTCCACGCGAAAGTGGGAATGGCTACAATTATCCAGGCCGCAATATCAAACTCTTGTGGGATAATGATAATATGAAAGTGACCAATTTCGATATGGTTAATCAATTTGTGAAACGTGAATATCCAGAAGGATACAGCTTAAACCTCTAATAATATGGAAAGAAGAGAAGCCGTAAAATTTATAACAATGCTAATGGGAGGGACAGCCATCGTTGGAGGCTCTGCATTTATTTCAGGTTGCAAAAGCGACACAGGCAAAGACCTTGTCTTTTCAACAGATGAAATCTCCTTTCTCAATGAAATTGCCAACACAATAATTCCAGACACCGACACGCCAGGTGCCAAGGCCGCTAATGTGGGTGAGTTCATGATGAGGATGGTGAATAATACGTATGGAGAAAAAAACCAAACCGCCTTTATGGATGGGATGCTTTTGTTAAACGACAGAGCAAAATTGACCTATGAAGCTCCTTTTATCAAAATGAAGGAGGAAGCAAAATTCGAAATGCTGGAGCAATTAGATGCCGAGCAGGAAGAATATACGAAAAATAAATCGCGAGAAGATCCGCCACATTACTTCAGGATGATGAAGGAGTTAACACTCTTGGGGTATTTCACCTCCGAAATTGGTGTGAAGCAAGCCCTTCGATATGCGCCAATTCCTGGTAGATTCGATGCTTGCATTCCATACAATCCTGGAGATAAGGCTTGGGTGTACTAAAAAATTCAATTTCGGAAAATGCAAAGACGGACTTTCATAAAGAATACAGCGGCCATTGGTGCCTATGTTGGTATAAGCTCATTAGGAACAAGCCTCCTTTCGTGCAATAGCTTAGCCCATACATTCAAATTAAAGGATTTTGGGATACAGCTGTATTCCATAAATGATGCCATGCTGAAAAATCCATTTGAAGTATTAACCAGTTTATCTGAATACGGATACAAAACAATCGAAAGCTTCGAAAGTGATTTGGGAATGTATTGGGGTATGTCCAATATGGAGTTTAAGCGGGAGGTAGAAAATCTGGGTATGAAGCTTATTTCGTCACATATAGATATTAATACTGATTTTGAAGCTAAAGTTGAGCAAGCAGCCCAAGCTGGTTTGCAACATCTGATTTGCCCATCCATTTCAGGTGGCACTTCCATTGACTATTATCGAAACTATGCCGATACATTTAATGAATGTGGGGAAATCTGTCGGAAGGCAGGAATTCGTTTTGGCTATCACAATCATGATTATTCCTTCTCACTACTGGATGGAAAATACCCGCAAGACATTTTGATGGAAAACACTGATGCCGGTTTGGTTGATTTCGAAATTGACTTATACTGGGTGCTTACTGCTGGTGAAGACCCTATCCAATGGCTGCAAAAATATCCTGGTCGCTTCACTCATTGCCACCTAAAAGACAGAGAAAATTTACCACTGAGCCAAGTCGATGCCAGCATCGACTTAGGAAAAGGAATCCTAAATATCCCAGAAGTGCTTAGAATAGCTGAAACTTCTGGGCTAAAGCATATCATTTTAGAACAGGAACGCTACCCAATCGCCCCGCCTATGGAAACAACCAAAGCCAATGCGGACTATTTAAAGAGGGTTTTGGG
>JBDNFI010000049.1:0-22349 GCA_041689935.1 Cyclobacteriaceae bacterium
AATTTTCTTCGTCAAAAGAAGAATCAAGTTCTGATATTTTTTTTAAAAGATTTATAAACATACTTATACTGTATCATCTAAAAGATTTTGTTGAGTCGCTTCAGACATTATTAATTTTACATAAAGCATTTTATACTCAATGGCGGTAAGAAATCTTACTGCACCCATTCTCCATTTATTTTGACGGATTGTATATTCTCTTATTTCCTCTTCGTTATTATTAATTTCAAGATATTTAATTTTATCTTTAGATTTTTGAGAAGCTAATTGGAACTCAATATCCTTACGAATAATTCTTAGTTGAAACATCCACAAATCTATATTCTTTAAAAGAACTTGTAAATTTTCATTTTGATATTCGCCTTTAATATCTTCTAAGACTAAAACATTAAATTGTCGAAGATCTTCAGGGGTTAATTCTTCAAAATATTTTTCTGACCATATGTCTATTATCATGATAATTTTTCTTCCTTATGGATAAAGGTATGTGCGGTTTTTATATCAGATAGAAGTTGGTTGCCTATTAGTTGACCACCTTTTATTACGTATGCAGGTGAATATGTAGGGAGTATTGGCCAGTAACCTAACCAATGTATACTACCTCTATATTCTTTTAATTTTACTTCAAATCCTAAAAGAGTAGATAATGGCAAAGCGCCAAGTGTAACAATAAGTTTAGGATTTAAAAGTTGTATTTCAGTATGTAGGTATGGGGAACAATTGAATACTTCTTGATTTGTAAATTTTCTTTTTGCAGGGCACCTATTAACATAGGTAAGGCAAACTTTTGAAGAATTAAAACCACTATCTTTTAGCGCTTTCAAAAAAATGCTTACAGCTTCTTGTTGCATCCCGGGAGAATCTATTATAAACAAAACATCTGGATCAACAACATTCCACTTAGGAAGCTCAGGTAATATAGAGCCTAACACACATTTTCTACAATTTTTAGTGACTGTATGTAAATCCTTAATTGAATAATTTAACTTTCTAGAAAGAATTTCAGTGCGAACATTTTTAAAAGCAGTGATTAATGCAGATTCATGCACTAAACCAGAAAGATTATCATACACAATCTCAAGAAGATCTGTCTCCAAAAAACCTAAATATAAACCAGACTTAGGGGTGAGTTTAGATTCGTTGGAAGACAGCGCTTCTTCAATTAGGGAATTTAATTCAGCTTCGCTGAATTCTAGGTCCATTAGAACTGATTGGGAACCATATTAAATTCTTGGGTATTTTCACTCGAGTCACTAGAAGTGCTAACGGATGCGCTACCGGTGGCTGGTGCGCCAACAGTTGCTGTCTTAGGAGCTCCAGCGCTATTAACATACGAAATAGACTCAGCTACGATTACAACACGAGAACGATTACTACCATCATCTTGTTGCCAACGCTCTTGCACTAAACGACCGACTAGTTGGATAGAAGAACCCTTCTTCATTTTTCCAGAAGTAATTTGCGAATGTAGAAAAGATGCATTCTTTGTTGCAAACTCAGTTCCATCTCTTAAATAATATACTATATCAAAATAACCAGAATTATTTTGGCTATTCTTTTCAGAACCAGCATAATCAACAGCTAGTCTAAATTTAGCAATTTTATCATTTATTAATTCTGGGTCAGATACTACTCCGCCAGTAATACTAATTACATTCTTTGGGTCTATCATATTTTTCTCCAATAGTGATTTATATTTATTTGGTTTCTTTATTATCTAGCACTGCTTGAAAGTTATTTATTATTTCTTGCAGATACAGTATACAATATTTCATTCCTTCTTCCGGGCCAACCAATACGCTCATATGGTTATAGAGAGTAACGAAAATGCTAAAAATACCAGATTTCATTTCTTGAATAGAATCTGTAGAAACATATTCACTTACTTTTTCAACCAAAGATGCTGGCTGTTGTTGTGCATGTTCGTCATTAGACATTATTGGTTGTCCTTTTCGAAAGGGCATTGTCTATCATTTCTCCGAGTATTTTCGTATCCCTATAACCCTTATCATATAATATAGAAATAATAGGTTTAGGATTAATCGCATTATATGTAATTAATTGAAGATTAAATATATCATTTAACGTATAGATTCTATAACTATTAAAATCTCTACGAGGAATAGGATATTTCTTATTTTTTTCTCGATTTGCAATAGTTAAAGAAGAAACGTTCAGTATTTGAGATACGTCACCTCTTGTAAAAATAGGTTCTGTTTTTTTAATTTTAGACATTTTTTAATACCTTTTTTAAAGTTTATATGAGTATATATACTATCATAAAAAATATTAAAATAGGATTATTTACTGAAATAGTTTTTCTAAAGCACTAATAAAAAGAGAATCTTTAGAAAAACTATTAGCAGGAATGCAATATTCATTATCTTCACCACTAATAGCTCTAACAATAACATCAGAATAAGTTTGCGTTAGCATTCTGCGCGGTGGTAATAACTCAACAAATTCTTCCATATTATTAGTATGATATTCGGTAAATCTGTCTTGATTATTTTCAAAATACCAACCATGATCTGATTCAAAACAACTTGTTAAAGATGGATTCGGCCAATTAAAATTAACAATATCATCTATACTATAGGTTTCCCAAAGAGACATAACTCTAGAAACTAGTGTTGGCGATACATTATGTGCACGCTTCTTCCACTCAGAAGCGCCCAAACTATCTTTTGGCATTAGTTCTTCCATTGATTGGACACCAATGTTTAGAACCGCTTCACTAAGATCATGGTTGAATCCAGTGTTCCAAATCCAATCATGAGCAGCAGAAATTATTCCAGAAATATTTTTAGGATATTTATCAATTTCATCATAACTATCAAACATTGGTCGACATAAGCGTCCATTTGCGAAAAAGTTAGGAAGAGGCGGCAAAAATAATGTTTGACTGACATCATTTAATTGCGAATGCATAAAATACATTCTGACAGAGTTACAAGTATATCCCTTTTTATCATAATCTATAATATACAATTGCCAAGGAACAGGAATTCTATATGTAAGCATTTCATTTCCAGTATAATGATGGAAATTTCCAGTATAATGATGGTCACTACAATCGTCATTATTATTATCGTATTCTATTTGGTCCATTCGATATGGAATATATTGGATAAGCTGATATGTCGGGGGTCTTTCAAAGACAATAACACCAGGAGATAGATATTTGATAGCAGGAGGAAGAAGATCAGATGAAGATAAACTTTGTAAAGAGCTAAAAAAATTTTGAAAAAAACTATTATTAACATTAACGGATTTATCAGCCTGAACAACTTGTTCACATTCATCAGTATATTGATTAACTACATTATCTATAGTATTTTTTTTATGAAAATCAACACCTGATGATGTAAAAGAAATATCTAATGTTGATTGAGGGGGGAAAAAGGGATTATCTCCATTTTGAAGAGAAAAATGACTAAGCCAATTTTGTTCAAAATCAATTTGGGAATATTTAAAATTTTTAATCACTTTAGATCATACTCCCTTCTTTTTGTTTAACAGGGAAAAGTTTATACAATAATGACCAATCTGGATTAATATCATCTGAAGAAAACTTAACAATATGTTCAGTTATATTATCACCATTCTCTTTACTTTCAAAAATACTGTTGGTTATTAATTGTAAATTATCATTTAGTATTTGCGTAAAAGTATCAGTATTAGCTCTAAGAAACATAGTCATAATAGAACAATAAATTCTTCTATTATCATAACCACCATAGCGTTTATTATCATAATCAGGATATTGAGAAGAAATAAAATCAATAATATTTTTAGAATCAAAAGAAATATTTATTTTCCAAGAATACCAATTAGAAGTTGAAGAAATCGCAAAATCTCTATGGATCTTGACTAAGATATTTTGTTCCGCATTAAGCTCTTCTCCGTATTTTCCCTTTTTTAGAAGACTAATAATTGAACTAGAGTATGCATTCAGGGTTCTCTTATAATCAGTAATAGTTTCTAAAACTTCTTCAAGAGTTAATAAGCTCCAAAGTAAAAAGTTATTTTTCGATTGGTTACGAACGTATCTATAATCATTATTATCATTAATTAAATTAATTTTTTGTTTTATAGCTCTTTCTTGAAGCATGGGGTTATCTAAAGGTCTAGTGGTAAAATGGCCTACTTGATCTCTAGAAAGGTCATTTAATTTTTTTGTTCCCAAATCTTGATTCCATCCACCACTAAAATATTCATTAATAAAATAATGATAAACATCAGAAACATTAAAAGGATTTACCGCTTTATCATTAACCAGCTTATTCCATTTATTCATAGATTCACCCCAACATATAGTTGAATCTGAAAAAGTATTAGGGGTAAATGTTACAGCAAAGGTATCCTCTATCGAAGATAATGGTTTGTCATTAAAGTATAAATCAAAAATTGGCACTTCTAAAAGTTGACCAGTTATAGACTGTATCTTTAAAACAACAACAGTCCAAGGAATCCATACTTCACATAATGGTTCTGGCGAAGATTTTACTTGGTGAGCTTTTTTATTATGGAATCTTATCGAAGTCTTAAAAGGAGGACGTTCTATGACATAAAAATTACTCTCAGAAACATACCTAATCGCAATTGGCAAGGGCGCACCATGCAAAGATTCCCCAATATTACCTAAACCTAATACATTTTTGTTAAAATTTGCTTGAGTGATAACCTGTGCATTGCCAATAATCTCATAAGAAGGATAAAAAGAATCTGCTTCATTGTTAATAATATTATTATCGATATCAATAAAACGAAAACTACTTGCATTTAAAAAGGCAATAAAATTATCATGATCAGAATGTCGTAAGTAATTTATTATTTTTATTGTCATTAGAATCCTCCAAACTTAGAGTAGAAATATAACTATTCTTTGCCTTTTTACTAATAGAAACTTGTTGGGTTCCATCATCTATGTAATTATAGGATAATGTAATGTCATAATCTTCTATGTAATTATTGGAAAGAGCATCAACAACAAAGTTAATTTCTTCATATAGAGAAGTTTTATCTTTGTCAAAAATAACATCTTTATATTTTAATTGAGATATTAAAATATTATTAGTTATGTCTTTGATGTCTACTGAATAAATATCTTCACCAGAACGATAAAAAGTAGTTTCTATCTGAAAAGACTTTTTATTTATTTTATGAACTAAATCATGAACAAAAAGTTTTTTTTCGTCAGCTTCATAATACGAACAATCATGGAAGTATGGAGAGGAGCTATTGCTATAATGGCAAAGGACTAAAGATTTGCCATGAATACGCGCCACATCCAAACTGGAACAATTGGGATTCTTTGAACGATTAGCGAATTTATAACTTTGAGAAATTTGACTAGAAGAATTCTTAGTTAAATGAACACACATTTTTGTTTTGGTAAAATCAAAACCAACTTCTAAAAAAAGAGACTGATCAAAAGAATAACATTTTCTTTCAGGATTATAACCCGCCCAATAAGGAAGCTCTGCTTGTGGAAGTGGAGTTTTTGCTAAAAACTCATAACGGGCTCCAGTAATATACTTGGAGTAAACCGTATTCAGGCTATCTTTGATTTCTTTAATAGACCCATTTTCAGGAGTATTATAATAAATTGTAGTTTTTAATTGCTGCAAATCAACAGCAACTGGTGGAGCACCAGCTACCTTCATTGACTTGGCCAATACTATCTGATTTTGTACTTCGTTATAAAGACTAACCGTATCCCAATAAAGCATATTTAACGGAACAGATTCATCATGCACAAATGATACATTGGGGCCGTGAGAAATTTGATAAAAATAAATTTCTTTAGTCATATTTATCTCCAAGTAGAAATAGAATTATTTATAATATTATTTTGAAGTGTTGCAATTACAGCATCAGAAGTAGAAATGATAGTATTAGCTTCTTTATTTTTGCGAGTAAGATATTTAATATCATTTTGTTGAGAAACAATTTGAGAAGTTGCAGAAACCATAAGTTTTACAATCATTTGATAATCTAAAT
Organism: Cyclobacteriaceae bacterium; assembly: GCA_041689935.1. GTDB lineage: Bacteria > Bacteroidota > Bacteroidia > Cytophagales > Cyclobacteriaceae > CAXBDP01. The sequence continues at coordinate 6,007 of JBDNFI010000049.1, forward strand.
CTAATTTTTGAATTATGTTAAATTCTTCTTCAGTAAAAGGATTGGCTTTAATAAAAAAACATTTACCAACACCAAATCCTAATTGTAGAAGTCTATTAGATTCTTTCATAAATGAAAGATATGTATTAACGATATTGGGAAGAACATCTGGAAAAAATTCATTTATTAATTTAGTTTTAGAAAACGGAAAAACCAAATTTGGCAGTGTTTCATATTCGGGAATACCATAATTAGAAGGGACATCAAGAGCCCCACCTTCAGGTCTGTAATTAGCTACATGTTCATCATAGGTTTCTGTATTTGATTCTACACAATTTTTTAAAACATCAAAATCATTATTAATGATACAGGTATAGGTATATGCATCTAGTGGAAGAAGCGTACGAGACGCTACTATTCTAAAAGGTGTAATAAATACCAAATTAGCATGTATATAGTTATCAATTTTATCTATAATCATAAAACCTCTATTGAGTAGAATTGAAGTATATTGTTTTTTACAAAAAACATTAAAGATGAAGACATGACATGTAAAGATAACATATCTGGATATATAGACTTAGCTAAAGGGTATATTTTACTAAGAGAACTAGGTATATTAACTAAGTCTAACGAAGAAGAATCTACGAATAAAACAGAAACATTATTGTTGGGTGGTATTAGATAACTTGGAATCAACCACGTCTTCAAGGGCTGAGGCAAGTCTTGGATTATCGTTTGCCACGAGTCCATTTGCGCCTGCTTTCATAATTGCAAACATTTTCTGCCTAGCATCATGAATAGAATCGTGAAAGTTTCTTTTAGCTTCATCGGAAGCGAAATTTATTTGACCAAGCAAAGCTTCAATAAAAACAGCTTGTTCAGCAAAACCAGTTGCCATAATAGCAATCTGACTTTCATATGATTCCATTAATTTATCAATTTTATCCAGCTTAGAATCAAACTGTGCAGATAGTGATAATATAATTTGATTTAAATTTTTTTGTAATATTTCTATTTCTGTAAGTTCTGGGATACCAATTGCGTCATCGCTCATACTTCGTACCAATCTGGTTTGTTTGAAACATGGGAAATCAAAGCTAAATCGACAAGATAAGATATTGAATGTAAATCTTGACGAGATAATTTGATACTGTCTACAGATATAGGAGATTTCATATCTGGAAGAAAAGCTCCGCTTTCTGTTTTACGGGCAGTAAAATGTCCAGTCTTAAAAGCAAAAGAAGTAGAGTCAAATGCCTCTCCCGATTGCCAATAATGAACTTTGAAAATTCTACTTATGGGTCTGCCTTGAATCTCAGCTCCCCCATAAGAAACAAATCCTTCATCACTGACTACACCCGTTTTAGCATTTGCGGGGTAAGACATTTTTGCTGTTCCGTTAGTTACGGATCTTAACCAAGCGGCAAAATCTACAGCATTTACAAAGACATTAGTGTTGCTCGCTAATTTTCCATCAGCAGATATTTTACCAATATCAATTCTAAATTTCATACCAGTAAACCAAGGACGAATTGATATAAATCCACTTTGAGTTTTGGATCTAAACCATTTTTTGTAAAGATCTTTATCATAAGTTTTATCTGGATTATCTATATTGGTATCTGGTTTGAAATTAGATTCAAAATCTACTTCTTCAATGTTTTGCACATCTGACATAATACTCCTTAGTTATTTAGATGCCCACTGTAACTTATTAACAGGTTTATTTTGTGATGATATTGTTCCACCTATAATCAGATTAGCATCTTTTAGCTGTTCGCTAGATGCCCAGTCCCATTGTTCTATTGCGGTAGAATAAAGATCCTGTACTACTTGACGATTTTTATTCCATAATATATTACGCATTGATGGCGCCAAATTAACTAAATCATTTGTATTGATAGTTCTCATTTCACTTAAAGCTATATTAAATTTAGTTTCCTTAACCAAAGCTTTAATTTCAGCTCCTGTAAAATACATAGTTTTTTCAGCAATGTTTTCATAATCAAAGTTATGGTCAGTCTCAATACCAGAGAGATATATCTTAACAATTTCAATTCTTTCGGATAACGACGGAAGACCTACAAACATTATTTTATCGAATCTATCTGCTCGAAGCATTTCGGGTTTAAGATTTTCGAGTTGATTGGCGGCACACATTAAGAAAACATTTTTAGGTAATTCTTGAAGACCAGTAAGGAATTCTCCATGAACGCGATCTGTCGTTCCGCCATCTACATGAGAAGAACTTGCACCGCCAGAAAGATCCCTACCAAATTCATCAATCCAAACACATAAAGGAGCCATAACGCCAATTTGCTTAAAGACAGCTCTCATATTGGCTTCTGATTGACCCACAAAAGAATTCATTACTTGACTTACGCCAGTGCGAGCGAGATCTAGATTAAGAGCACTTGCAGTAGCTTCACAAATTGCAGATTTTCCAGTACCAGGAACCCCGACAATCAACATACGAGCAATAGGACTAATGCCAAAAGCGGAAGCCTTATCTGGGTTGTGCCAAAGAACAGCATTACGATTAATTATTTGTTTAATATTATCTAATCCACCAATATCATCAAAAGTAATTCGTGGTTTTCTAATCTCTAGAATGCCATTTTTTTTGATATCTGACATTTTAAGACTATAAATATATTCTGCATCTATAGTTCCTCTTTCTAAAATAGATGTTAAACAAATATTTACAAAAGAAGATTCAGTTAAACCTAAACCTGATCTAGCAATTTCCATTTTCTTAGATGAATCTAAAATAATTTCATCAGTAGAGTTTTCAATATGAATTAAAATAGATGATAACTCATCTAGATCGGGATATTCAAATTCAATTTGGGTAAATAAATGCAAAAAACCTTCTGGCACATCAACAACGGAAAGAAAGACAAATTGAATTGGCATTAAATCTAAATTATCAGACCAAAAAGACGTACGATATTGGTACTGAAGAGAAGCAATTAAATTAGCATAAAGCGCAACAACTTCATCTGGTTTAGAAAAAATAGGATATATAAAAGTAACTTGTTTGCTTTTCCTTTGTTCTAAAAGATATTGATAAGCAACAGAAAAATCAGTTGTAATAACTTCTATAGTAGCCATTGGATTTTCTGATTGATTATCTGGAATTTCTACGATAACTGGCTTCCAAACATTATCAACATATTTACTAAACCCATTTTGTCCATCAATTGTATAATAATCACGAGTATCGAATGCAATTATTGAGTCTACGGCTCGATAAATATCTGGAGTTTTTAACCAAATAGAAGGTATACCTAATTTGATTTGAGAAAATAACATTATTCTACCCCTGTAAATATAATAGATATATAATAAATTGCGGGAGAGGATCCCAATAAGAATCCTCTCCCGCAAACCTTAAAATTTTATATTAGCCTTTTTCGCCAGCACGACGATGGAATTCCACATTGTCATTTGGTTGAATAACATAATTTTCATCAAGCTTATCTTTGCCCTTATAGGCTACAGCGTCGTTTGGGATACCCCAAAGCCTACCAAATTGTTCACGAGTTTCCTTAACTGACTTTCCAACTATCTGACTTGGTTGGTTATAAACACCAAATCTGATGTTAGCAATTCCGTTACTAGCTTTCGCTGAACTTGTTGCACTTTCGTTTATATTACTCATAGTTTAGTTTATCCTTAATGTTATGGGTTTATTACACTGAAACTTCAGATAAAGAAGTACGCCTATCATAAGGCTCAGCTTTACCTAATCCAAGATCAAAGTAAATCTCACTGACCTCAGGGTTTTGTTTGTCCACAATGGTATGGTTTATGCGACCAAGAATCATAGCTGCAACAGCCATGTTGGTGGCAAGAAGCTGAGTACCTCCATCTATTTCTGCTCTTTCCTGACAAGAAAGCTCACCTGGATTTTTATCTGGAGGATTCTCATATTCTGGATGGAAAGCTACAGGATGTTCAGTAATAGCTACACCATTCCGACGCTGATAATGATATATAGAGCCAAATAAAGCATCGTCGTTACCGCCTGTAAATACATCAATATTGTCTAGATTACTCGCAGCGTCAAACAATATTTTACGAGCAGCAAAATTATCTACAACAGCAAGAACAATATCATTTTCTATAAGAAGATCAGAAGCTTTCATCTTAGGAGAGTCATCATCGGTAACTCCATTAAAATTATCTCCAACAATCCATTTTGGAACTGGAATAAAAATAGTTTTAGAAAATTGCTGAGTAAGCTCTAAAGCTTTAACCGATGCTTTATTGCCCATTTTAGTAAAATGTTGGCGTTCTTTATTTTTTTCTTCGTAATTATCGCCATCTACTATGATAAGAGCAGAGCCTGGATATTTCCATTCCAGCAAACGGGCAACCCCTTCAGCTAACCACGTGCCAACACCACCGGCTCCGACAATCACAAATCTTTTATTTTCAGACACCATAATTTTCCCATTCTTTTTCTTCGCTTAAATTATATTCGTCGTTTTTGTATTGTTGCCAACTAGTACAACCAGAAATGGCTTCATGCTCAGGAAGTTTATGCGTAGTGGTATAATCCACAACAGCATTTCTATAAGATGGACAACCGGGAAAATAATAAAATTGACAAGATTCACAAATAGATTCTTTAGCATAAATTGTTATATTTTTAACAGACATTGCTTCATCAAAGTCTTGTATTTCATCTGGGCCAACTGTTTTCGGACAATAACAAAGAGTTGTTGCTTGATAAAGACTAACTCCACAACACAAAGTATATTTCTCCCACATAGGTTCATCGTCACCATTTGTACCTAAATAGATTTCATCATCAGGATAGTCATCAGTTGCAGTAGCTACAAGTGGATAAGAATTAGATTTTTTTATTTCAGACATTAGGTCAGATGAAAAATCACTTGGTTTAATTAAGATTAAAAAATCATCAAGGTTCTTATCCATTGCCCATAAATGATAAGGTTCCAATGTGCTATAGCCTCTACTGCTATTGTACTTATCAACAGAATCAACAATGTCTTCAATATTTGAATTTTTAGAACTTATTGATATATCGCAACCTATACAAGCAGATCCTAAATAGAAATCTGTTTGGTCAAAAAATACGCCACAAGAAGGACAAATCATATCCATGTAAGAAGAGGTATCTATTTCAGCCGTAATCGTTCCTTCATATTCAAAAGGGATTACTTGAGCCCGAAAACCTCCACCCCCAGCTCTAGCTGTACCAGTTGGAATAATTGGTTTCGGCGAATGTGCTACCGTTGTTGATGTAAGATCTGCTTGTAGCGTTGTTGTATGGATTGTTTGCGTTGTAACCCCCACCAATGATTGTGGGGGGAGTACTTTTTTTACTTTTTCGCTCCAAGCAACTACTTCTGGATCTGGGTCCTTAGTCTTTGAATATTCTTCAAAAACATCAGCAACATTAAGGGTATATGCAGTTCCTGCCATTTGTAATTCTAGATGATACTGAGTAGCTCCATTAGCTATATTTTTTTGCCAACCATAAGTAATATGTAAACCATCAAAATCAGATTGGTCTTCATGATCTGTTCCTGATGCATACGCGGGCATTTGAGGATGACTGTGAACAGAGCCAACAATCATAATATGGTCTTCCTTAAGGTCTACTATCGAATCTGGATCATATTTACAATGAGTAGCATTATTCGTTTGCTCTGGAACTAAAATACCCCAACCTTCTGAACCTTCTTTAGTGGTATCGAAAGTTAATAAGACAATAGATTCTGTACCATGCTGAGAATAAACAAGCCTAAAAAATTCATCAAGTTTTTGAATCAATACATTAGGAATTCCAGGCATCGTATAATGAGCTTCTTCTTTGAAGGAAATTAAGTCTTTACCAAGATCATCTTCTACCTGGCTTATTGCACGACCTACAAAGTTATTAACAACTTTAAATATTTTAGACTTATGGGTAGAGCTAGTAGAAGCAGCTTTCCACTTTCCCATAACGGTACCAGCTGGGTTATCAATTGTTACGCTATCATGCCCCAATAAATAATAAATTTGGAATCCCAAACCTTCTATTTTTTCACAAATTTGTGAATCATTAGCAAGAAAGCAAGGTGCTCCATTCGGTAACCAAAAATAATCTAAATCTTCTAATTTAACATCATTGTTTTTAGACATAATATACTCCTATAGTTATATTGTTTTTTTATATAATATTAAAAAGGTATTTCTAAGTTATTTTTATTTGAACACCCAGAACTGTTAAAAGCTATTCCCGAAGAAACAGCTTTAGAATATCTTTTAAAAACATATTTCCATACTGCTTGACTAAAGGGATCTTCCAAACTTAAGTCAAAAGTACCTGCTACAATATGTTCATGAGTACACTCAATACACAATTGAGTTAAACTAGTTTCAATTATGCGATCACCATCTACGACTGTAATAGAAAATTCCTTAGGTAAAGTGATTAAAGCAGAAATATAATTATTGCTAGTAGGATGCATTACCAAATCGTTAACATAATGTCCAGTAGGACAAAAAACATATTTCGTTGCACAATCAGTGCAAAATACTTCAGAAGTATTTATAGCAACTGTATTAGAATCACTAAAAGGTTCACTATAGTCTACAGCTTGTACACCTATTGTTTTAACAATGGGAAAAAAAGAATTCCAATCATCATGATTAATAACAGTAGCATCGTGACATCCACCACAAGAATTAACAGCAAGAGAATATTTAGAGCTAGTAGCCCAATCATTTATACAATATGAACAAATTGATATTTTATGATCTAAATTATAGAGAGTATTAATAGTGTTAGTGGTATTTGCATCCCTCCAATGTATACTGCCACAGTTAGGGCATTCTCCGACTATTGCCTGTGTAGTATCTATATAGCCGCTACTGCTTGGAACATAAAGTAGTTTTTCATCAGTCTTCACAAGATATTTATGTGTGTTTATACAGAATACCATATTATCATTAAAACAAGGTCCACAATAATAATTATCTTCTGAATCTACACACATATCAGATTCTTCTGCCATACAATGCATACCGGTAATCGGACAGGTTATAGCACTATAACCATTATCATTATCTTCTTCTTCGTCATCATCATTATCGTCATCATCAAGATCATGACCTCCAACAAAGACTATAGCCTTACTGGTCTTAAGTCTATTATCAACAATATTTTGCATAAAATTTGTTGGAATAAAAGTTTCGGTAGAAGCATTGTGCGAACGTGCAATCCAATTTATTATCGTTGACGCATCGAGCGAAAGATCGGGACGGGAAATTCTATTTACCGGCTTAGGACGATATGGATCAGTATAATAGGCTTGATAATCACCAGTTAAAGCCATAGATAAGGTTAATGGTATACCATCTTTATAATGTTGATCTTGATGATCTAAATCTTGGACTAAAACAGGAATCCATAAATCAGCATTGAGTGTCCAATCTAAACCATTTATAGAAGTATATCTTTGCCATTCATCTGGATTCCAAAGGTGTTTAAAAGATACATCGTTACCTTTGTCTATTACATTCGCACAAAGTTCATTATAATGTCTTTCGTAAAACCGTGGACCATCAGTTTCTTTCATATTTTCATCGTTATAAGTTTCTACTCCAGAACAACGTTCAGAAAGACGAATAATTTTTTCACTTAAAGAAAGACCAGTCCAATCTTCAGTTTGATACAGACACTGCCAACCTACACCATTCCCCCTATAACCAATACAATTAGTATTGGGAAGATTAAGGTGGTATAACTCTTGATCAGGGGAAGTAATTGGATATGGGCTATAAAACATTCTAGCACCAAATAAATTTCCATCAATCAAATCACCAATCCATATACGATATGGTTGAGCAACTAAATAAGTTTGAGCATTCCGATCACCTTCGCTTCTTCCCCAATTAATATAAGAAACTTGAGGCGCATGTTGAAAGGTAACTTGAACATGATTTCCGGCAGCTCTAATCGCTAATACCCCAGTTCCGCTAAGCGGTAAAAGTCCAGTATCATATGTGGAATACGCAGAAAAATTTTTATAAAACGATATGATATCTTTATCCGTTGTATGGTCTAAATTATGAGAATTAATAGTAGATCTTATAATGGCAGTATTTTCATCTGTTACCTTTATGGAATAATCTATAATAGTCATACAACCTCGTTAAAATATAGAATAATTATTTATTTAAAAATTCGGCTATATCATCATCTATTTCTTTAGAAAAATCACCAAATGCAAATGCAAACCATTCAGGGTCTTTTTGTGCAGCATTGATAATATTAACTTTACCTTCAAGTTGATCAACAGCTTCTATCAGATCTGCAACTCTATCAATAGCTTTAGCAAATTTCTTTAATTCATTTTTATCGTGGCTAGTTTGTAAAACAAATTTTACCATAGGCATCTCTCCCACTAACACGTTAGAAGCAATTTTTTCTATACGATCTTGAAGAGTTGAAAGCTGAGTTTCTATTTCCTGTTTAACTAAAAGACCAGCTTTAACAGAAAAGTTAAAATTATTATAAGGAGATGTTTCTGGAATAATTTCTGGATGATTAGTCACTAATTAGCCTTTCGTTGAATTTCTAAGTTTAGCTACAAGATTTTTTAATTCTATAATTGACCAAATAGCAGTTACAGAACCAACTGCAACTTTAGTCAAAAGCTTAGCTATTTGACTTTCAGTTATACTAATAGGATCAAAACCCTGAATATCTAAATAATAATTTTCAGAATAATCAGAAAGTTTCTTTTGTAGAATATCTTTATTTACTTTTGATAAAAATTTCATTTCAATAAGCTCCGTTTTCAAACTCTAAGTTTGATAATGTGTGGTTTATGGAGTTTTCAAGTTGGTATTTATAATGAAATCAATTTAAATTTTTTATCCTGTTTAGCTTTTCTATAACGCTTACCATCAGAACCAATAAAGTTAAACAATATTTCACTTAATAAAATTAGAAATAAAAGTTTTGTAGAATAAATTTTAATTATTAAGTTAAAAAATATAACTAAAGTAAGAGTTAAAGAAGCAAACAAAGAACCTGCTAAAGCAACTTTATCCTTAAATTTATCTGATAGATTATCAATTCTAGTTATACCTAAAGTAAAAAATATAAAAGGGATAAATATAGGATAGAAAACATCAGCGCCATATATCTTAGCAATTATAAAATGACCAAGTTCATGAATAAACAAAATGAAACTTAATAATAATACAATTGGGTTATGTATCAAAGTATAATTGATAGCAGCAACCCCAAATAAAGAACCAATGCTAAGAAGTAAATTATTTCGTTTCTTGCGAGTTAGCTTCATATATGCTCAATTCGTTAGATAAAGATTGAGATAATTTTTCTTTGAGATCAACCGACAAAGAATCGTTAAAAAAACGATCTTTTTGACTCTCTAAAGATAAATCTGCAAAAGGTTTTTTTCCAGCTAAAACATTAGGATCAATTGCAATACCTAATTCTTCTCCAAGAACTTTGTACACGGCAATATTCTGAGATATTGTAAACGAATTAATATCAACAAAAGATTTAAAATAAGTTTTGATATAACGAGAATCAAAATTAATACCAAGAGCATTATTCAATTCTTCAAGTTTTCCTTTATCGGAAGAAGTAAAAAATACAGAACTTATAAATTTATTTAAAACAATTGCTTTTATAATATCAAGTTCAAGTTCATAGAATTTATGGTATAACGAATGCCTACCATTGGTAAGATCATTCAGCGTACGATAAACAGATACAGATGTTCTATCAACATTATTGTTAAAAGACCAATTATGCATTGAATTATATAAAGTAGATGTTATATCATACCGAAGATTAGAAATTATTTTAGATATATCGATATTATGCTTACTGCGAATATGATCGATTAAACTTTGTATCTTACCTGGAGTATGATCATCGGTACTAAAAAATGAATTTATAATACCATTTAAAGAATCATAAGATTCAGAAGTGGCAGACTTATTATTCCGAGATATATCCACATTGGGATTATCCGTATCCGAAAGAGTTACGTTGTTATCAAAAATATCATCGTCATTATTATTTGATATAGGGTTATTCATATAATATCTCCGATTAGTAAATAGTGTTTTTTTTATTTTAAAGAAGTATTAATCGACAACAAATCCTTACATTTTTTGATAGTAAGATTAGTAAGATCATTAGATAAAAGAACTTTTGTAATAAAAGATCTTTCTTCTTCGGTTTTACCACCCCATACTCCACCATACTGATATACTAATGAACTTTGTAAACATTCCGCAGCTACTGAACAAGTAGTACAAATAGCTTTAGCTTTTAAGATATCATTTGATTTTGGCGACGCAAAAAAGATAGAAGTATTAACACCCTTAATCTTAAAACATAAAGCCTTTTTTCTCCAAGTAGACTCTTGCAATGAAAAAATATCAAAATTCTTAATTTCTTTTATACCTATCGGCTTCTTTGTCATACTTACCTGATACTCCCATATTCAAAGTTTCAACAGCAGAAATTAACTTATCTGCAAAACTACTTATAGAGTATACAGTATCTTGTACTAAAGTACGCGCAGTATCATAGTCTTTTTTTTGTATGCACTCGATTAAAAGAGAAATAGAATCAGATGTAGAAAAACCAAATATCGTAACCTTTGCAAATAATTCCTGCAATTTGGAACTAGTCTCAATCAAAAAATTATGATTTTCGATTTCTTCTTGGAAAATTTTATCTATGTCCATAAATGATTTTTAACCTTATCGGTAGGACGAGTGTAAGTTGTACGCCAGGGTGGAATTGAACCACCTACCAAAACGATATAAGCGTTCTGCTCTAACCATTGAGCTACTGACGTATAAATTTATGTGGTACGTATTCAATTAATTTCTTTTTTAAGCTCTTTTTCTTTTTGTTTTTCTTCCTTATACATACGTTCACGTATAGCTAGTATCTGTGAACGAGTAAAAGTGTCTTGGCCATAATCTTTATACTTATCGTTTTGTGCCATTTATAACTTCTTTCTATTGAGCTTAATCTAAAATATCTTAAAGCCGCCGCATTCTTCTAAAAATCCTTGAAATTCTTCAACATTTTCTACAGAAAAAGGATAATTAGTTTCAAAATGAGAAACAGTTCCATCACCTTTACATGCGTTGCATTCTCCCTGTACATATTCATCATTACGAATACCGGAACCTTTACAGAGAGTGCATTCTATCCTAGGTAAAGCTTCAAGCTCTTTTTTTCTTTTTGTCTGATACAAAAGGACTTTACCATTATCTAGATCTCTTTTAAGTGCAAGAGAAAGTTTTTTAGAATCAGTAGATTTTAATCCATCTCCGTCATTAGAATGCCCATATTTTACCTTAGAACATATATCGGGATAGGTTTCACAACAATAACCCCATAAAGGATGCCACCACCAAACATTATTCCGAAAGTATTCACCCTTTTTAGATTTAGGTTTATTTCCATAGACATCAAAACCCATATCAATCTCCTATGTTTGGTTATTGATTTTTAATAATTGTGCGCTCTCTGGGACTTGAACCCAGGACACATGGATTAAAAGTCCACTGCTCTACCAACTGAGCTAAAAGCGCAGTGCTACATTTAGTGGCGGAAGTGGGAATTGCACCACACGGCCTCCGAGTTATGAGCCCGGCGAGCTACTACTGCTCTATTCCGCTTTGATTATTACTTTTGCACCGAAGGTAGGGATTGAACCCACGACCCACGGATTAACAGTCCGTTGCTCTGCCAACTGAGCTACTTCGGTATATCTAATTATACCAGAGCCCAAGCCCGGATTCGAACCGAGGACCTACGCATTACAAGTGCGTCGCTCTTCCACCTGAGCTAATCGGGCATATTAAATTGGGGTGGAGTGAGGGGGTCTAGACCGTGACCCTTTAGAGTCCCGCACCCCTCACTCGTCCGTAGACGCAAGGGGACTCGAACCCACAACCCTACCGATGCTCGGAGAGGCAAACCAACTATGCGCCTGATTATTATTTTGCACCGATGAGAGGAATCGAACCCCTAGCACGCAGGTTTGGAATCTGCTGTTCTACCACTGAACTACATCGATATGTATTATATATTATAGTAATATACTATACATCATTATACCAGAGAGGAACGAGTGAGATTCGAACTCACGGACCTTTAACAGTCGTCTGTTTTCAAGACAGGTACCTTAAACCGCTCGGTCACCGTTCCATATATCTAATTATATTTTTTATTTATAGTAAAGATAAATTTTATTATATACATTTATATCATTTTCCATGTATTATAGTATCATTATATCTGTTTAAAAACAAGTATCACAAGTACAATGATTATGTTTACCAGATTCACAATACCATTTTGCAGTGTGCGACGGATGAAATTCGATTTGATCAAGTCTCATAATATCACAATATTCGCATTCCCCTAATGGCATTTGTTTTATAAAAATATAATCAATTGGTTGACCATATGGTTTAGGGCGAGACACAATTTTTAACCGTTTCCTCATTGGTTATTAGATAAAGCCTTATGTCTAATAATAAATCTGTCATTTCTGAAGAAGAAAATAACTGTCTTCCAGAAATATTTTTGATAGCATTATCAATAATATCAGTTATTTGTTTTGTCATAGCCCCGAATGCGAGAGTCGAACTCGCCTCTTAGTATTTATCTCTTACTTGCTCTACCGTTGAGCTATTTCGGGTAATTTAAAAAGTTCGAGACTCCAGCAACCAAGCTCCCAACCACGAAGAGTATAAGAGTATCTAATAATATCTATTATTTCGTTTCACAAAAACGAGAATAGCGTTCTACTAGACATTTGCTGAAGTCTCTATCTGATGCAATTTGTGATTACATCAAAGTTCTTTTTTTTGCATTGAATCCCGAGGGCAGAATTTGAACTGCTTCTTCCTACCTACAAAGTAGGGCTTTACTAAGATAAGCTACCTCGGAAAATTTTTATATATTCTGTTCATTTTCATCTTGTTTATCCATAAAAGATTGAATATCTTTTAGGGTATAATACATAAGAGCTGATGTAATAATAATTATAGGTATAACTATAATGAAGAATATTAACATTTAATTTTCCTTATAAAAACTAATTTGCATTTTGCAATATATCGTTCTTATTTTTCATGCGTCTAGAAAAACCTGCACCAATATATTTGGGTAAATTAACTCCAGCATAAAAGCGATCTTCTTCGCTTTCTCCACCCCAAACACCATATTCGGAATTAGATCTAGCGTAATCTCTACATTGTACCATGACAGGACATGAAGAACAAATAAGTTTAGCTTGAACTTCTCTTCTATATCTAGTCCGAGGATGCTCCTTATCGGGCGGATAAAAAAGTTTTAATTTGCCCTTACATTGAGCTTGATCAGTCCAATGATCATAAATTTTATTGATCATTTGTTTTCCTATCGTGCAAAAGAAAGCATTGCTGCTTTAAATTCTATAAACGAAACAATGATTGAAGCAACTGCTGCAATTATAGCTGCAATAACAATAGCCATATCCATATTAGCCTCCATTAATTTATTGATGTGAGGCTTTGTATTTTACCATTTAGATCTAACAAAGTTTTCAGTTTCAAGAGGAACTTCTTTTTTGTGGAATGGATCATGCAAAGTACCACGAATCATTTCAGCTATATCGGATCTAAATGAAGAAAGAGTATTAAAATAGGTCTGACCATATCGCCAGTCTTTAGAACTAGCATGGTATTTAATTACTTTTAGTAAAAAATCTTCATAAGTAATTTCTCTATTAATCATAGTCTCCTTAATTCTCTTTGGATACCCGAAACGGGGGTCAAGCTCATACGGTGTATTTTTACAACCAAAGGTTGTGGGCGTAATGGGACTTGAACCCATATGTCTAAAGACGGGACATTTTAAGTGTCCTGCGTATCCCTTTTCCGCCATACGCCCTTGAATAATTATTCTTTTAAGTTTAAAATTGTTTTTATGCTTAAACATTTATTAACATAGAATGCTCTACTATGCATTTTCTGACATATAATGCAGTGTCTAGTTCCATCTAAAGGATAATAAGTATTGGCTTCATCAAATGGATGACCACGTTTACAATGTGTTTTACCTGTATTATTGTTTCTATGTCTACCGCGATTAATCATATCTCGACTGTTGTCGGTGCATGTACCCACTAATAAGTGAGCTGGATTGACACAAGGAGGATTATCACAAGTATGACGAACAATTAAGCCTTCTGGGATTGGCCCTATATACAGTTCATAACTAATGCGGTGAGCTCTAAATTTCTTCCCATTGTAAGTTATTTGACCATAACCATCATTCTTTGTGCCAAACCATTCCCAGCAATTAGTAATCTCATTAATAGTATAGTTATTATTGAAATGCTCTTGAAGTGACTTAGGCATATTGATATATCATATCATATGCTTAATAAGCCGAGTTTTACTATTCGGGCAAATATTAATTTAGTCCTGCTGGCTCTAATGTAATATCTTCTGTATTACCAACAACATTCATAAGTTTGATTAATTTATCAATCCACTTATTGAGATTATCAAGGGTAACAATATCGATATTAAGTCCAGCTAAATTAGCAGGATTAACATCATATGCTACACATAGGTCTACTAAAAGACTTCTTATCTGAATCATATTTTTTGCATCAACGCTATTACTGTTTAACATTACTGAATAAGACATAAAATATCTCCCTTCTTAGTTATAATTAGTTGTGCATATTCCTACACGAGCATTTAATGAAAATCTGATTGTATGCTCTTTTAATTTATTATCATTAACGGTGACATACAACATTTCTTCATGAAAAGAAATATCTTTTACATAAAGTTTTTCTGCATGTTGATTACTGCCTAAATAAATACCACTTCCTAAAGGAAGATTAGATATAGAAACACTCATACCATAATAGTTCTGAGGGTTATCAGGTTTGTCAATAGCATTTAATCTACGTTCTTTTAATGTGGTCATTATATTCCTTCTTCATTATTAGTTTTAGAAATAACATTGCGTAACATCTTTACTTCTTCTTGTAGGCGTTCTAGTTCTTCTGCCATACTGCGGACTATACATGCGGGTTCATTATACATATTTCCCCATAAATAATTTGCAATATTATGACCACGTTCTACTAGTGTTTGATTATTTGTTCCCGGAATGAATACCGTAGTAACACTTCCGAATGTTGTAAGAATACTTTCAGATTGAGGTTCTAACGGTAATACTTGAGCAATGTTAATTTCCATGATTTCCTTTCCTTCTGTGTATCGCCTTGTACTTTGTATGAGACTATTTTTACTTATTTGCGGAGCGACCAGGATTCGAACCTAGGATACTTTCGTATGCCACTTTAGCAAAGTGGTGCAATAAGCCATACTCTGCCATCGCTCCCTGTAATAA
Organism: Cyclobacteriaceae bacterium; assembly: GCA_041689935.1. Taxonomy (GTDB): domain Bacteria; phylum Bacteroidota; class Bacteroidia; order Cytophagales; family Cyclobacteriaceae; genus CAXBDP01. Next base: position 21,440 of record JBDNFI010000049.1, read on the forward strand.
AATTATTCAGAGGATATGTACGGAATACCAATCTTTTGATTAGCATGTATATACGGATCATTTGTTGCTTCTGGTATTTCTCCACATAAACCGCATCTTCCACTATGGAAGAAAGCCTCACCAAAATGACAAGGCCAAGCCCTACAACAATATAACGTTACCAAATCATCAATTTTTTTAATAATCATAATTGATCTGATTCATAACGAAGAGGCATCTCTTTTATTATAGAAGGTGGCATTATACTACCATATGGATTAGCTTCAGTGCGAATTCCGTTAGGCATTATAGCATGATGTGGATTAGCTTCAGCTAAATTAGCACACCACAAATTAGCACCAGTTAAATCAGCATTAGTTAAATTAGCGCGAGTCAGATTAGCTCCAGTTAAATTAGCACCCCATAAATGTGCACCAGTCAAATTAGCGCGAGTCAAATTAGCATCAGTTAGATTAACACCTGTCATATTAGTTCCAGATAAATCAGCACAAGTTAGATTGGCATCAGTCATATTAGCATTGGTAAGATTAATACTGGTTAAATCAGCGCCGGAAAAATTTGCACCAACTAAATAGGCACCGCGTAGATCGCTATCAGGTACATCAATGTCAATATCGGTGTCAAAAAAGATAGGGTCTTGTTCAACTATATTTTTTTCTTCTATTGATAATCGTTCTATTTCTTTACCGAGACTCACTATAACTGCTTCATACTGCTTGCTAAAAGCAGCTTCCTGAATTAACAAACCTCGTAATCGTTCTACTTCGTTGCACAATGCCGTAACCTTTTCAGAATCTCCATACGGTTCACGAACTATTTTTCGACCACCTAACCATTCAGCAACTTGACGACCATCTGCAATAATATCTATCGGTTCATCCATCGCTACAATATCTACTGGTTCACTCAT
>JBDNFI010000050.1:0-13352 GCA_041689935.1 Cyclobacteriaceae bacterium
AATTGATTAATTGATTAATTGATTAATTGATTAATTGATTAATTGATTAATGGGTTTTTTACGATATAAATGGTTCAAATAGATGATAAAAAATATTAAGCATCTGACTTTATCACATATTTATTGAAATTATAACACTAAAAGTCGGCTAAATATAATCGCCGCGCGTGATTTTTGACCAGACATCTTTTTGCAAACTGGTTCCAATTATTTTCCTTTGATGCAAGGAAGCCGCCTCGCTTTCGTGGTAGTCTTATTTCATGGGATAAGGATTTGTGCTAATTAAACCACCCCTGCTTTTTGAAATAGAAAAGCATAGAAACGATACTTACCAAAACCACACCTGCAAGAATCCAAAACCCATTTTGATTGCTTACTCCAGGCATATAGTCGAAGTTCATTCCGTACATACCGGTGAGAAAAGTGATAGGAATAAAAACGGTCGAAATAATGGTAAGTACTTTCATAATCGAGTTCATTCGATTACTTATGGTACTCTGGTATAAATCGACCATGCCCGATAGCAAATCCCGGTACGTTTCGATGGTATCTATTACTTGGATCATGTGATCGTACAAATCGCGATAGTATAGTTTGGTGGCCTTGGTTACCAATCGGGAGTCCTCCCGCTCCATTTGGGCAATCACTTCTCTCAATGGCCAAATAGCACGGCGCAGGGCCAACATTTCTCGTTTCAAGGTGTATAAATCTCGCACCGATTCAGTGTCAGGATTGAGCATTAGATCTTCTTCCATCAACTCCATTTCATCGCCTATCTTTTCCAAGGCCACAAAATAATTATCTACCACAGTATCTATCAAAGCGTACAGCAAATACTCAGCTCCTCTGCCGCAAATTTTACCTCGGGCATGTATGCGATCACGCACCGAATTGAAGGTGTCTCCCACTACTTCTTGAAAACTCAGCACGAAGTTTTTGCCAATGATAAAGCTCACTTGCTCCATTTTTATTTCCGCATTGTCGGGAAGGAATTCCACCATTTTGAGCACCACATAGATGTGATTTTCATGCACATCCAATTTAGGTCTTTGGTCTGTATTCAGTATATCCTCTGTAATAAGTGGGTGAACCTCAAAATGATCACAGAGGGATTTTACTCGCTCTACATCATGTACTCCATTAATATTGATCCAATTGATGCGGTTGTGAGGAAGTAATAAAATATCATCGAACTCCGCAGTCTTTTTTTCTTCTACCGCTTCTGGCGAAAAGGATAAAATCTCCATTGAGGATGAACCCTGTTGATTTTTGCCTGTATAAATAGCACTTCCTGGCGGCAAACCAACTTTGCGCGAACGGTTATTAAAGAAACGAGCCATGTCAAATTATTTGTTGAAATTGTGTTTTCAAGATACAAATGAAATGGGAGAATGCGGATTTTTCACTTCCGCGCTCCGATAGAAAAAAGCGGGAGGAAGAATTGCCCACTTTTTAACATGTCGTTTTCTTGATTATGCGTTAATTAAAAGAGCAATTGAATTTTGGTGTCCAATTTCACGAAATAAATTTATAACTTAGATGATTCCTTAAATTTGATCTCTATGCCGATTTTACGCCCTTTCAATTTCAAAAAGTGGATAGACGAACATCGCCACTTACTCAAACCGCCTGTTGGCAATCAGCAGGTATATACCGATAATGAAACATTTGTTGTCATGGTGGTTGGAGGGCCCAATTCCCGCAAAGACTACCATTATAATGAATCCGAAGAATTTTTCTACCAAGTAGAAGGCAATATTGTGCTGAAAATAATCGAAGACGGAAAACCGGTTGATATTCACATCAACGAAGGAGATATTTTCCTCCTCCCGCCACGTACTCCTCATTCTCCGCAGCGGCCTGCGGGCTCAGTAGGGATGGTCATGGAAGTATACAGAGAGAAAAAGGAGATGGATGGCTTTATGTGGTTTTGCGAAAATTGCGGCAATAAGCTGCATGAAGAATATGCCCATATTTCGGATATCGTAAGCCAACTGCCACCAATAATGAACCGTTTTTTCGGAACCGCAGAAAATCGTACCTGCAAAAATTGTGGTACAGTAATGCTAAAGCCAAATTGATTGTTGATGCTGCGCGATCCTCTTACCGTTGATATTCACACCCATATTTTGCCCAAAACCTGGCCCGATATGCAAGAACGCTACGGGTATGGTGGCTTTGTGCGGTTAGAGCACCACAAGCCCTGCTGCGCCCGGATGATGATCGACGATAAGTTTTTTCGCGAGATTCAGGATAATTGCTGGGACCCAAATGTGCGAATGCACGACTGCGATTTGCACAATGTGGACGTACAAGTATTGTCCACCGTGCCGATCATGTTTTCCTATTGGGCCAAGCCAAGAGATGCTCACGATTTGAGTCAAATTCTCAACAATCATATAGCGAGTGTGGTGGAGGATTATCCTCGACGATTTGTGGGTCTCGGTACTATTCCGATGCAATCGCCCGATTTGGCCATCAAAGAACTGGAGCGATGTGTGAAAGGTCTTGGACTTGCGGGTGTACAAATAGGCACCCACGTCAATGATTGGAACCTAGATGCACCAGAGTTATTTCCTATCTTCCAAGCTGCCGAAGAGTTGGGTGCTTGTATATTTGTACACCCATGGGATATGATGGCCAAAGACAAAATGCCAAAATATTGGCTGCCTTGGTTGGTAGGCATGCCAGCAGAATCGAGCCTGGCTATTTGCTCCATGATATTCGGTGGCGTATTCGAGCGATTGCCTAATCTGCGGGTAGCATTTGCACATGGAGGTGGCTCATTTCCAGCCACCATAGGCCGAATAGAGCATGGATTCAATGTGCGTCCAGATCTCTGCGCGGTAGATAATCCAACAAATCCTAAAAACTACTTAGGGAAGTTTTATTTAGACTCATTGGTACATGACCCGCAAATGTTGCGATATATTATTGATCTAATTGGTGAAGACTTTATAGCTTTAGGGTCTGATTACCCCTTCCCACTTGGCGAGCTAGCTCCTGGGAAGCTTATCCGGAGTGCAGGTTTCGATGAACATGTAACTCGAAAATTGCTACAGAATAATGCCCTAAATTGGCTGGGAAGGAGTGTTGATAATTTTTTAGATAATGACCAAAGAATACCTAGAAACCCCAATTGGGAAAATAGAGATTAGTGGCAATGAAGAAACCATTTTCTCCATCACTTTTGTAGATGAGCCTCACGAAGAAATTACGTCCAGATTTGTACCTAAGGAAATAGCCAGATGCATAGATCAGCTTCAAGAGTATTTCAATGGAGAGCGAATAGAATTTCAGCTGAACCTTGCCGAAAGAGGCACTGAATATCAGCGCAAGGTTTGGAGTCAGATAGAGACTATTCCAAAGGGAAAAACACTAAGTTATAAAAAAGTGGCAGATCAGATAGGCGATACTTCGCCAAGAGCCATTGGTAATGCTACGGGCAAAAATCCTTATCTGATAGTGATTCCTTGCCATAGAGTGATGGGAGCATCGGGCGATCTTACAGGATATGCGGGAGGAAAGGCCAGAAAAGAGTGGTTATTAAAATTCGAAAACGCCTTAAATATTCCTCAACAGCTATCTTTATTTTAATCATTGGCAACCAATAACCATTTTTGATTTCCATTGTTCTTACAGGTATTATGAACTTCGAACACACAGAAAAATTTGCCCAATCTTGCGATCAACAAGATCCACTAAAATCATTTAGAGAGGAATTTTCTATTCCTCAAATAAGCGGAAAAGATGCTATCTATTTCTGTGGAAATTCGCTCGGCTTGCAACCAAAGCTAGCGCGTGAATATGTAAATAGAGAATTAGATCAATGGGCACAACTGGGAGTGGAAGGGCATTTCAATGGCGAGAGGCCTTGGGTGAAATATCATTATCTATTCAAAAAATCTGTCGCTGAGCTAGTAGGAGCGCAGGAGGATGAAGTGGTTATTATGAATAATCTCACCACCAATCTTCATTTACTGTTGGTCTCCTTTTATTGGCCACATGGCAAGCGGTACAAGATTTTAACCGAGGCAGGTAGTTTTCCATCTGATATCTACGCGTTGGAATCGCAAGTAAAGCATCATGGGTATGATCCAGAAGATGCCATTTTGGAATTAGCACCAAGAGAAGGCGAATACACACTTAGAGAGGAAGATATTTTAGCGGCCATCGAGCAATATAAAGATGAGCTTGCTATGGTGCTGTTTCCAGGTATTCAGTATTATACTGGGCAACTGATGCCTATGGAAGTAATCACTAAGGAAGCCCACAAGGTTGGTGCAACGGTAGGGTTTGATTTAGCGCATGCAGCGGGCAACGTTCTGCTTGAATTGCACAAATGGAATGTGGATTTTGCTGTGTGGTGTACATACAAATACTTGAATAGCGGTCCAGGCTCCGTAGGCGGAGCATTTGTCAATGATCGCTTTGCCCAAGACAATGAAATTCCTCGCTTTGCGGGCTGGTGGGGATACAATGAAAACAAGCGATTCAAAATGCAAAGCGGCTTTGATCCCATGTATGGGGCAGATGGCTGGCAACTAAGCAATGCCAATATTCTGGGTACTGCCGCACACCTCGCATCAATGGAGCTTTTTCAAAAAGCCGGTATTCACAATTTGCGCAAGAAAAGTTTGGCCCTCACCGCCTATTTGGAATTTGTCATCAAATCAGTAGATAAGAATAATATCATATCCATAATCACTCCTGAAAATCCACAAGAAAGAGGAGCCCAATTGTCCCTATTGATTAAGGAAAATGGTCGATCCCTATTCGATCATTTGATGGCAGCTGGCGTGATTGGCGATTGGCGAGAACCTGACGTTATCCGTCTAGCTCCCACACCGATGTATAATAGCTTTATGGACGTATATCAGTTTGGGCAGATTTTGGCCAAATTCATTTAGAAATTGGGTGTTTTATTACTTAAGTAGGTTCAATCCCAATACTGTACGCTTACCGCAATACGAAATTCATGGATTTTCTGTATTGAATCAAAACCTTATTGAAGCTCAGGCTATGCGCTTAAGGAAAAAGCTATTACCGTAATTTCTTTCTCCAAACAATAAGCATTATCACGCCTAGAAAGAAATTTACAAGAGTCACAATTCCTAATACCTATTTATCCTCTTTTGGCAGTTTAGATCCTAGCCCAATAGTAAGTACCGCTGCCAATAAGATAAATTGCATGACTAATGCAACGAATATAACTGGGAACTGTGAGCTAATTTGTATTGCGGCATTTTGGTTTAATTAAGAAACCCAAATCTAATAGCTTTGTCCTGTATGATACAGGGTATAATAGCTATGCAAAATAGCTAAAAAACTTTTATTTAAATCTTCCCTAGGCTTTTATTATGGTTATTGGTTGAATTAATAAAATTTTGTTGACAATTAACTTAAGGTGTGCATTTTATTTCTTTATTTACTTCTTAAAGTACATATCCTATTAAATGAAAAAGCTATCCATTTTACTTGTAGCAGACGTTTTATTTGCCTGCCAGGCTGAAGTCCCATCAGAAATCCCTATTGCCATTATTCCACTTCCACAAGAGATAAGTCAGCAAAAAGGAAATTATGAAATTCCTGCCAACCCAATGGTTTATGCTCAAGGCGAAGAGGCTAAGCGGATCATTCAATTGTTTTTAGAAGCGACCAATACGGAGGCAAATTTTACTGAAGATGCGAACGCCGCAGATTGGAAAATCATGATTTCTGAAGAATCAGCAAATAAGGAAGGATATCAGCTCGATATAAACGCTGATGGGGTTACGCTGAAAGCAGATTCGCATGCTGGATTGTTTTATGGTGTGCAAAGTGCATTGCAATTATTGCCTGTAAATAAACCTGCCCAACACCTCCCGCTTTTATCCATTTCCGATAGTCCAGCGTTTTCATGGAGAGGAATGCACCTCGATGTAGCCCGTCATTTTTTCCCTATCGAATTTATCAAAAAATACCTCGATATGATGGCCATGTACAAAATGAATCGCTTCCATTGGCATCTTACAGAAGATCAAGGCTGGCGCATCGAAATCAAGAAATATCCATTACTTACCGAAAAGGGAGCTTGGCGAGAGGAAACGCTGATTGGCCACTATACCGATCAGCCACATCAGTTTGATGGGCAGCGACATGGCGGCTTTTACACACAAGCGGAAGTGAAGGAAATTGTTGCTTATGCTGCCCAACGCTACATTACCGTAGTGCCCGAAATTGAAATGCCCGGCCATGCTACGGCGGCACTATTTGCCTATCCGGAATTTGCCACTGACGAAGGGCCAGACAAGGTGGCTACTTTATGGGGCGTTTTCGACGATATTTTCAGTCCAGAGGAAAAGACCTTCGTTTTTCTGGAAGATGTGCTCAACGAGGTAATGGACTTATTTCCCGGCGAATACATCCATATTGGTGGGGATGAAGCGCCGAAAGTAAAATGGGAACAAAGCCAATATACGCAGGAATTGATGAAGCGAGAAGGCCTTGCGGATGAGTTTGAATTGCAAAGCTGGTTTATCAGAAGAGTAGAAAAAATTATCAATGCCAGAGGAAAAAAGCTACTCGGTTGGGATGAAATATTGGAAGGCGGCTTATCTCCAACCGCCACAGTGATGTCATGGAGAGGGGAAGCGGGAGGAATTGAAGCTGCTAAGCGTGGCAACGACGTGGTAATGACACCTGGTTTTGCATTGTATTTCGATCATTACCAAGGTGCCCCTCAGTTTGAGCCTACAGCTATTGGCGGCCTCACCACTCTAGCCGATGTCTATAAATACCATCCACTGCCTACCGAAATCAATGCAGAAGAGCAAGCACGCATTTTGGGCGCACAAGCCAATGTATGGACAGAATACATTCCTACCACCGATCAGGTAGAATATATGGTTTTCCCTCGTATGCTAGCTTTATCAGAAGTGGTGTGGAGTGGTGCTGATAAGAAAGACTACGCAGATTTTCAGGATCGACTTGCGCATCATTTGCCATTGCTGGATGCAAAAGACATCAATTATAGATTGCCAGAGCCGGTTGGTTTGGGAGTGAATGCCGTACAAATGGAAAGTAGTTTTGAATTGGTATTAAGCACCATTTTGCCAAATGCGGAGATTAGATATACACTCGATGGCACATTGCCGGATCAAAATTCGGCAGTGTATTCCGAGTCTTTAGAAATAGAAATTCCGATGGATGCAAGTCTCAAAGTAATGGCGATTGCTATAAGTTTGGATGGTCGCCAAAGTGCGCCAGCTATTGGAAATTATACCCGGCAAGCACCATTGCCAGCCGTGCAAATGGAAGATGGAGCAATGGCGGGAGGATTGACTGCTCAGTTTTTTAAACAAAACTTTCGAACAGTAAGTCAAATAGAGGAAGCAGAGCCAGTGACTGAATACAAACTAAGCGTTCCACAAATACCTGTGGAAGTAACAGGATCCGTATTTGGGCTTAATATTCAGGGTATTTTCATTGCTAGAGAAGCTGGGATATATGAATTCGAATTGAACAGTGATGATGGCAGTTTGCTGAAAATGGGCAAAAGAGAGGTGATAAATCACGATGGACTACATGGCCCAAGCAGCAAAAATGGACAAATTGTGCTGGAGCAGGGAAACCATCTCATTCAGATTTTGTACTTCGACGCAGGTGGCGGCCGCGGATTGAAATTGAGGGTAAAAGAACCGAATGGATCTTGGAGAGAGCTGACAGAGAAGGATTTTAATTGAGGAACCAAAAGCAAAATTTAGCTGACCATCCTCCTGCCGATTTTTATACAGGCAAGGGATGGCTATCTTAGCATAAATCAAAACGGAATGACATCGACTGCAAAAAACCATATTATAATTTTAGGAGCCGGTTTATGCGGTTCTATGCTGGCCATTTTTCTTGCTCAGCGTGGGTTCAATGTATCTATTTTCGAGAAAAGAATGGATCTACGCAAAAAAGAACTGCATGCTGGCAGGTCTATCAATTTGGCATTGAGCCATAGAGGGCTCAAGTGTTTCGAGCAAATTGGCTTGATTGAGAAAGTAAAGCAATTAGCCATTCCCATGCACGGGCGCACCATGCACGATGTGGAAGGAAACCTGACTTTCCAACCTTATGGCAAACAAGGGCAATATATCAACTCCATTTCTCGCTCAGGTTTGAATGCCCTGTTGATCGATGCTGCCGAAGAAGCTGGGGTGCTGGTTCATTTCGGACAAGCTTGCAAGCAGGTGGATATCGAAACTGCAGAAATATGGCTGGAAGACGGCAAAAGACACCAAGCAGATTTTATTTTTGGAGCCGATGGCGCATTTTCTGTGTTGAGGAGCAAACTGATGCGCAACGATCGCTTCAACTATTCCCAGCAGTATATCGAGCATGGCTATAAGGAGCTTTGTTTCCCTGTAAAAGCGCATGATTTTGCCATGGAGCCGAACAGCCTTCATATTTGGCCACGAGGAGCACTGATGATGATTGCTCTGCCCAATCTCGACAAGTCTTTTACCGTCACCTTGTTTCTGCCATTCGAAGGGCCCAATTCATTTGAGCATTTAGAAAAACCAGAGAACCTAAGAGCCTTTTTCCAAACGTATTTTCCAGATTCACTTCCTCATTTACCCGATCTCGAAGCGCAATACAAGCAAAACCCTACGGCCTCATTGGTGACGGTAAAGTGCTATCCCTGGCACCGAGCCAAAGCCATGATTATTGGCGATGCCGCACATGCCATCGTGCCTTTTTACGGACAGGGAATGAATGCCGCCTTTGAAGATTGCTATGTCTTCAATAGCATGATGGACGATTTTGATGGAGACTGGCAAGCACTCGCAATGAGATTTCAGCAATTTCGCAAACCCGATGCCGATGCCATCGCAGATTTGGCTTTGCACAATTTTATCGAAATGCGCGATAGCGTCGCTGATGAAGCATTTCTTTTGCAAAAGAAGATTGAAGCCCGCCTGCACCAAACCTATCCGGACAAATGGATTCCACTCTATACCATGGTTACCTTTAGCGATATTCGCTATTCCGAGGCCTTAAAAAGAGGGCGAGTGCAAGATGCCATTATGAAGGAATATATGAGTAAATCCGATTTCTCAAATCATCCAGAAGAGGTAAATTTAGAAGAAATTATAACCCTTCTTGATAGCAGAAGTTAAGATAATACTTAAAGTAGAAAGGCTCATAAAATCCATTTCGAAGAATGTACTCATGAAGAAGGCCATCATTATCGGTTCGGGCATTGCAGGTTTGGCGGCTGCCGTACGGCTACGGCTCAAAGGCCATGCTGTGGAAGTTTTCGAAGCCAATACTTACGCGGGAGGAAAACTGTCCGAGATACAATTGGGTGCTTACCGCTTCGATGCTGGGCCATCGCTATTTACGATGCCCGAGCTGGTAGATGAGCTCTTTACAGCCGCAGGAAAAAACCCAACCGATTACTTCAATCACCAACAATTGGCCGAAAGTTGCCGATATTTTTGGGAAGATGGCACCCAACTCACCGCTTCTAGCAACCTGGAAGAGTTCTTCAAAGAAACAGAAGCAAAGCTAGGCGAACCTGCCGAAAATCTAAAAAAGGCCTTGTCCAAAAGTGCCGGATTGTACGATACACTTGCCGATTTGTTTATGTTCAGGCCCATCCACAAACTAAGCACGTGGCTGGGACCAAAAGCCTTCAAAGCCTATACTCGCTTGCATACCTTAAATTTCAACCGAAGTATGGCGGATGAAAATCGGCGACTTTTCAAAACGGATAAGGCGGTTCAACTTTTCAATCGCTATGCCACTTACAATGGCTCTAATCCCTACCAAGCACCTGCCACGCTCAATATCATTCCGCATTTGGAGTTCAATCGTGGAGCCTTCTTCCCGATGGGTGGCATGCATTCCATTACACAATCCATCTTCGCCTTGGCAAAAGATTTGGGTGTTATTTTCCATTTTGACAGCAAGGTGGAGGAGATTTCGATTGAAAACGAAGCTTGCAAAGCAGTGATTGCAAATGGCAAATCCTATCGAGCTGATTTGGTGATCAGTAATATGGATATGGTAAATACCTATCGGAAATTACTGAGCGATCAGAAGCAACCGGAAAAATTGCTTCGGCAGCCAAAATCCAGTTCAGCCCTGATTTTTTATTGGGGAATTAAGAAGAGCTTTCCTGAACTTGGGCTTCATAATATATTCTTCTCCGATGATTATAAAGAGGAATTTGACCATATTTTCAATAAAGGGAGCATTAGTAGCGACCCAACTATTTACGTGAATATCACTTCCAAAATGCAGGCTGCGGATGCGCGGGAGGATGGAGAAAACTGGTTTACCATGATCAACGTGCCCAACAACCAAGGGCAAGATTGGGATCAACTGATTGCCACGGCTAGGCAACAGATGATCGACAAATTAAGCAGAATGTTAAACGTCAACCTAGAAGAATACATAGAAGAGGAAGATTACCTCGATCCACGCCGAATCGAATCCAAAACCTCCTCATCGGCAGGCTCGCTGTATGGCAACAGCTCCAACAATCCGTATGCAGCATTTCTAAGACATCCACACCAGCATAATAGCATTAGCAACTTGTATTTCTGCGGAGGCAGCGTCCACCCAGGCGGCGGCATTCCACTCAGCTTATTATCTGCTAAGCAGATGGTGGATTATTATGTGCCTAAAGGAAATTAATCACTGTTCCACGCTTGCAATGTGGAACTACAGATAAAATGGATTTGAAATCCGTCCTGGCAGATTTTCTATAAACCATGTATTCCGGTAGAAATAACTTGTGTAATCTTTTCAATTCAGATCGTTTTGGCGGGAGGGTGCTTTGTGCTACTCCATTATCCCACGGTTGAAACCGTGGGCTATGGAAATACCCTCCCGATGGGCTTGGTGTATGACGGATGAATTCCTTGCACAATGCGTCCGCTTGTGCATATTCGGGTTGGGTACTCCAATCGGAAAGGTCCAATCGGACGCCCGCCTACCGGAGGACAGGCTTGAACTAGGTGAGATTTGAAGCCCAACTCCATATAATTTCTATAAACCAAACCATGTTTACAGGAATCGATGAAATTATTTAACCTGTAGTTAAGACAGGATTATTTAATTTATACAGCCCAAATCCAACAATTGAAAAATGGAAAGCTAGATTGAAAGATCATAAACCTTAAAAATAAAAAAAAATCATACTAATCATTTAATCATAAGAATCTTAGTTCAGACAATTGCAGCGAAGTGTTTAACAGGATAAAAATTGCGACTATAAAATCGACTTACCACCACCGAAAATCAAAGCTATCGGCAAGCATCCTCAATTTTTAAAGCTATTTTAAGCGTATATTTGCCGATAACGGCAAGCTTTATGAGTTCTATGAAGTATATATCAGTAAGTGAATTTGCGAAAAAATGGAATCTACCAGAAAGAACGGTCAGGAATTATTGTGCAAAAGGCAAAATAGATGAGGCCTTCTTAACTGGTAAAACTTGGAATATTCCTGAGGACGCCACCTTACCCACAAAAGGAAAAGGAAAGAAATTCAGTGATAATATTTTGCTCAATGTTCTGAAAGAGCAAAAGGAAATGAAACTAAAGGGTGGGATTTATCACCGAACTCAAGTCGATTTCACCTTTAATTCCAACCGCATTGAAGGCAGTAAGCTTACCCAAGAACAAACACGATATATTTTTGAAACTAATACCATTGGAGCTGGAAAAGAGAGTCTAAATATTGATGATATAATTGAAACGATCAATCACTTTCGTTGTATCGACTTTATCATCGATAAAGCAAAAGCTACGCTTACAGAGCCACTTATAAAAGAGCTGCATTTTCTATTAAAATCTGGCACCTCAGATAGTCAAAAAGAGTGGTTTAATGTAGGTGAATACAAAACACTACCGAATGAAGTTGGTGGAAATGAAACTTGTCCACCAAGGGAAGTAAGTGAAAAAATAAAGGAGTTACTTTTAGATTATCATGCCATTGAAAAGAAGAGTTATGAGGATATTATTGCGTTCCACCATCGATTTGAAGTGATACACCCTTTTCAAGATGGGAATGGTCGTGTAGGCAGGTTGGTTATGTTCAAGGAATGTCTTGCGAATAGTATTGTGCCTTTTATAATCGAAGACGACCTTAAATTCTTTTACTACAGGGGCTTACAAGAATGGAGTACTGTAAAGGATTATTTGGTAGACACTTGCCTTTCTGCCCAAGATAAATACAAGACTACCCTCGAGTATTTTGAAATTGGATATGAGTAGTGTTAGAATTGATTTCGAATTAAGTAATCGCCAACTGTTCAATATTTTCAATGTGGAACCACAGATAAAATGGATTTGATATCCGAGCTGGAGGGTTTTCTATAAGCCAGGAATTCCGTGAGAATCAACCTGTGAAATCTTTTCAACTAAGATCATTTCGGCGGGAGGCCCACCTTCGTTCGGTAAATTGCTTTGTGCTATACCATTATCCCACGGTTGAATCCGTGGGCTATGGAAATACCATCCTTTCGGGATTATAATGATGGATGAATTCCTTGCGCAATGCATCCGTTCGCGCATATTCGGGTTGTATACTCCAATCGGAAAGGTCCAAGCGGACGCCCGCCTACCGGAGGACGGGCTTGAACTAGCTGAGGATTATGGAAATATCATTCCTATGGGATAGAGCATGATTGTTTAACCAATCGGTCAATGCTATTGCATATTTATTAGGGCTTGGCACTCTAACTGAAAAGGCCAAAGAGGAAACCAATTAATCAAAAATGGATTATTCATCAAAATTTGCGAAATTAGATTTATTGTGATTCTTGTATGATACTAGAAGTCAGGCAAATGAAAGAAATAATTGAAACAACCCTTCTTGAATTTAAAAATACTGCCTTTCTGATTGATTTGGTAAAGCACGATTCTGGTTCACTTTATATTGAAGTAATTCAAACAATAAGGGAGAGCAGTTAATAAAAATCAACCCGTCAATTCTTAAAGATTTAATTAGGGTTCTCAAAAGTTATAAAGCCAAAATACCCAAGCAGACTAAATCTCAAACAAATCATATAAGTGATATAGACCAGAAATTTATACAAAATCGATATCTGAAAGGTGTTCCAATTTCAGGACTTGCACTTCAATTTTATCAAACAGAAGAGATAATTGAAATGGTTTTAAGAAATAGAGGCATTCCAATAGTTTCGAATGAACCACCAAAATATAAGAAAGGGACACTATCCCGAGAAGTGTGTAAGTAGCATTTAGGGATGGTTAAAATTTCAAACGATTTTCAACTATAATCATAAATTGGTTTAGGATTACGCTCCAATTTCGAATCGGCATTGTCCACTTTTTAGTGGCTTCGTGTACA
>JBDNFI010000051.1:0-77433 GCA_041689935.1 Cyclobacteriaceae bacterium
CAAAAACCTTTAGCGGATTCAAAACAAGAATCTTAGCAAAAATAACTGCCCTGACATTGATTCAATTTATCAACAAGTTTATATTCGATAGGAACATTAACAATATTAAAATTCAAATCACTTAATTTCACCCAACGGGTGGTAACGTAATTATTTACTCTCATAAGGATGTGATCAATGCACTTGAAATTCCAGCGAAATTAAAAGAGGAATCTTGTTTTTTGGATCAAGATTTATTACCTCCACACACCAATCAAAAAATTGCTAGTAAGGAAGTATTTGGAACCCATTTTCGCACTGTAAACTTCGAGAGTGTATGCCCTGACAAAATGAAGGAACTGCTATTACACCAGGTAAGTATAGATTTTTATCATTGATATTTTTTATAAAATGAGGGTAAATAAAGCTCTTCATTCTAAGGGTTTTATTTACCCAAATTTCCCAAATTTTAAATCTACCAAAACATCCTATTATTTTCTTTATGTACGTAATCAATTACTTAGCAATACTACCTATCAAAAATTTGAAGAATTATTCCAAGAGTTTAGCGAGGCATCAGCGCTAAACAAGCCATAGAAGGCCCTCAAAATGATGGGTCAGATTGCCTTCTTATTGATGGGCAATTGGATGGGTGCCTTCGTGCTTAGGCTTAAACGATGCTGGCACAGCAAGATGGAAAGAATACAGTGAGTTTATCTCTAATCTGATTTTGAAAACCATGCATCCATACAATGCACAATGCGTCAATGGTTTGGCTAAAATGCTTGAATCAGGTGTGTTCTCTAGAGAAGCAGTGCGTTCTGGATTGGCCAATATGCTTACGTTAAAAGTGCATCCTTTGGTGGAAGAGAGGATTTTGAAATCTACTAAAACGCCACATGAAAAGGTAACAGCTCGGCAGTATTTGATGGGCGCATTGTTCAGAATATTGGGCCAGCCGCTGGGAGTATGGCAAGGCAATAATCCTACCTGCCAAAGTGCTCGTGGCATCAGTATGTGGAGCCAACATGCATCTGCAAAGCTTATTAATAGGGTGCAAATGGCAGCCGCGTATAATGACCTCACCATTAGATTCGAAGGGAAAGAAATAAAATCGTCAGAAGTAGGGCTGGGCTTAGTGCAAAACCTAGATCATAATTTGGATGCGGTATCGGTGACATTGGTGCCGATGCTAGATAAAATCTACAATGAAATGATGCTGCGCGCATCTGGCCGCTTTGAAGACCCTCACAAATGGGTAAATCCAGCACTCTATGGCCAATGGATTCAAATCGGTTTTGCTTCCGCCTATGATTACTTATCCAATGCCATTGTTGATTTCGATGGGTTCATTAGCATATTCTATGCAATGTGCCATCCAAATTATAACGGTGGGCATCGATTGATTTATCCCAATCCTGTAGGAATATTTATAACAAGTGCTAAGGGGGATATGTTAGGTTTTCATGCGGTGTCTCTGCTCAGGGTAGATAAGGACAATCGAGGCGAATACAGAGCCTATTTTCTGAATCCAAATAATGAAGGAAGACAAGATTGGGGGCAAAATATCAAACCTTCTGTACATGCAAGAGGCGAGCAACATGGAGAATCATCTCTTCCATTGCATGAATTTACGGCAAGGTTATACGCCTTCCATTTCAATAACCTGGAGGCAATTGAGAAAATGGAGAATGTCCAATTGACCGAAATACAGAAAATTAAAAAACTGGCTAAGGAGAGTTAGGGACGCTCCTACACTTGGCTCGAAATTAAAAAAGCATGGTAAAACATTCATCGAGGATTGAGCTTAAGCAATCTGCCTACAAGAATAATATAACCTTTATCAAAAAGAAGATTGGTGAAAATGTAATTCTTTCATCTGTAGTAAAGGCGAACGCTTACGGCCATGGCATTAAAATATTTGTCCCAATGGCAGAGAAATGTGGTGTAAATCATTTTTCTGTTGCGTCTAGTTTCGAGGCGGAGGAGGTATTGAGTGTTTGCTCTCCGAAGAGTCGGATTATGATTATGGGCATCATTTACGAAGAGGATTTAGCCTGGGCAATCGAACATGATATTGAGTTCTTTGTCTATAATTATGAGAGATTGCCAAAAACGCTCGAAGCGGCCAAAAAAGTAGGCAAGCCCGCCAAAGTCCATATAGAAGTAGAAACAGGTGCCAATAGAACAGGCCTCCCTAACAAAGATTTTACGAAGGTTCTCAATTATTTGAAAAAGAATAGTGAGCATATCATTTTCGAAGGCTTGTGTACTCATTTTGGTGGAGCAGAGTCATTGTCGAACCAATTTAAGATTGATAGGCAGCATATCCGCTATAAGGATTTCTTGAAACAATGCCGTGAAAAGAAAATTATGCCAAATATTCGACATATCGCTTGCTCTGCGGCGGCATTGGCTATGAAAGATACGGTATATGATTTAGTTCGCATTGGTGTGTCGCAATATGGCTTTTGGCCAAGTCCAGATATTTATTTTTCGCACTTGCATGTTACTAATAAAAAAGCTGATGCATCTCTCAAGCGCATTTTTACTTGGAAAACAGATATTATGGATATCCGTGATGTAGATCAAGGCGAGTTTATTGGCTATGGCACTTCTTTCCAAGCCATCCACAAAATGACCATTGCAGTGATGCCTTTGGGCTACTCCAACGGCTACCCTAGGGCATTGTCCAATAGAGGTCAAGTATTGATACACGGAAAAAAAGCACCTATCGTAGGCCTTATCAATATGAACTTATTTATGGTAGATATTTCCCATATAAAAGAGGCTGCGCTGGGAGATGAAGTAGTACTTATTGGCAGGCAAAAGAATAATGTCATTCATGTTTCAAGTTTTACGAATAGCACGCAATTGCTCAATAACGAAATGCTGAGCAGACTGCCGGCTGCTATTCCACGAACAGTCGTTAAATAACCGCAAAACTAAATCCTCCCGCTTTTTCTTCAACCATCTGGGATACCACTAAATAGCCTATTTGCCCATTCTTTCGAATTCAGTACCTATTTTTTATTATTTTAGCTAAACTCGATAAAAAATACCGATGACGACATTCTTACTTTGGCTTTTATTATTTGTGCTCTGTGCCCCTTTGGCCATCGCAGTGCTCATTTTATACCCCATTATTTGGTTGCTTTTATTACCTTTTAAGCTGTTGGGTATTGCGGTAAATGGTGTGTTTGAATTACTGAAAGCCATTATATTATTCCCAGCTCGCTTGCTTCAAAAACTTACTGCCTAGTAAATTAGAGAGATTTTCAAATTTTCACTTTATTGCATGGTCTTTCGGCTAAATCAAATTTGTTATGGTAAAAAAATACTTGTTGCAATTTCTTTGTGTGTTGATAGGCTTTGGAGCTACTGCGCAAAATGATGTTTATTTTGCTTCTACGCCTTCCTTAAGTCCCGATGGTCGCATTGTGTACTTCACCTACGAAGGCGATATTTGGTCTGTAGCAAAGGCGGGAGGACAAGCAATGCGGATCACAGGCATGGCTGGCAACGAAACGCATCCTCGTGTATCGCCCGACGGTAATTGGCTGGCCTTTAGTAGCTCCCAAGATGGCAACTCCAATGTATATGTAATGCCTGTTGGCGGAGGCCCAATCAAACAGCTAACTTGGCATGATGGCTCCGATCAGATATATTCTTGGACTTGGGACAGCGAAGAACTCTTTTTCTCATCGAGCAGATACAATTCAGTTTCTGTTTATTCCATTTCCAAAGATGGCGGAAATCCCACTCGCCTTTTCGATCATTACTTTAATATCCCTCACGACTTGGTCATCCATCCCAATGGCGAAGAAGTCTACTTTACCGATACTTGGGAAAGCAACAACCAAGTGCAACGAAAGCGGTACAAAGGTGCTTTCAATCCCGATATCAAAACCTATAATTTGCAAACAGATACCTATGGCCAATTGACCACTTGGGAAGGAAAAGATATGTGGCCAAGCATTACCCAAAGTGGTAAACTCTATTTTGCCTCGGACGAAGGAAATGAAGAATATAATCTGTACACGCTCGAAAATGGAGCTAAAACAGTGCTCACGCAATTTGAAACTTCTATTTGGAACCCGCAAGTAAGTGCCGATGGCTCCACGGTAGTTTTCGAAAAAGGGTATCAACTATTCACTTATGATGTGGCCACTAAGCAATCTAGTGCAGTGAAGATTTCTTTAGGGCAAAGTTCAATCTTGGAGATTGAAAAGAGCTTTGCAACAGGGACTAACATCACCAACTTTAACGTATCACCGGATAATAATAAAATTGCTTTTGTGAGTAGAGGCGCACTTTTCGTTTCGGATATCAAAGGCAAATTCGTTCGTCAGATACCAACGGATGCAACTGAGCGAGTAGCAGAAGTGCTTTGGATGAAGGATAATGAGACCCTTGTGTACAGCCAAACTAAGCTAGGCTGGCAAAATATATACACCACCAAGGCCAATGGTACGGGGCAGCCGAAAAGACTGACTGATAACGAGCGCAGCGAGAGACAATTGGTGATGTCTCCAGACAAATCGAATATGATCTATTATGGTGGCCGCGATGAGGTACTACTCATGAAATTGGAAGATTTCAGTGTGACCACCTTGGCGAAGGATGAGCTTTGGGGATTCCAAAACGGTGCCTTAAATTTCTCTCCAGATGGCAAATGGATTGCGTACAATGCCACTCGCAATTTTGAAAAAGAAGTGATCTTAGTAAATATTGCTACCAAGCAAAGTATCAATCTTACACATACTGTGGTATCCGAAACAGATCCATATTGGTCGCCAGACGGCAAGTTTGTGTATTTTGCCAGTGATAGAACCAAACCTAGCTACCCAACTGGGAACACAGACCCGAGCATTTATAGAGTGGCTTTGACCAATGAGGAATCACCATTTAAAGCGGTAGAATTTAATAAGCTTTTTGAACAAAAGCCTAAAGAAGAAAAAGCTAAAGAAGAAAAGCCTAAAGAAGAAAGCAAAGAGGAAGTTGTGGTGCGAATTGATACCGTTGATTTGAATAGACGCTGGGAGAGAGTTACTAGCGGAAGTAGCAATCAAACTCGCCCAACGGTCATTACAAAAGGCGATAAAGATTTCATCCTTTATTTATCCGACCAAGACGGCAGCGGAACAACCCTTTGGAAAACCGTACAAGAGGAATTTGAGGATGATAAAACAGAGAAATTTAAAGGCACACGAGGAAGTGTTGGTAATCTTACATTGGTTGGAGACAAGCTGTACGGCCTAATGGGAGGCGATATTCATGTTGTAAAGTATGAGTCTGGAGATGTGGAGAAAATAGCTATCACGCATAGCTTTAATAAGAATTTGAGAAGTGAATTTACCCAAATGTTTTATGAAACTTGGGCCAATATCCAGGAGAATTTTTACGATCGTGATTTCCATGGAGTAGACTGGGCAGGGATGAAAAGCCGATACGAAGCCTATTTGCCAAATGTGAACACACGAGAGCATTTGCGAATAATCATGAACCACATGATGGGGGAATTGAATGCAAGTCATTTGGGATTCAATTCTTCTGGCACTGAGGAGGATGCGACCTTCTCAAGACAAACCACTTGGCATTCTGGGATAGAATTTAACAATGACAATCCGTTGGTAGTGGACAGAGTAATTGCCTACTCGCCAGCAAGTAAAAATCCCAAGCAAGTATTGCTAGGCGACAGATTGGTTGCTGTGAACGATGTGTTGGTAGAAAATACCAAAGAGCGTTACGCCTATTTCAATTCGCCTAGCCGCATTGAAGAAATGAAATTGACCTTGAGCAGAAATGGTGAGAACTATGATTTCTGGGTAAAACCAAGCCCTTCGGGAGCAATTCGCTCCTTGCTTTATGATGAGTGGATGGATGCCAATCAACGCTATGTAGATGAGAAAAGCGGTAAACGGATCGCGTATATCCACATGAAAAACATGAGTGGAGGGGAGCTGACTCGTTTCCTTGAAGAAATGGCAAATGAAGCTCAATATAGAGATGGGCTGATTTTAGATTTACGAAATAATACAGGTGGAAATGTGCATGACGAGGTATTGCAAACCCTAAGTCAGAAGTCCTACGGCAAATGGCAATATAGAGAAGGCGGGAGGACAAGCCAGCCTAATTTCACGCCATCTGATAAGCCAATCATCCTATTGCAGAATGAGCAAAGCCTAAGCGATGCCGAAATGACCGCCAATGGGTTCAAGGCATTAAAGCTAGGAAAAGTAGTGGGCACGGAGTCATACCGCTGGATTATCTTTACTTCTGGGTTTAGCTTGATGGATGGCTCATTTCATAGAATGCCAGCTTGGGGCACCTACGATTTGGATGGCAACGATTTGGAACTCACGGGCGTGGTTCCAGATATTTTTGTCCCTGAGACCTTTATGGACAGGCTAGAAGGAAAGCAGCCTCAATTGGATAAGGCAATTGAATTGATAATGAATGAGATAAAATAAGCTATTTGCTTATATAGATTAGTATAGGAAAGGCTTGCAATAGTAAGCCTTTCTTTTTTAGTCTGTTTTTGCTCAAGTAAACTTCAATTAAATTATATTCGCCATCTATTTAATACCCTAATTACTTACAAAATGGTAAAGTCTGGCTTCCTTTTCCTCCCGCTTCTTTTGGTACTACTGCTTGCGTGCAAATCAACCACAGAGAAAGTAACTGATGAATCATCTATTTCCCAATATGAGTTGGTAATAGCTGATTCCATTATTGTGGATTATATGGAACAAATAAGCATTCTGGATTATGACAATGAGCGGAATATTATTCTGGGCTATAATGGCCGCAATGGAGATTATGTAGAGTTCGATTTCAACGGGAAGATTTTAAATGAAGTGAATTTGATCGGCGAGGGTCCGAATGATCATGGTAAAAATACGTACCAGGTAAATTATATTGGTGGAGGCCAAGTAGGAGTGGCTGCCATCGGTAGGTACTTTATCTACACCCAAGGTTGGCAAGTTGAAAGCAAGGTCGATTTCGATTATGAGGGGAGCTATGCTGTGGCAGCGGGAGGTGGGTATGTGGCTTTTGGCAATCCTCAAGCAAAAAATGCCAATAATCCTTATGTGGGAATTTCAAGTGTAGGCTTTTTTATTTATAAAAAGGAGGACTTAGAGAAACCTCATTTATTTCACTTGAATACGAAAACGGGAGAAGGTGTTTATTATCATTCCTTCCCAGATTCCAGTATTTATTTATTATCGGATAATTTTTATCCGGAAATGATGGAGGCAATCACTTCTTACAATTACGAAGAGCAAGTGCTAGATGTAATCCATCGTGGTGAAGCGATTTTATATAGATATGATGTTTCAGCCGCTATTCCGAAGCTTATCACTAGCTACCGATTCGAATATGATAATCCCTATGGCATGAAGGGATATTCGTTTGAAAATGCGCGTGAAATAATGATGAGCGGCGGAGGATTGATTTCAGCTTCCAATCAGAAACTATCAGGCCTATACTCTTTCGAAGATAAGCAATTGGTCACTTTCATAGAGCGCCACCCAATGAGCGAATTGATAGATCCAAATGAGCAGGATAATGAAAAGCTGAGGGAGTTTTTCAATACGCCCACCAAATCTTTGGCATACCTAATAAGAGATGGAAAGCGCATTTCTGAAAATATGTCCGTTCCTTCACCGAGGATTGTCTTGCAAATGGGCAAAGGCAAATTCCTATCTACAAACTATGTAGATCCTGACGTAGAGCGAGATACCCAGCTATACTATATTTATGAGTTGCGGGAAATTAGGAATTAGGGATGAAATAATGCGATTAAATCCATTATTTGCTAAATTTTTCCCAAATTGGTTTAACTAAAATTTAAAAGTTTAGAGAAAATCCTAATTACTTATCATTGAACTAATTATTCTCAAATGATAAATTACTGAAAAGGAAAATATACTTCTTCTAGAGCCTTTTTCTTTTGTTTATTGGAATTTTAATTAGATAAACATCTATACTATTTGCTCCAATAAATTTTGATTTATACTGCTTCTCATTCATTGGATCATTATATTTAAGAATTATTCTTTTCATTTACTCAGCGTATTAATACAACCTTTTATCATGTTTTTCAGCCTTTAGTCATTTTATTTTTTTTTGTTTGCACGTAATCGCTAAAATTAATCATTCATTAATCATTCATTAATCATTCATTAATCATTAAAAATTTTACTGTATGAAAAATTTTATGAGAATTTCAGTTTTATTTTTGTTCCTATTTATACTAGGATCGTCATTTCAATCTAAATCTTCAGTTTTTGGAAGGGCAGATTGGATACCCATGGTAGTACAAGTAGCATGTAGTACTGACCCTACTGTATATGCTCACTACGAAGGGGCTGAGAAACAGTGCGTAGGCTGGGGTGGTTTATGTAGCGGACAAGGAACTCTCACCATTACAAGTTTTGATCCTATTCATCCTTGTCCACCTCAATAATCATTTAAAAGAGGCTATCTCAAAATTGATTGCCTCTTTTTTTAAATTAATTATAATTATGGCTAGATTTTTAATTTTAATAATTTTTCTTACTTCAGCTTGTTCATTCTTAGAAACTGAAAGTGTTGATGAGCGTTTGAAGGAATATAATTATGTTTCGGCTAAAAGGGTAGTTTTGGGAATTGATGAGCCAGAAATCATATTCGATATCAATTCAATTGAAAAGGAGTGGTCTGCTGAGGCTATGAAAATGTTTACTAAAAGGAGGTATATTCATTTAATTACTCCTTCAGACTTGATTATTGGAAAAATAGAAAAAATTGTTCGTCATGAAAATTTCTTACTTGTTCTAGATCGTGATGTATCAAAAAAGGTTGTTTTATTTGACCATTTAGGGAATTTTATTTTTCAGGTAGGCAAAGAAGGTTATGGACCAGGAGAATATTCTATGCCTTTGGATATTTTCATAAATGATTCTTTTATCTACGTAATGGATAGATCATTTGTGCTGCATAGATACGATTTTGAAAATAATTTTATAGATAGTAAGCGGTTGCCAATTTTTGCTCGTTCGATGTTCACTATCGATGATACCACTTTCTTATTTGCAAATAATAGGTTAATGGTTAGCGAATTAAGTAATCACATTATAAAAATAAAGGGTGACAAAGTAGAAGCCTCAATGTTGCCGATTAAAGGTGAGGCTTGGGACAGATGGGCTGCAAATCCATTTTCATATAACCCTGCAATCCACGGTGAATCTTTTCTCCATGCACCTTTTCTTTCAAACAAGATTTTCGAGATAAATAGCGATGGATTAAAAGTTAAATATGAGTTAACTGGGCAATTAGATATTCCTTTAGATATTTTAAATTCACCAGAACGATTGATGGAGTTTAAAAACGGATTAACCTATTTTTATACTCATCCAGTTTTGGAGACTTCAAATAAATTACTTTTAGTTATAGCAAGTCCTGGGAAATTTATGACAGTAATTTATGATAAGGAAAAGGATATTGCCCAAGGATATGGTGGGATAGAGGACAACTTGTTTTTAGGAGCTTTACAAAAATTCCCTATCTATGCCTTTGGCGAGGAGTTCTATTCTATTTTGGAAATAGAGGAACTCCTAGCTTTAAAGGGTAGGTTAGAAGCGGATAAAGGTCAGCTAGAAGAGTTTAAGGTAAGCAATCCAGAAGCTTATGCGCTAATTCAGCAGATAAATGACGCAAGCAATCCTATTATAATGGTGAGTGATATTTCAATCCAATAACCTACATTGAATAAATATGAAAGGCTTGCTTTGGTGAGCCTTTTTTTGATTAGTAACCATATGTAGAAGAGCCATTTTATTTAACCAAACAAAAACTGACTTGAAAAAATGAAAATAATTCATTTATGAACACCACCGTCCGTTATTGCACCTATTTAGAGTTTGAAAATGGGCTTGACTGATTTTGAATATGCATTTTATACAGCGGTAGCTGATAACGATAGTGCAAGAGAACTGATGCAACAAGATAAATTAAGAGAACTTGCTGTTGTAGTAACCGAAACCATAAGACAAAATGCATCCATTGACTGGACCATCAAAGAAAGCGTAAAAGCCAAGTTGAAAGTTGCAGTAAAGCGACTTTTAAGGAAATTTGGCTACCCACCCGATATGCAAATGCTAGCTACTGAAGCTGTTTTGAAGCAAGCAGAATTGATTGCTAATGAGTGGACGAGAAGGTAATGGTTCTCTAGCATTATATCTATCCCTAAGTCATATTTGAATCTAAAATCCCAAAAGACTTTCAAATTTCAGTAAGCAGTTTTACTATATAGAACGTTTAATTTTGGAAGATCCCTACAAAGGCCAAATCACCAAAATCATCGGAATACTTATTGCGACGACAAGGATGCTGATGGGTAGGCCCATTCGCCAGTAGTCGCCAAACTTATAGCCACCAGGCGACATCACAAGGGTGTTGGACTGGTGACCAATGGGAGTAAGAAATGCTGCCGATGCTCCAATGGCTACTGCCATCAGAAATGGGTCGGGAGAAAAGGACAAATCTTTTGCAATGATAATTGCGATTGGAGCCATCATCACCGTTGTTGCTGCATTGTTGATGACATTGGAAAGTAGCATGGTTACAATCATAATAAATGCTAAAATCGCCCAAGGAGGAAAGCTATCGCCTAGTGAAATTACTTGTGTAGAAATAAGCTCTGCGCCACCAGTAGTTTCTAGCGCTTCTCCTACGGGAATCATTGCTGCCAGTAAGATTATTATTGGCCAATCTATATTTTGATATACATTTTTCAACGGCAAAATCTTTATCAAAACCATCGCCATCGCTGCAATTGAAAAAGCTATTTCAACAGGTAAAATATTGAAAACCACGGATAAAATGGCCGTGATAAAAATAGTTAATGCATAAATGGTTCGTTTTGGTTTGCTTATATCGAACTTCCTCTCTGCCAGTGGTAAACAGCCCATTAACTCCATTTTGGCCGATATGTCTTCTTCTCTACCCTGAATTAGCAGCACATCGCCCGATTGGAATGTCACTTTGTCTATTCGTTTTCTTAGCGTTATATTTTGCCTAGCTAGAGCCAAAATATTTATTTCGTATCTAGATCGCAATCGCATGCTCGAAGCCGTTTCGCCCACCAAAGAAGAATGATTTTGAATGATTGCTTCAAGAATCACATAATCCTCTGAACCTTCAGCTTTTGGATACAATTTTTCATCACCAACTAGCTCACAATTACTGGCTTCGATAAAGGTTTTTAAGCCTTCAGTATCCGACTCTATTATCAAGATGTCACCTTTGCTTAGTTTGCCATAGTAATTGGAAATATTCACCCGTCTTTCATCACGCACCAAACCAATCAAAACAAGGTCTGCATCCGAAACTTCATATATCTCTTTTAGCCTTTTTCCATTTAGCTTTGATCCCTCTACAATTCTTACCTCGGTGATGTAATTATTGATTTCAAATAAATTGCTTCCATCTCCTGACTCCCTTCGCTTTGGAATTAGTTTCCATCCGACCAAAGTGATAAATAGTATTCCCGATAGAGTAACCACAATTCCAACAGGACTGAAATCGAACATTGAAAATGGCTGTGAATTGCTTTGTGCTCTGAACGAAGAAATTATAATATTTGGTGGAGTTCCAATTAGCGTATTCATCCCGCCAAGCAACGAAGCAAAAGCTACAGGCATTAGAATAATGGACGGTGAGTATTTGTATTTTCTAGCTAATTGTATAGCTACGGGCATCAATATGGCCAATGCACCAATATTGTTCATAAATGCAGACGCAACAGCGACAATTAGCGAGAGGACACCAATTTGCGAAAACTTGTTTTCGCCAACCCGATTCATCAATTGCACAATCATATTGACGATGCCTGAATTCTCCAATGCTTTGCTTACCACTAATATAGCCGCTACGGTGATAACTGCCGGATGAGCAAAACCTGTAAATGCACTTTCGGTTGGAATAATGCCCCATACAACCAGAAAAAATAGTACAGCAAGTGCTACTAAATCGTACCGAAACTTACCCCATATAAACAAGGCAAGTGCGAGCCCTAGCGTTATAAAAACTATAATTTGATCCATCAGGGTAAATATAGTAGTTTTTTGAAATTTTGAGAGGTTGAATATGCGGGAGGTTAAGAAAGGAGATTGCTGTCACTATTTATTTTATTTCATGGATAGTCTTTCTCAATATTGAAATGAAATTTAAGTCAATGAACAAGGTATAGAATTCGCAGACCTAGTCGCCCACCTCATTTTCAAAGCAAAAATTCTGATAGGCTGAGCGTAGTTCAATAAGAGTTTTTTCCATTTGTTATTGGGAAGACGATTGACTAGTACATTATACCATCAGTGATAATAAGTTTTAATTTATACTACTTTTCATCAGATGACATTAATGTTAAAGCAATCAAAATTACCGGTGACTTAGTAGAAATGGGAATAGTTCATTTATGAACATCACCGTCCGTTATTGCACATACTTAGAGTTTAAAAATGGGCTTGAGTGGGTTTTATAAGCCTTTTTAGCGTTGGTATAGGGCTTGTCAAAAGTGCACAATAAATAACAAGAGCCATTTGATAAACCATGAAAAACACAAAAAGAGTACTCATTTTTATCGGAACTATTTTAGTTGGTTACCTACTATTTATTATTCCTGATGTATTTTTTGGTATCACAAAAATTAACGGTGGAAAGATTGGCATTAACTTATTTTTAATAGCTGTATTTCAGTTTGCGTCAGTTATATGTCTGCTCTATTTCTCATTGAAAAAGTTAAAGCTTAGTTTCGCTGAAATTGGACTTAGGTTCAAGAATCTCAAAATGGATATTTTTTTAGGATGCTGTTTTGGAGTATCATGGACAATTGCTCAATTCGTCTTTATTATTCCTAACACAGGAGGTGCCGACAGACTAGATATCCAAGGAATGCTGGGTATGTACGGTGGAAGTATAATTGGAACAATTTCCTTTATTTCGTTGGGAGTAATTGGCGGAGGAGTTACAGAAGAAATTTTCAATAGAGGCTATTTTATTACCGTCCTAAAGGGTTTTTTTGGTAACCCAAGAGTTGGTATCTGGTTCTCTTCCATTTTGTCAATTGCATTATTTACAATTGGTCACATGCCCACAAGCTTATTGTATTGGTTCGATATTTTGGTTCCGACCATTACATACACTCTTCTATATATATACACCAAAAGATTAACTGCCTCCATAGTGGCTCATGGCTTATACAATTTGCTGGCAATAATCTTGACTTATTTCCTTTATTATAATTAGAGAGAAAATCTATTGGAATAGTATATTCAAGCTGTATTGGGTAAAAAGATTCTCAATAAGATTAGAGAGCATGAAATAGCGTTTTATTCAGCCAATTCCCAATCACCTCTTACATCTCTATCTACTCCAAATCATTCTCAAAGCAAAAATTCTGAAAAGCGGAGCGTAGTTCATTTAAAGTTTTATGCTCTTTTTGGTTGCTTGCCAGTTCAATTCCTTTTTCATAGAGGGCTTTAGCTTTTTCTATTTCTCCAAGCTCAGCAAATAGAGCAGCGGCGTGGTAGTACGTAGGCAAATACCCTGGAAATTGATGCAAAGTCTTATTAAATAGCTCTATAGATTTTTCAACCTCCCGCTCCACATATTCCAATGCTAGTGCATAAAGTGGAAAGGGATCTTGAGGGTTATCTTGAATATATTTCTCCAACATGGATATTCGCTGTTCCTTCATCGTAGAATCTTATTTTTTAATTTTTCAAGTTTTGGTAACTTCACGGCAAATTAAATGTTAATTATCCAAACATAGACAAATTCCCGAATGAAGATATTAGTTTGTATTACACATGTACCGGATACCACAAGCCGGATAGCATTTACCGAGAATAACACAAAGTTCGATAAAAATGGGGTGCAATTCATCATTGGTCCATACGATGACTATGCGCTTGCGCGTGCAGTGGAATTGAAGGAGTCGAATGGTGCGAGTATTACCGTGCTGAATGTAGGAGAAGCCGAGACTGAGCCTACGTTGCGTAAGGCATTGGCCATCGGTGCCGACGAGGCGATAAGAATTAATGCCTTTCCATCAGATTCATATTTTGTGGCTAAGCAAATAGCTAATGTTGCCAAAGAAGGTAATTACGATATGATATTGATGGGGCGTGAGTCCATTGATTTCAATGGAGGCATGGTGCACGGGATGGTTGGTGAAATGCTGAATATGCCCTCTTTCTCGCCTGTGATGAAGATCGATTTGGACGGGAATAATGCCACATTGATTCGTGAAATTGAAGGTGGTAAAGAAACACTTACAGCAAGTCTCCCTTTTGTAGCGGGCTGTCAAGAGCCTATTGCTGAATGGAAAATTCCAAATATGCGAGGAATTATGAGTGCTCGCACAAAGCCTCTTAATGTAGTAGAGCCAGCAGATAATGACACAAAATCTGTTACCAATAAGTATGAATTGCCACCGGCAAAAGGTGCAGTGAAAATGATAGACAAAGACAATGTTGGTGAGCTAGTGAAGTTGCTGAAGTCTGAGGCGAAGGTTCTTTAATTCAAAATCTAAATCGAGAAAAAATGTCAATAGTAGTATTTATCGAAAGTGACGAAGGAGTAGTGAAGAAGTCTTCATTAGAAGCTGTATCTTATGCAGCTGATCTTGCTGCGACAATGGGTACAAGTGTAACAGCACTCGCGCTTGGTAGCAAAGTAGGTGAGGGCGAATTGGCCAAAACTGGAAGTGCAGGAGCGAATAAAGTGCTTCATGTAAATGATGAGAAGTTGAATCCGGGTACCATACAAGCGTATGCATCCGTCATTGCTCAGGCTATGGAGAAGGAGTCAAGTGATATTTTGGTGCTTGCCAAATCATCGTTGGGCGATCCTGTAGCGGCTAGAGTAGCCATCAAAATGAATGCAAGCTTGGCATCAAACGTAGTAGAACTGCCAGATACGAGTGCTGGTTTCAAAGTGAAAAGAAGCATCTACACTGGTAAAGCTTTTGCATTTATGGAATTGAGCGGTGCGAAAAAAATCCTTGCCATCAAGAAAAATGCCGCTGTATTGAAAGAAACTGGTGCCACTGCTGAGATAGAAGCTTTCACACCGAGCTTAGATGAGGCGGATTTCAGTGCGAAAATTACTGGAACGCAAAAGCAAACAGGAACCATCCTATTGCCAGAAGCAGATATCGTGGTCTCTGGCGGTCGCGGAATGAAAGGCTCTGAAAACTGGGGATTGATTGAAGACTTAGCCAAAGCTCTAGGAGCTGGGACGGGGTGCAGCAAGCCTGTATCAGATATGGATTGGAGACCACACCACGAGCACGTAGGCCAAACAGGGGTAAAAGTGAGCCCAAGCTTATATGTAGCCGTTGGCATTTCGGGAGCTATTCAACATTTGGCAGGTGTCAATTCTAGCAAATATATTGTTGTGATCAACAAAGATGCTGAAGCGCCATTCTTCAAAGCTGCCGACTATGGCATTGTAGGAGATGCCTTCGAAATTTTACCTAAATTGACTGAAGCCATAAACGCAGCCAAATAAATTGAGCAAAATTGAACTAGAAATCGTATCCTTATCGTCTAATCAGCCGCAGACGGGATCCTTTGCATTAGTATTAGGTGAAATCGGTGGGAATCGCCGATTGCCTATCATCATTGGGCATAGTGAAGCGCATGCTATTGCGATCGAGAATGAAAACCTCAAAACCAATAGGCCCATGACGCATGATTTATTCAAGTCATTTGCGCACGCATTCGGCTATATTGTGGAGGAAATAGTGATTACAGATTTGCGGGAGGGTATTTTCTTTGCCAAAATCGTGTGCAGTGATAAGGATAAAAGAATTGAAATAGATTCGAGGCCTTCTGACGCGATAGCGATTGGAGTGAGGTTTAAAGTTCCTCTTTATGTACTTGATACCGTCCTGTCAGAAGGAGGAATTGAGGTAGATGATAATGAGGAAATAAAGCCTGAGCGAGGGGTAAAGCCTTCAAGCTCCGACAGTCTAAGTGCTGGCTCTGGGAGCCACAAAAAGTTGGAAGATACTCCACTCGATAAATTGAATGAAATGCTGGATAAAGCGCTTGAGCAGGAAGAATACGAAAAAGCAGCTAAAATTCGAGATGAGATAAATCGGCGGAATTAGCTTTGTATTTAGCAACATTTAAACCCTTTGGTTTCTGTATGAAAACAAAGGGTTTTTCCTTTTTTCCCTCCCGCTTTTTGTGAGCATTGCTTTTTAGTCAAAATTAATATTTCCCCATTCATGCTTTCATTATATCTTTGATCTCTAACCACCATTGAATGGATTACCTGCGTGCCCTATTAGGAATTTTTGTTTTACTCGCATTTGCCTTTGCTTTTAGCTCTCACAAACGAAAAGTTGATTGGCGATTAGTGGCCATTGGTGTTTCCTTGCAGATTGCTTTCGGACTATTGATTACGAAAGTAGATGCAGTAGCAAGGGCATTTGATTCAGTATCCAGAATTTTTGTAAAATTTTTAAGCTTTTCATCAGATGGAGCTCAATTTCTATTTGGTGATTTAGCAGGCACTTCATTCGGGTTTATTTTTGCTTTTCAAGTATTACCTACCATTATTTTCTTTTCTACCGTTACGGCAGGTCTTTACTATCTGGGTATTTTACAAAAAATTGTTTTTGGAATTGCTTGGGTCATGGCGCGAACCATGCGCCTTTCTGGGTCTGAAAGTCTTTCTGCTGCTGGCAATATATTTTTAGGTCAGACAGAAGCTCCTTTATTGGTACGTCCATTTGTGCCGAATATGACGCGCTCCGAGCTCATGTGCTTGATGACTGGCGGAATGGCCACCATTGCGGGAGGTGTGCTAGCGGGCTATGTTGCTTTCCTTGGAGGAGATGATCCTGTGCAACAAGCCAAATATGCTTCTTATTTGCTGAGCGCAAGTATTATGAATGCTCCAGCAGCCATTGTTTTTTCCAAAATTGTCGTTCCCGAAACTGAGCCAGAAAAGATCGATAAGGAATTGAAAGTAAACTCAGAAAAACTTGGTGTGAATCTGATCGATGCTTTGTCGAATGGAGCTAGTGAGGGATTGAAACTTGCCCTGAATGTGGGTGGAATGCTATTGGCATTTATTGCGGTGATAGCAGCCGTTAATTTCTTTTTGGAGGATTTTATTGGTGCCTATTCAGGACTTAATGGTCTAGTTGTAGAGTGGACAGATGGCACATTTACAGGCTTTTCCTTGCAATTCCTGCTCGGTTTGATCTTTAGGTTGTTGGCTTTTACCATGGGAGTGGAGTGGAGTGAAACCTTGGCAGTGGGAAGTTTGCTCGGGCAAAAAACGGTGATCAATGAATTTGTAGCCTATCTTGGATTGGCTGAATTGAAAGAAGCTGGCGCGCTTTCTCCAAAGAGTATTGTCATAGCGACCTATGCGCTTTGTGGTTTTTCCAATTTTAGCTCTATTGCCATCCAAGTTGGTGGCATTGGTGGGATGGCACCAAATCAACAAGGAAATTTATCCCGATTAGGAATGCGTGCCTTATTTGCGGCTACATTGGCTTGCATGCTTACCGCCACCATCGCAGGCGCAATAGTTACTCCAAGTTAGCGTCAATTAACAAATTGAATTATCACATACTAGAAATTTTCAGGGAATCAGTCAGCCATAAAAAAAATGGCTTAAATGGAAGAAATTTCACCCTTCCACTTTCAATCCTCCCTCAAAATCTTAGCACCAATACAAGACTCTGGAATGCCAAAAGAATGCACAAGTGGCACAGCATCTTGCCGTATTTCCCAGCATAATTGGTTCACCATTTTGCGGATGGCTTTCGTTTTGCTACCATTCATGTATCCTTGCTCCAAATACCATCCACGATTTTTCTCGATTTGAGATAGAGCGAATAATTGGCAAAGTTTCTTGAGGGTAGCTTTGAGGGTAGGCTCGGTGGTTTTCTCCACTTGCAACACAAATTGCTCCAGAATCACTCTCTCAATATACGCGTTACCCACATTAAACAAATGATGCTGACTTACATTCATGGCATCAAAAGAATCCATACCATTATCAATATGGCGTTTGAGTCTTTTTGCGGCAGAACTTACAATTGCTCTATCACGATAATGAAACGCACTGAGGTGAAATTCCACATCGAGTAAATGCTCATCAGTTGTTTTTCTAACAGTAAATGGATTTTTCTCCTTAATAGAAGTCTTGGCTTGATCGGCTATATAATTCAATAGGGTAATCATATTCATTTCGCCAAATTCCTTTTTGAACGTAGTGAGCCTGCCTTTGGCAACTAATTGCATCAACACAGTATTGTCTCCTTCGAATGTGGTATAAATGTCTGTATCTGCTTTAAGTGAACCAATTCGGTTTTCTGATAAATATCCTTTACCACCACAAGCTTCCCTGCATTCTTGTA
Source organism: Cyclobacteriaceae bacterium (assembly GCA_041689935.1). Lineage (GTDB taxonomy): Bacteria > Bacteroidota > Bacteroidia > Cytophagales > Cyclobacteriaceae > CAXBDP01. Next base: position 18,416 of record JBDNFI010000051.1, read on the forward strand.
AAGTGGAAGTTGTGTTCCAAGTTGTAAATGCTTTGAGCCCAGCAGCCAAAGCTTCTATTTCTTGCATGTCGTCTTTGGTTCTGTTTAGGAAGCGAAAGGTGATATATTGTAATGCAAAATGAAGTGCATAAGCATTTGCGAGCAATGGCATTAATCTACGCTGGTGCATTCGGTAATTAAGGATAGGCACTTCTTCGCCACCTTCAGGGCCAAATTGCCTTCTTTGGTTTCCATAACGGATGGCGATCGCTAGACCTGTTTTAGCAGCAGATAAGCCAGAGCGAGGGATACCTATCCTCCCGCCTACAAGCGTCCCAAGCATGGTAAAGAACCTACGATTATCACTACTTATTGGGCTTTCAAATTTTCCATTTTCATTAATACTAGCATATTTATCAAGCATATCAGCGAGTGGTATTTCTACATGGTCGAATGAAATAAGTCCATTGTCTACGCCATTCAAGCCCATTTTTAATCCACAATCCTCTATACTCACCCCCTGATGTAATTTGCCTTTCGGATTTCTTAGTGGTACCACAAAAGCATTGACACCATAATCCTTTTCATCTATAATCAATTTGGCAAAAACTGTTGCCATGCGACCATGAAGTGCAGCATTTCCTATATATTCTTTGCGGGCAAGTGGGTGTGGAGTATGGATTATAAATGTCTTATTTTCATGATTATATGTCGCTGTAGTTTCAATTCCCTTTACATTCGACCCATGATTGGTCTCAGTCATGGCAAAGCACCCTGGCAGCTGCAGTTTACCAATTTTCCGGAGATATTTTTTGTGGTGCTTTTCGGTGCCAAGTGATTGAATACTCATGCCCCATAAGCCAAATTGCACACCGAATTTGATAACAAAACTGAGATCGTGAAAACTCAATGTTTCCATAATGCTGAAATAGGCTTTCATATCTCCACCGCCTCCATACTTTTTTGGAAAGGCCATTGCACCTAGGCCTTCTTTGGCGAGAATTTTACACCATTTCAACACTTGTTCTCGATAAGCATTAAGGTTTGAGGAATCTACGTATTCAAATTCAGGCCTCGTAATAATGGATTTGACTTTTTCTATAATTTCTGATTGATCCCCATCGAGCAACTCCTGCATTTGGCCGATATCAAATGAGCTTTGGGTTTTATGACTGGTTGTAATGGTGTCATGGCCTTGTGTATAGAGGTAAATAGCCTCTTTGCTAATAATGCCAAGATTTTTTTCTACTTTATCTAAATCATTTTTAATGTTTGAAAATGAGGAAGATAAATCATCGGGAAGATACTTTTTAGCTAGAAATAGACTTATGTCGCTAAGCTTTTCAATTTTTGTAGCATCGGCAATGGCTAATTTTATTTCTCTTTCCCATTGATGCAATTCGGATGCGGCGGGAGGGTTTTCTGCATTGATTTTTGTTAACAGATGGGGCTTTTCAGCTTTATCGATCCATTTTGCTTGCTTGATATACTTGGTAAACTCTTTCACTTCGAGTTCACTAAGATTGGCATCCGACCAAGCAGTGTGGAACAGTGGAAGAAATACTGATAGGGTTGGATGTTGTTTTATTGAGGATAAATTTGCCATTTCTTAATTTAGTCTTTTCGGGCAAATTAAATGGTATCAACAGCAATTATTTTCTGAATGCAGAATATAGCAATTACTTATGTGCACAATATATTTTAAAATTGCTGCGTCCTACTGACTGGTGTGAGTGACGGGTTTTTTTCCTATTCGTTGGTGGTATCATCAAAAATACCAAAAGGCTGCAAGCACAAACATAGCATCGTGGATAAGTGCAATGATCGAAGCTACGGAATACTTACATTTTCTAAACCGGATAAGGATGTAAATGAAAATACCCACTAATGACCAAAGAATGGCGGTGTATGACGATGATTTAATGTCGTCGGCAACTGAAGCTCCCACTTTTGACGATCCTTCTATTTTGAAAGAGTCATCTAAATTATTTGCGCCAGTTTCATTGTAGGTAAATCCTGTTATACTTTCCAAGCTGCTAATCAATTTGTCTTCGACAAGCATATCAGCTTCATTGCTGCTTTAATTTACTAAATAGGAAGTGGGAATCTTCACTGCACTGCTGGAGCCATAGGTTTCCCCTCTACAACGCTTTCGAATTGCTTATCTAATCCAACTTTTAATTCGGATGGAATAACATTTTCCGTAAATCCCACTATATAAGATCGGCCACCAGTAAAATCTACCAGAAGCTTTAATCCGTTGAAGGGATTGTAATTCTGTCCGCATTTGCTGAGGTAGCAAAATACTCGCTCAGCTGTGTATTGGGCAATTCCTGCTTAAATGACTGATAAAAAAAATCCACAAAATTCCCATTGCCTTTCTTGGCACGATCAACTGCCTTGGCGATGGCTGACTGAAATTCGACATTTTCAGGATTACCCGCTAAACCTTTGATAATTTCAGCCTGAGAAATTTCTAAGGTTACATGCATCCCACCAAGCAAGTAGAGTCACAATCCTCGCTCGGTTTCTTTAATTTCCTTGAAAGGATAATTAGCACTTAGGAATGTATAAACAGGCAACCTCCATACTGAATCCAGGTATTGTTGCTTCTTTATAAAATTGAGCGAACCGTCGGGCTGAGTGGCATAGTTGGTGGCTTGCTCTCTCACATTGGCCGAAACAATAGTAAATGAGAGGTAATACAAACATAAGGCTGTAATTACCAGTGTGATAAATACAATGAATTTCTTGTTTTTCATTAGTCTTAATTAGAAAAATCATCAAAATAATTTAGAAAAAGGGTAGGAGTGAATGATCTGATGAAGAACAGATGCTTGATTACTCAAAAATTTGATGATTAAAAATTAAGGAGCGTTGGTGCAAATGATCAACTCAAGGATGGTAAGCAAATGTATTTGAATGCCTGAAACCTGCGGGAGGAAATTTCTGTAGGTATTATTTAAAGCTTTGGCGAAACCTAGTGCTTTGCCAACCGATGGAAATAATTGTAATTGGTATTGACCCGATTTAACTACTTTCAGCTGCGGCTGAACTGCATGGAAGGTATCGCTAAAATTGTATTCTAATGAAGTGAAATATTTAGAAAAGTTACTGTTTTTTACTTCATACTCAGCTTGGGCAGACGTGGAAATAAACAAAAAAGTGACGGCAAGAAAACTAGCTATACTTTGCTTTAGGATTTGCTTATTTGGGAACCCTAATCTATTCAAGCTGCAATGTTAACGCATAAGAATTGAATTAAGGTGGGTCTTCTCCTAATTTATTTTTTCGAGAATTAGAATGGGTGAATTTGCTAAAATTGAAACGTTTTGAACGCTTTCGGTCACAATAATTCAACGAGTCAAACAGCATTACGATTGTTTTGCTTTCGATAATACGATACTAATTTTTTAACTATAACTTTAACATATAAATCCTAACATAATCAACTATGACCTTCAAAAGCATTAATCCATATACAGGTGAGCAAATCGCTATTTACCAGAAACACTCAGAAACTGAAATAGAGGAGATATTGCACCAATCAACCATAGCCTTCAATCAATGGAAGAACGTATCTATTGCGGAACGGAGTGAAATGATGTTGAAAGCTGCTGATTTACTCAAGAGAAATGAATCTAAATATGCTAAAACCATCACTTTGGAGATGGGTAAGCCGATATCGGAATCTACCGCAGAAATTCAGAAGTGCGCATGGGTATGTAAGTATTATGCTGAAAACGCTGAAAAATTTCTACAAAGTAAAACTATAGAAACAGATGCGTACAAAAGCTATGTGCGATATGATCCACAAGGAACCGTGTTTGCCATCATGCCATGGAATTTTCCGTTTTGGCAAGTATTGAGATTTGCTGCGCCAACTTTGATGGCAGGCAATACAGCTTTATTAAAGCATGCTTCCAATGTATTTGGCTGTGCCACTCATATTGCTGAGCTTTTCGAAGAAGCAGGTTTTCCAAAAGGCGCTTTCCAAAATTTATTTATTGGCCATGAGGATACCGAATTAGTGGTAAAAAATGCAACTGTAAAAGCAATTACTTTAACAGGAAGCGAGCGAGCAGGAAGTTCGGTTGCTACTTTGGCAGGTAAATATCTTAAAAAATCCTTATTGGAATTGGGCGGCAGTAATGCATTTATAGTAGCGGAAGATGCCGATATTGATAAAGCTATAGAAATCGGGTTGAAGGCCAGAATGCTCAATAATGGACAGAGCTGTATAGCTGCTAAGCGATTTATTTTGGTAGGCGATGCTTATGAACGTTTTGTTCCAAAATTTAGAGAAGCAGTCGCAAAGCTTAAAATTGGAAATCCATTGGAGGCAGGAACACAAATAAGCGTGCTTGCGAGAGAAGATTTGGCTGTAGATTTAGAAAATCTAATAAAGAAATCGGTAGAAATGGGAGCTGAAATTCTGATAGGGGGAAATAGAAAAGGTGCCCACTACGAACCGACAATTTTGATAAATGTGAAGTCTGGAATGCCAGCTTTTGATGAAGAGACATTTGGGCCAATGGCAGCGATAATCAAAGCTAAAACGATTGATGAGGCTTTAGAATTAGCCGCACAATCTAAGTTTGGTTTGGGTTTGACGCTGTTTAGTGAGGATATTGAGAAGGCGCAATCTTATGCCAATAAGGTAGAAGATGGAGCTTATTTCATTAACGAATTGGTAAAGTCAGATCCAAGATTGCCTTTCGGTGGCACCAAAATTTCAGGCTATGGCAGAGAGCTTTCGCAAGAAGGGCTGTTGGAATTTGTCAATGTGAAAACAGTATTTGTTAATAAATAGGAATCTTCTTGTTTGGCGGTAGGAAAAAGATATATTTTTTCCTCCCGCCTTTTTGCTTTATTAAGCATACAAAATCATTTGTATATTTCGGAATGTTATTAGCCATTGAAGCAGGGAATACCAATATTGTATTTGCCATATATACAGATAAAGGATGGACCAAAGAATGGAGATTCGAAACGCACCCTATTGTTCCAGCATCCGAGTACGAAAAATTTCTCCGCTTATGCTTTCTCGAAAATGGCTTTAAAATCGATCAAATAAATCGTATCGTCATAAGTACCGTTGTTCCGCAAATTACCAGTATTCTTGAGGATTTGTCGAAACGGATGTTTGGCCTTAAGCCACTTACCATTGGCATGGCTTGCTACCCTCAATTGGAAATTAAACTCAATAATCCCGAAGAAATAGGAACAGATCTGGTTTCTAATGCAACCGCAGCGTGGGCAAGGTTCAAACATGCCTGTATCATTGTAGACTTTGGGACTGCTCTCACGTTTACAATGGTGGATTCAAAAGGAACTGTGATTGGCGTGTCCATTGCACCAGGGTTGAATACAGCAGTGAAAGCCCTTTCTTCAAATACTGCCAAGTTGCCTTATGTTCCCTTAGAAATTCCCAAAACGGCAATCGGAACAGATACCGTTTCGGCTATCCAATCAGGTATTTTATTAGGCTATACTTACATGATCAAGGGAATGATCGGTCGAATTAAATCTGAAATAGGTAATTCTTCCAAAGTGATCGCTACGGGTGGTTTATCTTCCATTCTACATAATTTAGAAGGCGAATTTGATGTTATTGATCGGCATCTTACCCTAGATGGAATGCGGATAATAATGGATTCAAATTCTTAAGAGTAGAACCTAATCTTTCTGAAATTACCTTCGCTTGGCTCATTGTACGTATTCGTGTTTTCTGACTATCCAGATCTTCCATTTCTTTTTTTCTCTTATCTATAATTTAGTTTTGGGTATTCTTTCATCCATTGCTAGTCCGCTACATATCAGTTCATTAATATTTATATTTGAAAACAATATTAACATCCTCAAGTTAAATAGTGCGTCGATCAAACTAATTTAAAATCTAGTATTGCACTTGCTTTCAATATTATTTCAGATAATTAAAATTTCACCTATTATCATTCGTTGTTGAACTGATATCAATTCGATCCGTTAAAATCTGCATAAATAAATTGGTTTCGACAAAACTGGAATATGAATTGATAAGAACATTTAAATTCAAAATCTTTTGAAAAAGGCGGGTGGTTTAATTAAACAAATTAGAGATGGAAAATAAATACGCAAAAATTAAGACGATGGTCAGTGTATTTGACCAATATGGGATTGCTCCTGTTTCTAAACTGAAAAAAAAGAATTTTGTGAATGATTTAGGTTTTGATAAAGTGTATGTTGAGGGTCTTTTCTACGATGTAGAAAGAGCCATGCACGTAGATTTAGAGGCAAACGAGATAGAGCTGCTTCAAACTCCGAATGATTTGATGAATTTTATTCTCACAAAATCCAATTAACAAAAATTTGAAATAGTTACAGCATAATCGCTCCTAAGAAACCTCACTTAGGAGCTTTTTTTTGCTACTTTTAGCAATCAATCAGCCCATTACTACCCAAATAATTTGGCTGAAAAAAAATATTGACGATTAAGCAACCTTTTTGCCTAGAAAAAAGTATTGATAGTATTACTTTTACCAATAGATCAAAAGCTTTGTTAATGCGTGATATACTATCGAATATGAATGTTCAAATAAATCAACATATTTATTTGAAGAATCCTGAATCAAGCGAATTGGGTAGAAAGATTTTGGAAGTGAGTATTCTGCTGATAGATGAGATTGGTTTTGAGGAATTTACCTTTCGGAAAGTTGCTAAAGAAATCAATTCAACTGAGGCTTCAATTTACCGCTATTTTGAGAACAAGCATAAGCTCTTGCTTTATTTGTCTTCGTGGTATTGGGGCTGGATGGAGTATCGGTTGGCCTTTTGTGTAGCTAACATAGAATCAGCAGAGCAAAGGCTAGAAAAGGCAATTCAGCTGATTACTGAAAATTATCAGGAGGCAGAAAATTCTGCTCCTTTAGATAAGACTAGGTTAAACCGAATTGTGATTTCAGAATCTTCCAAATCGTATCTTACAAAATTGGTAGATAAAGAGAATAAAGTAGGTGCTTTTGGAGGCTATAAAAAGCTTGTAGCAAAGATTGCTGATATGGTATTAGAAGTTAACCCTACCTATAAATATCCTCACATGCTTATTTCCACGATAATTGAAGGAGCACATTTGCAGCGATATTTTTCTCAGCACTTACCAAGGTTAACAGATTCTTATGTAGGAGAAGACTCTATCAAGAATTTTTATAATAACTTAGTATTCAGATCAATAAAGTAGTTATTTTATCATTAAAGCATTATTTAATACTCTAAATGGATAATAAATTCAAAAAGACAATAAGTCCCTCAGATCGATTTTGGCTCCTACTTCAACCAGATAGTAAGGAAATTCGCGACGTATATGTTTACTCATTTTTCAATGGTTTAGTATACTTAACCATCCCATTAGGCATTCAGGCCATTATCAACCTTATTCAAGGTGGTAGGGTAAGTACTGCTTGGATTATCCTTGTCATTTTGGTTGTATTTGGTATTACGTTGATTGGAATATTTCAGATTCTTCAATTGAGGATAACCGAAAACCTTGAGCAGAAGATCTTTACACGATCATCCTTTGAGTTCGCCTATCGATTACCCAAAATCAAAATGGAGGAGTTGTATAAACATTACGCTCCTGAATTAGCAAACCGCTTCTTTGACACGCTAACCGTTCAAAAGGGTATATCGAAAATATTGATTGATTTTTCAATTGCATCCCTACAAATTTTATTTGGCCTTATTCTTTTATCTCTATACAGTTCCTTCTTTATTATTTTTGGTCTTATTCTGGTGCTTTTAGTTTTTGCTATTTTCCGCTTCACAGCACGCAAAGGTTTAGAAACAAGCCTAATGGAATCAAAGCATAAATTCCGTCTCGTCCATTGGTTAGAGGAAGTAGCTCGGACATCCAATACATTCAGAATGGCAAGTAATTCTGATTTGGCGTTGGATAAAGCGAATGGACATGTGGAATCCTACCTAAATTCTAGGGAAAGTCATTTCAAGGTATTAGTCCAGCAGTATTCTATGTTGGTTGTTTTTAGAGTTTTGGTCGCTACCGGACTCTTGGCCATTGGTGGCTTTTTGGTGATGGAGCAACAATTGAATATTGGTCAGTTCGTTGCCGCAGAAATCATCATTTTAATGATTATTAGCTCTGTTGAAAAACTTATATTCAATTTGCAAACGATTTACGACGTACTTACCGCTTTGGAAAAAATTGGCCAGGTGACCGATTTGGAACTAGAAAAGCATGAAGGAATGGACTTAGGTGAAGAATTAAATGGGCAAGGAATAAGTATTGAACTGACTAAGGTCTCTTTCACTTATCCAGGCCATGATTATCAAGTATTGGATAATATTAATTTGAATATTGCAGGAGGAGAAAAATGGTTAATCACTGGTGAAAATGGATCTGGAAAAAGCACTTTGGTTAACTTAATCGCAGGCTTATATAATTTGGGAAATGGTAGATTTTCAGTAAATAATATTCCAATTGAGAATTTTAATTTACTGTCCTATAGAGTATTAATTGGTTCTTGTTTAAGTTCTGAGCAATTGTTTGAAGGGACAGTATTGGAAAATATTCAAGTCGGTCGTAAGGATGCTACTTTTGAGAATGTGAAATGGGCTGTAAAAAATCTAAACTTAGTAGAGTATATTAAAACCCTACCAAAAGGATATGACACACTACTTGACCCACTGGGAAAAAAATTACCCAAAAGTATTATTGAGAAAATATTAATTGCAAGATCCATAGTGGCTAAACCTAAATTGCTGCTGCTAGAAGATGCTTTTGAGTACCTTGACCAAGTTGATAGAAGAAACATTATTGATTTCTTGTTTTCTAGTGAGCACACCTGGACAGTTATCGCATCATCACCCGATCAATATATAGCCAAAGTGGCCACAAAAATTGCTATCATGAATGAGGGAAAAATAGTGAAAACAGGAACTTTTGAAGAGTTGAAGCCATTTTTGGATTCAGAAGGAGGTAATAATGCTTAATATATCGCCGAACAGTTTAATGTCAATTGTTGATAAGAAAAAATTTTCCTCTTTTGCCTTAGTGGACAGGAGAAGTACAGGGAAATTGCTTCTTCGTCTATTAAGTATTTTTGCAGGAATCGGGCTTGTATTTATGTTTCTACCTTGGACTCAAAATATTAGGGCTGATGGAAATGTAATAGCCTTAAAGCCAGAACAAAGACCACAATCTATCCAATCTGTAATTGGCGGGAGGATCGAAAGATGGTATGTGCAAGAAGGTGATTATGTAGTAACTGGAGATACCATTTTGTATATTTCCGAAGTAAAAGATCAATACTTTGATGATCAAATTCTGGTAAGAACCAATGAGCAGATAGATTCAAAGCAGAATGCAGTGGAGTCATATTCAAATAAGGTGATTGCGCTTGAAACCCAAATCAGCGCTCTTCGGGAATCCCTAGTACTGAAACTACAACAGGCAGAGAATAAGATTATCCAATCGCAATTAAAAGTAAAAACGGATAGTTTTGATCTTGAAGCGGCCAAAATCAATTTTGAAGTAGCTAAAGATCAACTAGTAAGGGTTAAAGAATTATATAAAGGTGGTTTATACTCCTTAATTGATGTTGAATCAAGAGAATTAACCTTCCAAAAGGAAACCGCCAAACTGACAGCAGCTGAGAATAAATTACTCACTTCTAAGAATGAGCTGATCAATGCTCAAGTAGAAATTAGCAGTATTGACGCTAGTTTTAGAGATGAAGTAGCTAAGGCTCAGGCTGATAAATACACTGCGATGTCAAGTATGTTTGCTTCTGAAGCGACTACTAGTAAACTTCAAAATGACCTAGAAAATTATACAGTGAGGAGGTCTTTGTATTATATCACAGCACCACAGGATGGGTATATCACACAAGTAATTGAATCGGGTATCGGGGAGACCGTAAAAGAAGGACAGAAGATAGTGACACTCATGCCATCTAAATATGATTTGGCTGTAGAGGTGTTTATCAAACCACTTGATCTGCCGCTAATGCAAAAAGGGCAGCCAGTACAAATTCAATTTGATGGCTGGCCGGCAATTGTTTTTTCTGGATGGCCCAATACAAGTTATGGTACTTATTCTGGCAATGTGTTAGCAATGGATAATTTTGCGAATGCGAACGGTCAATACCGTATTTTAGTTACTCCAGATTTAGAGTCGTATCCTTGGCCAGATGCATTACGAGTAGGTGCGGGTGCTACGAGTATGGTACTTCTCAAAGATGTGCCAATCTATTACGAATTATGGCGAAATGTCAACGGTTTTCCACCAGATTATTATAAGCCAGATCCTATGCTTATGCAGGGTAAATAGGTATTTGACGACAAATGATTTATTAACAAGCTAGTATAAGAAATTTTGTATGTTGAAAAGACTACTTATAGGTATTTGTCTACTTCTTTTTAGCTTAAACATCCAAGCGCAGGATGCGAATAGACAAGTATTGACATTTTCCGAATATATGGAATTCGTAATGTCCAATCATCCACTTGTAATCCAAGCAAATTTGGAGATGGAAGGTGGAAAAGCCGAATTGCAAAGGGCAAGAGGAAATTTTGATCCAAGTATTGCTGGAAACGTGGATGAAAAGAATTTCAAAGGAGATGAATATTATCGCTTGATAAATGCTGGATTGAAAGTGCCCACATGGTTTGGTTTGGAGGTAGTGGGTGGCTACGAACAAAATCAGGGAGTTTACCTTAGTTCTGAAAACACTACTCCTGCTAGTGGGTTAGTCTATGCTGGTCTTTCCATGCCGATTGGGCAAGGTTTATTGATTGATTACCGCAGGGCAGAGCTTAGAAAAGCGCAGCTTTTTGAGGAAGTGACTGAACTCGAAAGAATACAACTTTTAAATGAATTATCCTTCGAAGCAGGTAAGGTATATTGGGACTGGTTCTATAGTTATCATACTTTAATAATATTTGAAGAAGCCTTGGAACTCGCTCAAATTCGATTTGAAGCTGTGAAAATGGAAGCTCGAGAAGGTTTTTTGCCAATGATCGACACGTTGGAAGCGGGCATTCAGGTGCAAGATCGCACCCTAAACCTCCAGCAAGCACAATTAGACTTCACAAATGCCACTTTACTCACTTCAGTATATCTATGGAGTGAAGGGATTGTTCCGTTAGAGCTCGACCAAGATATTATTCCGAATGCCTTTGAAACTATTGAGAAACTAAGCCTAGATCAAGCTTTTGCCCAATGGGAAAATATGCTAGGAAATCATCCATTACTCAGACAGCTGCAATTAGAGCTTGAAATGTCAAGGGTTGATCTAAGATGGAAGAGAGAACAATTAAAGCCAGTGGTAAATTTGAGGTATAATGCGCTTTCCGAATCCTTTAATAATGACCTCTTAGCGGCCTATTCTAATAATAATTTCACTTATGGTATCGCCATGCAAATGCCGCTATTTCTAAGAAAAGAACGAGCAGAACTAAAATTAGCCAAATTTAAGATTCAAAGTGTAGAAGCGAATTTTGCTCAACAAGGTGCTAATCTAAATTTTCAAGCACAGGCTGCTATAAATGAAGTGAATACCATTGAAGAGCAAGTAACTCTTTATCGACGCACGGTGCAAGATTATCTATCTCTCCTCGAAGGGGAACGACAAAAATTTGCGATTGGAGAAAGCTCTCTTTTTCTGGTCAATGCAAGAGAAGTAGGCTATATCAATTCCCAAATCAAATTAATTGAATTGATCCGCAAACAGCAAAAGTCTGGTTTGAAGGTTAATTTTGTGCTTGTTCAAGGAATTTAGATTGGGTTTTGCTTATAGGTCAGATATTTTTCACCTGCATTTATCAGGGTAATCAAGCCTGTTTATTTTTTCAATTGGTCGCTAAGGTGCAATCTAAGCGCATTTGCCGAAATGCTTATTTCCCAAAAAGAAAGGCTAAGAGAAATCATTAATAGAAAAAGACTAACACCAAAGACATAGACACCCCAAAGTGACGCTTCTAGGAAAATCAAGGTCATCGCAAATACCGAAAAAAACAAGCTTAACACGCCAAACAATTGCATATTTCGGATCAATGTGATTCTCAAATTTAGATTTCGAATTTCTAAAATTGTCTTATCACTTTCTGTTTCATCATAGCTTTTTTTCAGACCTCGTACAATGTTTGCGATGGTAAGAAACCTATTGGTGTAGGCAAGCAATATTAATGAGGTAGCAGAAAATAGAAGGGCGGGTGTTTCAATCGAAATGGTCATAGGGTACATTTGATTTTATGTTCTTATTAAATTAGGCGGCGGGGAAACGTTATCCTCCCGCATTTATTCTATAATGATATCATATCTGCTGAGTAGGCCAACTGCCTCGGGTATAGCAAATTTTGCCTTCCTCATGCGATTTCTCTCAGGGTCAATACGGTAATTTTTAGCTGAGCGAAAATCTGCTTTTTCTAGTACGCTATTTTCAAAAATGGCTCCTTGCAAATCACAATTGTCAAATATCGCCGAAGTCAAATCAGCCTCTACAAAATCCACCTCATGAAGGACTGAATTTTTGAAGGAGGTTTTTTTTAATTTCCTCCTGTAAAACGAAGACAAGTTCAATTGGCAACGATTAATTTCAATTTCAAACAGAAATTCATTGCAGTGTTGAAAGTGCAAACCGAGCATTTTGCAATCGCTGAAAACCACATCCTTTAGACCTGTATTTTCCAGCTTGCACATACTCAAATTACACGCATCGAAAGTACATTCCGTGAAATTGAAATTAGATAAATTGAGATTGGCTAAGTGGCAATTGGTAAATTGGCAATTTTCATAATCGCCCTTAATAAGTTGATTTTCAGTGAACTTTATATTTATAAAGCTTTCGCTATCAATCAATTTTTTATTCATCTGTTTGTTTTATTTAGCTCAGATTTTGCTCATTCGATCTTTTCAATTCATTTTTAGCCTTTTGCCGTTCTTTTCAAAGGTAATTTAGATTAATTGATTTATTCACGCCTTAGCAATCCTTTTCTTTGTTCGGGTTCGATTAATTGGCCATTTTTGCATATAATTTTGAAAAATATGACAGTGAAAAAACCTTTAATCCTTATATCAAATGACGATGGTATTACCGCACCGGGTATTCGGGTGTTGGTAGAGGCCATGCAAAAATTGGGTGAAGTGGTCGTTGTGGCACCTGATAGTCCACAGTCGGGAATGGGACATGCTATTACTATTGGTAATACATTACGCCTAGCGCAAGTGGATATATTTGGTGAAACAATAGCGTATAAATGCTCCGGCACACCTGCCGATTGTGTGAAGTTGGCCAAGCATTGGGTACTCAAAAATCGAATACCTGACTTGGTGGTAAGTGGGATTAATCATGGAAGTAATACTTCCATAAGTGTCTTGTATTCAGGCACTATGTCTGCCGCAGTGGAGGGAGCAATTGAGGGATTGCCTTCTATTGGGTTCTCGCTATGCGACTATTCGCATGATGCTGATTTCTCACATGCTGTAGAGTATGTCAACATGATTGCCGCTCAAGTTTTGAAAACTGGCTTACCGAAAGGACTTGCGTTGAATGTAAACTTCCCGCCAAAACGAAATGAGAATATTAAGGGAATCAAGGTGTGCCGTCAAGCAAGGGCCAAATGGCAGGAAGAATTTGATCAGCGATTTGACCCTAATGGCAGAAGATACTTCTGGATGGCGGGCAATTTTGTGAATTATGATAAGGGAGAAGATAATGACGAATGGGCTATCGCCAATAATTATGTGTCAGTCGTTCCTGTGCAGTTCGATATGACCGCCCACCATGCAATCAGCCAATTAAATGACGATTGGGATATTATTTCCAATTAAGGAGCTAAAGAGGACTGATTATTAGTCCTCTTTTTTTAAAGTCTCTATTTTTTTTTCTGCTCTAGATTTGAAAGGTATGCCGTAGCGCATAAAAACATTTAAAGCGGGAGAGGTTTTGTCATCCGCTCTGCCATAGCCTGGAATGCTATACACTGCCACCTCTCCTTCACCCATTTGCTCAAATTGATAGAGAATTCTCATTCGAATCAAAAATCCAATATTGAGGTTTTCCATAAATTCACCTTCTGTTCCAAGGACTACTTCAAACCAATTTGCCGTAAATCCACTTCGATGCAGGCCAATCGGGTATCGTTCTAAGTTGGCATCTTCACCAAAGAATTGAGCTTGATCTGAGAAATTTGATTGAGCATAGCGCAATCCTACAAACATTCTATTGGAAGGGTCTCTAGGCATTACATAATCTGCTCCAATTCGGCCATAGGTTCCAGATGCTCGATAGTCATTATCATTTAATGCATCCACAGGGCTTAAGGCACTTCTCCCAATATCCATTACCAATTGATAGCGATTTTGAAATTTCACAAATACTCCTGCTTCGTATTTGGTTTCAAAACCCAGAAAAAAGGAACTGAATTTCCCGTAATCTACTTGAACGCCTACTGCCGAAATAAAAGCGGGAGGAGGTAAAGGAACCTTGGTTGAATCACCCATTAAAGTAGAATCAGTAGGTATTTCTGCTCTTAGTGAGTTCAATAATTCTTTTTGGTTGCCGATGGGAGGAATAGAATCTGTTGGCATTACTGTCATAATATTGCCAAGAGAATCATATTGAACGGGCTGCTGAATAATTACGGGAATTGTATCTACCGGTAATTGCTGCGGAATTATAGGAATAGTATCCTGCGGAAATGTAGCGGGAGGAATACTGCCGGCTTTCGTTTTTGGTGGTGGAATAGTGTCATTACCAGTTTTTGGAGGAATAGTATCCATCCTCAGCAATACAAACGGCTTCACCTGATTGATAGTATCTTGCTTTTGATTTTCGGTCATTTCTTGTGCAATTGACTGAAAACCAATAAATACGAATGAAATAAAGAAAATAAAAAGTATTGCGTGCTTCATTAAACTGGGTCTACATCCAAAATTATACGTATTTTCTTAAATCTCTTGTCTTGCTCTACTAAATCTACCGCTTTTCTTATTTGCTGCTTTATTTTCTGCAAATTCAGCTCTTTCGATATTTTCAAAAGGATCTCTTGCATATACCAATTTCTAATTTTCGAAATCAAGGGCTCATGCGGAGAACTCTTTTGTACACTATCTCCTAATTGCGCCTCCAGGTGCTGGAATAAACTTTCTGCTGCTTTCTTTGCTTCCAACTTATCGGTAGATTTTACCGTGATGTTGATGATTCGCGAAAATGGTGGGTAAAAGAATTCTTGTCGCTCCTTCAGTTCCAGTTCGAACATTTTATGGTAATTTTGCGACTTCACTAATTTCAAAATATCTTGGCTATCGTCTCTAGTTTGGATAATTACTGCACCTTTGTCTCCTTTGCGGCCAGCTCTCCCGCTTACTTGAGTTAGCATTTGGAATGCCCGCTCATGTGATCTAAAGTCTGGAAAATGGATTAAATGATCCGCATCCATCACACCCACCAAACTCACGTGATCAAAATCTAAGCCCTTGCTTACCATTTGTGTACCGATCAGTATATCGATATTTCTAGCTTCGAAATCGTCAATGATTTGCTGAAAACTGTCCTTACTTCGAGTCGTGTCCAAATCCATGCGCTGCAAGCGAGCGTCCGGAAACAGCAACTTGGCTTCTTCTTCAATTCGCTCGGTGCCAAAGCCTACTGTTTTCAAATGGGTACTTTCACAAACGCTGCACGTGCTCGGCACATTACCTTTGAATCCACAATAATGACAACGGAGTTCGCCAGCATATTGGTGGTATGTAAGGCTCACCGCGCAAGACTCACATTTGGGTATCCACCCGCAAGAATCACAGCTTAGATAAGGCGAATATCCTCTTCGGTTTTGGAAAAGGATTACCTGCTTTTTATTTTCAAGTTGCTCTTCAATAGCGAGTTTTAGCTGTAGTCCAAAATTGAAAATATCCTTCTTTTCCAATTTATGTTTTCGAACATCAGATAGCTTAATATCGGGCAGAGGAATATCACCAAACCTAGATCTCAGATTCACCAATCCGTATTTACCTTCCTGGGCATTGTAGAAAGTCTCAATGGAAGGCGTGGCAGAGCTGAGGATACATTTACATTGATGAAAGCGAGCAAGTACCAACGCCATGTCCCGTGCATGATAGCGAGGCGCCGGGTCATATTGCTTGAAGGAAGCTTCATGTTCCTCATCAATAATGATTAATCCTAAGTTGTTGAACGGTAAAAAGATAGACGAACGAACGCCGGCAATAATTGGGAGGGAATCTTCCAATACGCCTTTCCATACTTCCACTCTTTCGTTATCGCTAAATCGGCTATGATACACCCCTAAATCATTCCCAAAATGCTTTTTTAATCTACCTACCATTTGTGTGGTAAGGGCAATTTCGGGCATCAAATACAAAACTTGATGGCCACTGTCTATTACCTCTCTTATGAGTTCGATAAGGATCGCTGTTTTGCCGCTTCCCGTGATCCCATGCAGCAAAATAGCGTCTTGCTTTTCCATTTGCTGGAGGATTTCCTCTTTTGCAATCTTTTGGGCAGCATTGAGCACGAGCTCCGGAATATCGGCCAAATTGATCTCATCTAGCCTTGAAACTTGAATGCTGAATTCCTCTAATACATTATTCTTGATGAGCGTTTGAACAGAGGAATTGGAAAGTTCTTCAGTTTGTAAACGATTCTTTTCAAGACCAATATCATTTAGTTCAGCTTTTTGAAAAACAGGAACTTCCCTCAAATATTTAAGAATTACCTCTTGCTGTTTAGGCTTTTTCTCCAAATCATCCAGTAAGGTTTTTAAGGCCGCCTTATCCTGTATGTAGCCGATATTCAGCCTAACTTTCCTTATTTTTTTTGGCGAATAGCGATCTTTTACCTTTTCGAATACGATAATGGCATTTTCAGCTAAAAGTGATTTGATGACAGGATAGGGGTTTTTGAGATGCGCAACTGCTCCAACTTCATCGTAGTTTAAGTTGCCCTTTTCTGCCAAATTAATAAGAACAGCCACTTCTCTTTCGGGTAATGAACCATCGGCTAGTGCCAAATCATACGCTGGATGCAGCTGAATCATGGATTCGCTACTAATTTTGAGACCAGATGGGAGAGCGGCCTTTAATGCATCACCAATACCTGCCATATAGTAATTGGCCATCCATTTCAGAAAATCTAATTGCTGTGTAGTGAAAATGGGTTTACTATCTGGCAAATCCATTATTTCCTTGGCTTCATAATGAACTGGAGCTTCATTGTGAATACCATCGACGACACCAGCATAAATTTTCTTTTTGCCGAAAGGCACAATAACTCTCATTCCTCTTTTCACCAAATCCGCCATATCTGATGGGATCAGATAGGTGAACGTGACTGAAAATGGAAGCGGGAGGATAACTTCCGCATACAAGGGAGCTATTGTCATTAAACCTTAGGTTTATTTATTAGGAAAAATTTTGCTGAATTAGTAACTCATTTGCCTCTGCCAAACTGAATACTGGCAATTTACACGTTTTATCAAAGCATACATAAAAAGTAGTTTGGCCATTTATTGCTTCTCTATTTTCAAATATCCCTAAGCTACTTTTTCCCTCACTTGCAAATACCAATCTGTTTGGGTGAAAGTCTTTTTGTAGTCTTATAGCATCATCCATAGCCGTAGGGCCAACAATGGCAATTTCAGCCATCGGCTCAAGTGCTATTCCATAAAGACTAGCCCAATTAGCCAAGTATTGTGGGTCTGTTTCTATTAATCGACTAACGGCAGAAAGCATATTTTGCGCCATCTCCCGATAGGATTGTTCTCCAAAAATATGCCCTAACTTCCATAAGTTATGCGCCATTATGGAGTTGGAGGCTGGAATTACATTATCAAAAATCTCTTTTTTGCGTGCGATCAATTCCGATTTATTGTCATTCTCAGCGAAGTAGAAAAATGATTCTTCTGAATGCCAAAAATGTCGGATTGTATACTCACATAATTGCTTTGCCAAGCTCAGATATGACTGGTCGAATGAAATATGATAATAGTGTATAAAGCCCTCAATTACAGCTGCATAATCTTCCAAAAAGCTCGGGATTGCCACTTCACCTTTGCGTAGTGTTCTGTAGAGTTTATCGCCTTTTACTAAATCTCTAGCTATAAAATTGGCGATGTTTTGAGCCAGCTCTTTTGCTTCGGAATTGCCAGTGGCTAAATAGGCTTCACTTAATCCGCTCAGGGCTAGGCCATTCCAGCCAGCAAGTAATTTATCATCGAGATGTGGAGCGACTTTTTCCTCCCGCTTTTTTAAAAGTTTGCTATTGATATCAGCTTGCCATGTTTCGAACTGCTCAATCGACCAATTGTACTTCCCAGCAAATACCTCATCAGCCATTCGTTTTCTCAGTATATTTTTTCCCTCTTCCCAATTCCCATTTTCTTGTATATCATACAGCGCTTGTACTTTTTTAGCCTCTTCAATCTCAAATAGTTGATCAATTTCCTGCTTAGTCCAAACATAAAATTTACCCTCTTCCCCATCGCTATCGGCATCAATGGCACTGTATAAGCCACCTTGGGCACTTAGCATTTCTCTTTTTAGCCAGCTGGTGGTATCCTTAATTACCCGCTTATAAAGTGGCTTTTGGGATACACTAAACGCCCGACTGTAAAGGGAAAGGAGCTGCCCATTATCATAGAGCATTTTTTCGAAATGAGGAGCAAACCATTCTCCATCTACTGAATAGCGAGCAAAACCACCTCCAATCTGATCGTATATTCCGCCTTTGGCTATTTCATCTAGGGTGAGCACCAAATGTTCCAGTGCCATTTTGTTAGTAGTTTTTAGATGGAAATCCAGCAAAAACGTCCAAATGCATGGCATCGGGAACTTTGGTGCTTTGTCCATTCCACCAAACTCTTGATCGAATTTTTCCGCTAGTTTTGTGAAGAACGATTGATATTTTTCTTTTGTAAATGGGCTTTCCTGCACCTGGAGTCCATATTTCTGCACTTCACTTTTCTGCATACTGTCGGCAAATCCATTAGCAGATTCCTCAACGTCAGCTCTTGTTTCGGTGAAGGCTTTATTTACGCCTCTAAGTATCTGCGCCCAAGCCCTAGGCGGGAAATAGGTGCCACCATAAAATGGCTTCAAGTCGGGCGTAAGGAATACGTTCAGTGGCCAACCACCTTGCAAACCCATATTTTGCAGCGCATCCATATAAATTTGATCTACATCTGGTCGCTCTTCTCGATCTACTTTTATGCAAATGAAATACTCATTCATCAGAGAGGCCAAATCGAAGTCTTCGAAGCATTCCCGCTCCATCACATGGCACCAATGGCAAGCCGAATAGCCAATACTCACAATAATAGGCTTATCTAATTTCTTGGCCATGGCCAAAGATTCGCTATTCCATGCATACCAGTTTACGGGATTATAGGCATGCTGCAACAGATACGGAGAAGTTTCATCAATTAGTTTATTTGCTTTATCGCTCATTTTGGATTGATTTTGAGGGTAAATTAAGCGGGAGGATTATCCTTTTCCACTTCCATTTTTTTTTGAGCAAGCAGGTTTTCTTCTTCCTTAAGTGGGAGTGGAAATTGCTTGATTTTAGTTTCCAGCGAATATAAGAATTTCAAAGCAGCTTCGCTTTTTGGCTGCATTAGCCGATGGGCTAGGTCTTGGTGAATACTTTCCAATTTGCTAATTAAAGATATGGTCTCAACTGAAAAATAGGATTGGCTAAACCGATTCCATATAATATCCTCAGCTAAAATTGTAGGATGAATTAAATCTGATTTGTAAAATCGGTAATCTCTGAGCTCATCAAGCATGATTTCATAAGAAGGGAAATAGTAAACAAAGGAATTTTCCTCCGCCAATTGTCCACAGAGAACTCTTAGCAAACTCTTGCTCATCATATTTTCTTCCATTCCGTCTTTGGTATGGCGGACGGGACTTACCGTGAAAATCACCTTCAAATTTGGTCTTTGTTTTTGTATTGCACTTAAAGCCTTATTCACGTCAACAAACATTTCATTTCCGTTCGAAAGCTTTTTGTCAAACAAGGTGCCGGGCAATGCGTGGCAATTTGCAACAGGTCGCCGATCCTTTTTCAAGTAATAGCGAAAGGCAGTTCCAAAAGTTAAAATCAGCCAATCTGCTTTTTGCAATGCGGTGGAAGTATCGCCAACGGAGCTTTGCAAGGCATTTTTTAGCTCTTTTTTGGAGGCTTTCGATAGGCCAGAATGGAAGTCGTAGTGGAAATGAATACCATTATGTTGGTCGTAGCCATCTTCCATTACTGAGCTATTAGCTAAGCTTGCATTGAGTAAATGAGCAATAGCAGAAGGATGGTAAATTACGCCGAAAGGATTTGCCAAAACGTTGAATTTGGCTTTTGCTAATCGGCTGCCCATGGTTTCGGCAAAGCATGAGCCTAGACTTATAATCTGTTGATTATGATTAATTTTATCATCCGATACTTTGATGGCAATGGGTGTAGATAGTATAAATTCCTTGTTTGACTTCATAAGGGATCTAACTGAAATCGATCAGCTGAATTGTTAACTTTAAAAATAGCTAAGAAGTGCGAAGGAACCCCTCAAAAAATACTTATTTGACAAATTTAGGGGCTAAATTCATCAATATTTGAATCAAGCAATCGAGCATTTTCGCATTTAAGAATGCGTGCTGGAAAGTCGCGAAGGATAGTATGATTGTGCGTAGCCATAATTATGGCCGTTCCTGCGCGATTAATATCTTTGAAAAGCTTCATAATGCCATCAGAAACTTCAGGGTCTAAATTCCCGGTTGGTTCATCGGCAATCATAAGCAAAGGCTCATTAATAAGCGCACGGGCAATCACCACCCGCTGTTGTTCACCACCCGAAAGTTGATGTGGCATTTTGGTAGCTACGGATCCTAATCCAACTCGCATGAGCACTTCGATCATGCGGTTTTTCATTTTACCTTTATCTTTCCAACCAGTGGCACGCATCACAAAATAAAGATTTTCAGCTACGGACCGATCTGGAAATAGCTGAAAATCTTGAAAGATAATGCCGAGTTTTCTTCGTAAAAATGGAATATCTTTTCGGTTGATCTTGGCCAAATCATAGCCAACGATTTGTATATCACCCATCAACAGCGGAAGGTCAGCGTATAGCGTTTTTAGCAAAGAGCTTTTGCCGCTGCCTGTACGCCCTATCAAGTATACAAATTCACTCTTTTCCATTTCAAGAGTTACGTCATTCAGCACCGTATTGATGTCTTGAAAGATGTTTGCTTTTCGTATAGAAAGGAGCATATTTGATCCGAATGACATTAAATTTCCAGTTTTTGAAGTTTGCCGAATTCCAATTGTTTGATCACGTTTTCTAATGCTTCCTCTTTGCCCTTCAAACCATATTTTTCAATATTTTTTAGTGGACGGTCAGCTCGGAAATAGGCAATAAGCACAAAATTATCATCCCTCAGTTGGATGTAATCAGGAATTTTCGCTTTGCCTTTTACTTTGATGATATACATTTCAAATAGGTTACTTGTATCAGCACTAACTGTGATCATGGCTGAAGGCTCTCAGCCATTTGCTTTTTTATGATCTGCAAGAAACTGTGCCAAGCCTTTGTCAGTTAACGGATGGCTAAGTAAGCCAGTGATTACTTTTAAAGGACAGGTAACCACATCGGCACCAAGCTCAGCGCAATTGATCAGATGCATGGTATGTCTTACCGAAGCAGCCAAGATCTCAGTTTGATAGCCATAGTTATCGAATATTAGTCTGATTTGCTCAATCAATAGCAGCCCGTCTGCAGAGATATCGTCCAAGCGGCCAATAAATGGAGACACATAAGATGCTCCAGCTTTGGCTGCCAGTAGCGCTTGACCAGCTGAAAAAATCAACGTGCAATTCGTCCGTATACCTTCTTGCGTGAATGCTTTGATTGCCTTTACGCCATCTTTAATCATAGGTACTTTCACCACAATTTTATCATCAATTTTGGCTAGCTCACGGCCTTCTTTCATAATGCCTTCAAAATCTGTAGCGATTACTTCGGCACTTACGTTGTCATCTACAATATTGCAAATGGCTTTATAGTGATTTATAATGTTTTGATGGCCGCTGATGCCTTCGTTTGCCATTAATGATGGGTTGGTTGTTACACCGTCGAGCACTCCCAAGTCGTAGGCTTCGCGTATTTCGTCAAGATTGGCTGTATCAATAAAGAATTGCATGATGTAGATTGGATAGGTGATGTAAAATGTATTTGTTACAAAGCTAAAAAAAGAATGCGAACAATGAGGGTATAAATCCTTCCGTAACGATTAGTTTGTAAGATAATATCAAACAAAAGTAAGAAAGGCGGGAGGGTAAGGATTTATTCGCGGAACTCGAATGCATTAAGGCAAAAAAAGTGGCAAGCCAAGTATCGCACCGCTACGACCATCGACCCTTGCTTCCTTCCGGACCTGGGGGATTAAACAGGAGCTGGTCGTACTGACTTGCCGCCTGCAAAAGTACGTAAATAGATTTGATTTAAAAATTTGCGGAATAAAAAAAGGCTGTTTTTACAGCCTTTTCAAAGTTTTTAAAAGTCATCATCGTCAATGTTTTCTTCATCGTCATCTTCGAAGCCGTCTTCAAGATCATCATCGTCGAGATCAAAATCCTTGTCATTAATAAATTCTGAGTCTTCATCGATGTCAAATTCTTCGTCTTTGAAATCCTCTTCAAAGTCGTCGTCCAATTCCTCATCGTCGAAGTCTTCCTTGTCCGGATTGTAACTAGGCATGTTAAATAGGTTTGGTTTGTAATTAAATAGGTCTTAAGAGTGGCAATAATAAATATTTTTTTGAACCTGCAGTAGCGACAATAAAAATTTATTTCTCTTTACCGTTTTAATTAGCCTATTTTTTTCTCAAAACCCTATTGATGTGATTTTTCGCTTAATAATGGCTCCGGAATATCAATTTCGAAAGCGGGTGTTATTGCTAAGAATTTCTTTTCTAGTAAGTCGGCCCAAGATACCATGTAGGCAATTAAATCTTCCCGCTTATTATGTATGAGATGTCGTTTGCCACCTGCCAGATTATGCAGCACATCATTATCTTCAAGTTTTTCAAGATTCTTTAAGTCTTCTATGCTTAATCCATTTTCCAACAACTGGCTAATCAATAAATCCATGGGCATTCCACTGCCAACACAATAATCCATCGATTGCTCTGTCCAATCTCCATATTTTCTAAGTGCATAAGCATGTATTTCGCCTTTACTGAGGCCAGTAAGCTCCTGCGCAAGATTTCCGCAATTACAACTGCCCATGTGTCCCCATTGATAAGCCGCTCCTTTGGATAATTTTGACGCTGATCTTCTTAATGCAGCAATTAATTCTGGGTTTGCATTTGCCATAGTTTTATCTTTTATTCAATCCTCGAACTGATTGTGCAGATGTTTGGTTTTGAAAAATATTATCTAACTTACGTCGAATACAATTAAACAACAAAATTTCTGAAATATGGCAAGAGGTGATAGAAAATCTAAAAAAGGAAAAATATGGAGTGGTTCTTACGGAGTAACTCGCCCGCACAAGAAAAAGAAAGTGGTTGCGGAAAGTAAGCCTAAGACCGAAAAGGTTGAAAAAGCTGAAAAAGCTGAAAAAAAGACTCCAGCTAAAAAGAAGTGAAAATTAAACCGGGTTCGCTCGGTTTTTTTGTTTTGGGGGAATGTATAATCCAATTAATTTCGATATTTCCATCCTAAAGTAAGCCAGTCTATGTATCCATTTGCCTACTTCAATGGCCAAATCCTAAACTATCAAGCCATTGCCATGGCGCCCAATGATTTATCTGTATTGCGCGGATATGGAATTTTCGACTTTTTTAGAGTGCAAGGTGGAGTTCCTTTGTTTTTAGAAGACTACTTGCACCGTTTCCAGCAATCGGCGAAGAGGATGATGCTGCCATTGCCTGAAAGTACTGAGGAGTTGAAAAGGATAATTACCGATTTACAATTCAAAAATGGGATGATGGATAGTGGCTTTAGGTTAATTCTCACAGGCGGAGCAAGTCACGATGCCTTTAGTATCGGAAAGCCAAATTTGGTGATTTTGCACGAGGAATTGCAAATGGTGCCAAGTGAAATCCGTGAAAATGGAGGCAAACTTATCTCTTATCAATACCAAAGAGATGAACCAAAAATAAAAACTATAAATTATTCTGTACCTGTCCGATTGAAAGCCCAGGGCAAAATGGGTGATGCTTTGGATGTGCTTTATCACGACGGAGAGTTTATTTATGAGACTTCGCGATGCAATTTCTTTCTTGTTCGGAATGAGGAGATTTTTACTTCTGATGAGGGTGTGCTGGAAGGAGTGACTAGAAAGCAGTGCCTCCAATTGGCGCGGCAGACCTTTAAAGTGAATCTTCGTAAGCTACATTGGGCCGATGTAAAGGAAGCGGATGAGGCGTTCATTACCAGCACCACCAAATCCATTCAAGCGATCACGCAGATTGATGAACGTATGATTGGCAATGGTTCTGTGGGATTGACTACTTTGGCTCTTACAAAAATGTTTGAACAAGAAGTGGGAAGCTATATCGCAAAATCAATTGATATATAGTGGATTAAGGCTTAATATTAGTTATATTTCATACGTCTTCTTTCAGCGTTCGCAGCGACTAAACTCCTTTTTTTAGCATTTGCAAAGTTTTATGCGAAGTTCGCGCAAACGGTAATTTTCTTCTTTGCAATCTCTGCGTCTTCTCTCAGCGTTCGCGGCGATTAAATTCATCTTTTTAGAAACCGCAAAAAGCGCAAAGGGTATTTTTCTACTCAGCGGCCTGTGCGTTCAAATTTTTTTTCTGACATTAATCATCACTCGTGGAAATCGAGATTATGGTAGCAATTCCAATTCGCAAGCCTACCTCTTCGTATTTCCAGTCATTAAAGCCTGCGGCTACCTCTACTCTGAACAATCTGAATATATTATCGACAGAGTAGCCAAATTCTGAATAGTGTGGCGATCCATTGGTTTTGAGGTAATTCACAAAAATATTTTCTCTTAAACCACTAATGCGAACAAGCGGAAGTTGCGTCAATAAGAATTTTCGAAACTGGTAATGGGTATGTCCAGAGACGTAATTCTGGTTTGTACTATAATTGTAATAATCTAACAAACGGAAAGCTCCTGCTGGTCTTAGACTACTTAAAATGGTGCGATTACCGTCAAAATGTTTATGATCCATGAAATAGGTTTGTCTGTTGTTCAGAAAGCTTCCAGCTTTCAGCTCAAATTCTAAATCGCCACTGATTCCAAATCGAAATCCATGATTCAAGCCCAGTTCTATGTGATCAAAATCTACCGAACTATTGGCCACATTGTTAATTCCTTTTCTGTAAAGGAGTAATATTTCTGGAGAACTACTAAAATCGCTTATTCTACGACCATTTACAATCCTGTATTGAACCAAAGGCTTAAAGCTTATCTCAGTTTGAAAAATCAATGCATTATGCGTTTCGAATCCAGTATTAGCCAAGTCTATATTCACAGGTCTGTTTGGTGTGTAAACCCTTTCTCCTTTATTGTATAAGCTAATATCTGAGGTGTTGAACAATTCAGATCTTTGGGCATATTCAAGTTGTCCTTTAATGCTCCAATGCTCGCCTTTTTGCCAAGTAGCCGAAATTTGCCCGTAGGTTTTTTCGAAAAGCTTCATGAAGTTTTGGCGATATAATAAAGACGTCAAAGTGTTAATATGCGGGTGGATAGGCATAGTCACTGTATTGAACTGATCTACAAATTTCCCGCCTTCCACATCCAGTCTAAAGGATGGCTTGCCTGCTCTAGCAAATTTACGGTAACTAAAAGCTGCTTTTCCGTAAAAATCTTCACTAGAAAAGCCATACCTCACCAATGGTTTAAACTCAATCCTACGTCGCAAACTATCATAATTGTAGGTAAGAGAGGCACCTATATTTGTATTAAATCCTTCTACTGTATTATAATAAACTTGCGTTATGTTATTGTCTATCCCTAATCTAAGCTTAGGGCCAAGTCGGTAAGAACTGCCAAAAATTAAATGGGTTGGCTTAAATTTTTGTCTTCTTATTACTCCGGTTGTATCTATTCCAGTTAGTTCAACTTGCCTAATCACGGCGACGCTATCGTCCCTTTTATAGCCTTTCAACTCTTTATTTGTCAAAGGTAAAGGGCGGATGGTTTCCCAATAGCTAGAATCTCTTTTGGTTGCTAACGAATCCGTTTTAAAATTTCGGACAGAAACGACTTCTGGTTCTTCACTTTGTTCGATTTGCTCTTTTTCAAATTCATTGATCATTTTGCGAAATTGCTTTCTTGTCATTTCGTCTGGATTGGCAATTTCACTGTCTCTTTGGGCAATTATACTAGGTTCAGCTTTTCTAATTTCTTCTGGTACTTCTTCAATTTTCTCGTCAATAATTTTGATTTGGGTAGCCATGATTTGCTCATTCAAGCTCACATTGTAATTGCTCAATGAAGCGAGATAATTATATCGACCCTTGAAGCCAAGCATCTTTCCACTAAACTCAAACTGATGATTGATAGGCATCCAAACCAATGGCTCTACTGGAGCATACGTTTGCTTTACGTCTATTTGGAATCCCAAGTAGTAGCTTGTCAAATCCAAACTATGGATGGCCCAAAGGTCTTCAATAATGAATATTTCGCCATCAAATACTTGTTCGCCACGAGATCTTGGTGTTACTTTTATTTTATTGACAATCATTTCATTTTCAACAAAACTGCCCAAATATTCGAATCTGTAATAAGCAAATGCTGATGTAGAAAGTGGCGAAACAGCCCCCGCAATATTATCTTCATAGAAAGAAGTAACGATGTAAGGAGTAGGAGAAGCGTTTTCTAAACCTTGACCTGAGGTACGAATGGAAATAACTTTTTCATTGATTTCGTTAGGCTGTTTGAAACTAATAATACTAACTGACTCACTTGTGAATGCATCATCCACATTTATACCCTCATCTTTTAATGTCTTTTTCAGAAAAAATGGAACACCCTCAACCACACCAGTTCCTTTGAGATATACTTGCACATTAAAACTATCATACTGCAATAAGTGATATTTGGCTTTGGCGATGGCTTTGCGCATTATGGTGTAGGCTGCATCTTCTTTACCGCTTTTTACTACCACCTCCGAAAGGGTAAATCCCTGCTCTTGAAGCGTGAAATTAATTTCCTCCCAAGTATCGCTTATCGTTACTTGCCTTGTGGCAGAAGCATAGCCAATGTATTGTACTGCAATGGTATAGGTGCCAGGTATTAAACTTATTTCAAATTGCCCTTCCTCATTACTAGAAGCTCCTGTCTTGAGTTCCGAAATGTAAAGAGACGCAAAAGGCAGTATTTCACCTGTTGAAGAAATTACTTTTCCTTTGATACCCTGTGCGGATAATGAAGATATTTGTACAAGAAGAATGACTAGGATCAGTAAAGATTTTCTCATAAGTTTTATTTTACAGATGCTGAAAAGATATATAAAGGTTGCACAAAAGTGGAAATGAATCAATTTTTTACAATATTAAACGATTGGTTGGTTCTTAATACGGTTAAAGTCGCTATTAGGATGATGGGAAATACGAAAATATAGAGAATAACGGGTGAAGGCGGGAGGTGAGGGTTATTTATGGATATCTAGTGCTTCCTGAACTCTTACATTTCTTGAACCTATCAATTTAGTTTGACAAATATAGGCTCACTCAATCGCCTAACATTATATGAAATAGTTTGTGCTTCAGGTGCCCGGCTTCCAAAGCAGATACCCATTTACCTCCCGCTTTATTTGTCTGATTTGTGATTTTTATGATTTCTGGATTCTTTCCTTTTTTTGAATTCTATTTAATTAATCCTTCGAGTTTTTCCCTGAGAAATTGTTATCTCTGCGTAAAAGCTGGACTAGTTATCCTGCGATTTTAAAGTTATAAAATTCATTCGGTGTTTTCATATTCAAAGCAGAATGTGGTGCAAATGTGTTGTATTGATCTACCCATTGTTGTATTTATCTCAAATATTCATGAGGTTTTCACCTCGTTCAATTAGGTCATCATTGTCAATTTCAATAAGCAAATCTACATCAAATTGATCGGTGATAGAAGAGCCGAAAGCATAAAGACTTATCACATTATGTGCCTTACATAATGAAATATAGTCAGCCATTTTATACTTTATTGATTCTATTAAGTTCATAATGCTAAAATGCTGGAAAATTCATTTCTTTTTGATTATGATTGGCCGATAATGAATCTGATTTTGGTGTAAGCACAGATATGATTTCGTGTTTTGGATCCTTTTATTATAGACGAATATCACGAAGATTATCAGGTATTAATTACCTAAAATTTTGTTCAGTTAGAGACAGTATCAATCTTAAAATTTATCGTCCGTCCAGAATTCAATATAACCATCAAGGTCATTTAGCTCTTCATTTATTTCATCAATTTTAAAATATTCGCTATCATATTCCTCACCTAACCATTCTATCATTTCTTTTCTCCCAGGATGTTTTTTATTGGCTAAAACATCTAGCATTTGGTAAAATCCTCCAACACCACCACAGTCCTCTGGCGGACAATTTAACTTTCCAGCTATACAGCTTGGGTATTGGTTTTTAGGATCACGGGCTAAAAACTTCTCTACTAAAATTTTATGTCCCCATCCATCACCGAAATCATATTCGTACTTAAACGTTTCTTTTGGAGCCGTTATCATGCTACCCAGCGTCACTTCAGATGCTTTTAATATTCTACTTATACCAGACCCAAATTCATCATCGGGCTCTCCAATAAGGAAGTTTTTGAAATCAAATTCGTAAAGGTGGGAATTGAACCATCCCATAGAAATTTGGATGATGTGATGAAGCTCAAAAAAAGTAGTTTCCTTGTCCACAAGAATTCGTCTCCAAATTGGAGGCTTTGTCCCTTCGAGGGTGATCTTTAATTGAATAATCTCGTCCATGTCTAGTGTTTATGAAATGTGTGCCTTTTATATTGAGTTGATCAAAATTAAATTAAAATTACGGTGGAAAATTATCAAGTCGAAAATTTCAGAACTAAGTATCTTACCTCTAAGCTAACGAACGTTTTTATTTATTTTGCACGCTTGTAATAACGGCTCAAAATTTCTAGTGATTCAGAATCAATTTTCCAAAATAAATGCTCGAATATCGATAGCCAATTGTTTGAAATCAGGCTCGTTGTTGTACATCATGTGGCCACCTTCATAGTAGGTGAATTTCACTCTGTCCAGCACCATTCCATTTCTTGAGAAGGTGTATTCTGCATCGAGAAATGGCGTAATCAAATCGTAATAGCCTGAGGCTACTAACACCCTTAATTCAGGATTTGTACGCATCGATTCACCTAAATCGCGACTGGTATTTACATAGTTGGGCTCGCCACCATAGTACCACTTCCACCTCCCGCCAATTTTACGGTTACTGGTAAGGTACGGATTTTCCATTTTCACTTGGAGCACATTGGCTAGGTAGTCATTAAAGGCTGCCGTATAGCCTGGTGTAGTCAAATAGCTCGATGCGTCTCCAAGCGTAGGCCTATCGGCTACATCATCCGCCTCATCGCCAGCGTATCTACCATCTAATGTGCCGATGGCCATTCCTTTATCCTTTAGCAATTCCTTTTTAAATCTTTGCATCTGTACTCGGTTATTGGAGCGTAAGATGTATTCTGCATCCAAACCAATAAAGTAGCTCAGTCGATTGGCTAAGGCTGATTTTTCGGTAGTAGTCAAAAAGTCGCCTTTGTAGAGAGCAGGCAAATATTCATTATAAGCAAAGTCACGTGCTTCCTTGGCAAATTCTTCAATCGTTTTTCCCTGTCCTGCTTTTTTGTGATACCAAGCAGTAGTAGCCATACTTGGCAAATAAGTGAAATAGGAAGTGATATTATCTGGCGATGAAGTGGAGCCAGCATAATCTAGCGCTTGGGAAATCAGGATAATTCCATTCATGCCCATTGCACGTCCTCCTCCTTGCAATACTTTAGTGACTGCGGCAGCGCGGGTGGTTCCAAAGCTCTCACCAGCCATATATTTGGGCGACATCCAACGATTGTTGTCGGCTACCCAAGTACGAATAAATTCCGCTACGGAAGCAGCATCCTCATTCAAGCCCCAATAGTCCTCTTCCTTGCCTTCGCCTATTACTCGGCTAAAACCAGTGCCTATCGGATCCACAAACACTATATCAGTAATATCTAAAAGGAAATCCTCGTTTTTGATCACGGGCGGCTGATTCAGGCTTTTGCCTTGCATATAATTTCCTTCCACTTTCACTACCTGCGGCCCAAAAAAGCCCATGTGCAGCCAAATAGAAGCAGAGCCAGGCCCGCCATTGAATACAAATGTGACAGGACGATTCTTTTTGTTGGCCACATCATCTTTGATATAGCTAATCGACCAAAAGGAAGCAACTTCATTGCCAGCATCATTTTTCAGAAAGGTTTCCTTTGCGATGGCTTGGTATTTTATTCTCTGGCCATTGAAGGTGTTTTCGTGCTGGGTAATAAATGATTGTGGCGTAAATGATGTTGAAATTATTGTGCTTTCCTGCGCAAATAGTAGGCTAGGTATACAGGCTAAAAGGAGAAGGATAAGTTTTTTCATGGCTAAACGTTTTTCGAAAGTATCATAGATTTAATGATAAAGCAATTATAAAATGATGGCGGGAGGGAAAAAGTATTCGATATGTTCTACTATTTTGCCACCACACGCCTCCTCGGAAAAATTACCTTTCTTTTGGCAGAATCTGTTTTTGCCGAAATCTCAGCCACCAATTGATTTTCATCTAATTTTAGTAAAATTGTTTTTATTGTGGAAAATCATGGCTTGAGTTTTCGAATACTAAATGCACTGCTTGGGAGGAGCTAAGTTTGCAAAGCACTGGCTCATTTTCATTTTGGCCATCTACGGTTGTAATTTAGTAGGTTTCTCCGTTACTGATCTGCCAATTTAGTCACTCTGTTACGATCGTATCGCCTTCTCGCACGGCATAGCTGTATCCATTCATTGTCGGGTCATTATCTTTCTGCTAGGTTTCGAAGGTTGATATTTGGCTTTGGGTATATTCCCAATTACCTATTAGCCAATTTGTTAATTCTTGGTCTAATCGTTTTTCTCCTCCCGCTTCTTTCTCCACAGCTGGAGGGCAGGAGGACATGAAGGCAAGCAATGATAGGGTATAGATTGGAAACTGCTTTTTCTTATTTTTTACTAATAAATTCACCTAATATATACGGGATTATCATTTCAAAATATTTTTCATATTCTGAATAGAGTTACCTTTTGAAAACATTAACTGAAAACATTAACTGAAATCATATTTAGAAAACTTGATTGCCTTTTTGCATGTTACCTTTGGGCAACCATATTATCGACTCAGATGCGTTTATTATCAATCCTTATTTTTAGTTTTTTGCTTATTAGTTGCGGTGAAACAACGGATACCAAAAAGCAACGATTTTTGTTGAAAGGAAACGAAAAACTCAATGAACGAGAATATCGGGAAGCCATTCGCTATTACAATGAGGCCGTATTGATAGACCCACAATACGCTGATGCACTGAATAATAGGGGAGTGGCATATAGCAGATTGGGGCAAGACGCACAAGCAGTGGCGGACTTCACCAATGCCACACTGGCCGAGCCAGACAGGATGGATGTGTTGTACAACCGTGCATTGTCTTCCATCCAAATCAAGGAGTATTATAGTGCTTTGGCAGACTTGGAAATCATTAAAAAAGTGTATCCAGATACGCCCACAGTGCATTTTACCGAAGGTTTGGCGCAGTGGCAGCTCAAGAAATATCCTGAGGCAGTTGCTGCTTTCGATATCGCCGAAAGTCAAGATCCTTACAATGCGGAAATCTTTATCAATAGAGCCACACTTTTCTACTATTTGGGCGATTTTGAAAAAGCGCAAATAGATTTGAATAAAGGCCTAGTGCTCAATCCGAATGAGGCCAATGCCTACAATGTGAAAGGACTAATAGCTGAGAAACAAGGAAATCTTGATTCGGCGTTTTATTGGGTAAATAAGGCGTTGGATTTGGTGCCTAACCAGCCGTATTACTTGAACAATAGAGGCTATTTCCATATTGTGCAGGAAAATTGGGAAGAAGCTGAAAAGGATATAAATCTGAGCATCCGAGGCGATTCCGATAACCCTTGGGCTTATCGGAACAAGGGTATCTTGTATTATTACAAGGGACGATTTAATGAAGCGTTGAGAAATTTACAGGTTGCCCAACAGATGGATCCAGAAGTGGAAGAATTGGCCAATTATATTGGTTTGGTATTTTGGAGCTTGGACAGAAACGCCGAGGCGTGCGAAACTTGGCGGGAGGGTGCCGCTAAAGGGGATAACATAGCAGCGGATGCGTTAGCAGCAAATTGTACATAACTTAAAAGCGCTTACTTTCAGTCCTTCTTCAAATAAATAACTTTCATGGAATCGCGGGTAGCAGTTAGTTTCAGATTGATAATTTGAGGATCATTTTTGAGAATAATTCTCAATGGTTCTAAATCCGCACTCTTGCCGATCATAAACCCATCGAACTGATCGCTTACAAACCACTGCGCTTCATCGACCTTTTCACTTATGCGATTCCTAAATGCAGTACCATCATCCGATGGGTCGATCATTTTGATGCCATATTCCAGAAAGTGATAGCGAAGGATTTGGATTGTGTCGCCATTGGCTATACTTATTTTACCAATTTCGGTTACTTGAATAACCTCTATTTGATTATCGCCTTTAGCAGCTTTACTAATGCTTGCTTGTAATTGGTTCACCTCTGCATACCTCTCCGCTGTCACCAGCCACCAAGATTCGTATGCCGAATTATGAGCAATCCATCGAATATTGGGATAGGTCTCTGCCTCTATATCAAATGCCCATTCTGCTTCTGTAGTGAGAATTAGCAAATACTTCGTTTCCCCCTTATTTGCATTTTCTGCGAAAGAGTGCGAAAATAAAAGGCATATTAAGCTAATGAAAAGGTTCAATTTTATAATTTTAGATTTATCAATAAAGCTATGAAGGATATTTTAGATAAAGTGCCTCCTTGTTTCGATTTTTTGAAGGCCTCTATGCTTGAATATGGCAATGGAAAAGCCAAAATGAAATTTCTGCCAACAGAAGAAATGCTAAATCCATTTGGGATTATTCAAGGGGGTATTTTGGCTGGAATGCTCGATAATGTAATAGGCCCAGCTATTTTCTCACTCGCACCAAGACGGCCTACATGTACGCTGCAAATGAATATGAATTATATCGGTGCTGTAAAAGCCGGCGATGAGTTGATTGGTACAGCAGAAGTGATTCATTTCGGAAGAAGCCAAGTCTATGTAGAGGCCAAACTAATGCGAGGAGGTAAATTGATTGCTACGGCAACAAGCACAAACCTATTCTTGGATCTTGCACCTAGGCAATAACATCTCTCCTAAATCGAATTTGCGGAGGGTAAGGGAAGGCATGAAGAAATTGTCCTTCCTTTATTTTATTCTGTATATCAATCCAGTATTTGGCGGTGAAAAGATCCGCATGGGCTTTCTCAAAAGCAGCTTTTATATCCTCCCGCCCAATCATAAAGTACCGAAACTCTTCGGGAAAAATATCATCTGGCCCAATTTCATACCAAGGGCTGGGAGCATAAATTTGCTCGTAGGTTTCTGCTTTTGGCTTGTCTCTAAAATTACACTGTGTCAGTAAAGTGATTTCATCATAATCGTAAAATATACAGCGACCATGCCTTGTCAAACCAAAATTTTTGGTCAACATATCTCCCGGGAAAATATTGGCAGCAGCCATTTCTTTGATGGATTGTCCATAATCGAGTGCAGCTTTTAAGGCCGTTTCTGTATCTGCTTCTTCCAGCAATATATTTAAGGGAATACTTTTCCTCTCTGTATATAAATGCTTGAAAAATACCACGTTTCCCTCAATTTTAAATTGACTTGGTATGCAGTCTTTGAGCTCTTGCATTAGCTCATCAGAAAAACGATTGTAGGGTAATACAAAATTCTCAAATTCATGTGTGTCAGCCATTCTACCCACACGATCCAACTTTTTCACTAGCTTGTACTTTTCCAGTACTTCCCTTCTTGTAATGGCCTTCGGAGGTTCAAAAGTATCCTTTATAATCTTGAAAACGATATTATAAGATGGAAGCGTGAAAACGGTCATCACAAGTCCTTTCACACCTGGTGCTAATTCGAATCGATCCTCTGATTTTTCGATATGTTCTAGTAATAGGCGGTATTGCTCCGTTTTCCCATGCTTATGATAGCCGATGGAATTATACACTTCTCCCAAATCCTTACCCGGCATCACGGAAAGTAGGAAAGCAATCATCTGAGATGGAATTTCAGTATCTACCATAAAATAGGAGCGAGTATAGCTGAAAATTATTCTTACATGCTCGGGATTAGAAACCAGCGCATCAATAAATAGACCTTCGCTACCATGAATTACCGGTAGTATAAATGGAACAATTTGCCTCCCACCCAATATTCTTCCAATTACATAAGCGACTTTGTTTCGATAAAATAGCGTGTCAATAATTTGTAAGCTACTTAGGGGATTTTGATGATCTACATATATATTTTCTTGAAAAGCTGCTTCCAAATACTGACAATCTCGATGCATATTTTCGAAGGTATAGCCAGGGAAAAAGTCATCTAAAATTCTTTTAATTAAGGTATTAAAGTCAGTCTTCAGTGAATATTCCTTCCAAAGGTTGGAGTCATTGGCAATCAGGCATGAAGCAAATCCAGCCTTTACAAACATATATTCATCATTCGCGGGATGGCTCCGAAATAATTTTCGGCTTACTGAGTTGAAATAGGTTTCAGCTAATTCCTTTTCATCTGAGTGCTCGGTAAGTTCTTTGTAGGCTGTCTTTATTTCCTTCCAAAATGTTTTCTGAAAAGTGAATGCCGGAAAGGCATTTTCAATAGTGGTAAGAGTGATTTTGAGTTTTTTCTTATAAAGGTTCAACCTGCTTACACTATCCATTTGTAGCTTTCGCCACTCACGATTGAGAAAGCGGGAGGATGCTTTCCTAGTGATACTTTTAAACGCTCGATGGTATTCTTCAAAACCATCCATAATAATCGACGCAATAATACGCTCCTGTTTTGGCTCCTTCATCGGATTAGTTGCCCAATTTGTGATCTATGGAGTACTTGACTGGGCCGCTGAGAAACAGGGCAATACACGAGGCCAAATAAAGCAGCATCAGCTCCCGTCTTGACCTGCCAATACTTTAGGTGGACAATAAACGCTATCACAGCCTTGGTGATCATTAAGGGTATGGCGGCAAGGCGAGTGAATGCACCAAGAATGATAAAGACTGCACAGATTACTTCAGCAAATATCGCAAGCTGTAATGATAGCGCCGAA
Organism: Cyclobacteriaceae bacterium; assembly: GCA_041689935.1. GTDB lineage: Bacteria > Bacteroidota > Bacteroidia > Cytophagales > Cyclobacteriaceae > CAXBDP01. The sequence goes on from JBDNFI010000051.1 coordinate 53,832, forward strand.
TCCATTCCTATAGGATCGCGGAAACTATCTGCTCTGCTCGCATAGGAGGCGAGTTTTGGCCAACCATGAGTAATAATCATTGCTCCTGCGGCTACTCTTAGTATCAATAGACCTAAGTCTAATGAAACGGAGGTTGTGTTAAAGAGTAGTTTTTTCATGATACGGAAGCCCATAATTTTCGGAACAGAATGATACAACTTTTTGAGCAAAATGCCATTATTGATGAGTGTATAAATAAAAAGAAGTCTCCCTTTAGGAAGACTTCTCTCTACGTCATTTGTCAAATTGGATACTCAATTCTTTTTTTCTAAGTCAATTTTAATCGCATCTGGCCCTGCTAGTTTTGCATTGATTTGGGCTAGTTCAGTTTCGATAAAATCTTGTAGCATTCTAGTTACCATTTTGGTATCTTCTTGCAGTTCCACGATTCTTCCTACCTGCTGATCAGTAGGACGAGCTGTAGCACCATCAATGGCATTCATTATTGCCATTATTTCTTCTCTCAACCGTGGCTTGGTACGATAAGTCATTGAATTTGCAGGTCTTCTCATTTCCTCGTCTAAGTCTAGTACTTTCTGTAGAGCCGCCTTCACATCACCAAGCACATTATTCCTGTTTTCTATTGATCCAGCCTCAAGGCCTTCATTAAGGTCACCCAACTGCTTATTGATAGTGGTTGTTGCGTTAATCATCTTATTTGCAGAGCCGAGCAATGCCATAAACTCTTTCATGGTTTGGTCTTTTTGCGCATAGTAGTTTGGTTGCAAATTGATACGAGGATCGCCTTTCACTTCAATTTTCACCTCTTGACTTTGGCCATTTCCTGTCAATTTTGCGGTGTAGATTCCCGGTGGCACTCTTGGGCCTGATGAAAATGAACCCCAACCTGTAGTGGGTGCTCCATCTAGTGGAGTTGGACCATTATATCTCAAATCCCAAATAATTCTATTGAGACCTGCCTCTCCAGCATCAAAACTTAAATCTCTCACATTCTCACCTTTTGAGTTGGTGATACTTACCGTAACATCATCGGAAGGCTTGGTAGCTAAATAGAAATTGATATAAGCACCAAATTCTGGATTAGGCGCTGTATAAACTCTTTCGCCAAGGTTTTCAATTTGGGTGTAATAATGCCATAATGTACTTGGTTTTGGATCGAACACATGCAGTGATTTATTACCAACTTCATTATACTTTTCAAGTGCTTTTGCATCATCCAAAATCCAAATCCCTCTACCATGAGTCGCTACTACAATGTCACTTTCTCGTTTTTGAAATTGCAGATCGTGGATAGAAGCAGAAGGAAGATTATTATTCATTTTAGCCCAATTTTTTCCATAGTCCCAGCTGCCATAAATAGCTGTTTCCATACCTGCTATAAGGAAGTTTGGGTTGTTAGGATTTTGTCTCACTACTCGAACATAATCATCTTCTGGTAAGCCATCTATAGCCTTAGTCCATGTTTGCCCATAATCAGTTGTGATAAAAATGTAGGGCTTGAAATCATCTAATCTGTGTTGATCTACGGCAATAAAGGCTGTACCTGGTGTATGTACAGAAGCATCTATTTTGCTAATCCATGAGAATGCTGGTAAGCCAGGGATTTTATCATTCAGTTTGGTCCATGTTTTACCACCGTCACGAGTCAGTTGTACATTTCCATCATCTGTACCTATCCAAATCACATTTTTATCTAATGGTGATTCTGCAATAGCTAAAATGGTACAATGGAATTCTGCCGCAGTATTATCGGAATAAATTTCGCCGCCCGAAGATTGTTGTTTACTCTTATCATTAGTGGTCAAATCTGGGCTTATTTCTTCCCAAGTATAGCCTCTGTCAGTAGATCGGAATAAAACGTTGCCACCGAAATAAACAGTATTTGGATCGTTTGGCGATACGTGGATAGGAGAGTCCCAGTTGAACCGATATTTATGATCAAAAATGGCATCACCAGCCGAGCCGATGATTTTCGGATAGGGGTGTATATTTCTAATATTGCCATAGCGACTATCCACATGGAATATAACACCACCTTGAAGGTTGGAGTAAACCTCGTGTTCTTCACCAGGAATTGGGACTGCGTAGTAGCCATCACCTCCCGCTAGTTTTCTCCAATGGCGTTTCATTATGCCTGCATCATCTAGTGAATTGCTAGGGCCAAACCATGAGCCATTGTCTTGCAAGCCACCGTATACATAATATGGATCTTTGTCGTCTAAGAATATTTGATAATACTGAGAAAGCTCCACATTATTGATAATATCGAAGGTTTCTCCACCATCAAATGATAATTGGTAGCCACCATCACTTCCACTTATTATTCTTTTCGAATTTGTCGGATCAATCCATAGGGCTTGATGATCACCGTGAACACTTCTCCCAATTTGTTTAAAGGTTTTACCACCATCAATACTTTTCGAAAGTCTACCAGATAATGTGTAGAGCACATCAGGATCATTTGGATCTACCCTTACATCTGAGTAGTAAAACGGACGAAAATTCAAGTTTGGGTCTGGGTTTACCATAGTCCACTCCTCACCTCTGTTTTCAGATTTGAAAAGGATACCAGCATTTTTGAATTCTGTGATCATGTACACGATATTTGGACTGCTTTTAGAGACTGAGAAACCTATTCTCGCCATCGGCTGATCTGGCAATCCATTCATTATTTTCTTCCACGTTTCCCCACCATCTGTTGATTTGTAAGCAGCCGTTTGTCGACCGCCATCTGTAAATACCCAAGGCTTGCGACGGAAATACCACATACCGGCGTAAAGTACATCAGGGTTGCCTGGCTCCATTGCTACATCTGAGCATCCGTGATCTTCATCAATATGAAGAATCTTATCCCAGTTTTTTCCACCATCTGTCGTTTTGAATACGCCTCTTTCGGCATTTGGCCCCCATTCTCTACCTAGCGCACATACACAAGCCCAATCTGGATTAGTAGGGTGTACAAGTATTCTTTTAATACGCTCAGTTTTTGGCAGACCTCGATGATCCCAAGTTTTGCCACCGTCATCAGATCGGTAAACGCCTTTCCCATATTGAACACTATTGCGAGGGTCACCTTCACCAGTTCCAAGGTAAATGATGGCACTATCAGACGGAGCTAAGCCTATAGCGCCTACAGACAATACTCTCTCATTTTGAAATAAGGCATCAAATGTAACGCCTCCGTTTGTTGTTTTAAATAAACCGCCGTCAGCACCTGAAAAATAGAACGTGCTATAGTCGCCTGGAATACCTGCAACATCAGTAACTCGACCACCCATATTAGCTGGCCCTATAGGGCGCCAAATCATGGATTTCATTGCCTCTTGTGGAGGAATGCTTTGTGCATTTATTAATAATCCTGAAAAAATCAAAATTACTAGTGTGCACCATTTCATGGAATTTTTCATCATAATTGAAATAGTTTATGGTTATTAAGAATAATCTATTTCAAATGCAGATGAGAAGCAAATAATTTGTGATGGAAGGATAAAATGTCTAGTCTTTTGGAAGTAAAATCAAGATTTGACCAACATTCTTTTGGGCTCTACCAAATGCTGAAAAAACTAATCTTGAGAATTTATGATGAAATAGGAGGCGGGAGGATAAACATTAACCTAGGAAGGATTAGACAAAAAAAAGGTGGAATCTTTCGAATCCACCTTTTTAAAAAATTTATGTTTAATTAATCAACTACTACTTCAAAAGGAACAGTTGATTTTACTTCTTTGTGTATATCTATTTCAACTTCGTAAGAACCTAAGAATTTAACTTCTGAGTTGAAAGCGATTTTCTTTCTATCAATTTCGATTCCCTTTTCTTTCAAAGCGTCAGAAATTTGTAGCGTTGTTACCGCTCCAAATATTTTACCACTTTCACCAGCTTTTGTTTTGATAGTAAGTGATATGCCGTTAAGCTTATCAGCAATATCCTGAGCATCTTGTTTGATTTTTTCTGCTTTATGAGCGGCTTGTTTTACATTTTCAGCCAACATTTTTCTGTTCGACTGATTTGCCAAAACAGCAAAACCTTGAGGTATTAGGTAATTGCGACCGTGGCCTGGCTTTACTGATATTACATCATTTTTGTAGCCTAGCCCTTTGATGTCATCTTTAAGAATTACTTCCATTGTGTTTCAAATTTTAAAAGGGTAGACAATTTATTTCAATGAGTCAGTTACGTAAGGAAGCATTCCTAAATGGCGTGCTCTCTTTACAGCTGTTGCTACTTTCTTTTGGAATTTAGCACTTGTACCTGTTAATCTTCTTGGAAGGATTTTGCCTTGCTCATTTACAAATTTCAGCAAGTAATCGCTGTCTTTGTAATCGATATACTTAATGCCATGCTTGCGAAAGCGGCAGTATTTCTTTTTGATTTCACTTCCGTGCATTGGTTCGTTTACGAGTGTCATTATGCTTTTTCCTCCTTAACTACTTTTTTGTTAAAATCACCATTTCTTCTTCTCTTGTTAAAATCAATTGCATGCTTGTCGCAAGCAACAGTCAAAAAGCGAAGTACTTTTTCATCTCTGCGGAATTCAGTCTCCAACGCATTTACAATGGTTGTTGGTGCTGCGTACTCAAACAGATGATAAAAACCTGTTGATTTCTTTTGAATTGGATAAGCAAGTTTGCGAAGACCCCAGCTCTCGTCGTTCACCATTTCAGCGCCGCGCTCTGTAAGCACTGTTTTGAATTTTTCAACGGCATCCTTCATCTGAGCGTCAGATAAAACGGGAGTTAAAATGAATACCGTTTCGTATTGATTGTTCATAATTTAATGTAATAATGAAAATATTAATTTTTCGAGTCGCAAAAATAGCTATTTGTATTGAATGTGCCAAGTAGACTGGCAAATATTTACTTGATAATAAAGCTTTGTCTGCCAAGTAGATAATTTTCTTCGAAGATCGAAATGGTATATGATCCAGGCACTAAATCATTCATTCTGTCTAACTCCACTTCCATCCTCATTTCACCGAGGTCAAAGTAAATTTGTTTTTTAGCTGTATAAAATTGCTCTAATCCATCGAATATAAATGTGCCTGAACCATGATTAACGTCGAAAACCACTTGATTACTAGGGCTTTCTACTTGCACTATGATGGTTTTATTTTCAGGAACTGCCACATAATTCGCCGCAATTGTAAATCGTACGATTAGTTTTTCTATTTGTCTTTCTCTCAAATCGGCACTTTCTACCCCTTTTCTATTCACTCCAAAAAGTGAAATCTCTTGAGTTTTCAATCTTCCTGCTAAGCCCGCTTTGGCCTTTAGCTCTCCTTGGGCCTTTTCGAATTCTGATACAGAATCCTCTAAGCGTTCCTTTTCTGTTTTCAAATCCAGATTTTCATTTTTGAGTACTTTTGTGGTAGTTTGGAGCGAATTAATCTCCTTTTCCTTGTCTCTAATGGTCGCTTCGAACGTTCTGATGCGCCTATTCAGGTCTGTGATTTTAAGGAGATTGATCGTGTTATTTTCCTGAAGGTTATTTATTTCATACTCAAGCTCTTCTTTAATCTCTAAGAGCGTTTCAACCCTCCCGCCCAATCTTCTGATATTCTCTATTTTCTCATCAAGCTCCCTACTTATTGCCATCAAGTCATTACTAATATTTGCCACAACTATGGAATTTTCATTCTTTTCCTCTACCAGTTCAATCTTTTCCTCATTCAAATTGAAAACCAAATAGGCAATGACCAATGCCAAGGCGACATTTATAACGAAGCTTATGATAAATTTTAATTCAGTCATATTTGTTGCCTTTCTACTGTAATTTTACAAAAATAGCTCAATTGCTGATGTTTTAATAAAATTTGGAAAATTTGGTCGATATTTAAACATGAAAACCATGAATAAACTGGATGCCGCCTATTGGAGCGAGCGATACAGCAGTCTGCAAATTGGCTGGGATACGGGTGGAATTACCACTCCGCTGAAGGAATATTTCGATCAGCTTGAAAATAAGGATATCGCTATTTTGATACCTGGCTGTGGAAATGGATACGAGGCGGAATACCTTTTCAATAATGGGTTTAAAAATGTATGGGTGGTCGATTTGGCCAAAGAGCCCTTGATAAATTTGAAAAAAAGATGTCCAATGTTTCCTGATGATCAGTTAATTAATGGAGATTTTTTCAACGTAGAAAAGAAGTTTGATCTTATCGTTGAGCAAACGTTCTTTTGCGCTTTGCATCCAAGTATGCGGGCAGACTATGTCAAAATGGCTCATCAGCTATTGAATCCAAATGGAAAATTGATGGGGCTATTATTCAATTGCGAACTAAATGATGAATTCCCTCCGTTTGGTGGTTCAAAAGATGAGTATGTACAGTATTTCGAGGAGCACTTTGAGTTTGATGTCTTTGCAGAAGCCTATAATTCTATTAAACCCAGAGCTGGCAGCGAGCTTTTTATCTTGCTCCGAAAGATGAATCAGCTACGTAATTCCCAAGAATAACTCTCCCTAGGTAAATTTGGATCTGTAAAAATCATCCCGACTTTGAAGAGGTCAATACTCAATTGTACTTTTGGGTGCTTGATAATTTCCTGCCATGCGGTGTGCATACCTGTAGACCAGTGGATATCATCAAAAACCAAAACTGCCTTGTCTGCTGAGTGGGAAATGATTAGCTCGAAGTATCGCTTGGTGGCTTCATAGGTATGATTAGCGTCGATATAAAAGAAGTTGCCATTTTGCTGCTTTTCCAAAAACAGCGGGAGGGTACGATCTATATTTCCTTCGATCACTTGGATATCCAGAGTAGGAAATTTACTGAAATTTGTGCGAGCTATTTTGGCAATTTCTGGGCAGCCTTCGAAGGTTATGGTTTTGCCACTAGCATTTGCTGACGCTAGATACAAAGTATTAACCCCAAGCGATGTGCCTAGCTCCACCACTTGCTGAGGTTGCAAATGCTCAATTAAGTTGAAAATGGTTTGGCTCCAAAAGGCTGTATTAAGACTGCTTTTTGCAATGCTGCTTATTTTCCTTGTATTTGCGAGCTTTTTTTTACTTCCTGCCCCTAGGTCTGTTACTTCAATAATCTGTTCATTCTTTGTGAGTGCTTTTCTAATATTCTCAATTTCCTGAGTAGAGCCCCCCTTTTTTTTAAGTATTTGGTAGAGTTTGAATAGACTTGGACTATGCAGTGATTGCTCGTCTACAGCCTTTAACCAATGCTGGATCCGGTATTGAATGATCTCAAAGGCCATTAATTGAGCAAATGTGGCACAAACATGGTGAACTCAGGGATAAGCACTTGAAATTGCTTCCCATCCACGATTCGTTCCATGGTGAAGTGTCCGTACATTTTGCCCATACCCGAATGTAAGTTGCAGCCCGATACGTACTGGTGAGATTGGCCGCTTTCTAAAATAGGTTGCTGGCCAACTACGCCTTCGCCTTCTACCTCCCGCTTTGGCCAATTGGTATCGTGGATGTGCCATTGCCTTCTCAGCAGTTGGATGGTATTTTCTCCATGGTTTTCAATCGTAATCTTATAAGTAAACACAAAGTGATTTTGTCCAGGGCTGGAGTATTCAGCTTGGTATTCTGTTTCTACACTTACTTTAATTCCATTTGTGATTTGCGTAACCATTTTAATCCCGATTATTGTATTCTAAAACTAGATTTACAGCTACTTAGTTTATCAGCAACAAAATTTATTGACAATATGAATGTAAAAATAGCAGATTCGTGGAAGAACAAGCTACATGATGAATTTAATAAAGATTATTTCGTTCAATTAACGGATTTTGTTAAAAATGAATACAAATCTAAAACTATATTCCCTCCTGGTAACGCTATTTTCAAGGCTTTTGATGCTTGTCCTTTCGATCAAGTGAAGGTGGTGATGATCGGGCAGGATCCTTACCATGGGCCAGGCCAAGCGAATGGATTATGCTTTTCGGTAACTAATGGCATTCCGTTTCCGCCATCTTTAGTCAATATTTTCAAAGAAATTAAGAATGATTTGGGATTAGAAATTCCTGCCAATGGAGATTTGGAACGATGGGCAAAGCAAGGTGTTCTAATGCTTAATGCGACACTCACTGTGGAAGCACATCAAGCGGGTTCGCATCAAAACAAGGGGTGGGAAACATTCACCGATGCTGTAATCCGTCATTTGGCCGAGGAGCGTGAAAAGCTTGTTTTTATTTTATGGGGTGCTTATGCGCAAAAGATGGGAAGCTTTATCGACAAACAGAAGCATTTGGTACTCGAATCACCGCATCCATCCCCACTTTCGGCCTATCGAGGTTTCTTTGGAAATGGCCATTTCAGTAAAACCAATGCCTATCTAAAGGAAAATGGATTTACTGAAATAGCTTGGTAATTAGCTTAGCGAATGATATTGAATAACCTTTCGAAACGAATTTTATTGAAGAAACTTTCATTTGCATCGATCGACATCCAAATGAAAAGTGCTTTTCCTACCACGTGGTCTTCAGGGACAAATCCCCAAAATCTTGAATCTTCGGAATTGTGACGGTTATCGCCCATCATAAAGTAATAGTTCTGTTTGAATGTGTACTCGGTAATTGGTTGATCATCGATCCAAAGCTTATCACCTTCAATGCGTACATTCTCATGGCCTTCGTATTTGCTGATGACCATTTCGTATTTCACCAAATTCTCTTCATTAATTTCGATGGAGATTCCCTCGCCAGGAATCATCAGTGGACCATAGAAATCTTCATTCCAGTTGAAGCTACGAGCACTTGGGAAAATACGGGGATTAGCTTCGCCCTCAGGCCATTTGTCTACCATCACATTTTCGATAAAGGGCAATGCTTTCAATTGGTCTGCAGTCGACGGCAAAGAAGAAATCATATAGCCACCTGGCAGGGTTCTGGTCTCAGCCAAACTAATATCATACGAATTGAATACGCGCGGGTTTATTTGATCTTTGGTTTGTAGATAATATCTGAACTGCAGTTGCGCTGGTGCATCGCCTAGCTCACCATTGATATACACTTGCATATCTTTAATCTCAATTACATCTCCTGGTATAGCCACACATCGTTTTATATAATGCGTTTTTAAATCTGTCGGATATTCAAATTCTACGGGATAGTTAAAAACGACCACGTCATTTCTTTTCACTTTGGACAAGCCTGGCACACGCCAAGATGGCAATTGAATCCAATCCAAATACGAGGGAATTTCTGTCCCCCAAATGTACTGGTGAGTCAGGGGCACTTGCAATGGAGTTTGAGGAGTACGTGCCCCGTAATGCATTTTACTTACAAAAAGGAAATCACCTACCAATAGGGATTTTTCCATAGATGGAGTAGGAATGGTGTAGGCTTCTAAAAATAACCATCGGATAATGGTGGCAGCAATCACTGCAAATAAAATAGCATCAAGCCACTCTCGCGCTGCTGACTTCTTCTTTTTGTTATTCTTTGTACTCATCTATTTAAAAGGTCTTATTTAGATTCAATTCTAATTTCACAACGATAAAGCTAAGGCTAATTGTTGAAAATGGTATTAATTAACAAGAAATTCAGAATGAAAGGAAATTTTCCATGCTAAGCATTCCTTTTTTGTCTTTGATCCACTCGGCGACTAAAATGGCTCCCAAAGCGAACCCTTCTCTACCAAAAGCCTCGTGTTTTATCGTAATTTGGTCGATGCGGGAGGTATACGTTATGCTGTGTGTTCCAGGTACTTTTCCTTCTCTTATCGATTCTATTGGCAATTTACCCACCGGTTTTTCAGTAGTTTCTTCCCAACCATTGAGTGTTGGCTGGTGTGGTAAAATATCCTTTATCAATGTCAGGGCTGTTCCGCTTGGTGAATCCTTCTTTTCAGTATGGTGGATTTCCTGCAAGCGTACATTATAGTCGGTTTGCCCATTCATCAATTGTGCTAAGTACTTATTTAGCTTAAAAAAGACATTGACACCAATGCTGAAATTTGAGGCATAAAAGAAGGTTCCATCATTTGCTTTGCAGGCATATTCTACTTCGGGTAATTGATCTATCCAGCCTGTAGTACCACTTATTACGGGAATTCCTTGGGTGATGCAAGCCAGAATATTCTGCACTGCGGACTCAGGTTGGGAGAATTCTATGGCTACGTCTGTATTTTCAGTATTGAGGACATTAATGCCCTTTTCAGCATCCTTTTCGATAATATAGCTAATTGTATGACCTCTTTCTTCGGCCATTTTTTTTATGGTTTTTCCCATTTTTCCATATCCAATCAGTGCTATCTGCATGCGATTATAATCTTAAAGACAATGAAATGCCAACTGTGGGCATCCCATTAGGTAGAACCATAAATGTGGGCTTGCTAATGAAGGTAACTTCTTCACTTATATCAAAATTATATAGGTGGGCATCCACGTGAGCGTCCACGATATTGAGCAAATATATAACACCAGATACTATGAATAATAGGTCTCGGTTTCTGCGAAAATAATCTAAATTTCGTTGCAGACCTTCGGCGTTGAATCTTGGTACGAGGTTTACTGTTTCTGGGTCATCGTCAATTTCGGCAAAGTACGACCTGCGAAATAGGAGGTAGCGACGATTATTGAAATTGATAAAATAGCCTGTAACAACCGCTGCGCCACCGATTATTGGTAATTTCCAATACTTGTCATTATAGATTTGCCCTAAGCCGGGTAAAGCCGCAGAATAGAGCGCAGCCTTGTTGGGTGAGTGTAATCCGAGCAATTCCTCGCGCCACAATTGTAATTCCCTTTTGGCTCTTTCTAGCTTTTTGTCTAGTTCGATCAATCCTGTGGTATCCCGCTGTCTATTTTGGGTATTCGCACCTGGCGGTTGATTTACCTGTGCCACAACTAGTTGTGACATCCATAGCATGCAAATGGAAATAAGAAGGAAGCGAAGCATAAAACGTGTTAAATATCAAGAATCTCCAAAATTCTATTTAAGTCTTCTGCCGATACAAAAGGGATTTTAATGTCGCCTTTATACCCTGGATCAGACTTAATATTCACTTTGGTGCCAAAATGAGAGCTCAACTTTTGTTGAACGGATTTCAATTCGCTTTGCAAAGAAGGTGCCTGTTTTGTAGGATCTTGCTTTTTGGGACTTCTAGCTGTCATCATTTCTCGCACTAGGCTTTCCACCTTCCGTACCGAAAGCTCTTCGTCCAATATTTTATGATAGATAGCAAGTTGATTATCAATTTTTTCTACATTAATCAACGCTCGAGCATGCCCCATGCTGATAAGGTTATCCCTCAGTCCAGCTTGGATATCTGGTGGCAATTTTAAAAGTCTTAAATAGTTGTTGACCGTCGTTCTGTTTTTGCCCACTCTATCGCCCAATTCTTCTTGTTTCAGATCGCATTCGGACAATAACCTTTGGTAGCTCAACGCGATTTCTATGGCGTTGAGATTTTCTCTCTGAATATTCTCAATTAAGGCCATTTCCAGCATTTGCTGGTCGTTTGCTACACGGATATAGGCTGGTATTTTTTCTAATCCCGCTATTTTCGAGGCTTGTAATCTACGCTCACCAGATATCAACTGATAGGAATTACTGCCTAGTTGGCGCACAGTGATTGGTTGGATGATTCCTTGCACTCGTATAGATTCTGCTAATTCTCGCAGCGTATCTTGGTCGAAATAGGTACGAGGCTGATAAGGATTTACTTGTATATGGCGGAGTGGAATCTCGCGCATAGAGCCAAGTGTACTTTCTGTGGTATCTGTACTTTTATCGCGAGGTTCTTGCGGGTTGTCTGATAATAAGGCGCTCAGCCCTCTGCCTAATGCATTTCTTCTTTTTGGAGTAGGTTTGTCGCTCATGGTTGATTTATTAGGCCATTCCGTTCTTTTGTAGAATCTCTTGTGCTAAATTTATATAGGCAATGGCACCTTTACTATCTGCATCGTGCAGGATTACAGGCAAACCAAAACTTGGTGCCTCACTTAATTTCACATTTCTAGGGATGATAGACCTGAATACTATATCCTTGAAATGGAGATTCACCTCATCCACTATTTGATTTGATAAGCGAAGGCGTGCATCATACATGGTGAGCAAAATGCCCTCAATTTCTAAATCCTTATTTAGCCTGCTCTGAATAATTTTGACGGTATTCAGTAATTTACCTAACCCTTCTAATGCAAAATATTCGCATTGCACAGGAATAATAAGCGAGTCAGAAGCTGTAAGCGCATTTACTGTGATAATACCCAAAGAAGGAGAGCAATCAATGATAATAAAATCATAATCATCTTTTATCTCATTCAATGATTCCTTCATTTTTTCCTCTCGATTTTCGAGACTAATCATCTCTACCTCAGCACCTACCAAATCAATATTCGATGGTACTAAATCCAAATCCTTAATTTCAGTTTGAAGAATGGCATCTCTGATAGCCGAATTTCCAAGCATACATTCATATATACTCAAATGGCCGGCTCGTGGATCTTGCCCCAAACCAGAGGTGGAATTAGCTTGCGGGTCAGCATCTACTAAAAGTGTTTTCTTATCCAAAGCCGCCAATGAAGCCGCTAAATTCATAGCTGTAGTAGTTTTACCTACTCCTCCTTTTTGATTGGCTATTGCTATTATTTTACTCATATCTTTTTCCTAGTCTTTACAGCTGGACTGAGGCGCCGATTTCTAAAATTGTTAATTCTATTCCGTTTTTAGAAGCCTCATTTAAGGCTTCTTCATGGTTTACGATAATATAGGGAAAGGTGTCGAAATGCATTCCAATTACCTTTTTGGTATTTACAAATTTGGCTGCTTTCATGGCATCTTTGTATCCCATGGTAAAATTGCTTCCGATTGGTAAAAAGGCTAAATCAATCCTAAACTCTTCTGCAATCAGTTTCATATCCAATGTCAACGCAGTATCTCCAGCATAGTAGAAAGTTTTTCCATCAGCTTCAATAACAAACCCACCCGGGTTGCCTCCGTAGCTTCCATCAGGCATACAACTTGAATGAACAGCATTCACAAATTTCACTCTTCCAAAATCAAAATCCCAACTTCCGCCATGATTCATGGGATGTGTTTTTTCAATTCCTTTGTTTCCAAACCATGTAGCTACTTCAAAGTTGGCAATAATGGTTGCACCCGAATTTTTTGCAATCTCCTCAACATCGGCAACATGGTCTTCATGACCATGGGATAGCAAAATGTAATCAGGTTTCAGTTCTTCCAACTTAATATCCTTTGCGAGTGGGTTGGGCGAAATAAACGGATCGAAAAGCAGTGTTTTGCTACCTGTTTCTATTAAAAAGGATGAATGTCCGAGAAATGTAATGTTCATAATGCGCTTGAATTTCTACTTCGGGTAATGCAAAGATATACGTTTACAATCAATGGAAAGGTATTAAAGGTGAAGCTTTTGATTGAAATGAGCTTCCAATTGATTATTCATTCATTATCAAATATTTAATTGCCCTCTTCAAGACAAACAAATGGAATGGTTTATTGGGCTTCTTCTTTTTTCGGAATGAGCTTTTGCTTTCCAAGGAGAATGTCGAAAAACATTTTGAAATCTGAAGCCAAACTATACCCGGGATATTGAAAAGTGGCCGGTTTATTCTTTTCGAAAAAGAAATGGCCTGCCCAGGCGAAACCATATCCGATAAATGGAATGGCAGCAAAGCCTATCCAAGTCTGTGTAGCAATAGACCAAAAAAATACGATGAAAATAAGAAAGGTGCCAACAAAATGCAGCACTCTGCAAGTAGGATCCTTGTGCTCAGTGAGATAATAGGGATAAAATTCCCTCAAGCTTTTAAATTCCTTATCTGTACCCATATTAGTCGCATTTTATTAGACACTAAACTAACCAAATATTACGGATAAATCAATGAGATGTTAATCTTTCAACACACCCATTTTACCCATTTGATAGTCCCGCATTGCTTCTATTATTTCTGATTTCGTATTCATTACAAATGGCCACTGACTGGTCATTGGCTCATTGATCGAAGCTCCCAAGCAAAGCAATACTGCAGCATCTTCTTGAGCTTCCAATATCATCTTTTCTTCGGATTCGAAATAAAGCATTTGTCTATCTATAATGCTTTCTCCATTCAATGAGGCCTTTCCAGCACGTTGGTACAATATGGCTTTGTGATTAGCAAAGTGAGGAAGTTCAATTTTACCTCCCGCCTTCATATAGATATTGGCTGCGATAATGCCTGTTTTTGAATTAGCAGGTCCTTTTGTGCCATTCCAATTTCCCGAGACGATCTGTACCTTTACTTTTCCATCATTCTCAATAATTTCAGGAATTTCATCCTTTTGAATGCCTTGATATTTTGCTTCGGACATTTTAAGAGAAGAAGGGAGATTTACCCATAATTGTATAATCTCGAATGCGCCACCAGCATCTTGAAAATCGCGGGAGGTATTTTCAGAATGCACAATTCCTCTAGCAGCACTCATCCATTGTACGCCGCCTTTTTCGATGGTGCTTTTATGGCCGCGAGAATCATGATGAACTACATTGCCTTCATAGATAAATGTGACTGTATCGAATCCTCTGTGCGGATGTGGCCCAAAGGGCAATCCAGCGTTATCTGGTTCGAAAGTCATCGGGCCGTGATGATGCAAAAGCAAGAAAGGATCCGCATAATCCAGTTTATTTATGGGTAAAGGCTGATACATGGTCAATTCTCCATGCATAATTTTCATTCCAGTAGTTTTAATCATTGTTTTGAACTTTGTCTATCATCAACTCTTTTAGTAAAATGATGGTTCTGTTGAGAAGAATTTTTCGAAAATAGTAATTTATGATGTGTCCGAAGGTTGAATAGCGTAATTTAGCAAATCTATGAGCAAACCACATTTTGATGATATTTTTATGGAATTGGCAGTGAATTTGGCCAAGCGTTCTCATTGTGTAAAACGCCATGTCGGAGCAGTATTGACCAAGGATACTCGGATTATTTCCATAGGATATAACGGGCCACCTGCGGGTACGCATAACTGTGACGTGGAATTTCCGGGCGTTGGTTGCGATAGAGATTCCAAAGGCTCTTGCTCCCTTGCTTTGCATGCCGAGCAGAATGCCATTTTATACGCTGTGAAAAACAAAACAGACGTGGCAGGATCAACGCTTTACGTTACACTAGCTCCTTGTTTGGCCTGTTCCAGAGTGATTTTTACGATTGGGATCAAAAAGGTGATTTTCCTAAATAGCTACGCCGAGTTCAAAGGCTTGGATAAAGAAGAAGGAGTGGAGTTTCTGCAGAAATTTGGCGTAGAAGTAGAAAAATATCAGGGCAATCTCAATAATGTCACACATCTGATTTAACTCCTGAAGTGAATAGGTTCCTATTTCTACTGCTCTTTCTCAGTATTTCTCTCAGCTCCTTAGCCCAGAAAGCACCGCTTTATTTTTCCACAGCGCTTGGATTTATGTCCTATCAGCACAATACCATCGATGTAGATCCAGGCCCAAATTGGAAAGGCCACTATTTGTCGGATAGGGATGGTTTTGACTTTAGTGCCAATGTTGGTGTAATCTTAAAAGAACGTTTTAATGTAGGCGTTGGAATGAGTTATTTTAACTTTGAGGGAATACATGGAATGGGGAGCTTCTCAGATTTGGGAATAAATATATTGCCAAAAAGTAAATTTAGCCCAATCGTATATTGGCATGCTGGCTACTCACATCTTTGGAATCAATATGCGGGAGGAACCGGCACTTTCTTATCCGATTTGGGATTACGCGTGCAGTATAAGTTTAGCCCGAAAGTTGGTATCCAAGCAAGTGCAGGCTTGCTTAGCAGTCAGCAATCATTTATTAGGCCATATCGGATTGGCGTGATTTTTTACTGACTTTACTTAATTGGGAATGCATCATTTTGCTTAGAATCTTCGATGCTAAGCACGTCAAATACCACATAATTAGAGGCACCTCTCCAAGGCAATGCACCAAAATATTCTTTGTATCTCACTTCTATAAATTTACCACTAGCTCTCTCTAGCTTGGTCGCAACATCTTCACCGATGGTACTGAATCTAAATTCATTGCTTTGCAAAGCTCCAGCTGTAGGACTTTGAAAACCAGCTTGTACCAATCTACCTTCATGGGTTTTGAAAATCACTCCCTTTTTTTCAAAGTAATTTAACTCACCCGCTTTTACTCCTTCACTAAACACAAAGAAGAACCGAACATAAATGAAAATTACCAAAGAGATTGAGAGGATTAAGATAAGGATTTTTCCGAATTTTTTCATGGTAGCGGTGGCTTAATGAAGGTAAAGTGAATTTGAAATAAGCGATGAATTTGCTCTAACAAAGATACTTAAAAGAAGCCGCAGGAATACTTTCCTTGCCGAATTGATTTAATAATATACTTGCAGTGTCAAAAAGAACATGGTCACAATAAGTAAAATGACCATTAGTGGCCACACAAAGGTCAGAAAACGATTATATCCGATTTTCACCACTGCCAATCCTGGCAAAACCAAACCTGTGGGTTTAATGATATTGAAAAAGCCATTTCCAAACTGAAAAGTATTTACAATTACCTCCCGCCAGCTTTTAAAGCAAAGTAGTGAATTAATTTACGTAAATCGTCTTTTCGGCTTTCTCGATAAATTGCCCTATTAGAAAAGCGTCATTGTTCGAACGCCTCATCAAGCCCTCAAACTCATCCTTGGCTGTTGCTTCCACGGAGATCAGCAAGCCACCACTTGTTTGAGGGTCGCAAAGCTGGACCAATTGCATCCCAGCATTTCCTCCCGCTTTCTGACCATAGGCGTTCCAGTTTCTGTAGGTATTGTCTGGGAAGATTGTTTGCTCCAAATACTTTTGAATTCCCTCCAAAACAGGTAAATCCACTGCATTTATTTGCGCTGAAATATTTGAGCCTTCACACATTTCTATCAAATGACCCAAAAGCCCAAAACCAGTAACATCGGTCATTGCGTGTACAAAATGTTGTGCTCCTAGTTGCGTTCCAACTGAATTTAATTTGCAAGTGATCTCTAGCATCATTTTCATATCCTGAGGCTCAATTTTGCCTCTTTTCAATGCGGTGGCTAATACACCGACACCAAGTTTTTTGGTCAGGTAAATCAAATCTCCAACTTTAGCAGAACTGTTGCGCTTGATATTGTTGGGATGCACTGTGCCACAAACGGATAGACCAAAAATAGGATCTTTTGCCGCAATGCTATGGCCTCCTGCTATGGTGACGCCCGCTTCCTGGCAGATTTGCTTGGCACCTTCGAGCACTCGTGCAGCCAAAGCGGGTGGAAGTTTATCCACGGGCCAGCTCAAAATCGCGTTGGCAAACACGGGTTTCCCACCCATTGCATACACATCCGATAGCGCATTTGCCGCAGCGATTCTGCCGAAATCAAAAGCATCATCTACAATAGGAGTGAAGAAATCGACGGTGTTTATAATGGCCAATTCATCGCTCAATTGATATACCGCTGCATCATCTTTTTGATGGTTACCTACTAAAAGATTAGCATCTGGCTTTTGCCAAGTATTACTCGCTGTTAATATTTCATCCAATATTGCGGGTGCTATTTTGCAACCACAGCCTGAGCCTTCACTATACTGCGTTAATTTGATTTCACTCAATTCCATAAATATCCTCTTTTTTTCTTAATAGCCTTTCACATGCTTCCTCCACCGATATTCCATCAATATTGATTGGCTTGAATTGTTGATTCTCTTGTCTTCTCATTCCATGCGCATAAGTGGCATCGTAGTAAATCAATAAATTGCTGATCCACTCCGCATTTCGCTGATTTTGGATTGCTTCGATCGCCTCTTCCATTCTTTGTATACCAAGTCTTTTTCGCAGTTTCCTTACTGCTTCAATCAATTCATTTTGAGGTAGTCTGCCGTATTCTTTTTCAATATGCGCAATTCTACTTGCATCACTTTTTTCGATTTCAATCAGTGGTGCATTTTGCATCTGATCAAAAAACTCCGCCGTAATTATATCGCATCCGATAGATCTGCTTTCATTCTCTACCCAAATAGTTTTTTGAGAGCTCAATTTCCTCAGATCCTCTGCCAGCAGATTTTCAAACTGCTCCACGCTGGGTTGCTCTATTTGTCCAATACCTCCAAAGGCAGATCCTTTATGGTTTGCCATTCCTTCCAAGTCAATTACCTGTTCACCCATCAGAGCAAGATGCTTCAATAGCACCGTTTTACCAGTACCAGTTTTACCTCCCAATACCAATAAGGTGAAAGAAGATCTCACCAATTGAAAAGTGTAGCTCCGATACACTTTGTACCCACCTTTTAGTCTAAATACTTCGAAGCCAGCCATAGCCAATAGCCATGACAGGATTTGACTACGCATTCCACCACGCCAGCAATACAAGACCACTTTTTTGTTTGGAGCGAAGGTTATAGCCTCCTTTATGATTTCATGGAAACGTGAACCCACCATTTCAAAGCCTTTCAAAACGGCATTTTCACTTCCTTCTTGCTTATAAATGGTGCCTACGACTTTTCTTTCCTCATTATTCAAAATAGGTAAATTAAGCGCACCTATTACATGGCTTTGAGCAAATTCACCTTCGCTTCGGGCATCAACGATTGGATGATTCTGTCTGTGGCCCCAAAGTTCTTCTAATGTGATTAGTTTTTCTGACATCCGATGGAATCCTTAGGCTAATTGGTTTTGAGGTATTAAGATATTTGCAAGGTAAAAGTTTCTGGTTCTTTAAATAATTTTGGAGGTCATCTCACCTACACGAATATTGAAAAAAAGTTGGAGGGCATCCTCATATCAAATCCTCGCTTGATAAGTATACAGCTGAAAATATCTTCCTTCTTTCGCAATCAATTCGTCGTGCTTTCCTCTTTCTACAATATTTCCTTGCTCGATCACCAATATTTGGTCGGCTTGGCGTATAGTGCTCAGTCTGTGGGCAATCACAAAAGTGGTTCGGCCTTTCATTAGCTCTTTCAAACTCGCTTGTATAAGTGTTTCGCTTTCGGTATCCAGATTGGAAGTAGCTTCATCCAAAATCAAAATCCTAGGATTCGCTAAAACAGCTCTTGCAATAGCAATTCTTTGTCTTTGGCCGCCAGAAAGTTTCACGCCTCTTTCTCCAATCAATGTATCCAGCCCGTTTTCGAAACGATCGGTAAATTCCTGCACATGAGCTGCATGTACGGCTTGCTGCAATTGTTCCTCAGTAGCATCAGGTCTTGGGAATAAAATATTTTCTTTGATGGTTCCTTCAAATAAGAAATCATCTTGCAATACTACACCTAATTGACTTCGAAAGCTCTCCAGACTAATTTGTTGTAAATCGTGCCCATCTACAGTGATGATTCCACTATCTGGATTGAGGAAGGTAGCTGCTAAGCCTGCAATGGTCGTTTTGCCAGAGCCAGAAGTACCAACCAAGGCTGTCACTGAGCCAGCAGTCGCTTCAAAACTAATTTCTTTGACTACTTCTTTCCCTTCTTCATAGGCAAAAGCCACATTGTCGAAAATGATGTCTCCCTTAATATTTGGAATTTTTAAATTTCGTTTGATTCCGTCATCTTCAAGCGGGAGGTTCATAATTTCCTCTGTACGATCCAGTCCAGCAAATGCTTCTGTCAGCTGGCTTCCGATATTACTCATTTGCAAAATTGGTGCAATCATAAAGCCCAGGTATAGCGTAAAGGCCAAGAAATCACCAAAAGTGAGTTCATTATTCATGATCATGTAGCCACCCAAGCCCATGATACCAACTGAGGCTAAACCGAGTAATAGCGTAGCCGAACTAGTAACCATGCTGGTAGTGATCAAGCTCTTCTTCACATTTAGAAATAAGCGATTTACTCCATCTTCGAATGTTTTTATTTCTTGCGCTTCAGCATTGAAGCCTTTAATCACACGCACACCACCAAGCGTCTCTGTTAGCCGCCCTGTTACTTGTGCATTTATGACTCCCCGCTCTCTAAAAATAGGTCGTATTTTACTAAAAGCTTTTAAGGAAATCAAACCGAATATTGCTACAGGAATGAGCACGTAAAGGGTCATCATCGGGCTAATTAGAATAAGCAAAATGAGGCAAATAATTGCGGTGATAACTCCACCAATCATTTGGGCTAATCCTGTACCTACTAGGTTTCTAACTCCTTCTACATCGCTCATAATCCGAGAGACTAATTCACCGGTTTTGGTATTATCAAAAAAGCGGATAGGTAATTGGATGATATGTTTTTGAACTTTGGCCCTTAGTTTAGCAATTAGATTTTGCGCTTCTACACTTAAAATTTGCGTTAAGGCAAATGAGGTTACCGATTGAATAACGATGGCAATGCCCACAGCAATAATTAGCCATTTGAGCATTTCTAAATCTCCTTCTGGAATTACCTCGTCTATAAGTACTTTACTGGCATAGGGTAGCACTAGTCCTGAAATCCTGCTAATGATGATTAAAACCAACCCACCAAGCAAGTAATTTTTTCGTGGCCAGATTATTGTCTTAAAAACATGACTGATACTTACTTTACCTTTAGTTTTGGATGCTGACATAATCTTGAAAATATATTGAAGGATAATCCTTCATTTTTTGATCTCAATGTTGAGAATAAACTCAATTTGAAATTCATTGCAAGTTTAGGCAACAAAAAACCATCCTTGCTTAATTATTTCACAAACATTAAAATTAAGATAAGTATCCATTTTTTTTTTTTAGTACTTTTATTCTATACCAATAATATCCTGAACCCAATAGTATGAAAAAATACAGCTTCTATTTCGCTCTTTTATTTTCCGCACCGTTATTTTTCATTTCTGCTTGTGCGGTCAATCCAGTGACTGGAAATAAACAACTCGTTTTCATGTCAGAATCACAAGAAATTGCGATGGGTCAAGAATCTGATCCTGAAATTACATCATTTTTCGGAGTATATGAAGACCCTGAGCTGCAGCAGTTTATCACTGAAAAGGGCACAGAAATGGCTGCGGTTTCGCATCGTCCAGATTTAAAATACGAATTCAAGATTGTTGATTCACCTGTGATCAATGCCTTTGCTGTGCCTGGTGGATATGTTTATTTTACTCGTGGCATTATGGCTTATTTTAATAATGAAGCTGAATTTGCCGGAGTCCTTGGTCATGAAATTGGCCACATCACAGCAAGACATAGTGTAATCCAACAGCGAAATAGCATGCTTGGCCAAATTGGCCTTATTGCTGGTGTGGTATTTATTCCAGAGTTGGCACAATTTGTTGAACCACTCTCGCAGGGAATGCAGTTGGCTCTAATGAGCTTTGGACGCGATGCAGAGCGACAGTCTGATAAATTGGGTGTAG
The DNA here is from genome assembly GCA_041689935.1 of Cyclobacteriaceae bacterium. GTDB lineage: Bacteria > Bacteroidota > Bacteroidia > Cytophagales > Cyclobacteriaceae > CAXBDP01. The sequence continues at coordinate 75,087 of JBDNFI010000051.1, forward strand.
AGTATTCCTCCCGCATTGGGTACGATGCAAGTGAAATGGCTGGTTTCTTTAAAACCTTAGAGCGGAGTAGTGGCGGAGGTTCAAATCAAATTCCAGAGTTTTTATCAAGCCATCCATCACCAGCAAGAAGGAATGTAACGGTAGCTAAATTGGCCGTTGATTGGAAAAAGAAGTTGAATTTGACAGACCCCATGGTAAATAGAAATAGCTATTTGCAAAAAATAGAGGGATTGATTTATGGCCCAGATCCTAAACAAGGTTTTGTTGAACAAAATGTTTTTTACCATCCGGTATTGAAGTTCGAATTTCCAATTCCAACTAATTGGAGTTATCAAAATACTCCTCAGCAAGTACAAATGGCACCTCAAGGTGGTGATGCTATTTTGTCTCTTTCATTGGCTCAGGGGACATCGTTGGATGATGCCGCTGCCAAAATTTTAGAGCGATATGGACTTGAAACGGTAGAGTCTAATAAAGTGACAGTAAATGGCCTGCCAGCTATTGCCTTGATTGCTGATCAAAAGCAAGAGGCCGGTACCACGAGAGTTCAAGCGTATTTGATACGCTTTGAGGACAATATCTATAACATAATGGGTGCTTCAACGCTGGCCAATTTTCCTAGCTATCGACCCGCATTCCTTTCTACTATGCAGAACTTTAAGGAGTTGAAGGATGCAGAAAAGCTCAATCGTACCCCTGAAGTAGTGAAGATTAAAACAGTATCTCAAAATATGACGATGCAATCAGCTCTGAGCTCTTTTGGTGTTTCAAGTGCTAGGTATGAAGAAATGGCCATTTTGAACGGAATGGAATTATCTGATAGCATTGAAGCCGGCACCATGATTAAGGTGATTGAGAGGTAGATAAGCTAACGGACTGATTTTGCTTCCGAAGCCATTTCTTTGCTCTGAAATATGTACCAAACCAACGGCACTATTATGATAAGGGAAAATCCTCCTGCTACGCCAAAGATATTGGCAATGCCGTAATTGCTCAAGGGTTCAGTAAATACTGGAGAGAAGAATTGGCCAATAAAAATACTTGAACTCATAATGCCAACCGCAGCACCTCGCGACGACTCTGGTGTTACGTCCAACAGCCAAGTATTTAGGTTTGGCATCAGCATGCCCATGCCCATTCCTACAAGGATCATCGAGCCAATCACTTGCGAAAAGCTATCGGCAAATGGGATAATCATAAAGCCAAGTGACATCAAAGTGAAGACCAAATAGAATATAGCTCTTGTGGATAGTAAACGCTTGATTTTGCCATAAGACAAACCTAAAACGGATGCTGAAAGGGTAGTAGTGGCAATGGCCATTCCGGCAAAGCTGGCTTCATTTATTCCTAAAGACTTGATAACAAATGGAATCTGAGTAGGCACCATGTAAAAAATAACCATTGCCAAAAATGCGACCAAAAAGATGTTCCAAATTTCCTTTGGGATTTTACTTTCATCCATATCGTCTACCTCTTTCAATTCTGAGATTGGCTTTTTCAACAATAATATACTCATGATGAGCACGATCAATGAAAATGCGTAAATAAGAAAAGGGTAGCGCCAGTGGATATCAGCTAAAAAGCCACCACCGCTTACGAATATTACACCGCCCATTGCCATAAATGCGGCTTGCCATCCCATAAATTGATCTCGCTCCTTTCCTTTAAAATAATCTCCTGAAAGTGTTATTGCCATCGTGACTATGCCCGCAACAGCAATTCCCAATACAGCTCTCCCTATCAAAATCAGGTAAATATTGTCAAGAAAAAATGCGGAGATGCCACCAAATGCGTAGAATACTAGAGAGATATTCAGAATAGGTAAGCGTCCTATTTTATCGGCTAAGCGACCAAAAATAGGTGAAAATAAGGCTATAAAAAGCGCTGGAAGGGTAAGAATTAGTTTTGCAAGAAAGTCAGAATTACGCACGTTAGAAAAGAGTTCGGCCATTTTTGGAAGTGATGCAGCAATGGTTGCACTAGACATCACAGTGAGGCTGCTTGCGAGTAAAAGAGTTAGTTTAATCCAGTTTTTCACTAATCCTTGAGATGGATAATACTTCAAGGTATAGTAGAAAAATGAATATTGAAAATTTTGAAGCTATAAAAAGGTTGAATTGAGGTAGATATAACTACTATAAATTTTTATTAAAATAGTAGGTCAGCATACTCATCTGTGCGAGTAAGCTGCTTTTTAGCATAGGTACAAAGCGGGAGGATTTTTAGGTGTGATTCTCGAGCAAATTTCACTGCCTCATGCAGTAAGGTTTTGCCAAGTCCTTGTCCTATATAGTTTGAATTGACTTCTGTATGGTCAATGATAAATTTGCCTTCTCCGGCCCATACA